>NZ_BTGR01000006.1:0-246970 GCF_036985525.1 Croceitalea sp. MTPC6
AGACAGTTCCATTGCACGAATTCTGGATATGGTGCAAAATGCAACTGCCAGAAAATCAAAGACGGAATTATTCATCAGAAAATTTGCTCGGATTTATACGCCTATCGTTGTATTCCTTGCCATCGGACTTACGTTTTTACCTTACTTTTTTGTAGATGATTATGTGTTTAGGGATTGGCTGTATAGAGCATTGATATTCCTCGTGATTTCGTGTCCTTGTGCGTTGGTCATTTCTATTCCTCTCGGCTATTTTGGTGGATTGGGTGCGGCATCGCGCAATGGTATTCTATTCAAGGGTGCATCCTTTCTCGATGCAATGACCCAAGTAAACACGGTCGTAATGGACAAAACCGGAACCGTTACCAAAGGCGTTTTTAAAATCAAGGAAATCAATTCCATCACATTTGAGGAAGCCGAGTTTATGAAATACCTGATGGCGATGGAAGAACAATCCACCCATCCCATTGCCAAGGCGATTCTCGAATACAAAGCGGACGGCTCGGATTACGAGGCAACCAATGTTTCAGAGGTTGCAGGAAAGGGACTAAAAGGAACGGTCAACGGAAAAACCGTACTGGTAGGAAACAAAGCCTTGATGACCTCAAACAGCATAGAAGTCCCCTCGGAAACAGATGGTATTGTAGAATCCATCGTTATGGTGTCCATAGATGGAACATTTGCAGGTTATGTAACCATTGCAGATGAATTAAAAGATGATGCGCACCAAGCCATTAAACAAATTCGGTATTCAGGAATTCAGCAACTCATAATGCTATCAGGCGACAAAGACTCAATTACACAACAGGTTGCAAAAGAGTTAAACATCGATTGGGCAAAAGGCGGACTGTTGCCTGAAGATAAACTCAATGAGGTTGAAGAGCTCAAAAAGCAACCCGAAACCAAAGTAGCATTTATTGGCGATGGTATTAACGATGCACCCGTTTTGGCAGCAAGTGGTGTAGGCATTGCGATGGGTGGTTTAGGAAGCGATGTTGCCATTGAAACGGCCGATGTTATTATACAGACCGACCAACCCAGCAAGATTGCAAGAGCGATTAAAATTGGTCGATCAACGCGAAGAATCGTATGGCAGAATATTGTTCTTGCATTTGGGGTCAAAGTCATAGTTTTAATTCTCGGTGCGGGTGGATTGGCCACAATGTGGGAAGCCGTTTTTGCTGATGTGGGTGTGGCACTTTTGGCCATTTTCAATGCGGTTCGGTTGCAGCGGATGACGTGGGATTAAAATCATACCAAATACAGAGATCATTATTTTCTTTCTGGACAACTGACAGCATCTCATACAATATAGTATTTCCATAATCCACTAACGCAGACCTTCCAAAGATTCCATAAGTTTTGCCCTGAGGAATTATATTAAAATATTTAGGCATATCTAAAAATATAATTATATTCGTATAAATATTTTTATAGTAATGTCTAAAATAATTTATATTTTTATTGGGGTCTCTTTACTTCTGCTTTGTGGCTGTGAAAATTTGGGACCCGAGGAACCTATGGAATTTGAGCTGTTGGATGGACCTATCGATGGCCTGTCCACAAGCGAGCAAAAACGGTTTTTAGCTGGTGACATTGCTTTTAACGATGACGTTTTTACTGTTGAAAATGGCCTTGGCCCCTTATTTGTCGGGACTAGCTGCGTTAGCTGCCATTCAGGGGATGGCAAGGGCCATCCTTTCAACCAACTTATCAGGTTTGGCAACAATGATTTGGGTCTACCCTCAATGCCAACTATCGGCGATGGCAGGAACCAAATTCAAAATAAGGCCATACCAGGTTTTGAGCCTGAAACCGTTCCTGATGGTTTGCCCTTTTCCATTTTAGTGGCACCTGCAGTAACAGGATTGGGTTTACTGGATGCTGTCCCCGATATGGATATTCTGGCATTGGCCGACCCAATGGATGAGGACGGAGATGGAATTAGTGGAAGACCCCACTATAATCGTCCTCCCAAATTCACCGAGATTCGGGAAAACAGTGTTCCAATTGGAAATAATTTTATCTTCAGGTTTGGTAAGAAGGCCAGTAGTTATGATTTGTTGCATCAAACCGTAGGTGCATATAATCAAGACATTGGGATAACCTCCCTTTTCGACCCCATTGACCCATTCAGCGGTCTTGAAGAAGATCCGGAGATAAGCACCCAAACTTTGAATGATGTTGTATTTTACCTTAAAACTCTTAAAGCTCCTATTCCAAGAAACCAGACAGATCCGGATGTTATTGCCGGGAAAGAGCTTTTTCAGTCCATACAATGCGCAGCTTGTCACACGCCGACCCTGACAACGGGGTTTTCGCCAATTGAATCTTTGTCCTTTAAGGAGTTCCATCCTTATACGGATTTACTGTTACATGATATGGGTCCTGGTCTTGATGATAGATTCACAGAGGGCAATGTTGAGACCTCCGAATGGAGAACTCCGCCGTTATGGGGAATCGGCCTGTCCGCCAATTCCCAAGGTGGACAAATGTTCCTGTTACATGACGGAAGGGCTTCAAGTATTGGGGAAGCCATTGAAATGCACGGTGGCGAGGCAAATAATTCAAAGGCACAGTACCTCTTATTAGAGCCAGAAGAAAAGTCACAATTGATACAATTCATTAACTCCCTATAGATGCGCAGGAAAGATTTCATCAAGCGTTTGGGATATCTAGCAACAGCCCTCCCGGCTTCCTCCTTTTTGCTCCACGGCTGTGCGGGCCTGTACTATGCCTCCTTCGCTGAGGAAGAGGGGATGTTGAGAATATCAAAAGGTGAGTTTAAACAGATAAAAGGAAAGAAACAAATAGAGCGGGATTTTGTGGTCATCCAAAGCGATTCCATGCAATATCCCATCGGCATTTTCAGAACACCAAAGCTTGACTATACGGCTAGTTTAATGCAATGTACCCATAGAGGCTGCGAACTCAACATTGGTGGTGGCATATATAATTGTCCATGTCATGGCAGCGAATTTGATCGCTCGGGCGGGGTCATGCAAGGGCCTGCAGAAGAAAACTTAAAGTCATTCCCAATAACAACCGATAATGAACATATCTATGTACATGTCTCCTAAAATATACGCTGCCCTTTTCATAGTGAATATTTACATTTCGACCATTAGCGCCCAAACCAGCGATAAAGACAGTATCAGGGCATCCATGAATATGGATGCAGTCTATGACCGTCCCTTTTTGACTTTTGACAAATTTCCCGTCAATCTGGGTGGTTATCTGGAGGCGAACTCAATCTATAGCATTGAGGATGGATTGTCAGAAGGGTTATCTTTTCAGGCCAGGAGATTGACTCTTTTCGTTTCGGCATCCATATCGAAGCGCATTAAGTTTTTGACTGAGTTGGAATTTGAAAACGGAACTGAGGAAATCGCCATCGAATTTGCCTCAATGGATATCGCCTTACATCCCTTGCTCAATCTTCGAGGAGGAATTGTATTGAATCCCATCGGCTCATTTAATCAAAATCATGACGGTCCGAAATGGGAATTCGTGGAGCGACCGGATGTTAGCACCAATTTGTTGCCTGCCACTTTCTCCAATGCCGGTTTTGGCATATATGGAAAGACGTATAAGGGAGATTGGACCTTGGGATATGAAGGGTATCTAACCAATGGTTTTGACACCAGCATTATCAATAACGAAGAGGAACGGACATTTTTACCTGCTGTAAAGGAAAATTCTGAGCGATTTGAGAACAATTTTAGTGGCAACCCGCTATTAAATGGAAAATTGGCGATTAAACATCGAAAAATTGGAGAACTGGGTATCTCTTATATGGGAGGCACATACAACAGGGAAGAAATAGATGGCCTCCAAGTTGACACTGAATCAAGGAGGGTCGATGTTCTTGCCTTCGACTTAAATACAACGATCAATAAGACAGGAACGAGGTTAATAGGCGAGATGACCTACATTTGGGTGGATGTACCGGATACTTTCACACAACAATTTGGAAATCAACAAGCGGGCTTTTTTGTTGATATTATTCAACCCGTGCTCAAAACGAAAATACTTGACTGGGAAGATGCAATACTGAACCTGTCGCTCAGGACGGATTATGTGGATTACAATATCGGGAAGTTTGCCCAGACCAACACCGATATTGGAGCTGACCTGTTTGCTTTGACCCCTGCCTTGAGCTTGAGGCCATCACCCCAGACCGTTCTAAGGATTAATTATAGGTACCAATGGCAGCAGGATATATTGAACAATCCTGCCTCAAAAACCGCAACATGGTATTTTGGAATCAGCACCTATTTTTAAAGTGATATCCTATTTATCAGCTTAAATCCGCCTGATTGCAAAGCAGTCATATCGAGCTTGAAAAATGTTTGCAAGTGCAACAACAATATATATTTAAGTATTTGCTTAAATAATATAATAATGATATATTTGTGACCACTTTAAATAAAAAAAGATGAGCTTGGAAATAACTTGTACACGGAACGAAGCAGACAAGAAGCAAATATCGAGATGCAAGGAAACCATAGAGAATTCTTCGGGCAGCTTAGAAGCAATAAGCAAAGTTTTGTCTCTCGCGGGAAGCGAGGTGCGACTGAAAGTCCTGTTCCTCTTGAACATAGAAAACGAATTATGCCCTTGCGATATTGCTGACATTCTTGAAATGAGTGTTCCTGCCGTATCCCAACATATCCGTAAAATGAAGGATGCAGGAATTATTTTGTCGAGACGTGAAGGGCAAACATTATATTATTCGCTGGTAAAGAGTGAGGACAATGTTTTGAATGGAATTTTCAATTCAATTTCAGCAAGAAAGAAAACAGCTTAGAAAGTTTACATTATGGCACCGAATAAAACTTCAAATACCGCGGCCTATACCGGCATTTTTACCGCAGTTGCAGCATCAATATGTTGTATAACCCCTGTCTTGGCATTAATTGCCGGAACAAGCGGAATTGCATCTACCTTTTCTTGGGTCGAGCCATTTAGACCCTATCTTATCGGCTTGACCATTATTGTTTTGGTGTTTGCCTGGTATCAGAAACTGCGACCGAAAACACAGGAAGAAATAGATTGCGCCTGTGAAGATGATGCGAAACCATCATTTTGGCAATCCAAACGCTTCTTGTTGATAGTAACACTATTCGCCGCATTGATGCTGGCCTTTCCGTACTATTCCAACCTATTTTATGCACAGCCCACCAAGGATATCGTCTATGTCTCTCAATCGAATATCAAAAAGCAGACTTTTGAAGTCGCTGGAATGACCTGTGCAGGTTGTGAGGCACACGTAGAAAGTGAAGTCAATAAATTGGACGGAATTATTTCGGTCAAAGCCAGCTACGAAAATGCCAACACCATAGTGGAATTTGACAAGGCCAAAACCGATTTGCCCGCAATACGAAAAGCTATAGAAAGCACCGGCTATAAAGTTGTCGAGAAAACCACTAAAGAAAATAAGTAGATGAAAAAATATGATGTTTTCATTATTGGTTCGGGTATGTCAGGTATGACAATCGCCAATAAATGCGCTTCAAAAGGTCTTTCGGTGGGCATTACTGATGAACTGCCTTATGGTGGCACTTGTGCCCTACGAGGCTGTGACCCAAAAAAAGTGATTATCGGTGCCACGGAAGTACGCGACTTCGCTAAAAGACTTAAAGGGAAAGGCATTGATACCATTCCGAATATCAACTGGAAGGATATAATGGCGTTCAAACAGACCTTTGTCGATGAAATGCCGAGGAAAATAGAAAAGGGGTATAAGAAGAACGGCATCGACACCTTTCACAGTTCCGCTACGTTTATAAATGAAAAGTCCTTATGTGTAGGTAACGAGACCATTCAAGCTGATAAAGTTGTAATTGCGTCAGGTTCAAAACCAAAAGTTTTAGATTTTGAAGGCGGACAGCTTGCGAAAACGAGTACGGATTTTCTAAACCTTAAGGAATTACCCCAATCCCTGCTTTTCATCGGTGGTGGATATATCGCCTTTGAATTCGCCCATATTGCCGCACGTTCCGGTGCCGAGGTAACAATAGTACATCGAGGCAAACGTCCATTGGAAAACTTTGACAAGGATATTGTAAAACATTTGGTCGATGCCACACGTAAATTAGGTGTTAAGCTCGTTCTTGAAACTGAAGTTTCTAAAATTGAACGTAAAGATGACAACTACATAACTACAGGAATTTCAAACGGAAAGGAAACTAACTTCAAATCGGCAGCGGTATTTAATTCCGCTGGTCGTCCCCCAGCCATTTTTGATTTAGAATTGGAAAAAGCGGGTATATCCTTCTCAAAAAAGGGCATAGAGGTCAACGAATACCTTCAGAGCACATCGAACGCGAACATATATGCAGCTGGCGATGCAGCGGACTCAAGAGGGTTGCCCCTGACACCCGTAGCTGTTTTGGAAGGACACGTCGTAGCTTCAAATATCATTAAAGGAAATGAGAAGAAAGTCAGTTATCCCCCAATGCCTTCCGTAGTTTTCACTTTGCCCGCTATGGCAACCGTTGGCCTATTGGAAGATGAGGCCAAAGAAAAGGGATATGATATCAATGTCAATTTTGAAAAAGTGGATGATTGGTTCAATGCGAGACGGCTGAATGTGGATAAATATGCTTTTAAAACAATCATCGATAAAGATAACAATACCATTTTGGGCGCACATCTTATCGGGCCTCACTGTGAAGAAACCATCAATCTTTTCGCAATGGCGATAAAGACCAAGATGACCATAAGCGATTTGCGGACAATGATATTTTCATATCCTACAATGGCATCTGACCTAACCTATATGCTCTAACTATTATTTATGGAAACTACTATATTAAAATCTACGATTACCTGTCCGGAATGCGGCCACAAAAAGGCTGAAGAGATGCCAACCACGGCCTGTCAATTCTTTTATGAATGTGATAATTGCAAACAAATACTAAAACCAAAAGAAGGCGATTGCTGCGTATTCTGTTCTTACGGAACTGTGGCCTGTCCACCTATTCAGGAAGGTTCAAAATATTGCTAATAAAATTGGAAAAATATTTGGAGACCACCCTACGAGCATACTTACATTGCAATAAAATTTTAACAAATGATACCACGGGATTTAAGTAAGGACATAAAAACAAGGTTACAAAGTATTAATGGGCAACTTAGCGGCCTCATTAAAATGCTGGACGAGGATACAGATCCTGAAAAGATATTGATACAGTTCAAAGCAGCACAAAAGGGTTTGGACAAGGCTCATTTCCTGTTACTGGACGAAACTTACAGAAAGGCCTTGGCAATCAAGATTTCAGAAACCGTGGAAGCTTGTCCTGGAGATTGTGGTAATGAAGACCGTATTGAATTTATACGGAAACAGTTCCCTGATTTGGAGCTGGACAGTCTTACCGACAAAATGAAAGAAATTGCCACGCTCAAATCCAAATTGGAAGACTCTAACGAGGAATAGAACTCGCAAAAAAACAACCCCCGTTGATGGCCCAAAGTTATGGGTCATTTTTTTTTGAAATAATGTTTGGAGACCACCCCGGGCACCCACCTACCTTTGTACCGTGCTTAATTGATAAGCCATTATAAATGAAATACTAATAAAAAAAAGAGATTATGAAACGTCAAGTAGAAGTCTTTACAGCCAACTGCCCCGTTTGTGACCCAGTGGTCAAAATGATTGAGGAACTGGCCTGTGATGAATGTGAAGTAACAACATACGATTTGGTAAAACAATGCGATGATAAGACTTATCTTACCAAGATGAACGAATATGGGGTACAAAAAATACCCGCAGTAGCCGTAAACGGAAAATTATTGGATTGCTGCAAGGATTCCGCCATTACCAAAGAAAAGTTGATGAAAGCGGGTATTGGACAAAATTAAAAAAAGATTTGGGTACGGCCATTTTCACCAATTATCCTGTTGCCGTACCAACAGGATATCATTTAAAATCCAAAAAATATGAAACCATTAAATTCTGAATTACAAAAATGTATTGATGATTGCAATGCCTGTATTACTGCGGCAAGAATCTGCCTTGACCAACATTTGGGCGAACCCGATATGAAAAAATGCCATCAGTTTTGTTTGGATTGCATTGCGCTATGTATCGCTTGTGTTCAATTACTCGCCAGCCAATCTGATTATTCGAAGCGCTTATGTGCCATTTGTGCGGACTTATGTAAAGCCTGCGCCGATGAATGTGCAAAATTCGATAGCGAGGTTTGCCAGCAATGTGCGGAAAAATGCTATGCCTGTGCCGAGAGTTGTAAAAAAATGGCAGCTTAACATTTAAAAACAAGTGATTTATGGCCATTTCTAATTTACATCTCAAAATCGTTCTAATCATTATACTCTGCTCATCGACAATATCCATTCTTAATGCGCAGGGACACGGGCCATTATATGGTTTACAGACCCCGACCCTCGCGAGGGGTGGCGTGGATCTAAATGTCGCAAGTATGAGTTTGAGCACCGAGAACGAAACTTCTTATATGCTGCGTTATTTGTTTTCCTATGGTATCACCGAAGATTTGCAGATTAACTTGACCACACCCACTATGATAGAGCGGCTTGACAATGCGCCGAGAACAAGGGGGAATAGCAATATGCCCGCAAATGGCGATATAGAAGCATCTCTTTGGTATCGATTTTTTTCCAATGCCTTTGGGGTGGGAAAACGTTTTGAGGGAACAGCTGTCCTCGGGGTTTCAGCACCTACCGATGATGTCCGCGCGCAAGTAAACGTGGGCAATTCCATTCACGGTGCAATTTCTACGGGATATGCTTCACGTACCTGGTATGCGTGGTTAGGTGGTGGCTATCAATATTACTTTGAAAAAGATAACGAACAACTCGGCGACCTGCCATACGCGAGTGCTGTGGTAGGGTATCGCCCCAATATCTTTATGGGCGATTATCCAAAACCCGATTGGAGGATATTTTTGGAAACAATGGCAGAATTCCCCGGTGACAATAAATATAACGGACAACAAAATTTTAGTGATACAAGAAGTAAAAAAGTATTGATGGGACCTTCATTTTTAGGGTTGTACGGAGCGTGGGGGATTTCATTTGGAGCCTTGTTTCCGGTGGTGCAGGATTTGACGCCAAGTGCCGTAAAAGAAAATTATAGGGTATCCATTAATCTAAGTTATTGGTTATAATAGAATTAAAATTTAAAAATTAAGAAGATGAAAAAAATAGCATTGGTTATGATAATAGCATTACTCGGTACTTTGAGTTCCGAGGCACAAATTCAAAAAGTTGACCAAGAGGTCTATGGAATGGATTGTGCACCTTGTGCCTATGGTCTTGAACGCGGTCTAAACAAAATGGACGGACTTCAAAATGTAAGGGTAAGTCTTAACGACGGGAAAGCCTATTTGCAACTTTTGAAAAATAACGGTTTAAGCCTCAAAAATATCCAAGAGGAAGTAAAGAAGAATGGTTTTTCAGCAAAGAAAGCCCAAATCACCATTTCAGGAACCGTGAAGAAGGAAAACGGGCTGTGGGTAATTGAAACCGGCCAAGAGCTATTTGATATATCGCAGCATTCACCGACTGAACTAGTGCAAGCATTGACTCCTGGAATGGCAATTGTAAGTGGTACGGTAGAAGATGAGGAGGATGGAAACCTTTCGGGCCGATGGGCCATAATACTTACAAAAGTCAAATAAGTTTTTATGAAGTCTTTCGTCAAAATGTTATTGAGCTCCAGTTTGCTTGCTGCCGTTCTTCCCTTGATGTGTTGTTTCATTCCCGCATTGCTTTCGGTGGTGGCCGGATTGGGATTTATAAGTAGAGGTTTTCAATGGGTACACCCCGCCGAGATCTATCTGACTCTATTTTCGGTTGGCAGCCTTGGAGTCGCACACTATAAAAATTTTGAAGGTTCGAAGAGGCTTTGCCGGAGGAAATCGTGCCAAGATGGTAAAATCAATCGTGGTATCAACTCCTGGTCTCTATGGATAATTACATCTCTGGTTTTAATTTCTATGATAGTAAACTTTTGGTATGAATTTTAGAAAGGTGTACATCTTCCCCGTTGTTTTTTTGGTTCTTGTCATATCTAGTTGTAAAAAGGTTAAAAAACAATGGCATTTCGAAAGGAAAATTAAGCTACCCATAGAATCCCGCCCCTTGGCATTGGCCAAGGACGGGGAAACCATTTGGTTTTCGGATCCTGATCATTTTCGTTTATATAAAATTGCCCTGAATGGGCAGGTATTAGATTCAATCACCGGTATCCAAAGGCCAATGAACATACATTTTGACAAGGGAGCACTATATATCCCCGAATTTTTGACCGACACCATCTGGCAATATAAAATGGGAAACTCCCGCCCCTTGAAAATCAATAAACGACCACAGGCCCCGGCCGGTGTTTCGGTATATGGGGATAGTATTCTAATAGCGGATTTTTACAATCATCGGATTCTAGTACAGACATCGAATGAAAGTTTTACCATTGGCAAGCAGGGCCACAAGGAGGGCGAACTGTACTATCCAATAGATGTCAAGCTAAAAGAGGGGAAAGTATATGTAACGGATGCCTATAACCACAGGGTTCAGGTCTTTGGTTTTGGTGGAAAACACTTAAAGACGATTGGTCTAAATGACCAAATAAACGTGGCCTCTGGTATTGCTTTGAATAGTCAGGAAATAGCGGTAACAGATCAAGAGAACGATCGTGTTTTGCTTTATGGCTATGATGGGCAACTGTTTCAAGTTTTGGAAGAAGGGATAAATTATCCTACGGATGTTTTATTGGATATGGAATATTTATACATTACAAATTTTAAGGAGAATTCCATTTTGATCTATCAAAAGAGGTGACTTGTTTCTGTTGATTGGAGGTTTGACATGGAGTGATAAGAAAAAGATGGCTCCTATTTTAGCTATTCCTTTTAATTTAGTGACTCAACCGATGCAATTAATTTTATCTCACACGTTCATATTCAGTAAATTCATAGACGGTTCCGTCAAGTGCTTTCGTGCCTGATTCATTCCTAATAAGTAACTTCTGAGTTGTCAATATAATCACGATAAGCGATTTGCTAACATCAGAATAGGAATGGGTCAGTTTCCCCGATTCCTCGATGTTCCAAGTACCAATCTCAAAGAATGAGTTGGCTATCTGGCTATGGCATGCAATTTCCCCTATTCCCCAGAAATAGATGTTTTCTTGGGGAGTCGTGCCCTGTTCATATCGGAGAATATCGTCTTTACGACAACTTTCGAACTTGGCAAACAAATCTTCCGTTGATATAATATTCCCAGCGAATCATTGGGTTGCCCCCTAAATTCAGCTATCCTTTTCCAATCTCCTATTAGATTATCTTCGGTAAACAATAGGTTAACCTGTTGTGAACCTTGGTCGTCGTTATTACATGCCAATAAAATCAACAAAATTAAGGGTAATAAAAGATTTGCCCGTTTTAACATAGCTATAGTAGTATAAAGTTACTTTCTATCATAACGTTCAATGTATCTATTCTTGGCATTTCATCATTTTTTAAAATTGCCCTATAGCTTTAGCCCATTATTGATAGTATCTTTAGGTTTCCCTGCGTTTTCCCATAATTTCCAGTATTTTGATACGGTAAACAATTGGAATACCCCTAGAGTATAATTTGCTTGAAAATTCGTTGATGAACTCGACCTCTTTGTGTTCTTTTCGTTTTATTGTATTTTTTATGCCTTCGGTAAATACGTGTAACTTTTGCTTTGCAACGCTGCCTTCAAGTTCTTCGAATGTGCCGTGTGCCATGGCCGATTCCCAATTAAACATGGATTGTATTTCTTCAACCTGTACGGAGACCGAATTGTTTTTGCGCATCGCATCGATTTTATGGCCTTCCGAGGTATAGCTAATGATTGTATTGTCAGTAGGATCAAAATAATAGGTAATGGGAATTACATAGGGTTTGCCCTGCCATAGATAGGCCAGGTGGCCAAGGTAGTTGTTTCTGAAGACACGCGTACTTGCGCTTGTTGTTAAATCTGTCATCGTTTTTTTTTTTAAAATTACAAATCGTTTAGAGACTGTTTTGGAACAGGTCGATTAATTATAATGACCATGCTTTACCTCCAGTAAGTTTTTGTGTAGCCTCACATGAAATATATTCTGCCGGAATAGGGAGATAGGCCAGTACTTCCTCACCCATATATTCAGAGATTTTATAGCCCCAGATAGTCAGCCCACGAAGATTGTTCGCAAAGCCAAATCGGGCAACAATGTCATCCAGATTAGCAATGTTACCATGGGCAACCGATTCTTGATACGAGTTTATCGTTTCAAAATTTTTGGCCTCCTGTTCTTTGGATACCTTTAATGACGAGGCCAAGACCGGCTTTAAATCCTCGGGAGTGAGGTCAAATGCCCTATCCTTGCCAGAATCCTTTAAAGCTTTGTCCATAAAACGGCCCATTGACATTTTAACGAAATCCTGCTGATTCTTCTCCATGGCCTCATCGAAAAATTTGTCGATAAATAGGTGTGTTTTTACCTCAGAGGCCGACGGTGTATCGGTCTTTGGAAGAATAATGTCCACCAAGTGAGTAATAACCGTACCTTCTTCCTTTGTAAAAAATTTCGGTGTCCATGTAGTTGCACTTTCATTTTTACAGCTTTGGGCAATGCCCATCAATGTCGGGGTTGCCACAATATAACCAAGAGACAGCCCCATGTTCTTCAATGCTTTTCTTCTTTCCATTAGATATTTCCTTTTTTAAGTTCTTGCGCTGCATGATCGGCAGCTCTCGCCGTAAAGGCCATGTAGGTCAATGATGGGTTTACACAACTGGCAGAGGTCATAAAAGCCCCGTCGGTTACGTATACATTGGGAACGTCATGAATTTGATTGTTTCCATTAAGGACAGAAGTCCTAGGGTCCCTGCCCATCCGGGCCGTACCCATTTCATGAATGCCAAGACCCAGTGCCCCGGGGGTGTCATAAGGTTCTACGTTGCGAAAACCTGCCTTCTGGAGCATTTCAACGGCGGATTCTTTCATGTCTTTGCGCATGGCCCATTCATTCGCCTTGAATTCGGCATCGAAGGTTACCGTGGGCAGCCCCCAGCCGTCCAATTTATCATAGTCCAAGGTCATTCTGTTGTCTTCATATGGGAGCACTTCACCGAAGCCCCCAAGGCCCATGGACCAACCTCCCGGTTTTAGAACGGCCTCCTTGAGTTCCTTGCCAAAAGATAGTTCCGCGATCAAGTCTTCCCAGTTGCCCCTTCCGCCACCGCCCTGGTAGCCAAAGCCCCTTTTGTAATCGTTTCTGTTGGTATTGTCGCCCAGATTTCTAAAACGCGGAATATAGATGCCATTAGGTTTTCTTCCTTTATAGTATCTATCCTCGAAGCCGTCGAACTTTCCTTGTGCCCCGACACCGAGATGGTGATCCATGATATTTCTTCCCAATTGATCTGAGTCGTTGCCCATCCCGTTTGGGAAGCGATCGGATCTCGATTGCATTAATATAGAGGTTGAGGCAATGGCCGAGGCGCATAAGAAAATTACCTTGGCCTTGAATTCGTAGGCTTCCTTGGAGACCCTATCGATGACCTTAACTCCGGTTGCCCGTTTCGTATCCGGACCGTATATTATCTGATGTACGATGGAATCTGGTCTCAATGTCATATTTCCGGTGCGTTCGGCAGCGGGCAAAGTAGATGAATTGCTGCTAAAATACGCCCCGAATGGGCAACCCCTAATACAGCGATTTCTGAACATGCAATGCTGCCGTCCCTCGAATTTCTTGGTTCCCGTGATATTGGCGACCCTTCCTGCCGTGACCACACGGCCATCGAAATTCTCGCTTACCTTTTCCCGAAAACGTTGTTCGACACAATTTAGTTCCATCATCGGTAAAAACTGGCCATCGGGTAATTGTTTCAACCCAAGATTTTCCCCCGACACGCCGATATAGGTCTCTACTTTATCGTACCAAGGGGCAATATCTTTATATCTAACAGGCCAATCCACTGCGATTCCCTCTCGCTGGTTGGCGGTAAAATCGATATCGCTCCAGCGGTAACTATGTCGCCCCCACATGATAGAACGCCCACCCACATGGTAGCCACGCATCCAGTCAAAACGTTTGATTTCGTTGTAGGGGTGTTCCAAATCGTTCACGAACCAAAGGGCACTGGCCGCATTGGTCGTGTACCCGGTCCTATTTTGCTTTGGTTGTTTTTTTAAATCTTCCTGGGTTGGTTTCCCTCCGTTCCGTAAGTCCCATGGATCTTTATAGGCAGTCGGATAGTCCTCGATATGGCGTACCATCCTTCCACGCTCAAGAACCAAGGTCTTAAGGCCGTTCTCACAAAGTTCTTTGGCGGCCCAGCCACCGCTGATGCCGGTTCCCACAACAATCGCATCATAGGATTGCTGTTCTTCGTTGTAATAGAATTTTTTCATTGTCAAATCTTTTAAAAAGCCATTCATTCTTTCGCTATCTTAAAATGTATAAATGACTTTGTGTTCACATTTTTATCATCTTTTAGCATTTAGTTTTCTAATCGGGCTCCATAGTTCTTATAACCATTTATCAATATTCTATAACCTGTAGTCTTTCAAAAACCTTAAATGGGGAAGAAAGGTGAGTAAAAGCATCGCCGTACGAACCATTTGATAGGAAACCCAATTTGCCAACCTGTTGAATATACCTGCTCTTTGTTTGAGACTCTCCTTTGTAATTTCGCTACACTCGCTGATAACCTTTTCAAAGTCAGCGCGAAGGTTTTCGGCAAATTCTACGGAGTGAATTTCCACGTTCATTTCAATACTACCGTAGCAACTAAGACTGTTCAGGTTAAATGAGCCTACGGTGGACCATTTTTTATCTACCACGGAGGCTTTACCATGCACTACGGATTTGTTCCACTCATATATCCTCATATGGTGGTTTAAAAAAGAGGAATACAAATGTTCGGTTGCCCTACGTACCAACGGCACATCGCTAATGCCCGCTAAGATTACCGTTGTCTTTATTCCTCTTTTACAGGCTTTTTTCAATGCCTTTGCTATTATGCTTCCAGGCAAAAAATACGAGCCTACGATTACTATCTCTTTTTCGGCATGGAGAATGGCATTAGTATAGGCATCGCAGACTTCAGTTTTACTTTTAAGCCAGTCGTTCTGTAAGATTCCAACCCTTGCTTTTTCCACCAAATGCAAGACAGGCTTTATTTTTTTTGAGCTACTTTGTTTAAAAAAATAATCCCTACACAGTTTCTGTAAATCTTCTGCGGCCGGACAATACAACTGCACGGCATAATCTAGCCAAGGCTCCGATTCAGTTGTGCCGTGGTATTTGTCGGCAATATTGATTCCCCCGATGAGTGCTGTTTTTCCGTCGGCAACGACTACTTTGTGATGCATACGCCTACCGAGATAAAAATTGTTCCAAGAGAACAAAGGGGAGAAAAAACGTAGTGAAATACCATGTTGTACCAAATCATGGGCAAAACTATCGGGGAGCGCAGCACAGCCATAGGCATCCAGTAAGACATACACTTTGACTTTTCGTTTGGCGGCTTCCTTCAGTAGAGTAGCTATGCGATTTCCCGTACTATCGTTTTCAAAAATGTAGGTTTGTAAATGTATTTCCTCTTGCGCCTTTTCAATTGTTTTTTCCAACCTATAAAAATAATCTTCGCCCGAATGCACCAACTCGATATAGTCTTCATTATGGTCCATAACGTGCAATACTTTTTTGGTATTATCTTCTGCTGATTTCTGTATCATCACTATTTCCTTAAATAATAAACCAATCCTATTGCAACTAAAACGACTAATCCTGCAATTATAAAAGGATAATAAAAGCCACCTGCAAGCAACCAAGTTCCCAATACGGGCCCCAAAATCTGTCCGATACTGTTCGTTGAGCTTTGTATGGAAATGTTTCTTCCCGTATCTTCCTTAGATAACAAAGAGACGGCTGAAAGCAGATTTGGGGTTACCATCGCACCACCACTGGCAAATAGTATTATCATACCATATACAGATAGCTCATTGCGCAAAAAAGGGAATACAATAAGTGAAAGTCCGGTAATCACTAAGCCTAACGTGATTTGCTGTTTCGAGGTCATTATCTTTTCCCCATAAGTAGCAAAAACAGGCTGTAAGACTGCCATCACTGAACCGCAAAGCATAAAGCCAATACCGACTTGACTACTATTGAACGCTAATTCATCCTTGCCATAGATTGAAAATACGGTTTCAAACAGGGTCACAACAAATTGCATTACAAAGGATAGCAGCAACAGTATGATAAAATAATTACTAAAAGTAAAATTAAATTTTATCGTTTTTTCTCTGATCTTGGTCACTATTGCCGTGTTCTTCAACCATTTCATAATTACGAATAATATGATTAACCCTAATATGGAAGCAAAGAAAAATGGAACCGAAAATCGGTCAAAATGAAATATGCCAAAAGAATATTTCAAGTGCACGTTGGTCTGTGATAACAGCCCCCCCAAAACAGGGCCAAAGATAACACCCGAACTGATCGCGACCCCGGACCATGCCATTATCTTGATTCTGCGCTTTTCCGAGGTTATATCACTTAGATAGGCATTGCTGACGGGAATTACCGAAGAGGTAAATATTCCTCCGATTATACGAGCTACATACAACATGGTGAGCGAAGTTGCCAGACCGGTCAATAGGTTCATTGTTATAAACCCGATAAGCCCAACCAGAATTATGGGCTTACGACCATATTTATCGGAAAGTCTGCCCCACACGATTACGAATACCAGTTGAAAAAATGGATAAATGCTGGTCAACATCCCTACGTGGAAGTTGATTAGGTCGGTATCCAGATTATCCTTTAATGCCAATCTTTCTGTATAATAGGGAAGAATGGGCAGTAGAATACCGTACCCCAACATTACTACAAATAGGCTCAACAAAACCAAAAATATCCTGTTGAGCTTTTCTTTCTTGTTCATTATTTTTTACCGATTTTTCGCTTTAATAATTGTGCATTAATGGCCACTATAATCGTACTCAAACTCATAAATACAGCAGCTACGGCTGGTCCCAATACGAATCCAGTTGAATATAGTACACCGGCTGCTAACGGGATGGCTACGACATTATAACCTGTAGCCCATATTAAATTCTGAATCATTTTATTATAGGTAGCCTTTCCGAATAAGATCAGGTTAGCGATGTCTTTTGGATTGCTGTTCACTAAAATAATATCGGCTGTTTCAGCAGCTATATCAGAACCAGAACCCACAGCAACACCAACATTTGCCTGTGCTAATGCAGGTGCATCGTTCACGCCATCGCCTGTCATGGCAACAAATTCACCTTTGCCCTGTAATTCTTGCACGATTTCAACTTTTTGATGGGGCAATACTTCAGCATAATAGCCATCCAGTCCAAGTTTATCGCTTACGGCTTTAGCGGTTTTTTCATTATCTCCGGTAGCCATATATACTTTAATATTGTTCTTTTTAAAGGTTTGTATCGCACTAGCGGATTCTGGTCTAATTTCATCCGAAAGGGCTATGTATCCTGCTAATTTTCCATCAATTAAAACGAACACTACTGTTTCGGCCGCATCGCTATAGGCATCCTCGGGAATGGTTATTTTTTCGTCCCGTAGATAACCGGGGCTTACCACCTTTATTTCCTTGCCTTCCACAATCGCTTCCACTCCTTTTCCTGTAATGGCATTGAAGTTTTTAGGTTTTGGTATGGCTATCTTGTCATCCTTTACCTTTTTTATGATTCCGACCGCAATGGGATGTTCGGAGCTTTGTTCCAGGGCACTTGACAATCGAAGGATTTCGGCTGTTGAATAATTATGGATAACAGATTCTATTCGGGTAACCCCAAAATCACCTTTGGTCAATGTTCCAGTCTTGTCAAATAATAATGCCGATATCTTTCTGGATTCTTCAAACGCAGTTCTATTTCGAATAAGCAAGCCATTTTGTGCTGAAACTGCGGTAGAAATCGCAACCACAAGTGGAATGGCAAGTCCTAAAGCATGCGGACAGGCAATTACCATAACGGTAACCATTCTTTCCAAAGCATATACGAACGGAAAACCTAAAGCCAGCCAAACTGCTAATGTTCCAAAACCAATTACTAAAGCGATGTAGGTCAACCATTTTGCAGCCCTATCTGAAAGGTTTTGCATTTTGGATTTAGTACGTTGTGCCTCATCGACCATTTTAATAACCTTGTTGAGGTAGCTGTCCTTACCTGTATGTTGAACCTTTACTTTTAAGGTGCTGTTGCCGTTAATGGAACCGCCGATTACTTTGTCATCCAATTCTTTTTTTACTGGTTTAGATTCGCCTGTGAGCATGGATTCGTTTAGGTAACTGGTGCCTTCGGTAATAATACCGTCTGCCGGTACTTTTTCTCCAGGTTTTATTAGGATGATGTCATCTTTCACCAGGTTTTCAAGACTAACATCTTCAATTTTATCGCCCACAACTTTGTGCGCTTCCGAAGGTAGCATGCTCACCAATAATTGCAACGCCTTGGAAGCACCTAAAACTGATTTCATTTCCAACCAATGCCCCAAAAGCATAATGACAATAAGCGTACTCAATTCCCAAAAGAAATCTTCGCCTTTAAGTCCGAAAACGGTTGCCGTACTATAAAAATAGGCAACACTGATAGCCATGGAGATTAGGGTCATCATTCCTGGACCTTTAGCTTTAATTTCCTTATAAAAGCCTTTTAAGAAAGGCCATGCGCCCCAAAAATATACAAAGGACGATAGGATAAACAGCACATAGGGATTTCCCGGCAATAAATAATCATAACCAAAAAATTCCTGTATCATTGGCGAGAAGAACAGAATTGGGATGGTAATTATCAATGATACCCAGAACCGTTTTCTAAAGTCCTTGACCATCATTTTATGATGGTCGTGACCCATTTGACCGTGACCCGGATTGTGACCCGAATGGTCCCCACCTTTGTGGTTCATTTTAGAATGGTCTTCTTTTTTGTGTTTCATCTTCGAATGGTCCATTTTTGAATGGTCCATTTCTTCGTGATTGTGGTGTTCGTGATTTTCCATTATTATCTTGTTTAAGTGTTATCGTAATTTTTTTCTCATAGCTTCCGAAATGTTTTCGGCATAGACGCCATAGGCATCTACCAAAAGTCCTTTAATCCCATTTTTTGATGAAATAGCATAAAGCACACTATTATCATCGGTACTGCTCATGCCTTCAAAGCGATAGGTTTTATCCACTTCAAAATCTTCCGGGTGTATTTCAATTTTTAGTGAAGCACACTCCAAACATTCAGGTTTTAGGTTAAAATCGTATGTATAACCATTTGCCTGCAAATCGTTAATTGCTTCTGAAAGGGTGTCGTAATTGTTCATTTTCGTTCTATTTATAAGTCATTGTAAAATAACTATTATCTTCCTCTGTAAATTTCTGAAAGGTCAGAAAGCCTTTACCATTTATTTTTTCATTGACAGTATAGTTGAGTTGCTTAATGCGAATTCCCCAGGCATAGGCCTTAATATTGATTTTTGAATTAATATTGTTTTCGTTGTCCTCTAATGTTCGGTTGTAAATCTTTATGATGCTTTTTGAACCAAAAAAATTCAATAAGCCCGAGCCAAAAGTCATTTTCAGTTCTACATCTTCCAGGTTTTCCAAATCGTATAGCTCTTTAAATTTTTCAGAGGTGGTATTAATTTCAGTCTCCTTTGATTTTGGATTAGAAAACGGAAAAGCCATAACCATTACACTTGCTTCATTAGGCCTACAGCGATATGTTGTTGTATATTTATCTGTAGACTTTTTGTTCTTATCAAACAATTCTGTAACCACCTTAATTTCATAATATTCATTTTTCTTTATTGCTTCACCCGCTTCAAAAGTTTGTTTGTTTAGAAAAGAGCCTTCTTCATCAAAATTTTCTCGAACAACAACTCTACCTGAAATCTGCCCAATAAGCATTTCAGTTTGTCCAGTCATTGTGATGCTGAACAAAGTGATTAGTACTATAAAGCCTTGTTTTCTCATATATGGTGCATTAATTTTTTTACCTCTTTTGCCATAATATCACTTAAATCTATTCCATTTGAAGAGTGTGGTATGGTATTACAAGTTACAATTTTTTCTACTCCGGAATCCAATAAATCTTGATAGGCGTTTCCTGAAAAAACTGCGTGAATACCTACGCAAATAGGTGCTTTCATTCCTGCTTTTTTAAGGTGCTGTACGGTTTCAATCATTGTTCGGGCTGTGGAAATAATGTCATCTACTAAAATAGGTGTGGCATTCTTGTACTTATCCACATCGGGAACAGAGACTTCTACATCACGGTCACTGTGACGTACCTTTTGTAATACGGTAAACGGAACCCCTGCTTTTTTTGCCACATCGGAGACCCATTGCTCGCTTTCGGAATCAGGGCCAATCAGTACAGGATTGTGTATATTTTCCTTGATGTATTTGGAGATGGCATCCGCGGCACGGATGACCCTATTTGGAATATCGTATACCTCGCCCAAAGAACTTATTCTATGCAAATGCGGGTCAATAGTAGTGATGCTATCTGCAAATCCTGAAATCAATTTCCCGAAATAAGAAGAGGTAACCCCTTCCCCCTCGTGAAACACTTTGTCCTGACGCATATATGCCAAATAGGGTGCCACCAAACAGGTGCACATAGCGCCTAATGATTTGGCAGTATGGCTTAAAAAGTAGAGCGGCAACAGTTTTTCATCGGGTTCATGAAGGGTACAGACCATTACTACACATTTGCCTTTCACATCGGAAAGGATACGGGTATAGGATTCGCCGTCAGGAAATTTGCGCAATTTGCACTCCCCGATTTCGGCGTTCATCTTTTTAGCTAGTTGTGCCGTAAGTTCCTGGTTTCCCGGAAGGCTGAACAGTATCGTTTTCATAATCACTTGTATTTAAAATTTTAACATTATGTTTTTCCAGATAGCCCTTCAATTCATCAAAATCACAAACTTCCTCAATGTGTTTCAATCCTTTTTGGGTTTTATTCAAGTACATCAGTTCAGAGGCGTATGAAGTAGCCGTTGCAGTAGCCAGAGCCTCATTTTCTCCTGTCGCCAAATACTTTATACTGTACTGCATCCCTAGACTGTCTTTTCCATTAATCTCTATTTGTAGCCCAAACCGTTCTGAACCTATGCGGATAAAATCCAGAACCTTTTTAAATCTTTTTGGACTTATATTCTTAAACCATTTCAAAACACCGATTTTCTGAAATAGATAGAACAAATACGTAATCACCTTTGAATCGAAACCAATGCGGGTATCTATGGCCTTGGTATCCACAAGAAGTGGAATGGCGTGATGGTCCGAGAAATCGAACAAATAGAAAGTCCGTTCTCTTTGTTCGTTCAATAAGCGGGTCGATCTAGGGTGGGTAAAACCTTTCACGCCAACACTTCCTTTTTTTGTCTTTATTTTGAAGGAACTATTGGCCTTTTCCAGCATCCACCTAACGGAATCAACACCATGTGATTCTCCCAAACCAAGTATCACATAAGTATGTATTTCATCTATTTCGGCAAATTGCTTAGCACCGTTGAATGCCAATATATTTGAAAGACCTGGCACCAAACCAACACTGGGAATTACTAAACAATCGGCATTGTCGATGTAATCCGATAGTTCAAAAAATCGTTTGTGTGCCTTGAAAGAGGCACCAACCTCTGTATAATTAATATTGAACTGTAGACACTCAAGAATAAAGGAAATATTCATGGTTTCTATACAACTTACAGCAGTATGTATTTCATTGAAATCTACTTCTTTCAATCTTTCTTTCTCAACATCTAAATATATGGCCTTGGCATTAAGTCCATTTTGTTCAATAAGCATTTGGGCCTTATCCTTGTTTCTGCCTCCGACGATGATTTTTGAAGGATATTGCAATGCAAGCTGTCGCGAGACAATAGATCCAACGGTACCGTACCCTCCGATTATTAATATTTTATCTTTATCTACCATATATTATTCGATTTCGATAATATCATCATGATTCTCATAATATTCCAAGGCATAGTTCAGTTCCCCATTTGTTTCCGCGTGGAGTATATACACCAACTCTCCTTTTTCTAACTCATCGCCCAACCGGACGTTCATCGAAATGCCTGCCGATTTGGATTGTGGCGCTCCTGACAGTTTTGCGAGTTTTGCAATCTTTCGATTGTTTATTTTTTTGACCGTCCCACGTTTAGGTGCATGCATCTCAAATTGATAAGGGGCAACATAGGTTTTGGAAAATCTTCCTTGGGCCGTGCATATGGCCTCGAATTTTTGGTAGGCCTTTCCACTTTCCAGCAGTTCTTTCGCTATTTCAAGACCTTTTTCGGGCTTCACTTTTTCGGATAGCTCCAAGAGATGCCCCGCCAACAATATTGCCCGTTCTTTAAGGTCTTGTGGCGCATCCTCTTTATTCTGCAAAACACTTAGAACATCAACCGCTTCTAAATTGGGACCGATACCCCTTCCCACGGGCTGGCTGCCATCGGTAATGACCACCTTTATTTTAAGCCCCACAGCATCGCCCACGGCTTCCATATGTTCCTTGAGTTTTTGCGCGGCCTCTTCGCTGCGCACCTTGGCCGTTTCTCCAACAGGAATGTCGATGACCACATGGGTAGAACCTGCGGCTGCTTTTTTGGACAATACAGAGGCTATTAGCTGGCCTTCACTGTCAATATCCAAGGCTTTTTCCACCTTGATGAGAATATCGTCCGCTGGACTTAATTGTGCCGTACCGCCCCACACCAAACATCCACCTTCCTGTTCCACGACACGTTTGATTTCTTCGCCAGAGAGGGTAACATTCGTTAGTACTTCCATGGTATCGGCCGTACCCGCTGGCGAAGTAATGGCCCGTGATGAAGTTTTGGGCATTGTCAGCCCGTATGCGGCAGCAATTGCGACAACTATAGGCGTTGTTCTATTCCCCGGTAGGCCTCCGATGCAGTGTTTGTCCACCACTATTTCCTTGTTCCAATCCAATTGTTTTCCCGAGGTTATCATCGCCTTGGTAAGGTCCGAGATTTCATCTAAATCCATTCGGTCGCCAGCACAGGCCGTAATAAATGCCGATAGGTGGATGTTTGAATAATCCCCTTCGATGATATCCGTAATGATGTCTTTGTAGGCTTTGTAATCGAGTCGTTGATTATAAATTTTCGCTCTTACAGAACTCAATGATTCTATGGGTTCCAAATGGGATACGTATAGCGTTTCGCCCTCCGATACTTTGAGTTTTTTTGCTGCTATTTGTGACAACCCTATTTCGCCCTGCCTAAGTACATCCGAAGTAATAATGTGGAGGCTTGCAATTACCGAGGTACTCATGTTAGATACCCGTATTCGGGTCAATGCTTCGAAACCTTCTGAAATGCAGACATGACAATCTTGCCGCATGTACACGACGTTTTCATTTTGCGTATAAATGCCTAGCGATTTGTATTTAAGGATGTTCGATTTTTCTTCCATTTCCGTGTTAATTTTTGTCTATTTTCATTACCTATCTTATCTCTTCGATACCATAGAGTTGGGGAATTTCACTCTCCCAACCATAGGTTTCCTTAATTCCCTTTTTTAAGGCTTCCGCTCCTTCCTTTTCTCCGTGGATTATGAATATCCGTTCCGGTCTTTCTTCTATATCGCTCAACCAATCCAGCAGTTCGGCATGGTCTGCATGGGCCGAAAGTCCTTCTATCTCTGTTACTTGCATTTTGAAGGGCACGGTCTTTCCGTAGACCTTTAGTACCTTTTCTCCTTCCAATAATTTTCTTCCACGGGTCCCGTCTGCTTGATATCCAACAAAGAGTAAAGTGTTATCAGGATTTTGTGCCTGCGTTTCCAGATAGTTCAACATTCTGCCGCCTGTGAGCATTCCGCTTCCTGCAATCACGATTTTTGGTTTGTTGTCTGTTCTTAATTCCATTGTTTCACGATAACTGCTAACAACTGTAAAGTGTGAGCACATTTCGTCACAATCGTGGGCTTCCAATCTGTGCCAATCCCGAGTTCTATGAAACAGTTCCCATACGTTGGCACCCATTGGACTATCCATAATCATGGGAACTTTCGGGATTTTGTTTTGCTCCAGCAACCTCCAGAATATCAACATCATCAATTGGGCCCGTTCAACCGAAAAACTTGGGATGAAAAGACTACCGCCCCTAGATAGGGTGTCGTTGACCAATTTTTCTATAAGAGGGATGGCCTCTTTCTCTTCGGGATGGAACCTGCCGCCATAGGTAGATTCCATAAACAAAACATCGGCCCGTTCTGGTTTTACGGGTGGATATAAGAGCAAATCATTCGTTCTACCAATATCCCCTGAAAAGACAAATCGTTTATCCTGCACATCCAATTCAATATAGGTTGCCCCAAGAATATGTCCGTTATACTGAAATCTTGCCTTTACGTTCTTTAACAGGGGAAGCCACTGGTTGGGCGGTATTCCCTTGAAATACGGAATGGTCTTTTCAACATCTTTTAAATCGTACAGCGGTTCTGCGGGACTGTGCTTTGAATACCCTTCCTTATTGGCACGTTCGGCCTCTTGTTCCTGTATTTTGGCACTATCGTTCAATATAATCTTGGCGATGTCCAGAGTGGGGTAGGTGCCATAAATGGGTCCCCTAAAACCTTGCTTTACCAACCTTGGCAGATAGCCGGTATGGTCCAAATGACCATGGGTAAGCAATACCGCATCAATTTCGTTGATGTTGACAGGTGGATATTCCCAGTTTTTCAGGCGTAGTTCTTTGAGCCCCTGAAATAGACCACAATCCACAAGTATTTTTCTGTCCCCTGTATCCAGAAGATATTTGGAGCCGGTAACGGTTCCCGCCGCACCTAAAAAATGGATTTTTATCGTATCTGTTTCCATTACTTTTATTCGTTAATGCTGGTTGCCGAACTCTTGTAAATCTCCTAAAATCGTTTTACCGCTTGTCTCCAAACTCAACATCACATTTTATTAATACTAATTTCACTTATCACTACATTCACTAACCCGCGCCTTGGCAGGGGTATAGACCTGTTCAATGGATACTACCATTTGTTGAGGTCTTTTATTTGTCCGTTGCTAGAGTCCCCCACAGCTGGAAGGTGTGTTTCCTTTGTCTTGGTCCGGTTTGCACAATGCTTCTATTTCCTTATACAAATCGTGAAAGTCCTCTTTAATCAAAAGGGCTAGTTTCTTAGCAGATTTAGGTTCTGAATTGACCATTTCCAATAGTATTTCAAAGGCTTCTTCCAGCAACATTGGATCGTCTTCCATTGCTTGGTAAAATGGCTCTAACTCGGTACTCTTCTGTTTTTGCAATTCTTTTGTTTTCATCTGTATTATTTTTTAGGATTACTAAATGTTTAATTATTTTAATGTGCTGTACATAATTCCCTTGAATCTTCGAGAATGTTTTTTTGTCTTTGTTTGGGGATATCTATTTGCTCCAATAGCGATGGGTTTTCGATAATTTCCTTGCAGAGCACAATGCCTGCATCCAATAGTTTGGATTTTTCAGCTTTGGTCAATGTGGTCAAAGAGGTTAAAGGATGTAGGCCGAGTCTGTCTACTCGTTCCTTCAAACCGTGACCTTTAGGATGATCCCAACTTACAAGCATCAATCCGACACAGTTCCCATATTGTAGGGCATCGCTCGTGAAACGGGTATTGGTACAAACACCACCTTGATGAAATTTGGTTTTATGGCCTTGTTGTTTTTCCCATTGCTTTTGTACATCCAGAAATCGTGATTGGATGTATAGCGGAATCTTTACATTGCAAAATCGGCCTTGATCGCTATGATATTTACATTCAATCATAAAGTGTTTATTATCTTTTTTCGCGATTACATCAATTTCGTGTTGTACGCAGTGGCCTTGAACAATAATCCCTACTTTGGTTTCATAACCTTCATGGCCGAATACCTTACCAACGAACCTTTCAAAGGGGTATCCTGATGGGCCTAACTCCATCAGGGCTTTTTTCAACTTATACTTTGAGGCACTTACCCTAGATTTTCTCTTTAATATGTTAAAGGCCATTTGATATATCTTTTTTGTAGTCATTCCATCGCGAACTTCCTTATCAATATCTTGAACTATCTTTTTGATCAACAATTTATCGGCACCCGCCCGTTCTAGTGAACGTATCACTTTTTCTATTTCAAAAGGTGCTTTCTCGCCACTTGCCTTTATGATATTTATCTTATCCATTTATGTGTATTTTTTTAATATTGGCCAAAGCGAAGACGATCAAGAAAAAACTTAAGAATATTTCGAGCATAACAACGAACCGAGCTACATCGGACGTTGGAATTATATCGCCGTAGCCCACCGTTGAAAAAGTTATCACGCTGAAGTAGAAAAAGTGGTACAAATTGTACAAGTACGAATTTGAATAATCGGGTATACCTTCAAATGTAGAATGGCTAAATTGGAAAAGGCAGGCATAATCAGTTGCAAAAGAAAAAATGCTTATAATGATTATCAAACCAAAAACCCATAGCAACCGCTCCAACGAATGACAGATTTTTATCAGTTTTGATAACCGTTTTAAAGTGGTCATCGTAATCACGATGGTCTTGCCCAATGCTGCTGTAACAATGATAATGTGGAATGGCAACGATTTATGGTCGACCATTGACATTAAAGCAACATACAAGATGCCAATACCCAAAATGCTAACAAGGGGTAAAATCGTTCTTCCCAACAATAATTTGTAAAAGGGTTTTTCTCCTATTTGATTTAAGCTTCCCGACATTGTAATATGCTTTATTTAAATTTTAATCGTCATTACCGGAAGTGTGGAATGATTGGCCACACCCTCGGCGATACTTTTTGAGAACAAGCTCAAAAAACCGGTACTACCGTGGGTACACATGGCAATTAAGTCTGCCGGTTCATAGTTTAAGAAAGTATTGATACCAGTTTCTACCGAAGGTTCGTTATTGACGAACATGGAATAATTTTTAAGGTCTGGGAACTTTTCAACAAATGTTTTGATGGGATTTAGTCCCGCTTCAATACTATTGGTATCCGTTTTTGTGTTGACTCGTAATAGACGGATATGTGCATTGCATTTGTCAGCGATGGAGATTACATGCTTAAAGGCTTCACTTACGTCCTCTTCAAAATCCGAAACGAACACAATATTCTTAAACGGAAAGTGAACCTCGTCCTCCTTGACCACGATTACCGGAACATTCGATTTTCGCACTATTTGCTCAACGTTACTACCGAACAATTCCCTAACAGTACCTTTTGTACCACTGCTCCCCGTGATGATAAAATCATGATGAAAATGCCCTGAATGTTTTAAAATATTCCTGGTGTCTACTTGGTATTGAAGGAAGGTTTGACATTTCAGATGTTCCTTTTCGGCCTTCCTTTCCAGCTCGCGTAAAGCGGATTTTGCACTACCGATTTTTTTCAAGGTTTCAGGATACCGTTTTTCCTTTTGCTTGTCCAGCTTTACCCAATCCACAGGGGTCTGAATCAAATGGAAAAAATGGATTTCGGCATCAAAAAGTTTGGCCATCGCTATTCCGACATTGGCAGCTTTATTGCAGTTTTCGGAAAAATCTGTTGGTACTAGTATATTTCTCATTCTTTCTAATTTTTGGTGTAACATTTATTGTGCGGTATAACCTCCATCGATAACCAATTCGGAGCCGGTCATGAATTTAGATTCGTCAGAGGCCAGATACACTACGCCATAACCTATGTCATCGGGTTCTCCCAAATGTCCGACGGGGTGTAAACTTTCCAATTGTTTTTTGCCTTCTTCCACATCACCTTGGGATTTCAGAAAATTTTCTACCATCGGTGTCCAGATATAAGCTGGATGAATAGAATTGACCCGAATCTTGTAACCTTGTTTTGCGCAATGGAGCGCTGCAGATTTGGTAAATATGGTAACACCGCCTTTACTCGCGTTGTATGCCGGTAGATTGGGATCACCAATAAGTCCTTCGATAGACGAGAAATTAATGATTGAGCCGCCCTCTCCGGTCTCTTTCATCCCCTTGATGCCATATTGGGTACCTAAGAAGGTGCCGTTGAGGTTTATATCCAAAAGATTTTTCCAATCTTCAAGACTAACTTCTTCTACCGTTCCACCGAGTCCTATACCTGCGGCATTAGCTACAACATGTAGCTTTCCAAATTTTTTGAGCGTAGTTTCGATGACCATTTCCCATTGATTTTCTTTGGATACATCTTGTTCAATGTATATGGCCTCACCGCCATTATACTTTATTTGTTGAACTACCTGATTTCCATTTTCTTCATCGATATCGGTTACAACTATTTTTGCTCCTTCCCGCGCCAACAAAATAGCACTTGATTTTCCTAGGCCGGAGGCACCTCCTGTGACAATAGCCACCTTATTTTTTACTCGATCCATATCTTAAGTTTATATAATTATTGTATTCATATTTTGTTTTTCTCAATTAAGAGACTTCATTTTCAGAATTTTTTCCTTTCTCAAAACAATCCAAATTGTATATTGTGGTCTCGGCAATATTTGTCAACGCCGTATCGGTCAGAAAAGCCTGATGGCTGGTTATCAAAACATTGTTGAAGGTCATCAAACGCGCAATGACATCGTCTTGTAGTATTTCGTCCGAACGGTCCTCAAAGAAAAGCCCTTCCTCTTCTTCATACACGTCCATCCCGAAATAACCGATTTTACCTGTTTTTAGACCTTCGATGACCGCCTTGGTATCCACCAAGCCCCCTCTGCTTGTGTTGATCAGCATGACCCCTTTTTTCATCATTCCAATTTGATTCGTGTCAATTAAATGCTTAGTTCCAGAAGTCAAGGGAACATGTAGGCTAATGATATCCGATTCGGCACATAGCGTTTCGCAATCGGTATAGCGAACGCCGTACTTTTCTATAAGACCTACATCCTCAGAAGTGTCATGGGCCAGTATCTTACATCCAAACCCGTGAAGGATTTTAACAAGGATTGCTCCGATTTTACCGGTACCGATGATGCCAACCGTCTTTCCGTTTAGATCAAAACCAGTGAGACCATTTAAGGAGAAATTCATGTCCCGTACCCTATTGTGCGCCCTAATCAGTTTTCTGTTCAAGGCCAATATCAGGGCAACTGTATGTTCGGCTATGGCATAGGGGGAGTAGGCTGGAACTCGGGAAACTTTGATGCCCAATTCTTTCGCTTTTTCCCTGGCTACGTTATTGTAACCTGCCGTACGAAGCGCGATGTATTTTACCCCCAGGGCACTTAACTTTTCAAGTACTTTCTCCGAGGCATCATCACTTGTAAACAGACTGATAGCCTCGGCCCCCTCTGCCAAGGATGCCGTGTTTTCAGTTAATCGCAGCTCAAGTAGTTTTAATTCATGCTTGCCATTGTTTGCGGATACTAAATGGGCTTCTTCAAATTTATGTGCACTAAATACCGTTGTTTTCATATTCTTTTATCTCTCAATTTATCAATTTATCCATGCGTTAAGCAAAATATAAAGGATTCCCAGAAGTACTACCGACCCAAAAGAATATCCAACAAGGTTTCCTGTTTTTCTGGAGCCTTTAAAAAAGACAATCCCTAATTTCACGGCCATATTACTTAGGGTCGCGGTTATGATGACATTGGCCGCAAGAATAAGTTTATCTTCCAACAAGGCAAATTTTGCCATGCTAATGGTAATGGCATCGGTATCGGCTAAACCCGCTATCAAAGCTGAATAATACAGCCCGCTTTCACCAAAAAATTTATTCCCATAAAAAACAGCGAACAAGATCGCTACATAAATACCGCCGAACCCTATCGCATTCCATATGTTGAGCGGGTTGCCTAAATTTATATCGGTGTTGGGCTGATCGGTATCCTTTCTGATCAACAATAGGGAAGCCGCCAAACAAACTAGCGTAAGTAGGCCAAAGGGTATCGCCAAATATCCCAGGATGGCACTATTAAAAATATAGGCCAATACGGCTAGCCTAGGAAACATAATGGCCGAGGCGATGATGATACCCGAAGCGTATTTTTTAGAAAGTTCAGGGGATTCCTTGCTTCTCGAAGCATATATCCAGGCTACGGCAGTACTCGATATCAGACCACCTAGTACAGCGGTCAATAGGATTCCCTTTTTTGACCCTACATATTTTACCAGAAAATAACCGATAAAGTTCAGAAACGAAACGATTACTATGATGGCACCGATTTCAAAAGGATTCAACAGGCCTTCGGGACCGTAATCTTTATCGGGTAGAAAAGGCAGTATCAACAAGGCAATGATTGAAAACTTGATAAAAGCGAACAGTTCTGCAGGGGTAATGTTTTTAATGAACGAACGAAAGGTCGTCTTAAGTGATAGCAGCGTTACTACAATAACCGCTGTGGCAATGGCTTCCTTATAAAGATGGGCCGAAACCATGATGCCAAGGATAAAAGTGGTGATTAGCGCTAAATTGGTGGTTATACCGGTCATCGAATGTTTTTGGACAATGGATAAATGACTGATGCCGAAGAACAGGATAATAGTGGCTAAACCTATAATTACCAACCATGGGGTATACATCTCGTTCAAACTACCCAATATGAACCCGATAACGGTAACTATCGGGAAGGTTCGGATACCGGCAAACCCCTGTTCGTCCTTTAGTTTGTCATATTCCCGCTCCAAGCCTAGGATAAGTCCTATTCCGGTACTGAGGAGCACACCCAAAATATAGGGGCTTAACAACTCGTTGATGTTTTGATGTGCTTGCATTATCTTTTGATTCCCTTTGTTATTACTACCATTTCGTTAATGCCTGTGGCATCCACAATGCCTATAAGATGCCCTCCCTCTAGGACGGGGGCAAGTTGGGCATTGTCGGTCATGAGCTTTTCATATACTTGCTGTAAAGGCATGTCCGGGACAATAACGACGAAATCTTTCCGCATTATTTTGGATACCGGAGAGGTATTTCCATATGCCGATAATCCCTTGATTAGCTCTTTTCGTGTCAAGACACCCTGTACCTGATCGTTTTCTACAACTACAAATCCTTGTTCCTGGGTATTCCGTAATAACTGTACGGCCTTTTCCAAGGTTTCCTCGGGAAACAAACGGGTATATTGCCGAATCAGAACATCCTTGGCCGTATATCCGGTGAGTGCTGATTTGGTGCTTTCCAGGACTTCCTCGGCCCCGGCCCCCAGATAGATGAACAGACCAATAAAGACCAACCAGAAATTGGAAAAGAATCCCAGAAATACAAATACTATCGCAAGAAACTGCCCCACCCGCGCGGCGATTGTGGTCGCTTTCAATTTGCCCATATTGAATGCCAATAATGCCCGCAATACCCTTCCACCATCCATCGGAAAGGCAGGTATCAAATTAAAAACGGCCAAGATCACATTGGCGGCCATGATATTGAACCAGAAATTGTCGCCGCTCATATGGTCTATTTCCGAGATAGGCAACAATTGGTCGTTAACGTACAGAAAGATATAGAGAACTCCGGCAATGACGAAGTTTACCGCTGGACCGGCCAGGGCCACGGCCAGTTCTTTTGCAGGTTTGTCGGGCATTTTATCGAGACTGGCCACGCCACCAATGGGATAGAGTGTAATATCGCGTGTAGGAATCCCATATCTTTTTGCCATCAGGGCATGACCAAACTCGTGCAGCACCACACAGGCGAACAGAACGAGAATGAACAGAGCCCCTTTTATGCCTTCCGCCCAGCCATGTCCCATTTGAAAGTGCATCATGAAAATCCATCCAATGATGATCCAAAAGGTCCAATGGATAAATACCTTGATGCCGGAGTAGCTTCCTATAAATAACGACCATTTTTTCATAGTTGTACGATTTCGGTTTTTTTTAATCGATATGCCATTACTATCAATACCGCATACCCCAAGAGTCCAAGCAGGAATACGTAGCTGTAACCGTATAGGATAGAGATGACAATGGCAAAAATAGAGGCCGCGACCCCTGCCACGCTGGATATACCCAATAAATAGGAAATTATCTGCTTCTCTTTAAATGAGGTGGCTATTCTTAACAACAGGGGAAAGGGAACTCCTACGAAAAAGGATGGAAATAGTAAAAGAATAGCCACCCAAAATTCTGATAACCGTTCGTACCACATAGGGAGCAGTACATACACTGTGACCAAACATGCTATAATAATCAATGCCGCATACACCGTCAGTTTTTGGGGAAGGTTTTTTTTGAACGCCCTCGTCATTAAGCTGCCCATACCATTGCCCAATAGAAATGTAAAAAGCAACAATGAAAATGACTGCGACGGGCTCGACAGTTTTAAATTGAGTACCTGGAACAGGTAACCTTGTATGAGAATGTACGAAAACCCTAATAAAAAGACCAATAGGGCCAAGACACGGAACTTTTTTTGAGCGGTTACAGCGGTGTCTTCATAAAAGGAAACAGATTTCCATTTGTTTACATGATTGAACAGAAACCACCCAATGATGAATATACCCAGCCATAGGGGCGTTGCCATGGCATCGGGTATACCGTTGTTATAATTAAAGAAATAAGGCGAATCATCGCTGACCGGTCTTAGGTTTATGGATGCCGTTTTCCAAAGTTCATCATGGGGATAGGTTCCGGAGGAAATATCATAGATCAGGTCGTCGAACATAAACCATTGATAATTTACGTTCCGGACGATAGTATCCAAACCCTCTTGTTTTATGTATGGAAAGTAAAACGCATCTTGGTCCAGTTCCAAATAATGTGCGATACGATGGACCTCCTCGATTATTTCCTGTTCAAAAGGAGTCTTTTTAATGACCAGTACGGGATTCATCCCATTTGAGAAGATATAGACCTTTTTGAGTGCCTCCTTTTGGCCGATCCCCATCCGATCTTGGAGTTCCATATAGTTGGCCAACATTTTATATACTTCCTGCCTGCCGTGCATTGTAAAATAGATAGCTCCGTTTTCCGTCAGGCCCTCTAAGTAATCGGCCAAAGCTTCCATAGTAAACAGGTAATTTTCCGTAAGCCCATAAAAGTCGGTGCCCCGGGAACCCTTGGTTACGGGAATGGTCAATAGTATGGCATCATATTTTCCCTTGTTCTTGATCACAAAATTCCTGCCCTCGTTTACCTCTACCTTTATATTCTCCTTTTCAAGGAATGTAGCGGGATTGTATTTTTCCATGAGCTGCACAAAAGAGGGATTGACCTCGACGGCATCAACATAGCTGTAGCCCGAAAAATATGCCGCTGCAATGTCGATCCCTCCACCTGGTCCGATTATAAGGACTGAATCCTTATCGTTTTCATTGACAAAATTCATGGCAAATACGGCCGGGAATCCCGATAGTGCCTTTCTTATTTTTATGTTGTCCTTTGCCAACTCGTCAATGTTCACCACCTCGGTCCCCGCGGCCCCATCGATGAACATGGTTTTTGATACGGTACTGTCGGGATAAGTAAATTGCACCAGATCGGTCTTGCCAAAAGCGCTCCAACGACTTTCCAGTTTTTCACTTTGTAGGGCAGGATTGTTCATTAGACGATACATATCCTTCGAGGGGTCTTTTGAAATGGGGATATCGATGTCGAGGGCATCCTTTCCAAGCCCCATCAAAATGATAATGGCCACCGATAAAAGGGACAATGCCATTGAATAGCGATTTTTGCTTGCGAATGCGTGTATAGCCCAAACGACCAGCAAAAGTGCTATGGCTATTGCCACCACAAAGACTAAGCTGAACGTATTGAGCAGATATACCGATACCAGTGCCCCCCCGGCCGCTCCAATAAGATCTATAGCATAAAAGGTAGATGCATGCCGTTTATTCCTTTCGAATATAAAGGTATAGACAACCCCGATGGCTATAAAAGGAACGATAGAGAAGACAATAAAAGCAAGCAGGCCCAAATCATTAAAGGACGAACCACTGATTTTTGATAGTGCGAGCAATAGGGAAAAACCCAAGAACATGGCAATCGCAGGTAAGGCGGCCCAAAAACCCAATGCCTTGTCCATTCTATTGTAGAACTTGGCATAGCTTATCTGGCCGATTCCCAATCCCAATATGGAAAAGGCAATGATAATGAGCACGAAATGAAAACTGAGAAGGTAGGAGAACAATCGTGAGAGACTGATCTCAAAGATAATGGTCGCCGCGGTCAGCAGGAAGATGATCAATATGTCGGGTAAGGATTTTTTCATTTTTAAGTACCGAATATTTTTAAAAGTTCTTGTAACTCATCGTTCACTTGGTGTTGTTTTACCACCTGCTCAAAGGGGGTAAGGCTCAATTGATTGTCCAAAACCCCGACCATTGCATTTCTTCTGCCCAGCAAAAGTGCCCTCACTGCGGCCGATCCAAGTCTGATTCCCAACATTCTGTCTAGGGACGAAGGGCTACCTCCCCGTTGCACATGACCAAGTTTTGTAATCCGCAGGTCCACTTTTGAATTGATTTCCTTGATCTTTGACGCCACGAGTCCTGCTCCCAATTCATCTCCTTCCGAAACCACTACGATAAACCCATCTTCACTTTTATAGTCCTTGACTTTTTTAAGCAACTGGAGAAAATCTTCACCGCTCTCGGGTATCAATATGGCATCAGCACCAACGCCCAATCCGGAATGAATGGCAATATAGCCGCTATCCCGGCCCATTACTTCCACAATAAATACCCGATTGTGAGATTCGGCAGTATCTTTAATTTTATCGATATTTTCAATGGCTGTGTTGACCGCGGAATCAAAACCAAGGGTGTAATCGGTGCCGGAAATATCGTTATCTATGGTCCCGGGAATACCTATGAATGGGATGTCACAAATTTCTGAAAAAGCAAGCAGGCCCTTAAAAGTACCGTCGCCACCAATGGCTACCACAGCATCGATATCATTGTCCTGAAGGTTTTTAAAGGCAAGTTGCCTTCCTTCCACGGCCATAAAGCGCTCGCTTCTGGCGGTTTTCAATACCGTACCACCACGGTGTACCGTTTTTTGTAGCTGTTGGCTTTCCAAAGGGATAAAATGCCCATCTATCATGCCTTCGTACCCCTTTAGGATGCCGCTTGCCCTAATGCCATGTTGCTCAGCTACCTTTACTGTTCCGTATAGTGCAGCGTTCATTCCCGGAGAATCGCCCCCTGAAGTGAATACCCCGATATGTTTAATTTTACTATTATCCATTTTCCTTTTTTTTTAAACTATTATTTACTCGATAGTCGAGCTTTGCTATCACTTTAGGCTTGCCCGTTCCACTTCCAATCCCTGACCTCGGGCATATCCAGCCCATTTTTACGGATGTAGTACTTGTGTTCGATCAGTTTGTCTTGCATTTCCTGTTTCAGGTATGCCACTTCGTCGCCGAGGTTCGGCAACCTGTCCAAAACATCCTGTACCAAATGAAATCGATCTATATCGTTCAATACCGTCATATCAAAAGCGGTAGTTATAGTGCCTTCTTCCTTATAGCCCCTTACGTGAAAATTGGAATGGTTCGTACGATTGTAGGTCAATCTATGTATAAGCCATGGATAGCCATGAAAAGCGAAAATGACAGGCTTGTCTTTAGTGAACAACATATCAAAATCGGCATCCTTTAATCCATGTGGATGTGCCGTCTCGGTCTGGAGCTTCATCAGATCGACCACGTTTACGACCCGTATTTTCAGATTTGGTAATTTTTCGCGAAGTATGGATACGGCCGCCAAGGTTTCAAGGGTAGGCACGTCGCCTGCGCAGGCCATAACGACATCGGGTTCCGCATCTATATCATTACTGGCCCATGCCCAGATACCGATGCCTTTGGCACAATGTATGACCGCCTCCTCCATAGGGAGCCATTGCGGTGCGGGATGTTTACCGGCGACGACAACATTTACATAATGCTTGCTTCGAAAACAATGGTCCATGACGGATAGAAGACAATTGGCATCGGGCGGCAAATAAACACGGACTATTTCGGCTTTTTTATTGACCACATGATCAATAAAGCCAGGATCTTGGTGGGTGAACCCATTGTGGTCCTGTCGCCATACATGGGACGCCAAAAGTATGTTCAGGGAGGCGATCTTTCTGCGCCAAGGTAGCTCTGAGGTTACTTTTAGCCACTTGGCGTGTTGGTTGAACATGGAATCGATAATATGGATGAACGCCTCGTAACAATTGAACAGACCATGTCGTCCGGTTAAGAGATACCCTTCTAGCCAGCCCTCGCATTGGTGCTCGCTCAACATTTCCACCACGCGCCCGTCTTTTTTGAGGAGTTCATCGGTAGCCATGGTTTCGGCTTCCCATTGGCGATCAGTAGCCTCGAAAACTGAATTTAAACGATTGGAAAGCGTTTCGTCGGGGCCGAAAATCCTAAAGTTTCGTTGTGCTTCGTTCAATTTTATGATATCCCTGGCAAATTCGCCTAGAACGCGGGTGTCGCCATTTCCCATTTTTCCCCGTTCCGAAACATCCAATGCATAATTCCTAAAGTCGGGCATATGTAAATCCTTTAATAAAATTCCTCCGTTGGCATGCGGATTAGCCCCCATTCGCCGTTCGCCTTTAGGTGCCAGGTCGGCCAATTCTGATAAAAATCGTCCCTGTTCATCAAAAAGCGCTTCAGGTCTGTAGCTTTTAAACCAATCTTCCAACTGCTTTAGGTGCTTTGGATTATTTGCCACATCCGATAAGGGTACCTGATGCGATCTGAAATGATTTTCCACCGGTAGGCCGTCCACAAACTTGGGTCCCGTCCACCCTTTGGGGGACTTGAGAATGATCATGGGCCAACGAGGACGTTCCGAATTGTCATCCTGGGCGGCATTCTCCTTTATCGCTTTAATTTCCTTGACTACCTGATCCAATAGCTGCGCCATTTTTTGGTGCATGGCCATTGGGTCTTCCCCTTCGATCCAATAGGGTTTCCATCCATACCCAGAAAAAAGTTGTTCCAGTTCTTCATTCCCGATACGGGCCAAGATAGTGGGGTTGGCAATCTTATACCCATTGAGATGTAAAATCGGAAGCACCACACCGTCGGTCACCGGATTTAGGAATTTGTTGGAGTGCCATGCCGTAGCCAACGGACCGGTTTCCGCTTCCCCGTCACCCACTACACAGGACACGATGAGATCGGGATTGTCAAAGGCCGCACCGAATGCATGGCTCAGGGAATAGCCCAGTTCACCGCCTTCGTGTATGGAACCAGGACATTCGGGGGAGACATGGCTAGGGATTCCGCCCGGAAAGGAAAACTGTGTAAACAGTTTTTTTAATCCTTCTTCATCCTGACTTATGTGAGGATACACTTCACTATATGTTCCTTCAAGGTAGGTACTGCCAACAAGTGCCGGTCCGCCATGACCCGGACCTGATACGTATATCATATTCAGATCATATTTTTTGATGATACGGTTCAGATGTACGTAAATGAAATTTTGGCCGGGCGTAGTACCCCAATGCCCTAATAACATAGGTTTGATATGTTCCGGTTTCAGCGGTTCCCGCATCAGCGGATTGTCACGCAAATATATCTGCCCCACAGAAAGATAATTGGTGGCCCTCCAATAGGCATCTATTCTCCCTAGATGTTCGTTGGATAATTCCTCTTGTCCTATTTCACTATGTTGCTTTTCCATGTCTTACTTATTTTTGAACCGTTGTTCTTTATTTTTGATTCCATATAGAGGTCCGTCGTACATTTCGCGATCATTAGCTCTTCGTTGGTAGGGATTACCAATACCTTTACTTTGCCACCCTCTATCGAAATTTCGGATTGATTTTGGATGTTTCGGTCTTTGTCCAATTCAACTCCTGCAAAACGAAGGCCTTCACAAACCCTTGATCGTATTATGGGTGCGTTCTCCCCGATGCCGCCCGAAAAAACCAAGGTATCAAGGCCTTCCAATACGGTCATAAATGAGCCGATCCATTTTTTTAACTGGTAGCAAAATAGAGCCACCGCTTCCGCAGCCCTTACATCTGAGCTTTCCGTTTTCAGAAGATCCTGCATATCGGCACTCGTTTCCGAAACCCCTAAAAGACCGGCTTCATGATTGATCAAATGATTGAACTGTTTTGTGTTCATTCCCTCACAGTTCATCATGTACCAAGCAACCCCCGGATCCAAATCCCCACTCCTTGTACCCATCATACATCCACCTGCAGGTGTAAAGCCCATACTGGTATCCATACTTTTGCCATCTTTCAAAGCCGCCAAACTGGCCCCGTTCCCAAGATGGGCCAGAATGATGCGTCCGTTCGCTTCACCGGCACCCGCTATTTCCTTTAGCTTTTCCATAAGAAAAGCATACGATAATCCATGAAAACCATACCGCTGAACTCCAGCTCGATCAAAGCGCCTTGGTATAGGCAATATTTTTGCTATGCGTGGCATTGTTGTGTGAAAGGCGGTATCGAAACAGGCTACCTGTAATACTCCCGGACATCTATATTTAAAAAGTTCAATGATTTCGATCTCAGCAGGTAAATGTTCCGGGTCGTAATCCCTTATTCGCTTTAATTCCTTAATTAAAGTTGCATCTATCACTTCGGCACGGGAATGTTCCATGCCATGGACGACACGATGGCCGATACATTTAATTCTATCAAAACTCTTTTGCCTTTTTAGCCATGAGATCAAAAAGATGGCGGCCTCGTAAAAACCTGGACAGTATACATCATAGCTCATTTTTTTATCCTGATTGACGTAGGTAACATTGAAGCTTGTATTTTTTAATCCAATGCGGTTTATGCTCCCGGAAAATAGAGGCTTAGGAGTCTTGGCCATTTCGTACATGGCGAACTTGATGCTGGACGAACCACCATTTATGGTAAATATGTTTGAATTTTCCGGGTACATTATTTGTATCAGATTAAAATTTTTGGCTTTTAGTAATGAAGATTCAACCCATTCGACCGATTGACCCATTTCTTTCGTTTATCAAGAATCATTTATTTGGCAAGGCACAATCCTTGTCCTTCATATAAAAAGCGGCAATCTTTTCATATTTTGGCCCCAGTTCCCTCCCACACCACGCTAACAGGGCGGGCTGTTCCGAACAAGTGGTATTCCTGACCGCTTTTTCCAATTCTTTCTTTAACAGTTCATCATTAAAGCTTACCTTCTTTAGTACAACTTCATGGTATTCAAGCGTTTTCATTACTTATTTATTTTTAAATTCTTATAGATGTTAATGTTGCCACTGAATCATGTTATCCTCCAAGGGCACGGCAACGCCTTCGTAATCCGGTAGAATACGAACGGTATAGTGATTGGTGGGCCGGGGAGTATTGGCCTGGGCATAAAAATTATGTTCCCCTTGTTCTCCCATCCAGTCAAATTTCATTTTGATTCTTTCCGGTGGTTTGCCGTTCATACCTTCTGCAAAAAGCTCTACGATAATATTTTTAGGATTTATTTCGTTCAGCCAAACCGGGACTTTAAAATGATGCTTATGGCGCTCGCTCTCAATTTGAACTTTTCCGAATTTTATGGCCTCCCATTTATGCCCAAGATCATGCGCAGCATCTAAAACCCTTTTTCCTGCGGCTCCTTTTCTTGCCGCCCGTTTTTTATATCTTGCCGCCGCGGGAAGGTAAAATTGTTCCGTATACTCGCGTACGGTGCGATTGGCAGAAAATTGGGGAGTAAGGGTCGCCATGCTTTTTCGCATCCGTGATACCCATTGTTCGGGCACGTTTTTTTTATTGCGCGCATAAAATTCGGGCACGACGTGCTGTTCCAATAGGTCAAACAGGGCTGTCGCCTCGGCTGCATCCCAAGCGGGGTCATCGCCGTGTTCTTGACCGTCTCCCAAGGCCCAACCTACCTCCGGGGTATAGGCCTCGGCCCACCAACCATCCAGTTCAGATAAATTGATGCCCCCGTTGACAAGTACTTTCATGCCACTGGTTCCGCTCGCTTCCCACGGGCGTCTTGGGGTATTGAGCCATACATCGACACCCTGTACCAAATTCTCGGCCAACATCATGTCATAGTCGCTCAAAAAAATCACATGCTTGTACAAATTATGCTGTTGGATAAATTGCACCCATTTTTGTATCAATGCTTTCCCCGATTCGTCAAATGGTGGAGCTTTACCGGCCAAGACTATTTGTACAGGATGTTCTGGATTGGTTAGAATGCGCTTAAACCTTTCTGGATCGTGCAATAGAATGTCCGGTCTCTTGTACGATACAAATCGCCTGGCAAAGCCCAAGGTCAAGGTATTGGGGTCAAACACCTTTTTCGCGGTAGCAATTATATCGGAGGAAAGACCGGAAACGATAGCTTGTCTTTCAAATCTTTCCCTGATAAAACCAACGAGCCGATTTCTCGATTGGTTCCTGAATTGCCATAATTTTGCATCAGGAATTTTCGAAATATGTGCTTCATGGTCCGTGAGTTCCCCTCTCCAACGATCTTTTCCGCAGGACTCCGTCCAGAGTTCATCGGCATATTTGGAATCCCAACACGGCATATGGACCCCATTGGTCACATGGTCGACTGGAATTTCGGATATGGGCCATCGTGGAAAAAGATTGGTAAAAAGATTTCTACTTACTTCGCTGTGCAACCGGCTAACACCGTTCACGGCACCACTTCCACGAATGGCGAGATAGGCCATATTAAAACTCTCCCATTGATTATTGGCATCTGCCCGGCCCAGGGCCATCAAGTCGTTGAAATCGATACTTAGTTCTTCCTTGGCATACCGGCCAAGAAATTGCTCCATAAGCGATGGGCTGAAATGGTCAAAACCGGCGGGGACGGCAGTGTGCGTCGTAAATAGGTTGCCCGCCCTGGTTACGGCTAGGGCCTCTTCGAACGAAGTGCCGTTCGCCTTCATAAAATCGTTGGCACGTTCCAGTACGAGAAAGGCGGCATGGCCTTCGTTCATATGGCAAACCTCGGGATCGATATCCAGGGCCTTGAGCAGTTTGTAGCCCCCGATGCCCAGAACAATTTCCTGTTTAATGCGATGGTCCGGACCACCTCCATATAGTTCATCGGTAATACCCCGATGGACCGGTAAATTCGCGGCGTCATTGCTATCCAATAAATATAGCTTTGCCCTACCTACCTTTACCTGCCACGCACGTAGCCATAGTGGATGGCCAGGTAAAGACACTTTTAAGCGAAGCCATTCCCCATTGGGCAGACGTAAGGGCGTAATGGGCAACTGACCGGGGTCATTGTAAGGGAACAGGGCATTTTGAGTGCCGTGTTTGTCTATTTCCTGGCGGAAGTAGCCTTTATCGTAGAGTAGTCCCACCGCAACGACGGGCACGCCCAAATCACTTGCCGATTTTAGTTGATCGCCAGCTACATTGCCCAAGCCACCGGCATATATGGGAAGGGCCTCGTTCAGCATATATTCCATACTGAAATAGGCAACGGTGCGCAACTGCGTCTTTGGATGCTTTTGCTGGAACCAAGAGGGAGCGGAAAGGGCTTCGTCGTTCAACTTTAAAAGAGCGTCCAGTGTTGACCGAAAATCGGGATCGGACAAATGCTGCTCCAGCTTATCCCGTGAAACGGTCTGTAATATGACCCATGGATTCCTTGTAAATTCCCACAGTTCGGGATCCAATTGTTGCCAAAGTTCATCGGAAGCGTGGTTCCATGACCATCGTATATTGAGGGCAAGTTCTATGAGGTTTTCTACTCCCTCGATGTCGGTGTGCATCGATCCGTAGAGTTGATGCGTAGTGTTATTTGTTTTTTTCATCTTCATTTTTATTTTCCAGTTCTTATTTTCCAGTTCTTATTCTAATCCATTTTTACTGCCGATCAACCGAAAAAATCCGTGACTGCTTTCCAGACGATGTTCGGGTCTTTCAAAAAAAGTTGATGGTCGCCACCATTGACGGTCAGAAATTCGGCATTTGAAACGGTATTGGCCAATTTTACCGCATTAACCAGGGGAGCCGTGGTATCTTGATCGCCATGGATAAAAACAACTTTTTTGTTTCCGATGTTTCTGGCGATGGCATATAGGTCAGTATCCAGGATTATTTCGTTCAACGAATTGTAATAGCTCTGCCAAGTGTGTTTATTGGCATCTGCAAATACGTCATCCGACAGGTTATCGGGCTTGAATATCCGGGTCATAAAAATGGGATGCAGCAAACAGAGGTATTTGGAATATTTGTTTGCCGTAAGCCTGTCAAAAAGAGAATGTTCTGACATTATATCATTAAATTCTTTCATATCCTTATAGACCGGGGTACCTATCGCTATTGCCCCTTTAAACCAATCGGGATGTTTTTCAAGAAGTGCCAATGCGATGACAGTGCCCATGGAGTGTGCGACGAGCACGGTTCTGCCCCCATCAAAACCTTCTTTTGAAATAATCGCTTCCAAAGTTCCCACCTGCATCTCAAGGCTGTAATCGCTATTGGGCTTTGGGGAGTCGCCAAAACCGAGCAGGTCGACCAACAGAAGTTTATGTGTGCCTGAACTGGTATCCAAATCCCTTTTCCAATAGTTTTTGGAGCCCGTTAGGCCATGGATAAAAACCAGATTCCTATCCCCAGAGCCCACTATTTCAAAATTCAAGGCCATGGTTTCGGGATTATACTTAGGTGCTACGGCAACAACAAGGTATTGATACCCACCTATAGAAATAAAAAGTACGGCTACTACCAGTAATAAGACCAACATCCTTTTTCCCGTTTTAATAATGAAATCTTTCATGGTTCTACTCGATTATAACTAGTATTTGATTCGTAAAAAATAATCTAGCTCTTACTACAATATCCTTGTTTTAACTAACTGTTCTTGAATATCAAAAACTCCATGGGTTTCAGTTTTAACTTGATATAAAGTCGGCTATCTTGCCTATCTGAATTTTTTTGCACTTTTATTTTAGTTTTACCTCCATAAATACATTTCATCTGGCCACCTGCTTTGTTAATGGTAGCGTCGATTAGGACATACTCTTCTTTCGCATCTTTTGGGGACGAATTATAGACCACCAAAATCTCCCCGTTGTGGAGTATTCTGGAAAAGGCCAAAAGACATTCTTCGCAATTGGGATAATGAAAATCAACTGCTTTTTTTGAAGTTTTCCTAAAATACATCCTACCGAATTTCAGGATAGGTTCTGTTTGCCTAAGTTGTGCCAAATCTGCAATGGTCCTGTATATCCACGAATTGGGGTTCAATACATTGGTCTTGGTATCATTGGGATTGAACAGGCCTTCCCTGATATATCGGTCATCCATCCCATTTCCATCCAGGCCTTGTTCGGTTCCATAATAGATACAAGGTGCGCCAAGGGCACAGAGCAGAAAGCCCATGCCCGCTACTATCTGTTCTGGAGTGGCATCATAGCCAAAGCGATGCTTAAAATCAGTGCCAACCTGATCGTGATCATCGATATAGGTCACCAAGAAATCTCCATATTCACCACGTCTGAGCGCATTTCGTTGTAAAGAAGCATATCGTTCCAATAGTCTTTCAGGTGAGGAAACACCCTTGATGACCCCTGCCAGAACACTGTGCAGCGGATGGTCCAAAACGGAATCCAGCCCATAATACACGTTCTGGTCCTCCGGTAACATTTTCGGCCCGATATACGGATTGCCCGTCTCGTCATCGCCGATAATCTCGCCAAACAAAAAGAAGTTTCTCTTGCCCAAGGAGTAGGCATATTCACGAATGGTGGAACAAAAACGGCTAATATCCTGTCCCTTCATGTGTTTGACCGCATCCAACCGAAAACCGTCCACGTCGGTCTCGCGTATCCAGTAACAATGTATGGCTGCCAATAGTTCCCCTAACTTCTCGCTTTCGGGGGTACCATCATTACGGAATGTTTTTAAGGTCAAAAAATCACCCTCCTGGGTTTCGGGATACTTATCGAAATTCCTTATTTGTCCTTTTCGGTTGTAAAGCTCCGGGTCTCTCAGTTCTATCGGGAGTGGCCTATCATTCTCGCGCCAATCTCCCAATGGAAAACGTTGTCCGTCTAAATAGTAATACTCATGATCAAAAGGATACGACCAATTGTCACCGGAATGATGCAGAACAACATCCAAGAAAACCCGTATATCCAATTCATGTGCTTTGTCAACAAGCCTTTCCAAATCTTTTTTGGTGCCCCAGCGGTTGTCCACATCCAAATAGTTCTGGATGGCATAGCCATGGTAAGCTTTAGGATTGTTTTCAAAAACAGGACTAAGCCAAAGGGCCGTACAGCCCAAGTCTTTGATGTAATCGATATTGTCGATGATTCCCTTGATTGTGCCCCCAAAGGGTTTTTGCAATTCGTCTTCATTGCCAAAACCTGAATGTCGAACATCGAAGTCCAAAGAGCTCCGTTTGTTACTGTCATGAAACCGGTCTACCATAAGAAAGTATATGATTTCCTCTCGCCATTCCCTATGGCAGTTTATCCAATATTCCTTTTTCGGTTTTGGGGAAAGATCAATATCGTTGATTGACTTCATCATTTTTTTAGCTTTTAAAAAGTGGAGTACTCTTTTTGTGTTTTTAATACTTTATCTGAGCCTATGATGGGCTTATTTCCATAAAATCGATTGAATACCATACAGGCAGTAAGATCGCCGGTAACGTTGACCGCAGTTCTGAACATTCCCAGCAATCGTTCCACCCCTATGATGATGATGATGCCTTCTGCCGGTATCCCGGCACTGGACAGTACGGAGGCCAAAATCACTACCCCACCACCAGGTATTGCCGGAGTGCCAATGGATGCGGCCACGATAGTAATCACCACTACGATAATGTTCATAAGGCCCATTTCCAATCCGTAGGCCTGTGCAATAAACAAGGTCGTAATGGTCTGGTAAAGTGCCGTGCCGTCCATATTCACGGTGGCTCCGATGGGAATGATAAAATTACTGATGGCCGGATCCACTTCAAGTTCTTCCTCGGCCGTTTCAAGGGATAAGGGCATTACCGCCGCAGAACTTGTGGTTGAGAAGGCCAGCAGTTGGACATCCCTGATCTTACGTAAAAATCGTAATGGATTCCCCTTGCCCAAAAGGCTTACGCCAATGAGGTAAATTGCGACTAACAACAACAACCCTATCAAAACGACGAGCACATAAAAGCCCAGACCTGAAAGGGAATTCAATCCAACGCTAGAAGTCAACTGTGCCATCAAACCGAACACGGCTACCGGAACCAACAACATGGCCCACTTGACCACGGTCATGCATATTTCCTGAATGGCACTTAACAATAACTTTACGGGTCTTAGCAGATAATCGGGAAGGGATAATACGGCAACCCCGATTATAATGGTAAAAATGACGATACTTAACATTTCGCCGCTAACCATGGACGCCAGTGGATTGTCGGGCAACAAATTTGTTATTGCATCGGGAATATCGTTTATCCCAAATGATAATTCTGTGCTTTCGGCTGTATCGGCCAAAGCCTGTTCATGATCTGCAACCGCTTGTTGGTGCAGATACTTTCCAGGGCTAAAGATCAATCCAAGGATTGTACCTATGGTTACCGAGATAATGGTTGTGGATACAAAATACAAGAGCACACCGCCCCCCAATCTTTTTAAATTATCCTTGTCGTTACTGGCAATGCCCGTAATTATCGAGGCAACGATCAAGGGAATCATGATCATTTGTACCAACTTGAGAAAGAGCATGCCCGGCAGGGCCAACCAATTGCCCAAAACATCAGCTTTGCCTTTGGTTATCCAACCATTTTGCGGACTTAACAAAAGACCAAGGCCCACCCCTAGGAACAGAGCGATGATAACCTTTAGCCATAGCCTATCTTCTACCAATTTTTTCAGGTAGTGGTTAAGGGATTTCAGTGATTTTATTTCCGTATCGAACATTCCTTAGTATCTGTTATGCTATTGTTATTTTCTTTTCCAAATAAACACTTTGTACCACGTGCAAAAGTTCAACCCCCTCTTTGAACGGCCGCTGGAATGCCTTTCTTCCCAGAATCAGACCGGACCCTCCGGCCCGTTTATTGATGACTGCGGTGGTAATTGCCTCGGCCAAATCAGATTCGCCTTTGGAGCCACCTCCCGAATTGATCAACCCGATTTTTCCCATATAGCAATTCGCCACTTGTAACCTACAAAGGTCAATGGGATGTTCCGTGGTCAAGGTTTCATACATGGCATCGTCGTATTTGCCGAATCCGATGTTTTTAAAACCATAGTTGTTCGTGGGCAATTTTTGCTTGATGATATCGGCCTTTATCGTTACCCCAAGGTGATTGGCCTGTGATGTCAAATCGGCCGATGAATGATAGTCTTCCTTATCGGTTTTAAAGGCTTCATTGCGGGTATAGCACCAAAGAATAGTGGCCATTCCAAGACTGTGTGCCTCCGCAAATGCCTCGGAAATCTCCCTCAACTGCCGATTGCTTTCCTCGGAACCGAAATAGATGGTCGCCCCGATCGCCGTTGCACCCATGTTCCAAGCTTCCTTCACCGTACCGAAGAGGGTTTGGTCGTATTTGGTGGGATGGGTCAACAGCTGATTATGGTTTATCTTGACAATGAAGGGAATTTTGTGCGCATATTTCCTAGCATAAAGGCCCAAGCCCCCAAAGGTGGAGGCCACCCCATTGCATCCGGCTTCGACGGCCAATTTTATAATATTCTCCGGATCAAAGTAATCGGGGTTCTTATAGAAGGAAAATGCGGCGCTATGTTCAATGCCTTGATCCACCGGAAGAATACTAAGGTATCCGGTGCCTCCAAGGTTGCCGTGATTATAAAGTTTAGATAGGTTTCCGAGGACCCGTGTATTTCGGTCACTGGGCACGAATACCTTGTCTACCACATTTTTTTCTGGCAACTGCAATTCGTCCTTCGTGATTTTCTCGCTCACATGGTCCAAATAGTAGGGTGCTTTATCCCCCAAGAGTTCTACGATATGTTCATATGTTTTCATTGTCTTTTTTTTAATTGATTCCCAAACTTTTGTTGGTTTTGACGATAGATTTTTGACCATCACTTTCGATACCTGTTAATGCCCGTATCGCATCAATGGTCTCAGGAATCACGATAGCTTGGTTGTCCACCACATAGGCATAAAACAGCTCGTCGCCCACGACTTTCAGCATATCTTCCCACAGGGCCACTTCGTACATATCGCCCCATGGCCGTCCCATATCCAAATACATTTCCTTAATGGTGTTGTTGGAAACCAGTCCTTGGTCATAGTGTATCAGTTTAATCCGGCTTGAGGTCTTAAAGGCATCGAGCACTTCTTCTTTAGTGGCCTTTTTCTTTAGTTTCACGTTCCAATAATGCATATGGCTCAAAGTTTCGGGCACCTTTACCGCCGCTGTGATTACATCGAGATCGGGATCTACACTTTGGGCATCCGGACCTTGGTGGCTGGGGATATCCTTTTCGGGAACCATGGTGTTCATAATGCCTCCCAAATGGCTTTCCCAAGGGTCTGTGGCACGTCTTAACAAAGTGCCCCTGGCATAGTCCAACAGGTCGGCCCTTTTTAGCGCGGTGAGCGTGCGAAGAATGGAGGTGGTGTTGCAGGATACCACTCTAGTAGAGTCCAAATTCAAAGCCGAGTTATAATTGTTCTCGGCACTAAAGGAATGACCGGTGGTTTCATGTTTTTCACCGCCCTGAACAATGAATTTGATACCTTTTTCCCTATAGACTTCAACATTTTTTGCCGCAATCTTTTTAGGGGTGCAATCCACGATAAGGTCCACCTGCGCCAAAAGTTCTTGCATCGAACCTGCAACGGGAATTGCCTCCGATCGCATTTCCTTATCGGCTTCCTCGGTTGCGGCAAATACCGCAAAACCTTTTTCCAAGGCAGTATGTATGCGCCAATCACTGATGATGTCACATACTCCGACAAGGTTCATATCATCTTGTAAATGCACCGCATCGGCTACTCTTTTCCCGATGACCCCGTATCCTACTACTGCTACTTTTTTCATGTTGTATTTATTTAATCGTTATTAATTTTTTACTGTTTTTATACAATAGTATGGCACCTACTACTCCGGAGACCAGAGAAGCAAATAGGATGCTTACTTTTGCAGTGAAAATCAAAGATTCATCTGAGAAGGCCAGTTCATTGATAAACAGGGACATGGTAAAACCGATGCCCCCCAAAAAGGCCGTTCCATAAATCATATTCCAACTCACGTTTTCAGGGAGCTTGGCAAGTTTAAGTGCCACAAGAATTCTCGAAAAGGCCGCAATACCAATGAATTTCCCGAAAATCAGCCCCAAACCGATTCCCAGGCCGACCGGGCCGGTTAGTACCTTCAGCAAATCCCCATGAAGATGTATCCCCGCATTTGCCAAGGCGAACAAAGGAAGAATGATGAAGCTTACCAGAGGGTGTAAAGCCCTTTCCAGTTTTTGTAGCGGAGTCTCGGCTTCTGAACTTGTGGTTTTAATATCCTCCAATATTTCCAACTGTTGGTTGGATATAAGGGTGCCTTTGATCGACTTTGATTCCTGAAATCTTTTATGGAGTGCGTCCAAACGTTTTAGAAAGGTTCCCTCTTTGATTTTTACCCGACCCGGAATTGCCAAAGCAGTAAGAATTCCTGCAATTGTAGGGTGCACCCCGGAAAAAAAGAAGGCCAGCCACACGCCTCCTATTCCTATAATAGCATAAAACCAAGTGCTTCTTACCCCAACAAAATTTCCTATGATGAGAAGTCCGAAGAAGAGCAGCCCGTGGAGCAAATCCATTCCCGAAATACCGGAAGTATAAAATAAGGCGATGACCATTACACCGCCCAGATCGTCCACGATTGCCAATGTGACCAAAAATACCCTTAGAGCGGTGGGCAATCTTTTCCCCACAAGTGCCAGGACCCCCAACGAAAAGGCAATATCGGTGGCCATTGGAATGCCCCATCCTTGGGAAGCCTCCCCGGAACCGTTGAACAAATAGTAAATGAAGGCGGGGATCACCATTCCACCTATTGCAGCCCCTATGGGCAATACCGCATTTTTGGGGGATGAAAGTTTGCCTCCTAGTATTTCCCGTTTAAGTTCTAGCCCGACCTGTAAAAAGAAAAGTGCCATCAACCCATCATTGATCCACAAAAGCAAAGGTTCCGATAACCGAAAATCCGCGATGTAAAAACCGATATCCGTTTGCATAAGACGCGTATAAAACTCTTTCCAAGGCGAATTTGCCCAGACCATTGCAATAACCACGGTAACAAAGAGAACAACCCCACTGTTGTTGAGTCCCTTGGCATAATGGCCAAAGAATTTTCGAATGCCTATATCATTACGGTTTTTAAGCATCGATTTTTGTTTTTTGCATATTTTCGGACTTTTCCAATGTTCCAAATTGTTCATCCGATGGGGAGTCTATATGGGAACTTTGTTTGAAATTCCTAATGATGACCCTATTGCTCTTTTCATAGGTAAAATAACTTATGACCCAATTAAAGCCTACCAACAGTTTGTTTCTAAACCCACTGATGGACATCAGGTGTACAACGGACCATAGTAACCAGGCAAAATAACCACCAAATTTGAGCTTACCGAGATCGGCGACCGCTCTTCGTTTTCCAACGGTAGCCAGCGATCCCTTATCCTTATATTTAAACTGTTTTGATGGTTTGTCATCGATTAGATCGGTCAGCATTTCGGCAAGATATTTTCCTTGTTGAATGGCTGTCTGTGCTACTTGTGGATGTCCTTTCGGCGTAGCTTCAGAAATCAATGCGGCAATGTCTCCAATGGCGTAGATGTTCTTATGGCCGTCCACCTGTAAATACCCGTTTGTTTTTAAGCGATTCCCTTTTACTATGGACTCTTTGCTGATTCCCTTAGGAAATTGTCCCTTGACCCCTGCTGTCCAGACGAGGTTTCTTGCCAATAGCATTTTACCGCTCTTGGTCTGTACTACTTTGCCATCATAATCACTGACCGCTTCGTTCAATAGAACTTCAACATCAAGATTTTTAAGGTACTCCAATGTTTTTTCCGAGGCCTTATCGGACATAGCTCCCAGTAGCTCGTCCATGGCTTCCACCAAATAGATCTTCATAATTGAAGAGGGATATTCGGGATAGTCCTTTGGAAGGATGTACCTGCAAAACTCTGCCAAGGCCCCTGCCATTTCAACCCCTGCGGGACCCCCGCCCACGATCACAAAATTGGTCAGGGCATCGCGTTCTTCATCATCACAGGTAATCGCTGCCTGTTCCAGGTTTTGCAGCATCATGTGGCGGATGTTCAGGGAATCACGGATATCCTTCATCCCCAAACTATTTTTTTCCACATTTTCAAGTCCGAAAAAGTTAGTGGTCGTTCCTGTAGCCAAAATCAGGTAATCATAGGTCAATTTGCCCTTGTTCGTAAACAGTAGGTTTCGGGATGGCTCTATTTCTACGACTTCCGCCAGGCGGAATTGAACATTCTTGTAACCGCTGATCTGTTTTCTGATAGGGAATACGATGCTGTCGGGTTCGAGTGCACTGGTGGCCACCTGATAGAACAGGGGCTGGAATTGATGAAAATTATTCTTGTCTATCAACACGACCTGCACATTTCTCTTTTTTAGCCCTTCTACCAAGGCAAGGCCTGCAAAACCCCCACCGACCACCACCACCCGGGGTAGTTTGGTGTCCGGTAAGCAAATCAAATCGGTAATTTTACAAGTATTTTCCATAGTAGTGTTCAACGTATCTATATTTTTCAAACCAACTCTTCCTTCATTTTTTTTCGCTGAGGTTGAAGCGAATTACCTTTTCTCTTCTGTATTCGGTTTACGAACTATCAATACCGAGCAGTCGGCGTGAACTGCGACGGACTGGGAAACCGAGCCCAGTAGGAAACGTTTGAACGCACCATGGCCATGTGACCCGACCACGATCAGTTCCGCACCAAATGTCTCCGCCTCATCCAGAATCGCCATTTTGGGAAGGCCGTTCACAGTTATTTTCGAAACCGATAAATTGGTGTTCTTGTTTTGCAATTGCCTTGCGGCGACCTTTACGTTCTCTTCCGCTGATTTTTTTGCGTTGGATAGCACTTCTTCATAATAACCGCCCAACGAACCTCCCAAGGGGGCTATTCCCGGAGTGGCCAGTATGGGATTTTCATACACAGATAGAATACGTACTTCCGTATTGGAGGGGAACGATAACCTTGATAGTTCTTCTACTGCCGCCTTGCTGTAGTCCGAGCCGTCTATGGCCAATAGTATTTTCATGACATTTAATTTATAAGTGATACTTTATGTTCTTAATAAACAACCATTAATCAATGGTTATCGGTTTCATTACTTTTCTCCAATACAGGTGCTCATATAGCCCTGACCAGTACATCCCGAAAGTGAAGGCAAATATTAGTTCTTCAAGGGGGATTCCCAGAACAAGTACATGTGTCAGGTTGTCCAGATTCCAGTACAGCTCCACATATTGGGGGTAAAACGGAAGGATACTTCCGAAATAGATAAAGTATAGCACTGTAAACAGCATACCACCGACCCAGATTTTACCCTTTAGATCGGGGCGGCAGTATAGGGTTGCCAGTCCTCCGAAAAACAAGGCGATGACCCCACAATAAATATGATTAAGACCTGTAAAAAGGCTTAGTGCCGCAAAAATCAGAACAGGAACAAAAAGAATGTAAACGTGGAGTGAATGCCTCCGGTGGCTTCTTTCCGAATGCGGCATTTCAACAAATGCCCTCTTAAAAATAAGGTTGTAAAGCACCGTTCCAATGCCGCCGATGGCAAAGGAGAAGATAAGGCTCTCTATATCAAAACCAGTATTTTGCGCTAGGTCGAAAAGGGAAGGAGGGAACCAGTACTCGGGCACGAACAAGGGTTCCGTAAGGCCAAAGGGCATGGTGATCCAACTCATTTTGAGCATTTCTTTCCTAGTATCCTTTTTAAATAGATAGATTACCGCCCAAAGGGTGAGGATGATAAGAGACCATATGAACCAGACATATTGCATAGCTTTAGGTTTTTTTTGTTTTTAAAAAATCTACAGTTTCCTTGACCGTCAATGGATATGTGGCATTGCCAGTTCTAACATAAAAGGTGGTATTTTCGGTATCGTTAACGTAAATAGGTTTTTCAGAAGGTTCGATGTCTACCAAACACACATCTTTTTCATTTAAGCTGTAGAATGAAATATGATTGCTGAAACAAGCCTCATGGCCTAATTGAGTAGAAATGATTCTGAAAACTTCTCGCTCATAACCATCCCTGTTTTTGTGTTTAAGGGTCTTGAAATCGTTTTCTAATCCTAAAACATTTCCATCATCATCTATACCAATAATTAATTTTCCACCATTTGCATTCATAAAACCTGTAATGGTTTTAGCGATAACCTTTTCTAGGTCGCGGTTGGTTGCTTTGCGATAATAGTCATAGCGTATGGAAGACTTGAATTCCACCTTTTCATTTTCACCAGCTTGTATCAATGCCTCAATATCACGAACAAGTAATCGTTGTTGTGTGCCGATGAGCTTATTCTTTTGTTTAATCGTTATGAAAAACAGACCTGAGATTATACCCAGAAAACTTCCTAAAAGCATGAGTAGAATACCCATTCCCCGCATATCGAAAGTGAAAGATTCTAAAAAACGAGTTTTTAAAACGTCTTGAAACAAAGGAAATGAAAATGCTGTATTGCTATACTCAAACCAATAGAGGACCATTGTAAAAGGGTGTACCAAGAAATAGAAAATGCCTGCCCAAATCACTATTTGAACAATTATTGTTTTAATATGTTGCGTGGTATAGGTCACTAACTTTTATTTGATATAATTGTGTTCTAGGTTTAATAAGTCTTCACGGTCACCAAACTGCTTATTGAATATTTGACTAAAAGAATAAACCAATGCCAATTGAAAACGGTGCTCATTCTTCCCAAATAAGTTTTGGGTAAAACCTGCATTTTCAGTATAGCGATACTGAAATCCAATATCAAAATTCTGGCCCATTCGATAAAACCCGTTTGTTATAAATATTAATTGGTCTGAATCAGTAGACAGATTGCCCAAAGATTTATATCCACCGCCAATAGAAATTTGATAATGCGGGCGTTCTAGTTTTTGTTTCAAAAATCTAAAGGTGCCAAAGAGAGATGTTGACTGCGTTCTTGTATAGTCGAAATAGTCATTAAGCTCCGTTATTTCGTCCCATCCAAAGTTTTGAATAGCTTGAAATTTAAAATCCACAAAATCTATTGGGTCTGGCTTTAAATTTAGTATCGTACTAAAGAGTAAGTTTTTGACCGAAGAATCAAAATCATTAGAATAGCCTGGTCTATCAGTGAAATAATTGTTGTAACTCAACCCAATTTGTTGCACGATATTTCTATTCCACCTTTGACTTTCTGGTACTCTGTATACCAACGATAACCCCATAGAGTTTAACCTAAAATCGTCAGGCTCTAAACTATCGTAGAAGTTTTCACCGTGTATTGAAACAAAAAAGCGTTGTTTGAATATATGTGTATAATCCAACACATTGGCATATTGGTCACGTTCTGTATTTACTCCATCAGAGAAAGGATTAAGCGCATAGACAAACTGTTGTGCATCATCGTCACGTAGGGTTGGAAATTCATTTAAATTGGTCTGTGCAAGTGTACGTCCTACTTTAATAACATTGGTTTGGTCTTCCAATTTCATAAAAATATTATTGTAAAAGACCTCGCCCAAATTTGAATTGGCATCAGGAAATTGAAGTCCCAAAACAAATTGTGCTCTCCAGTTGTTATAAAGCTTTTGACTAAGCCCCATTAACAATTGGGTATCAGAGAAATCTGTAACTGCATTGGACTCTTCGGAATTAAAGTTTAAATTCCCAGAGAAAACGCCTTTGGCTCCGATTTCAAATTCTGGTGTTATTTGTGCATTAACAAGCCCTGTAATGAATAGGGTTAGATATATGAGTTTTTTCATTTTAACTGTTTTATGAATTATTCATCAAGAGCGATTTTTGGAAGTTTATCTTCTCCAAACATCATTTTGTTCATATTACCCATTTTTTCATTTTCCATTCCTTTCATATCTCCCATACCTGCATTTGGATTGTACATTGGATTTCCTGAATGTTTTGAAATAATCAACTCATCAGCTGGTAAGTCTTCATATACTAATGCCAACAGATTTCCGCCTGGATACAAACCGTTATTGGTCACTTTACGCGTGTCGTGGTCGTGGAATGTCCAGATACCTCTATTACTACCTTCTATTATGACATCGAAAGTTTTTCCTGGTGTAAGCGGCACAGTATTTCTTTTCCAAGGATGCTCAAGTGGGACTCCATCATCAGCTACCATCCAAAAATCGTGTCCGTGTAAATGCAAATGATGTGTTTCTGCCCCTGCATTGATTAGCCTAACCCTAATATTTTCACCTGACTTTATAAACAAGTATGGTGTTGAAGGGTATGATTTTCCATTTACAGTAAACCAGTTGGCTTGTGGCAGCTCTGCATTAGACCTTCTATTCGTAACATAAGGTGGTTGATACCCATTCTCCATACTCGCGAGAAACTGTTCTTTGTTATCAAAAACACCCCACTGTTCACTAGTAAACCGACCTTGCTTCATTAAATAACTCCGTTGCTTCATTCTTTCTAACATTCCGTTCATTTCTTCACGGATGTAATTGGTATCGTGAGCCGAATAAACCAAGGTGTATTCTCTTTCATATGGAAACTTTTCTTTTATAGGGTCTTTTGGGTTTTCTACTATTAAACTACCAAACATACCAGCTTGCATATGCATTAGTGTTCCCCAATGGCAATGGTAAAAATGTGTCCCTTCGGGTTCTGCCACAAATTCATAAATAAATTCATTTTTTGGCATTACAGGAAGTTGTGTAACAAAGGGGACACCATCCATACGCCATGGCACAAAAATACCGTGCCAATGAATCGTATGATTTAAATCTGTTTTGTTAATGAATTTTACCCTTACTTTATCACCAGCATTGACTCTGATTTCTGGTCCAGGAATCATATCATTAAAAGCCAAGGTGTGGTATTTATATCCTGGTGCAGGCTCGTGTGTATGAAGATCTATGTATAGTTCAAATTCTTTCCATTCACCATCTCTTTTATATCGCAAAGGCTGCACAAGCCTTGTCTGATTATCTATTTTGGCTTCGCTCGCCAGCAAATTACCAGGGAAAAATAACATTCCTGCTGTTGAAACTGCTCCGGTTCCCAAAAAATCTCTTCTATCCATAGTTTTCGTCTATCTTCTTTTTAGTTGCGCATTGTAAAATGCCGCGATCAGGGCACCTGTAAGCCATGCGATTATAAAGGTCTGTACAATGCCGATTAGGGCTTCCCAAACAGGCACGTCCATCCTTATTATACTAGTAGTGTCCAAACCGTGCAGCAAGCTGTTAAAAAACTTTATACTTCCTTCTTGTCCAGCAGTGGCAAGGACGATCATACAGCCGGCGTAAAGTATCGCGGCGGTAAGGCCCATGGCAAATCCAAATTTTTTTACATTTAATCGATTCATGATTGTTTTTTTTTACGTTAATTATTCTTGTAAATTCATTCCGTACCGAACTAGGATTGTAACTAGTGGTTTAACTCTAAGCTCTTTTTGTACTCCATCTTTTCATGCATGGCCTTAGCCAAATTTTCATGCTCCAAAGTATGGTCGCAAAAGGTGTCGCTCAAAAGACTGTCGTTGGCGATGATCGGCATAAAATGGTGGGTGGTAAGCAACATCAGGTCCGGGTATCTTGTTATCATATCGCTAAGTTTCCCGGCAAGTATGGTATCGTTTGCCGCTGCTTTGACCAATTCATCTACCATCATCCCCGTGTCATGGTCGCTATCCATCATTTTTGTGATGTATTTTTTGCCTAGTTCATGGTCTTCGGTCATCAAAGTCAAAACCTCTTCTTGTTGGGACGGATCCTTGAGTCTGTCCTTTATGGCGCTCTCTTGTTTTTGTGAACAGGCCGATAGTATAAAAGTGGCCAGTACCAGACCTACTGCCATTTTGATCGTTGTTTTCATTTCATTTTGCTTTAAGTGTTAAAATTTTACTCGATAATCGAGATTTAGATGTTCCAAGGCTTGCCTCGAATCCATTTTTTTCCATTTAATGCCCCGTGGGCTTGCCGCGAAGTAGTTTACTCCTTATTCAGATTTTAAAAGTTTCTTTGATTCCTCGTATTCTTCTTTCGTGATCTCTCCTTTTACAAATCGCTTTTTAAGAATGCGTAGTGGGTCTTCTTTTCTGTTTTTGGTATAGGGAAGATCGTAGGGCACAAAAAAGATCCAGATCAATAGGATCAACCATACGATCCACCATAAAAAGTGCATACCGCCGTAATGTCCTTCGAAAAAGTGCATAGTTTTGAATTTTAGTTGTTAATACTTGTTTTTGTGGACTATCCGTCCGATTTTAAAAGCTTTTTTGATTCTTCATATTCACTCTTGGTAATCTCTCCTTTGGCAAACCGCCTTTTGAGTGATATAAGTGGGTCATCGTGTTCAATTTCATCATAGGATGTACTGGACGGGGCAAAGAAAATCCAGCCCAGCAATACAAACCATATGGCCCACCATATAAGGTGCATGCCCCAAAAAACTCCGTCTCTATAAAACATACTGTTAGATTTAAGATTATTGTTATTCTAATTGATTTCTGTTATGGTATAGCCTTCAAGTTCGTTGAGTTGTTCTTGTAACTCATCTACTGAAAGTTCTTCCTTCATGCTGATAATCGTTGCACCTTTCGGCTGCAAGAAAATCTGTGTTTTCTCTACCGACGGATGTTCCTCCAAAGCTCTTTTGACCCTTGTCACACATCCGCCACAGCTTATTCCTTCGATTTGAAATTTGCGTCTCATTGTCCAAGTTTTACTGTTTTTTAATGATGTCGATGCCCTTCATGTCCTTTTTTGTCCCCATCTAACACTTCCTCTTTACCCTCTCCGTGCTTCTTATCGCTATGACCGGTATGGTTATGTCCACTGCGACCATGTGAGCCATGCGGCATAAACAGGTGCAATACGAACATCACGATTATAAAGGCAAAAAGCCCATTATACCCTGTGATTCCCAATGCTGGGGCAAAAAATATCAGTAGTAGGGGCAGCCCACAACCGATAACCATCCATATCCAATGACTTTTCATTATTGCTGTATTTACGTTATAATTTTGTGTTTTTAGTGGTGTTCGGAATGGTCATCTTCAGATGATTTCATTTTGTTGTCATCATCCATCATTCCCATCATGTCCATGCCTTTTTCTCCCATCATCTGTGTACAGGACTCCATACAATCTTCGCTCATCATGCCTTTTTCGTGCATCATTTTCATCATGTTCCCCATCATCTTACCATCTTTCATCATGGATTTCATCATGTTCTTCATCATCATACTGTCTTTCATCATCATTTGCATACCATCGCCTTTCATCATGCCGCCCATCATTTTATGGTTGCCCTGCATCATTTGCATTGCATGATCGCTCTCTTGTATGTTTTCCATAAGGCCGGTCATGTATGAGTGGTTGTTCGCAATGGCATCAAAAATTTCACTACGTGTCTCGGAGTTGTCGAGCATTGCGTTAACATCAGTTTTCTGGTTGCAACCGTTTAAGGCAACCAACCCGATCGTCAAAAAAATTAGTGTTGCTGTTTTCATTGTATTTGATTTAAGATTTACTCGATTCGTTTTAACTTTATCCTTTACTTACTTCCGAAGTTTCAGAGGCATATTTAGTGCCCTAATTTTCGCTTCAATCCAAAAGTTTAAATGGGTTCACTTCAACTTTTTGTCCCATTGTGCTGAACAAAAAATCAATTATTGCCCAATATCAGAGGTAGTCCAGAATTGCCACTTCCAACTACGACTACTTTCGAGTTAGGCGACTTTGCTAGTTCCAATGTTGCATCGATACCCTTGTCCTGTAATATTTTATCGGTCAGGGAAGCGCTTAAAATTTTGTTGGCATCCGCCTTTCCTTGTGCTTCAATGGTTACTTTTTCCGCTTCCTTTTTGGCGGTAACCAAACGAAATTCATATTCCAACGACTCTTGTTCTTGTTTAAGCTTACGCTCTATAGCTTCCTTTATGGTGGCTGGCAAAGTAACATCTCGTACTAGTATCTCATTGAGCTGAATGTACTGTCCGTCAACGATTTTTTTGGTCTCTTCGTAGATCTCTGCCTGTATTGCATCTCGTTTACTGGAATACAATTGCTCCGGGGTATAGCGCCCCACAACGCTTCTTGCTGCAGATCTTATCGTGGGCAGTAGTACACGGTTAACGTATTCCGTACCTTTTTCTTGATGAAGCTTTCCTAAAAATTCCCTCTTTGGCTCGAACCAAGCGGAGGCGTCCAATTTTATCTCCAATCCGTTGGAAGAGAGCACCTGCATTTTTTCAAAGACTTCTTGCTGTCTAACCTCATATACAAAAACCTTGTTCCAAGGTGCCACGATATGAAAACCCTCGCCCAAAGGCGGCTGATCCGTAACCACTCCGCCCCCAAAAGTCTTGTAGAGTACCCCGGCTTCCCCGGATCCAATAGTTACTGCAGATTTTGCTATTAAAACAACCAGTACAATAAAAATAATTATTGCTGGTAACGCAATTTTTGGTAATTTTTCCATATTCATAATAATTTAAATTAGTACTGTTTTGCCTTGTTCCATTTTTGGAATCGGGCATTATTTTGCCTCTATTGCTGTATTATTGAAGCAACTATTGGAGTGTTTTTGGTCATTTTAATTGGCCGATTTTAAAAACTCTTCTATCTTCTTACTTTCATGCTCGGTAAGGTTGGCCCTGACCCTCATATGAAGGCTGATGGTCTCCCAATCCGTATCGTTATAATCCGCAGGGGATGGTGCGATATGGCATCTATTGCAGGTTTCTCCCCACATTTGGGCTCCCGATTTTTCGATCTTGAATTCTTCCTCCGCTGCTGCGGTTGCTGTATCGGTAACATCGGTATAGCCCTTCTTTGTGGAAGAACAGGCAACAGCCGTAATTCCCACAATTGTCATTACTATGACGCCTACTACGATTTTGTGTATTGTTTTCATGTTATTCGATTTTAAATAGTTTCATTACAATTCTATACCCGATAGCCAGGACAAAAAAACCTATGACTATTATCTGATTTACTATTTTCATGTTTTCTATTTTTTTAATACTGTTATTAGAATCCGATGGCCCAGTGTACAAAGAGGCCATCCGTGTTGGTTAAACCATCTCCGTCATGACCACCTTCCGTTTCAGTGGTCTGATAACTAAGTTTGATTACGGAACGCCAGCTCAGCCAATAATTTAGACCGAAGGCGTACTGGACCGATTTTTCTTCCCATTCTGCGCCTTCCGGAGCATTAAAGTCCGAGTATCTGCCCACAAACTCCAGTTTTTTGACAAAATCGCTGCTGGCCATAGTCGGTCGGTAACTCAGCTGCCCATAGAAGGAGTTGCTTTGGTTGTCAAAAGAGTATTCCTCCAGTATGTCATCCTCCAGCTCAAAATAAGTGGCCGTATCCACGTTTGAATTGTTGTACTGGGCTTTGACATCCACAACGCCGCCCAATCCGGATATTTGCTTAACGAAAGAAAAATCCAAAGCGAACAAAAACGCCCCAACATCTTCGTATTCTGAGTCCTGTTCCCCTGTGTCACTTGTAGAATATGCAGAAAAACCAATCTCCGTGGAAGAATCAGAAAAAGGTAATATCCCCAGGCGACCTCCATATGCCTTGGCGAGGTTGGTATCCTCATAATTTTCAAACCTGAGGATGCCGGCTTCCTCTGGTTCATCGCTTCCGTCATTTAGCCTTGGGCCATTGGTGGCATAGACCGAATAATTCAATGTTGGACCGCCCAAATCGAAGGCTCCCCTAAGCTCCACACCGATTCCTGAAGAGGGTGCTATACCGTCGTGTCCATAGCCCAAAGGGGCATTGGGCAATCTATTTATCCAAGCGGGATGCAATCTTTCCATAAACGTACCAAAAGGCAAAAGAAACTTTCCTGCCCGAACCGTCATGTTCTTATTGAGTACGTACATGACATCGGCATACTCTAAACCGGTCTCCAGTTGATTTCCTTCAAGCACAAACTCAAGTTCGGCCTCGAACATCAATCTGTCCGAATGTTTATATAGAAAAATTGGGGCATAGGCTAAGCCTAAGAATGTAGATTCGGTTTCATCCCCAGAGTCCATATATTCAAATCCAGTATGGCCGTAGCCCCTTAGCATAAACTGGGTGTTGCTAGGTTCAAAAGTGTTGTATGTTTGGCCGTACATCTGACCGCCAAAAACAACTGCTGTTAGTAATACTAGTAGCTTTTTCATTACTTTAATGTTCTGATATAATTAATTAGTTCCCAGCGTTTTTTCTCAGGGATGGCAGTTTTATAAGAGGCCATCGGTGAGCGGCCTTCTTCTAATTTCCAGAAAAGGGCCCCATCTGTCTGGGCCTGGACTTCGGCACTGGTAAAATCGGTTGGTTTAGGTGTGAGGCCCGCGCCTCCTACACCATCGCCTTTGCCCTTGGCACCGTGGCACACGACACACAGCATCTTATAGGTTCTTTTGCCCGATGCAGCGGCATTGGCATCTCCTTTAAGTGGGTTTACAATCTTGTCAGCACTCGCGGGTGCCACCCATTTTTCCTGTGCATGGGTATTGAATCCCACAAACAGGAAACATATCACGGTTAGTATTGTTATACTTGGTAAGAATTTTTTGTTTTTCATTTTATTGGTATTAAGTTGTTAACAAATCTATTTTTTCTTGAAAGTGTTCGTCTGCATAATTTTCTTTCTTATCTATATAATTTCGTCATAGAAATTTCGCTCCCAGTTTTCAAGGTTCTTATAATCTGTCATGCTTATTCCAGTTGTATTCTTGAACTGTCTCGACAGATGGTTTACACTACTATAATCAAGCAGGTATGCAATATCAGAGAAGCTATATTGTTGCAACTGTATCAGCTCTTTGACCTTCTCGATTTTTAGTTTTATAAAGTACTTTTCAATAGTGGTGCTTTCGTTTTTTGAAAACAGTTTGCTCAAAATCTTGTAATCACGATGTAAGGTCGATGCCAAATGTTCCGACGTCTTTTCCTTTATTTGCATTGGCAGCTCTTTAATAAGATGGATGAGCGTGATCTTTACCTCCTCTACCAACTTTTCCTCTTCGCTTTTGGCGATTTCAAACCCATTGGTATGAAGTACATCAGAGACTTTACTATCAATTTCTTTATCAGTACTATTGATAGTGCGTACGGTCAGTTTTCCCAATTCAAGGGAAAATACTTCGATATTGATTTCTTCAAGCTCATGTTTTATGACCTTCAGACACCGTCTACAGACCATGTTCTTAATCCAATACGTTCTAATGGATTCCATCTATAAAAAATGTTTAAAGTTTTAAAATGACTTGTTTATATTTTAGATATGTAAACTACTAAAAACAAATAAGTTATATTATTTTTTAGCTAATTAACTGTCCAAATGTAAGTGAAGGGTTTAAACAAAAACATGACCATTATCATGTTTGTAGGAAATTGTTGTAAAAGTTGAAAACGACCTAATAATTAATAGCGACGTATTGACTAATACTATTTTTCCAATAAAGTCGTTCATTTCTTATAAACAAATCTGTTATGGAAAGAAAGCAATTTTTACGAAGTCTGGGTGCCGGTGCGGCATTCGCTATAGTTTTTCCCTGTGTTCATGGTTGTTCCAAAGACAGTGCCGAAACGGGTCTTCCGGTCCCCACCGGAATTGATTTTACCATTGACCTTGACGCTCAGGAAAGTACGCCTTTACAGAACAACGGGGGATTTATCCTAAAGGAATTTGTGGTTGTGGCTAAAAACTTGGAGGGACAGTATGTGGCCGCCAGCCAAATCTGTAGCCATCAACAAACCGAAGAGGTGCGGTTTATTACCGAAGATGGCGGCATCTACCGTTGTGCCACCCACGGGGCCAGATTCAATCAAGAGGGAGCTCCCTTGAACAACATCACAAACAATCCGTTAAAGGTATTTAACACGGAACTTACAGGTAGTCTGTTGCGGGTATTTGAATAGAATATTTTGTTTTTAACCCCGTTTTCGGGTATATTCAAAATTAGTCCATTGTACGAATTCACGTTTTGGGTATTGCCTTTATTTTTACATTTTTCAATTCTATGATGGAAAGCTCTTCCAATTGCCCATTCTCGAACGCCTTTTCGATTAGGTCAAAAGGAACGCTTCCCTTTAACTTTGGCCTGAAGTTGTGGTAGTCCTGTATGGTTACTCCATTGACCTTACGAATATTATAAGCTTCTCGAAACCTCATACCTCCTTTGCCCGTTTTATATTTATAGGCTAAGTAATCCATACTGAGGTCCTTTACATCAAACCAATAATAGAAAATATCCTCAAAATCATCACCACCGTCTTCCTGTCCAAAGGTTACTTTAATTTTATGGTATTCCCTGCCCTTGATTTTGGATGTTCCCTTGTCTTGGAGTATGACGGCCGGATCTTTCAGCCATAAGGGCAAAAACGCAAAATATATAACAGAGTTCACGGAATTGGCATAGGCCTTTCTCCTTTTCTCGGTTAGGCTAACCAAGGTATCGCCAACATAACGAACGAGCCCATCGTTGCTATATATATCACGGACCGGACTTCCATCTCGGTTTTTACCCATCCTAGTATAGGTAAATTGTCCATTATCTCTTTTATATTGATAGGCATGGTCACGAAAGTCAAATGAAGCTTGCGCACTTTTCAACTTGGCTGTTCCATAGACGGCAATGACCCTATCCACAATATCATCCTGCCCAAAACATCGAGTTTGGGAAATGAAAAAAAATAGGCCGATGCCCAAAACAAAAAAAGGTTTATGGATAAATTGATTCATTCAAAATTATTTTAAACGTTCTAACATCAGTTGCATCAAAATGTTGGCACTAATACGTGTTTTTTCCTTTAAAAACTCCCTCGGAGTATTGTCCCCGATTTCAAAGACCAAAGCTTCGGCACCATGTTCTACGAAGAAATAATTGCGGGAGACCGTGGTCGGCCGCATTTTGTCACTGGGCCTGATATTGGGATTATACCCTTCAACTTCCTCTTTCATGCCCGTAAGCCAATCGGTAACCAAATTGGGCATATTCCCTTCTAGTTTTGGGTCAACGGTATAGTAGATATCATCCCAAGTGGAATGAAAATCTATGCCAAAATAGAACTTTCCTTGGGTCTGTTCAACCTTTTCTTCCATAAAACGTTTGACCGCTTGGGTTTCCGGTTGGTTGAAATTGGCCCAATCCCTGTTCAAGTCAACCCCCCCGGCATTATGTCGCCAATGGCCATTGTCAACGCCGTCGGGGTTCATCAAGGGCACCACATAGGTAGTAAATTTCCTTCTGAACTTTCTGGCCAATTTGGTATCGGAACTTATGGTTTCGATAAAGGATTTCATCGCAAGATAGCCCGTGACTTCGGGAGGATGTTGTCTTGATATGACCATGAGCATGTTTTTGGACGATTCCTTACCTATGGTAAGAACTTTTATGCTTCTTCCCTCACGGCTTTTACCTATTTCCATTTGACTTATGAAAGGTTTTTGCGACAATGTCCCTCTCCAGTTGGACACATGTTTCGAGGTATGCAGTTCTTGGCCCGCAACCCAAAGCGTATCGGGGCCTACCTCCAATTTCATGTTTACTTTTAACGGGAGCGAACCAGGGCCAAAATCCTTGTCCCCCTTTTCATATTCGGTATAGTTCACCGAATCAATTGGCGACCAGTGGAGCCCATCACGGCTTAGTTTGGGATAATACCTATGTTTGGACGATTCCTGATACGTCAGCATCAGCGAAATCTCCTCCTTTTCCTTGGCCCATACCTTAAAGGCATACCATGGACTGGTATTGACCGGGGTGTTTTCAGAGGTAATTAAAGCCGTGTACGTACTATCATTTTCCTGTAGGACACCATTAAGTCTAGCCCCCTCAAAATCATTGGAAAAAACCACGTCCCCACTGTTGAATTTAAAGTTGGCCTTCCATTGTTTTTGTATTGGTTTGGAAGTAGTAGGTACAATTTTAATTGGCGGCTGCCCCTGAAATTTCGTCGTTTGGGCGCTGATCGATGTGAGGCTCGCTAGATATAAAAGAATTACGATCTTTTTCATAGCCTTTGGTTTAAATAGTGCTGGATTTTAGATATACCTTTTTAAAATAGATAAGTGTGGCCCTATTCACCTTTGGAGAAAGGATTAGGGCAGATAGCATAGTGGGTATGGCCATCAAGGCAAAGCTAATGTCAATGAGACCTACAATACCGCTCATCGTAGAAATTGAACCCAACGTTATGCTGGCCACATACATATAATTGTAGGTTTTTTTGTGCCGCGTTCCCAGAAGAAAGGCGATACACTTAGTGCCGTAATAGGAATACGTAAACAAGGAAGTGAGCGCAAAGATGAATACAATGAACACCAATAATATTGCACCATAATCGGGCATGGTCGTTGTAAAGGCATTTAATGTTACGGTTACGCCGCCGATGTCCGGGGTTTCCCAACTTTTGGTTACTAAAATGGCGATGGCGGTCAAGGTGCATACCACAATGGTATCAATAAAAGGGCCCAACATGGCCACCAAGCCTTCCCGAACCGGCTCCGTATTCTTGGATGCGCCATGTGCCATAGGGGCCGTGCCGATACCTGCCTCGTTGGAGAAAGCGGCCCTTCTCACGCCAATAATGATAATAGCCCCAAGACTACCGCCCAAAACGGCATTTCCCGTCAAGGCATCCGTAAACACTTGTTCAAATGCCGGTATAATGTTGGTATGGTTCATGGCTAGAATATAAAATACGGATAAGAAATACAGCAATACCATCAAAGGAACGAGTTTGCTTGCATAGTTAGCAATACGTTGAATCCCTCCAAAGATGACTATGGACACCATAACACTAATAGCAATTCCGATGAGCAATGAGGATTTCGTGGACGCCTCATAACCCAGACCGGGCAAGAGAACGTCATTTAAGACCTGGGTGAGCTGATTGGCCGTAAAAATTGGAAGGGAACCAAAAAGACCCGTTATGGAGAAGAAAACAGCTAGGGGTTTCCATTTTTTCCCAAGCCCCTGCATAATCACATACATAGGACCGCCTTGAACAACACCCGAATCATCTTTGCCCCGATACATAATGGCCAGTGAGCAGGTATAGTATTTGGTCGCCATCCCGATCAAGGCACTTATCCACATCCAAAAAAGAGCACCAGGTCCGCCCATGCCAATAGCTATAGCTACACCAGAAATGTTACCCATGCCCAAGGTAGATGACAAAGCCGTCGACAACGCCCTAAAGGCACTGATCTGGCCAACACTGGCTTTGCTATCATATTTTCCGCGTAAAACGGCTATTGCATGCCAAAAATGCTTGAACGGTAAAAATCTGGAGTACAATAAAAGATAGATGCCACCGCCTACCAGCAATATCAATAAGGGCAGATCCCATATCCAGTTGCTTAAATCGACAAGGATTTTTTCAATATCCATTCCGCGCAACTAGTGTTCTTGGCCAAATTTATTGGAATATCTAAGATAAAGTTCTTGGTGCGGACCATCAAGAGTTATCTTTTTACCTCGGATAAAAGCATGGGTAAGTGAATTGTCCAAAATATCCAGGGCATCGCCCATCGAAACAAAAAAAGTAGCATCCTTTCCAACTTCAAGGGATCCGACCCGACCATCGATGCCCAAAATCTTGGCAGGATTCAGGGAGACCAACTTTAACGCTTCCTCTTTGTCCATTCCAAAAGCGGCCGCAACACCTGCATAGAAAGGAAAATTTCTGGAAGTGGACAACATTCCCTTGTGGCTCAATGCCACTACTATGCCTTTTTCTGAAAGTAAACGTGGCAGGCTGTAATGGGCATCATAATCCATGTCGTCCATATTCGGAAGATTGTACGTTGGGGGTATTATAACGGGTATATTGTTGCTCTTCAGAAAATCTACAACGTCAAGGGCCGCATAAGAGGTTAGGATACCTATTTTTTGTACGCCCATGCCTTTGGCGAACTGTACACTCTCCACAATTTCTTTCGCTTCATTGGCATGTATCATCAAGGCCTTAGTACCTTTAAAAAGCCCTTGTAGGGCTTCTAATTTAAGGTTGGCGGGCCTATTCTTTAATTTACCGTAAGATAGTGCGGCAAGGAACAAAGCCTCCAGTTCTTGTACCCTGTTCTCGTATGAACCGCTGTTTTTTATCTTAGTGGTCTTGGTATCGGAATCGTAGGAGCGGGACAATGAAGAAGGCCAGTGCAAGTGTACCGCAGCTTCCTTTTTATGGACCGCCTCCTGCCAGCTCCATCCATCCAGTTCCATTACGGAGGAAGTGCCCGATATCGTACCCCCGGAGGGTATCGTCTCTACCATAAGTATACCGGTGTACCTAAGCGTGGGAATATGCCCTGAGCCTGTGTCGAACGCATAAAAGGACTTTAGTCCCGGATTGATCGACCCCTCCTCAAACTTGTCATTGGAGTGGGGGACACCGCTGATTTCCTCGATACCGATTAAGGAATTTGGCAAAATAAGGCCGGGGTACAGGTGTTGTCCCCTTACTTCAATACTAGTATACCCTGATGCGTCGAACGCCGGATCGCTGGCCTTGCCGACAAACGAAATTTTACCATCGGCAAAAGCCAATGCTCCATTGTTGATGACCTCCCCGGTAGCGGTATGGATAGTTCCTCCTATCAGCACTATAGGTTCTTGTTGGGCCTCGGCGGGTTTCGGCACCAGTTGTGCGGTTCCAATACTAAAAAAGAAAAGTAGGACAAGGACACAGCTACATTTTTGAATAAACTCTTTGGTTTTCATATAAACATTTTTTTTACTCTTCGCCCAGATACTCACAATGAAATTCAGGCTTCGTGGTGGATATTTTTTGTTCAGCTTTGGCCGTCCCTTTTTCAGAGCGCATAAGTTGGATGATTCGTGCTCTTTCCTTTTTGATTTCGGCCCTGAGCTTAAGATCCCTATCCATATCAAAATAAATGGCACCTTCAACAATGGTCTTTTCCGGTTTTGCATAGATAGAAAGCGGTGGGCCGGACCATAGGACCAGATCGGCGGATTTGCCCTCTTTGATACTGCCCATCGTTTTATCTAAATGCAACAGTTTGGCGGGGTTAAGGGTAATCAGTTTAAGGGCATCCTCGGCACTCATTCCCCCATACTTCATCGATTTGGCCGCTTCGTGGTTCAGGTGCCTAATGGTTTCCCTGCTGTCGGAATTAATGGCCGTTGTCACTCCTTCCCGATGCATAATAACCGCATTGTACGGAATGGCGTTTCGGGTTTCCCACTTAAAATTCCATTTGTCGGAAAATGTACTACCGCCGACCCCGTGAGCGGCCATTTTATCGGCAATGCGATGACCTTCCAAGGCATGGGTAAACGTATTGACCGTAAAACCGAACCTGTCGGCTACATCCATCAACATGAGCATTTCCTTTTCTTGATAGGAATGGCACGAGATAAAGCGATTCCCTTCTACAATTTCCAGCATGGTCTGCTTAAGGATATCCGTTCTAGGAGCGGAAACCGATGTTCTTTGTTTTTTCCCCGATCCGTTGTAGGCATTCCATTCTTTTTTATAGTCCAGGGCCTCGACGAAGGCATTGGTGTAGAATTGTTCCAGACCCATAAGGCTCCTCGGAAAACGTAGGGACGGAGCACTTTTGGAACGCTTGGGGTTTTCGCCAAGGGCAAATTTTATAAAGGGTGACGCTTTGCTAATTTTTAGATTTTCAGGGTTTTCTCCCCATTTTAATTTGATCAGTGCGGACTGCCCTCCTATGGGGTCGGACGACCCGTGCAAAATATGGGCGGCCACCACACCCCCGGCCAACGCCCTGTATATACTTATATCTTCGGAATCGATGACGTCCCCCATACGTACCATACCGGAGTTGGCCGCAATGTCGTTGACCGCACTGATGGCAATATGCGAATGTTCATCAATGATGCCCGGGGTAAGGTGTTTACCTGTACCATCGATTCTTTTGGCAGTGGTGTCTTCCAGATTTGTTCCGATGCGCTCAATTTTACCATTGGTTACCAATACGTCCATATTCTCCAACACGCCGATGTCTTCGTTGGTCCATACATTGGTGTTTTTGATAAGTAGTCTTTCTGGCCTAATTTTCTCTGTATTTCCATAGGCCATAAATGGATAAACAATATTTCCGCTGATTCGTCTATCGATCAAATCATTGTCATTGATAGTCTCTTTTAAGGGGGAAATCTTCCGTGCGCTCCAACTCCATTCATTTTCGTAGTTCAAGCTGCCCGTTCCTGAAAAAAGGACTGTTTGGTCTTCGAAAGTATAGAAGCCGCCCAAAGTATAGGTTCCTTTACTCGGCAAGTTAAATTGTAGGCTTGCCATAGATCCGTGAATCGAAAAATCGGCTTTGAGATTTTCCCCTGATGCGTTAATGACATGGGCCCGATATTTTCCTTTGGCGGACTCCAGTTTCAGATCGAACCGGCCTTCGGGTAGCTTAAGCCGGTATGTCCCCAAAATTTTGGCAATAGGAAGTTGTTGTAGGGTATGTCGTGTTCCCCTTATCCAATTCTCCAATACGCTCGTATTAGGGTTAAATAGATTTCCGTCCGTTATCAAAAAGTTGGCGATCTTGCCCTTTTCCAAAGAACCCAAACTGCTTTCCGATCGCAGCATCTTGGCAGGTACGGTAGTCAGTGCCGCCAAAGCCGTTTCTTCATTTAGCCCAAAACTGACCGCTTTCCTGAGGTTGGCAAGAAAATCACTACTGTTGGCCGACGGATGCGCGGTAAACGCAAAGGTGATACCGTTTTTTTCCAGAAGGGCAGGATTGCTCGGGGCCATTTCCCAATGTTTGAGGTCTGCCAGGGAAATTTTTTGGGTGATGTACGGATTGCTTACATCAAATGTCTTGGGGAAATTCAAGGGAATTATTAACTGGGAATTTGTTGCTTTAATTTCCTCCAAACGTTGGTACTCGTCACCGCCTCCCTTGATGATGAACCGCATATTGAATTCTTGGGCAATTTTTGCCGCCCGTAAGGCAGTCAACCAACCGTTCGTTTCAAAAATCTTTGGTAACGGGTTGCTATTTGCCAGGGCTTCCAGTGAAAGATCGGTAAAAGGTTTGGGAGCCAGGTCCTTGTACCATGCGGCATCATAAAAGGTCTGTCTTAACAGCGCAATGGAACCCATGGGGGATATCGGAAAATCTTGGGTAGAGCTGCCCTTATCAAATGAAAAGTGGGATGCAACCTGTGACCGTACTACCATTTGGTTTTCTCGCTTGTCGCCCAAAAGCACCAAAGCGGCCGTACCCCTTGCAATACCGTCCGGGCGCAGACTCGCTACGGCACCGAACCCCTGTTCCCTTAGTTTTTTGGCGTTCTGGGTATCCACTTCAAATCCGTCCGCCGCTTTATAGGAAGCCTTTATGGCCTCGTTGGCGTTATAGGCACCCTTGGTGTCCGACTGTATCTGTTCTTTTTTAACGTAAGGATTTCCTCTTGGCCGTTTTGTTACCTCAGGCTGTCCATAGGTACTGAAAATATCTATAAATGAGGGATAAATGTGATGCCCGGCCATATCAATTTTCGTGTAGCCATCCGGAACCGTCCCGTTGGATGTCACCGTTTCGACCATACCATTTCTAATCAACAGTGTAGCGTTTTCCAATTTTGCTCCAGGGGCCGTGACGATCATGGCGTTGGTAAGGGCAAAGGCTTCGGGCCTCTTGTCTGCCACATCGTTTTTCGGAAAGGTTTCCTGACCAATCATGGTGTTAAAAAAAAAGCCAAAGACCAGGGCAAAGAACAATGAAGTCCGTTCAGCTTTTATAAAGTATCTCAATTTCATATAAATATAGTATTCATGGATTATAGGCTGAACCAATCGGTCAGGTTGGGGTTTTCCGATTTTTCTTGGATGTGGTAAAACTCATTCTTGTTTGCATTGTACCGATATTCCCTCGACCATTCCTTTCCATGCTCCGAAATCTCTCTGATTGCATTGAGAATATAGTCCAGCTCATCATTGGTCATGGTCGGATGCAGCGACACCCTTACCCAACCCGGCTTTTCGGCAAGGACACCTTCATCTATTTGATCCGTTATCCTTTTGGATTCTTCTTTGCTAACGTTGAGCAACAAATGGCCATACGTACCTGCACAGGAACAACCGCCCCGTACTTGTATTCCATATCGGTCGTTCAAAAGTTTTACGGCCAAATTGTAGTGTACATCTTCAAAATAGAAGGAAAAGACCCCCAACCTGTACCGTACTTCTTTTGCCAATATTTGTATTCCCCTAATTTTATGAAGTCCTTCAAAACATTTGCGTACCAATTCATTTTCGCGTTGGCGGATTTTTTCAACTCCCATTTTTTCCTTCAACTTAATTGCCAACACCGTTCTCATGGTTTGGAGAAATCCGGGCGTACCACCGTCTTCACGGGCCTCGACACTCTCAAAAAAATGATGTCCGCCCCAAGGATTGGTCCAGGTTACCGTTCCTCCACCGGGATTATCGGGGATACGGTTTTTGTATAGGTTTTTACTAAAGACCAAGACACCGGAACTTCCGGGACCTCCCAGGAATTTATGGGGCGAAAAGAAGATGGCATCCAACCTTTGGGATTCTTTTTTGGGATGCATATCCATATCGACGTAGGGTGCGGAGGCCGCAAAATCCACGAAGCAAAATCCGCCGTGTTCATGCATGATCTCTGCCAGTTCGTAGTAGGGGGCACTTACCCCGGTTACATTCGAGCAGGCGGTAAAGGAGCCTATTTTTAATTTGCGGTCCTTATATTTATCCAGTTGTTGTTCAAGCTTTTTCGCATCTACGAACAATCCTTCCGAAGGTTCCAGAACCACCACATCTGCAATGGTCTCCAGCCAAGTGGTTTGATTGGAGTGATGCTCCATATGGGTCAGAAAAACTACGGGACGTTCGCTTTCGGATATTTCCAACAAATGCGAAAGTTTTTCGGGAACCTTAAGACCTAGAATCCGTTGAAACTTACAGAGAACACCGGTCATGCCCGTGTCCGTCGTAATGATGACATCTTCGTCTGATGCATTCACATGCCCCTTAATAAGCTGCTTGGCCGTTTCATACAAATGGGTCATCAATTTACCGGTTTGCGAGCTTTCCGAATGGGTATTGCCGACCATAGGTCCGATGCTGTTGCGCATGATATCCTCTATCGGGGCGTAGAGCCGACCGCTGGCGATCCAATCCGCGTAGACCAGCGGTTTTTTTCCATATGGGGTCTCTATTTCATGGGTAACCCCTATGATATCCCTTCTAAAACCCTGGAAATAGGTTTCAAGGGCAGTTGTTTTTTCTTCGACCATCCTTTTGTAATAAAAAAGGGCTGCTCTAACATTATTGATCCAGAACGGGATCGACTAACTCAAACAAGGAAAACTAACTCTAAAATTTTCTTCCAATCCGGGTCCTGAAATGATTCGAATAATGCGAACAGCCCTAAGTTTAAAATGTTTATTGCACCCTATCATACTGGCAACAGCCCGGTAAGTCATTATATATTGACGCTTCGGCCTTATGAAATTCGGTATCGTGGCCTACGCCAGCAATCGCCTCCGAAACCATATCCCTTGTTGTGCTATCCTCGGAAACTTGGATATCGACAACCTTGGTCTCTTTATCCCAATTTGCATCGATTACTCCCGCTACACCTTTAGCCGCTTTTTCGATACGTTTTTTGCACATTCCGCAATTTCCGGAAACCGTAAAGCTATAAGAAGCTACGGCCTCTTCTTTGGAAGCTTTTGAACTGTCGGGACCTTCCCTATCATACTGGCAACAGCCCGGTAAGGCATCATAGGCGCTATCGCTTGCTTTCCCAAATTTTGTATCGTGGCCTACTTCGTTTATGGCCTTGGATATATCTTCCAATGAGGTCTTTTCCGAATCATACGCCACCTCTATTATTTTGCTGTCCTTGTTCCACGAGGCGCTGGCCACACCTTCTATTGAGTTAGCTGCTTTCTCGATACGTTTTTTGCAGCCATTGCAGTTGCCCAATACCTCGAATTCTGTCGATTTCTCTTGGGCATTACCAAGGGATACAGCACAAAGGGTAAACATTAGTAGCATAAAATTTTTTACTTGCTTTTTCATTGAATTTAATTTTAAGAAAATTGATATTTATTATTGATTAATGGGATTTGGCGCAAAAAGACCTGGATCATCTGGCACGCTTGTGTTGGCTAGAACTTCATCCTCTGGGTACAAAAACCGTTCTACCCTTCCTGGGGCGGTGGTTGTATTATTTGGAAAAGGTACCGCCACGGCATTCTCCCTACGCAACCTTCTGGCATCGTCGAACGGCATGAAGGTGGTAAAGCCCGTTACGTATCGTTCTTCTACAATCTCACGAAGTAATGCAGTGTCCGTATCTATATTGTCAGGGTTTTCTATACCGCCCGGGCCAAAATCAGCACCGGTGTAGGCATCGTATAAAATGGGTTCCCCCGCAACACTGGCATTGAAAAAATCACCAGTGGCCAGTTGGGACCGCCATGAGTTCAGATGGCCCAGACCGACATTGAAACCTTGGGTACGGGCACCGGCCTCGGCCAAGATCAATATATTCTCTTTATAGGTGATCAAGGGTTGTGGTTCCAGTTCATTGGCGATACCCAAATTACCGTCGGGGTCGTTCTCGTTGATGGTATAGTACCGTAACCTGGCAGTTTCATCGGTTTTTGTATTGTTTCTCGAAATACCACTGGACGGATCCAAAAGCTGGACAAGGTAACTGTTTCCAGTTCCCACACTAGGCGTGTTGTTAAGCAATATCCAAAATTTGTTTTTTGTGCTGGTCACGTCCTCAAGATCCAAGGGAACAAAGATCATACTGTTGTCCTGTGATGCTATTCCGTTCTGTGCCGCTGCATAGGCCAAATCATATTGCCGGGTCAGCATATAAAACCTGGCTTTCAAAGTCCAAGCGGACTGTAACCATTTTGTTGCGTCGCCATTGAACAGAAAATCCTCCAATACCACATCTTGAGGGGTAACGTTGGACAGGTTACTGATTCCTATATCCAACAGGGACTGTAACGAATCGAATACTTCTGCCTGACCATCGAATTCGGGATTGTCAATATCCGACAGGGCATTCGAGTAAACGATATCACCGTACACAGAAGCATAGTTGCCTATAATCTGAGCTTCCAAGATCCTTGTAATTCCTTGATAAAGGTTGTTGTCTTCCGTTCTTATCCTAATCTCCCTTAAAGGAGTTACTACACTTTGATACCCGTCCCAACTGAAATCTGTAAAGGTTACGTTGTAGTTATAGCGCTCTAGCTCGGTCTGGTCAAAGCCTATTAGTTGACCGGACCAATATCCAGCCATTCGGCTGGTGGAACCCAATAGGATATTTATGGAATTAAGCTCCGCACCATTCAGGAAAAGCCCTGGATCCAATTCGTCTAATGTAAAACTGTTGGGGTTTTCATTTATATCATCCACCAATTCTTCACATCCGATAAAAAGGGAAGCGAACATTAGTAATAGGATGATATGATTTTTATTTGTTGTTTTCATTTTATACTGTTTTAGGGTTCGTGGTTTAAAAGGTAGCCGTTAGGTTAAAAAGCACGGAACGGGTCGAGGGGTTGGTAAAATAGTCCATCCCCGAGGCATTGCTGATACCATAATAACTGGTCTCTGGATCAGAGCCTACGATGTCCGTCCACAAAATGAGGTCCCTACCCGTCAAAGCTATCCTTAGGCTTTTCAGGGGAAAGTTTTTGTACCTGTTTCTATCGAACGTATAACCTAAGGTCACGTTCCGAAGTTTGGTCCATGTGGCATCCTCAACATAGAGGTCGTTGAGTTTGTTGAACCCAAGGCCCCCGCCACGTGTTCTATAAAAGGATTCATCGAGCAATACATTACCGGCCCCAAAATCAGTTATGTTGCCCCTAACCGTAGTTCCGGCACTGAACACATCGCCATTTACGTTCACCAAATCCTCGGTCAGGGTAACTTCGTTGCCTACATCAGCGTGCGTACCGAACCCATACATCACGATTCTTCCGCGGTTGATGAAATCCCCGCCCTGTGAGTGTTCAAAGAGAAAGCTAAAGTCAAAACCCTTAAAGTTCAGTTGCATACCGGCACCACCTCTCCAATCGGGATTGGGATCCCCTATAACCCGTCTTTCGGTATCCACTTCAGGAAATCCGTTCTCATCCAATGCACGGGTACCATCTTCATTAAGAACTGAAGCGGGCAACCAAAAGGAGCTCATAGGAAACCCTTTGACAGCTTTTGATGTACCCCCGATATCAACGGTCTCCGCCCCGAAAATGTCAACTACTAAGTTGTCATTGTTGTTGAAGTTTGCGTTAAACGACCAATTAAAATCTTCTTTGTCAATGATTTTTGCGGTCAGGTCCACTTCCCAACCTTTGTTTTCTATAATTCCCGCATTTCGGTAACTATTGTTGAATCCTGAGCTAGGGTTGGTTTTAACTTCAAAAAGAATATCATCGATTTCATTTTCATAATAGGTGATACCTAAATTCAGCCTGTTCTTAAAAAACCGTAGATCGGCACCAATTTCATATTCTGTTTTTATTTCTGGCCTAAGATTACGGTTTCCTTGCACATCGGAGACCTCAAAAACACCACCGAAGTCTGTAAAACCGGTGGTCGCAAGTGTTTCAAAACGATAAGGAGCCGGTTGAATACCTACTTTGCCCCATGAAGCCCTCAACTTCCCGAAAAATTGTCCGTCACTTTCAAAAAGGTCGCTGAACTGCCATGCCATGTCCACGGAAGGATAAAAGAACGCTCCTTCAATGGTAGAAGATGCCTCTAACGAGGCAGACGCATTGACGAACAGCTGGTCGAACAAGCCAAAATTAACCAGCGCATAACCTCTATTGGTACGGATCTGACGTAAATTCCTGCTCCAGCTTGTGGAAGCATCATCCGGGTTCAAATCTGAAATAGGTTGCCTGGAATCCACCACAAACGGGGTCAATCTTATGGATGATGTGGCTCTTTTTCTGTTATTGAAGTTAAAACCCAATGTTGTGTTCACGTTTATATCCGGTGTGAGATTATGCTTGGTTTTCATAAGAAGGTCAAAATTGTACTCCTTACTTACCGCAACGGTTGAACGCATATCACCAAACCTCGCCCCCCCGGACGTATTGATCGGCAGAAACTGCAACCTTTCATCCGAGTAATAGTCCAATCCACCACGAAGTGTGAAGTCTAGCCAGTTCAAGGCCCTAATATTTATTTCGGGGGTCATTAAAAATCGATCTACCCTGGTTTCGTTTCGTTGCTCGTATAGGGTCCATAAGGGGTTGTTATATCCTGCATTGTTGGAAGCCCCTAGCTGGTTACGATAAGAACGCTGCCTGTTCTGGAAAACATCACCGTCTTCATCGACATAGGTTCCAATGTGGCCTCGGATATCAAAATCCGCAGGATTTCTCAGCAAACCAATATAAAGGCCCGTGATACTTCCACCTCCTCGAATTCGGTTCGATTTGGTAAACGTGTAGGCCACGTTGTTTCGAACATCCAGCCAATCAGTAAGATTTACTTTGGTGTTCAGTCTAATGTTCTGACGGTTATAATCCGCGTTTTTGACGATTCCATCCTGTTCCAGGATACCGTAGCTAAAAAAATAGGAGGCCTTTTGACCACCACCGGCAACAGAAAAATCGTGCTGTAGAAATGAGCCGTTTCTAAATACGGCATCAAAATTCTCGTCGATAAACGTTTGCCTGGAATTTTTATTGGCAATGGGATAATACAATTCGCCGGAAGGGGTAACAAAATACTCTCCACTGGTGTCAAAGTCATCTTCACCTCCGGGTCGGTCAGCGATACGGTCGCCCCATGATTCGGTCCTGTTCAATGCCCGTACGCCTCCTCTTCCTTGTCCAAACTTGTCCTGCAAGGGTACCCTTACCGAAATATCATCAATGGAGTAGGTAGAGCTGTAGGTAAATGTAGGGCGTCTATTGAACGACCCTCCTTTGGTGGTAATTAAAATAACCCCGTTGGCCGCACGCGAACCCCATAAGGCGGCCGCCGATGCCCCTTTCAAAATTTGAACATTTTCAATATCGTTCTGGTTGATGTCGTTTAATCTTGATTGTTGGGTAACGCTTGTACTGCCGCCAACACCGTCATCATCAAACGAGTCGTTGCTTACCGGGATACCGTCTATAATGATCAGTGGATTACTATCGCCCTCAATGGAGTTGATGCCCCTAATCTGTATATTGGCACCTGCCCCGGGATCACCATTTTGCCGGGCAATACGAAGACCGGAAACTTTTCCCGAAAGCGCATTGATGACACCTGTTTCCCCGGATTTTACGATGCGTTCGGGTTCTACGGATGAACTGGTGGCACCCGTTTCGTCTTTTAATTGCTTTGTACCAATGGCCGTCAAAATTACTTCATCCAATTGGTTGGCACTAGGTGCCATTTCAAGATTTATTATAGCATCTTGGCCAACCGTTACCTCAGTGGTCCGAAAACCGATATAGGAGAAAACCAATATGTCTCCAGAAGATGCTCTAGTTTTATACTTTCCGTCGAAGTTGGTGGAAACACCTTTGGTCGTTCCCTTGATTATAATATTGACCCCTGCGAGGGGAACCCCTTCCTTGTCGGTTACAGTTCCAGTAACGGTCATGGACTGCTGTTCTTTTAACAGTACTCGTTGTTGATCGTCCTTTTCTTTTTTAAGCCTTAAAACGATATAGTTTTTTCGTACCACATAAGCAATGTTCGTTTCTGAAAAAATTTTTTCCAAAATTGCGGAAATAGGTTTTTTCTCCACGTTTATGGTTATTTTTCTGTTAATATCTACTTTTCGGTGGTTATAGGTAAATTTGAAATCCGAAAGGGATTCAATCTTATCCAGTACTTTTTGAAGGGAGACGTTGTCCTGTCTTAACGAGATTTTTTTATTTTGAGAGTAGGTATTCGCATGAATCTCAAACAATGATATAACTAGCAGTAAAGTGGTAATTTTCATTTTGAGATCAAATTTATATGCGTTTTTCAATTTGAAAAACGTACCTATGATTGATTTTTTCATACTTTTAAATAGTTTTTAGTGGTTTAAATTCTTTTTTAAATCATGCTACTATCGGGAAATGTTGGCGCATTTTCCGATTTTTTATTCATGATTTATTGAAGTCATTGTTTTTCTATCCCATAGGCTCTTCTGGTATTTATTAACGAATCGGTCGGGTAAGGGTTATTGTTTTGTCTTCCGTGCGGTACTCGAACGGAGTATCTTCCTTAAAAACCTCTAAAATTTGTTTTACATCTTCTTCTTTATAAAATGAGGCCGTATATATTTGATTGTCCAAAAATTTGTAGTTATTCACTATGGAGATGTTAAAATGGCGTTCAAGCTTCTTTTTGATGCTGGAAAAAGGGGTGTTCCTAAAAAGTAGAATACCGTCTTTCCAAGCGGTGTAGAGTGAGGTATCTACCCTGGTGATATCCAGTGAGCCGTTTTTCCTATTAAATGCGGCCATGTGTCCTGGATTCAGCAAAGTCGAGGATTGTTCAAGGTTCGATCGGAATACCTTCACTGCACCTTCCACCAAAACCGTTCTTACCTCAGGATCTTCAGGATAAAAGGAAACATTGAACTCTGTACCCAACACCTCAATGTCTACCTGATCCGCATTTACAACAAAGGGGTTTTCACTATTTTCTGTTACCGAAAAATAAGCTTCTCCCTTCAAGAATACTTGCCTTTGGCCGCTTTCTTTAAATCTGACCGGATATCTCAGCGAACTACCGGCGTTTAGGTGAACCCTTGTTTTATCCGATAGTACCAGCTCGAATATTTTTCCATAGGGTACTTGTAATTCGTTATAAATGACATTACCGCTCGTGTTCCCGCTCGAATAAAGTAGGCTATTCCCTTTTTGTACAACTGTTACCTCACCATTTGTATTAATAATCTGTTTCTCTTTTTTATTTTTATCGGAAATAACTTCAACAGTACCATCTCCCAGTTTAAGTATAATGTTTTCATCTGAAACATTCGAAACGCCGGTGCCTTCCATAATATTTTCAGAAGTGTAATTTTTATAGAAAAAGAGCAACCCAACGATCCCTATAAACAATGCGGCATACTTATAGAACGGGGCTATCCGATTTTTTACTCTTCTTCTGGTCTTAACTTTTGCCAAAAGGGCATTCCGAGCCTTTTTGATATTTTCCGTTGCAACGGACCCTTTGATCAAGGTGTTCAAACGAATGTATTCAGCAAACTTATCTTCGTTCGCTTCTACCCAATTGCCCAGAACACGAAGATCATTGTCATCGGCCGTTTTGTCCAGGTATTTAAAAATCAATAATTCGACCTCTTTATCTATCATTTTGCGAAATTAATTCTTGAGCAAAAATGTTGCTTATTATTAGTATGACGAACGAATATGCCACTACCCTTGCCCCTTTAAATAAAAATTTATGATATTGTATGTTAAAATTAGTTGTGCCGATGAATTTGGAATTTGATAGCGAGAAGGACTTGATCGAGAACCTTAATAGGGGAAACCTGCAGGCCTTTCAAATTGTGGTCGAGCAATTTTATGACATTCTTTACGTGTACGCACTCGGTCTTGTTAATGAAAGGGCGGTGGCAGAGGATATAGTTCAAGAAGTATTTCTTAGGCTATGGTCAAAGAAAGGAAAGCTATTTATAGAAACTTCGTTGAAAAGTTTTCTGTACAGGTCTATTCACAATGAATTTGTGGATTACTATCGAAAAAAGAAAAAGGAAATCGATTTTTTGGATCGGATCTCATTGGAAACCGTACATACCTTTATTCAGCTAGAAGACCAAGATCTTGTAAAGAAATTGGAAAAAGTAAACATAGCAATAGAGCTGCTTCCCAAAAAATGTAGAGAGGTCTTTCTTTTAAGTAAAAGAGATGGATTGACCAACCAAGAAATCTCCCAATATTTGAACGTTTCAAAAAAGACCGTTGAAGGTCATATCTCCAAGGCTTTTAAGGTAATCAGGAAAGGGTTGAAAAAAACCAATCTACTGTTGCTTTTTATTAGACCTTTTTAACATGCCTTTTTGGGACCTAGTTTTCGAATCCCTTGATTTCAAAGTGGCAAGAACATACCATAAGCTCAATCGTCAAGGGATCCGGTTTCCTTTTTCAAGAAGTCGGGCGCCAGAAGCTGTATCCGTTCAAGTACTATTTTTGCTTCTTTGTCTTTCCCCGCATTCATAAGCCGAATATAACGCTGATAGAGCGAACCTACTTTTACGTACCGGATTTCGTCCGGTGGCAGGTCCGAGAGGTAGGGATCCTCTTCTGGGGGGAGGTTACCGGCCAGTTCTTTGAGAAAGTTTTCCAATTCTGTTCCTGTAACATACTTGGCCCGCCCCGCATTGGCTTGTTGCGATAAAATGGGGGCTTCGAATTCGACCGATCTTTTGTCGTCGGTGTTGGGGCGAATTCCCGATAAACGGTTTCGAACGGCATCGAGGTTGCCTAAATAGAACAGGCCTGCCATATGATCGTCTTTGGTCGAACTGCCTTGCCCACGAACGATATGGGCACTATTTTGCCTAAGCGTATTTTCGTCTAGCGGCGTACCTTTCTCTTGGCCAATTAGCACGATACTTGCCCGTGTTCCTGAAAAATCGGCCCTCCATAGGGTCACTTGGGGAAAAACCGAAGCGAACGTGGCGGCAATGATATCGAAGTTTTCGGAAGTAAGCTGGTACATTGGCAACCATTGTGCAAAAATCCCACCGGAAGATAACCGCTTTTTCGCCTCTTTAAAATGTTCAAGGGTGTAAAGGCTTCCGGTACCCGCGTGCCAAGGGGTAAAAAGATCACCAACAATAACATCGAATTGCTCGTGCGTGCCCAAAAGATAGTTTCGGGCATCATCGGCAACAATGCTTACGCGTTCGTCATTGAAAAGTCCGTTGGCCCAAGGGGCAAAATAGCGCTGTGCGGCCGGAATTACGTTGGATACCAACTCTACCGCGACTACCTTTTCTACATTATGGTGGAGTGCCGCCCCCGCAGTAATACCGGTTCCCATGCCCAAGAAAACTACTTTTTTTGGTGCTGGATGGATAAGTAACGGAATGTGGGCCTGCATTTGTTCGACCAACAGGGAGCCGGAATCCCCGAGCACATAAAAGTTATCCAAGCGCATCTGAATATTCTTTGGTACTTGCACAATGGAAACTACACCATCGCTCGATTGCCAGGAATCCAATAAAGTTTCATCAGCGTCCAAGCGCACTATGGGTGGATCTTTCAGAACAAGGATCCCCATAATTACGGCAATGGGCATTAAGGCCCAACCAATTTTCTTTCGCCCATAAAACGATAGGGAGGCCATAACGGCCAAGATTCCGTACGAAACGGCAACGATTTTTATACCGCCCCAAAGGCCTAAAGTGTCGAGCAGAACGAAACCTGATAGTACGGGGCCAACGAAGCTACCCATGGAATTGAAAAGTACCAACCTGCCCACGAGCTGCCCTGACGGCTTATCTGTCATGGGAGCTACTTTGAGCAAGAATGGAAACACTGCGCCCAGAACAACCGTTGGCGGTAAGACCACCAAAAAGGCCAATTTAAAAACGGCCCATACATAGGCGTACCAAGATGCGCCCATTGCCAGATACCCAAGGCCGCTTGTCGCGATATTGAAAACATTCGGGGAAACCCCTATTAAAATGGCCGATACGGAGAGGAGTATGGCCAAGGCACTTTTTGAGGGCATCCTTGACCTAACAAGCAGATGTGCGACGAACCCACCCAATGCCAAAGCCAAAAGAAATACCACCAAAATTGCGGAGAACGAATACACCGAATTTTGTAGTACTTGAGCGAACATCCTGGTCCACAAGGTTTCGGCCGATAGTGCCAATACTCCTGAAAAAAAAGCCACCACGGCAAACTGGGTATAACTTAACTTGGCCGAACGTTCGGTATTCTTTTTGGGTTTTGGCTTTACCTCGGCCATCGTGGGCGCAACGGAATAAGACACAAGGAATTTATCAAGAACAATGGCAAGAACACCTACGGAAGCTGCCAGTATCAATGCAAGGCCATAGGTTGAACTTACCCCATATTCCCTGATCAGATAAAACCCCGTAAAAAAGGCTCCAAGTGCTGCTCCCAATGTATTCACCGCATATAGAATGGTTCCGCGCCTTTCGAGGTACCTGCGATCTTTACCGATATACTGTGCCAATATGGGAAAAGTACCTCCCATAAGGAACGTTGGAGGCAAAAGCAATAAAGCGCCAAAAAAGAATTTCGCCAGTAAAAGCGCACTTTTTGAACCGCCCAAAAAGGATACGACCTCGGCATAGTACATTTCATATAGATCAAGACTTGGTATTATCAACAAGGCAGTTAGCGCAATGCCCAGCTCCATAAGCCCATATACACGGAACGGTCTCTTCAAACGAGCGCCGACATTGCCAAAAAACCTTCCCCCAATTGCGAGCCCAAGAAAAAAAACGGAGAGTGTTGCCGCGGTTGCGTACGCGGCGTTTCCGAATACCAGCCCTAAACGGTACATCCAGACCACCTGGAAAATTAGGCCGGCGGTACCGGACAGAAAAAATAAAGCATATAAAAAAGTGAAGTTTCCCGAACGTTCAAATTGTGGAGACATAAACTTATCCTTCATAAAAAATGGCTAATTTTCACTCGATAATCGAGATTTGAATGCTCTGAGACTTGCCTCGAAATCAAAATGTTTTTTCTTTAAATGCCTCGTGGGCTTGCCCGGAGGTAGTTTACTTAAATGTAAAAAGTTTAAATCAGTTCATTGTGGTATTTTACAAACATAAAAAGAAATATGACTATCGGATAGTTTGCACATGAAGTCAACTTTTAAGTTTTGTAAAAAAAACACCTCCCTCTATCCCTCCTTTCTAGGAGGGAAGAAATCGTATCCCTTCTAAAAAGAGGGGATCAAGGGGTGTGTAGGCCTAAATTTAGTCGTAAATCGTATGATCCGGAAAAAAAGAGGATAACTTGATCGACGTGCCGACTACAAAAAAAGCTATGTAACAAATCCGATAGTCATAAAAAGAAAAGAGGCTTTATAGCAGCCTCTTTTCCCTCTATTATTTTGGTGATCAATTTAATCTAAACACCCTAGATAATTAGGGTTGTTCGATTCTGACTGTGGAACGAGAAATTTAAGGGTGGAACTATATTCCCCTCCCTTGAAATACGGCCCCCACGGAAATACATTGGAGGGCATCATGCCATAAACGTCCACAAGTCTTCTAAGGTCGCCCAGGCGATGACCGGTACTGAAGAGCCAAAAGGCACGCTCAGAAAAATGGGCCAGCAATAGGTCGTCACCGCTAATTCCTGAGAGGTCTAAATCTGACAGACCTATAGTAGCCCTAAGTGCATTATGTATGTCCTCCACGGTGGCAGCATCATCCGCATTGGCGGCTGCCTCGGCCTCGATCAATCTTGCCTCTGTTCCAGAAGCCAGGACTACGGGCACATTGGAAGAATCATATTTGAGCTGATTGTAATACAGGGTGATATCATCCTGCCCAAATTCCGTACCGCCGTCCCAAGGCGTCCTGGGATCCATGGAAGAGCGGAACATTAAGCCGTTCCCCCCCTTTCCGTCGGCGATGGAAAACTGACGGCGAACGGTGCTCATGATGTAAATACCGTTTTCTTGCCTAAAACTATTGTCGGATTGCTCTATGTTGTACACAAAATCGGTGGGGATGCCGGCCACTTCGGCGGCGGCGTTCTCAATTTGGCCCAAGCCCAAAAGGGAGCGTGCTTTACCTACACGGGCCAAGTTCGCCAAGTTGGCATTGCTACCGGCATTGGCAGCCGCCTGATCGAACCAGCTAATTGCCGTGTTAAACATTTCCTCGGTCGTCAAAGGCTCCCCATAGATCAATTCCCCACCATCGGCCGGGGCCTTGCTGAACGGGACCCCCCCGCAAAAGGTTTCCGCGAACATGACATAGGCATAGCCAGTAACGCTTTGCATCTCGCTTTCAATTTCTGGGTTTCCACCGAAATCGGCAAGAAGGTCAACCGTAGTTTCGGCACCCGTTCGCGATCTATGCAGGTTGCCATAAATTGTATTTACGTCACTGTTGATATCTTGAAGATTACGGGTGTCTGCCTCACGCCTGGTGGGAAAGGTTCCCGAATAGGTATACTCATCAGCCATAAGGCCACTCATAATAATTAGGCCCGTAGTGGCGCCGTGGCCCGCAGCGGAACCGCTCATGGCCACCGCTAGATCCCCCAAAGAGCCCGCGCGAAGGGTTTGTATACCGGCCTCACTATTTAATGATTCCGGGGTAACGATATCAGGATCTGTGACTTCTACCACGGAATCGCATGACATACCTAACGAGGTAAGTACCATCAAGACAATGACGTTGAAAAGAAGTTTGGAATAGTTTTTTTCTGCATTAATTGACTTTTTCATTTTCTTAGATTTTTATGTTAAAAAGATAGGTTCAGTCTTGCTTTCCAAGAACGTACAGGCGGCTGACTGAGAAATTCTTCGGTGGTGAAATTGGCCTGTCCTTCAGAACTAATTTCGGGATCCAGTCCGGAGTAATCCGTCCACACGCCCAAATTCTGTCCGGAAAGTGTAACGCTTATACGGTCAAAACCAAGTTGGCTTGAAAAGGTGCCCGGTGCGTTGTAAGTTAATGAGATTTCACGAAGCCTCCAAAAAGAGGCATCTTCGATATAACCTGCATTTGTCCCCAAAAATTTTGAGGCCACTGCCCTGGCCTGATCTTCAAGCGAGGCATTGGGGTCGTTCAGTTCTCGGTTATTACTGTTCCCGTTTCTCCATGAACCGGTGTTATTGTAAAGTTTTTGACCGCCCCTATAGTTTAAGAGCCCTCTGACCACAAATTGATTTTCGAAAAAGCTCAGTGTCGGGGTAAAAGAAATATCGGTGGTTGCAAACGGGGTGCCCAAATACCCTATTTCCCCTACCTGTATTTCATCTTGCCCAATGAAACCGTCGCCATTGGCATCGCTAAAGGTATAGGTTTCGTCCCAATATCCACCGAGGGGAAAGCCTTCAACATGACGTTGCTGACCAAATATGACCGATTGTATACCCTCGCCCAGTTCGATCAGCTCGTTATCGATAAAAGAACCGACCAAATCCAGTCCAAAGAAAAACTTGTCGGTCTCGATGATTCTGGTATTCACTGCTATTTCGATACCCGAGTTTTTTACGGAACCCAAATTCTCAAAACGTCCTTCACCCACACCCAATGACAAGGGTAGTTGCCTGAAAATAAGGGCATCCTCGGTACGTTTATTGAAATAGGTCATTTCAAAACCGATTTTATCGGACAATAGTTTGGCGTCGAACCCGAATTCAACTTCTGTGGATATCTCAGGACTTAAACCGGTATTGCCGACACTTCCAATGGTTACCCCGGTTACACTTTGCCCGTCCAAGGTAGCTGCGATAGGATTGAAAAATCTTAAGGCATCATTAGTGCCGGGCTGGACCCCGGAGGCGCCCCATGCCCCCCTGAGCCGTAAGGAACTTATTCCATATTTATCGGAATTATTAAAGAATTCTTCCTCGGAAATTAGCCATGAGGCACTCACCTTGGGGTAAAAAATAGAGTTGAACGAGGCACCAAATGAACTTCCGCGATCCGCCCTTACTGCACCGGTTACGAACAGTCTATCGTTAAAACCGACCTGTTCTTCCAAAAAGACACCAACGGTACGTGATTCGATGGTCTGTTCATTACTCTGTGTAACAGCGGCCCCGGCAATGGAGTTGCTACCGGCAACCAACAGAAGCCCGGTCGCAAATGTACCCTGTGATAAATTCTGTAAATACTGGAACCCAAGGGAAGTACGTGAATTTATACCTTCCCATAAATCGGTTTTGTAAGACCCTACCATGTCAAGGGTATAAACAAAGTCGTTAAACCTATTGGAAAATCGGGCACCTTCGTCATAATTGAGAAAAGCCGGTGCTTCTCCCGTTGGAAAAAACTGGCTGTCCCAACGGGAGGTAAAGTCAAGTCCACCGGAGGCCCTAAAATTCAGTTTTTCGGTGGGTTGCCATATAGCTTCGAGACCCGAAGTAAAACGATTGATTCTTTGTCGGGTATCGATCGTGAACAGTTCATCCGGGGTAAATTCGCCCCAACCACTATTTATATCTATCGAAGAAGTTCCATTCAGGCCCTGGCTCATCAACGCTAGGGCAAAATTGTCGTTCAAGGGCAATTCCAAATCGCTATTGGTGTAGCCCGTAGTTAAATTGATCTTTAAATCATCAGTAACTTTGGCCCCAAAATTTCCCCTGAAATTGGTTCTTTTTATATTATTTACCGGCAGTACACCTTCACCGTCGGTAAGACTACCTGAAAGGAAGTAGGTAAGCACTTCCGAACCTCCCGATACGCTCAATCCGGCGCCATAGGACTGTCCCGTTCTAAAGGGCGAGGTCCGCGGGTCGTTCAAGGGCTGAAAGGAATTGACCGTACTGGGGACAAAAGTGCCCTCGGCCGCTTCAAAATTGAAGCCAGGATTACCTTGCGCATCCAGTGCCTGATAATTTCTAGGATAAGTCGTCACATCCTCTACCAGACCGCTCTCCATAAAAGCGGACCATCGCGGTTCCCCTTGCTTCCCTTTTTTAGTGGTAATCCGAATTACACCGTTCGCCGCAATTGAACCGTACAAGGTCGCTGCAGAAGGGCCCTTGATGATTTCGATAGATTCAATATCCTCCGGGTTGATATCGTTTAACCTTGAAGGTGACTGCCCGCCCGTTTCAAACGAGATGGAATTGGCCTCGTTGTTGATGAGGATTCCGTCAACATATATTACCGGTTCATTGGAAAGGGATGCACTATTTGAACCCCTGACCCTAATACGGGAGCCCATGCCCGTAGAACCTCCACTACTTGAAATTTGGACACCGGTGGCCTGACCCTGAAGCAAGTCTGAAACATTGCTGATCGGACGCTGTTTTACGTCGTCTACAACGTTGAGATTTGCGATGGAATTACCCATCTCGACTTTACGGCGTACACCGGTTGCGGTAACGATTACCTCGTTAAGATCCATCAAATCAGCCTTCATGACTACGTTGATGACCGTTTCTTGTGCTACTTGTACCTCATGTTTGGCGAAACCGATGTAAGAGAATACAAGAATGTCCCCTTCTGAAGCCTCAATTTCATATTGCCCGTCAAAATTGGTGGAAACCCCTTTTGTGGTGCCCTTAATCACTATACTTACCCCGCCCAAGGGCACATTTTGCTGGTCGGTTACCATTCCGGTTACCGTCATTGCCTGCTGCTTTATCTTCGGAGGATCTAAGGATGATGTCTTAATTTCCGTTCTCGGAACCATCTTCTTTTCCAGAAGAACAATAAGTTTTCTCCTTATTTCAAAAGAAACATTTGTTTCCTTTAAAATAAGGCCCATTAAATCTTCAATTTTGACTTTATCCGCCTTTACCGTTACTTTTCTGCTTGTGTCCAAGGTGGAATTTTTGTACAGGATGTTGAAATCCGTCTGTCTTTCTATTTCATTAAATATGGACTCAATGGTGGCATCCTCCATATTCATTGAAATTTTCCCCTTTTGGGAATACGCATTCTTGGCACTAAGTTGGAATAGGGCAACCAATAATAACAATGCGGTTATCTTCATTTTCAGGTCTACTTTAATCGTAAAATAGCTTTTACATAGTGTGCTTTTCATATTTTTGTAAAAATTTAGAAATTGGTCAATCAGTTTTTAAGTTTGTTTGGAATTCGGGGATTGTTAGAGCAGTCCCTGATTCTTTTGTTTATTTCATACTTTTATCTTTTAGGGTTAATGATTACTTCTTTGTCCTTTATTGCGAAATCAAAATCTTTTATACGTTGAAACGCTTGTAATATTTCTTGAATAGTCTCCGTTTTAAACCTTCCGGTGTACCGCTCTTTCCCCACTTCTACGTCGTTGAAATCAATCTTTATGTTATAGTGCCTTTCAAGCTTTTTGGTGATTCGATAAAAGTCCTCGTTTTTAAACAATAAGATACCATCCTTCCATGCAATGTGACTGCTTACATCAACATTTGTTTTAGCCAGTTCCTTATCAGAGAAACTATAGGAGGCCATTTGATCTGGCCTTAAAACAATAGCCTCTTCATCAGAATTTTTGTCTTTGTTCACCGATAGACTACCTTCCACGAGAACAACCTTGGAATATTCATCGTTGGGGTAATTGGAGATATTAAATTCGGTGCCCAAAACCCGGGTGTCCAATAAACCGGCGTCCACCGAGAAAGGCCTCAAGGAGTCTGACTTGACAGTAAAGTAAGCCTCCCCCCTTAAGACCACGTTCCGAGGTCCTTCATCATAAAAAGCCACGGGATATGTCAAGGATGATCCTGAGTTTAAGTATACCTCGGTACCATCAGACAATACTATCTGGAATTTCTTACCATAGGGGACTTCCAAAGTATTGTAGACCAACGGCCCTGAGTTTTTCAGGGTTTTCGCCGATTTTTTTTTGTAAATGATTTTACTTCCTTCCTGCTCGGCCACATACGTGCCGGAGCTGGAGACCACTTCCGAAGTTTTGGCTTCCAAAATTTCCTTGGTGGATCCATCACCCAAAGTAATGGTGATTTGCTTTTGGGGTAAATCTTTATCCGCAATTCCCCCCAAATAAAATAAAGTGCCGACCGTAACAATACCTATGAAGACAGCGGCATATTTCAGTACATTGAACCTTCGAATTCTTCTTTCCTTGATCTCGAACTGTTCAATATTGTCCAACAAGTCCCTTTTCAGGCGTTCCGCTTTTTCTTCCTCAAAAAGCCCTGTAACGAGATGGTGCAGTTTGATCTCTTCTTGAAAGCTGGCCTTGTTGTTATTAACCCATTTCGTCAAAAATTCAATTTCCTCAACAGTGGCGGTATTGCCCAGGAATTTATGAACGATGGTTTTGATATTCCTTTTTTTCATTGTGAAATATTAAGATAATGCCAATGCATACTAACCAAACGACCGAACTTTACAATACCCTCGCTTTTTATTTACATTTACCTATAATTTTGATAAATTTTTGTTAAAATAGTTTATGAATTCAAATGATCGTAATATAAATGTTGATGTCAATGCAATCCGAAATGGGGACAAAGCGGCATTTAGGACGGTCATTGATCTGTACTACAAAGAAGTCTATTGGTATGCCAAAAGTTTAGGTCGTGATGACACTTTGGCAAAGGACCTTACCCAAGAAACATTTTTTACGTTATGGAAAAAAAGGGACAAGTTAAGCGATGGAGTGGTGATTAAGGGATGGCTGTACAAATCTGTTCGCAACAAGTTCCTAGACCACGTAAAAAAATACAGGAAAGAGACTTATTTATTGGAAACCGCTTTTGTTGAGACACTCGATTCTGTTGTCTGGTCAGAAAACCAGGAAATTTTAAGGCGCAAAATGGAAATCATTGATAGGGAGATTCTGAATCTCCCTAAAAAATGCTCCAAAGTATTTTTGTTGAGCAAAAAGGAAGGATTGACCAATAATGAAATTGCAGATTACCTGGGCGTTTCCCTTAAAACGGTAGAAGGGCATCTTACAAAAGCGATTAAAATACTGAAGGAGAAATTGAGAGAAAAGTTTTCAGTATTATTCATGCTTTTTCGTCATTTGGGACAGAACTAAAACAATTATGGACATTTTGTACTATTACGCATTCAGATTGAATCTTCCATTTTTTAAAAATTGTACGCTACTGAAAAGTTGATGCCAAAAGGATGCCCCGGTCTTAAGCCCGCAGGAACTCTTGATACTGCGTAAACTTCATCCAACAGGTTTATGACATTAGTGGAAATTACAAAGTGTTTGTTGTAGAAATATCGCGCCGACATATCGATAACAAAATTCGACTCCACCTTTAGGTTTGACGGAATCGCACCTGTTCCCGCCAGTGTCCTGAAAGCATCCGTGTAACGTGCCCCCACATCAAGGGCAAATTTCTCATGTTCCAGCCCTAGGTTCAAATTGAATTGGTTTTTGGCTATATAGGGTATTTCATCCCCTGCCGTGACCGCACCAAAGATGTCATTATCACTTTCAAAAGAGCTTAGAAATTCGGTATCCGTCAAGGTATAGGTAAAGGATATGGGTAGGCCGAATTTTTCGGAGGTATTCTTCAGGAGATTGTAACCCAATAGCAGTTCCGCTCCACTGACCCTTACAGCTCCGGCATTAAACTGATCCAGACTGCCCGTGCCCCCGCTAGCGGCAAGGTCACTGCCCAATAGGTTTTGGTAATCATTATAATATAGGACGACCTCGCCGCGAATTCCCTTATGGTTAAAACGGGTCCCCAGTTCGTAATTTATGCTTTTTTCGGCATCCTGGCCATCGATGTTTCCAGGGGGAGAAAATCCTTTGTGTACCCCGCCGAAAACCGATAGGTTATTGGAAAGGGTATAATTTGCCCCCACTCCCGGAATCCAAACATCCACCCTGTTGGATCGCTCGGAAAGCTCCGTGCCCAATCTACTAGTATCATCTGTTCCATAATCCATTCTCTCCATGGTTATTTTCTCGTAACGAAGCCCGGGAGTTAAGGTAAACCTGCCAATATTTAGTTTGTACAAGGTATGAGCCGCAAATGCTTTCGCGTTGCTGATTCTATTTGCATTGGCTCCCTTGACCCCCACTGTTGTCCGTATAAGTTCATTATTGGAGAAGGCATACCTGTCCACCCATTGGAATCTATCTTCCTCATCTACGTGGTACCTAATCCCCAATTCCAGGCTTTGCAGCCAATCCGTGCCCCAACGCATCCTGGCAATGGACTGTATGCCCTTGGAATTGTAAGCCCTGTTATTGGCCTTTATTCCAAACACGTCAGCTACCGTATCCGTATTTCCCAGCAATGCACTGTATTCCATATCATATGTGCCAGGGTCTGAGAGTACCTCATTTATTCCAACACGCTCCCCTAGGTTGACATCGTCCAGTTTATACCAATTACGTTTAAACTTGTTCACGTATCCAGTGGTACTGAAACTGAGTGCAGGCGAAAATTTAAGAAAATGGGTCAATTGATACTGCCGGTGCTCCGTATCCATAACGTCCTCTGAAGATGCCCTATATCTTCGATATGGATCTTCATTAAAATCGGTATCCGTCAGGCCCAAATAGGTTTCATTGGCCTTTTCCTCTGAAAATTGAATTTTAAACAGAAGCGCTTGGTAGATTTTGGCATCTTCATCCGTATTTATTCTGAATTTTGCCAAATAGTCGGATTTATCAAAACCAGTATTGCCTCCCCCATCGAGGTTTTTGAAACCATCGGAATTATAATTGTAATACTCACTTACGAATCCAAAATTTCCGAAATCATTGCCGACAATAACTTGGGCGTTCCTTGAATTATAATTGCCGGCCGATAGGGAGACCTTACCCCCAAATTGATCGGGAATCCGTGCAGAAACCATATTGATCGCCCCGCCCGTTGTATTCGGGCCGTATTGGATCTGACTGCTTCCCTTTAAAATTTCCACGGCCTGCATTCTGCCCAAAGTAGGAAAGTAGTAGGCCGCAGGGGCACTATACGGTGCAGGGGCGATCAGGACCCCATCTTCCATCAGGTTAATTTTTGCGCTCCTTTCCGGGGAGGTGCCCCTTAGGCTGATATTGGGCCGTAGACCGAAGCCATCCTCCTCATATATATTGACCCCCGGAATTCTTTTCAACGTTCGATTGATGTCGGTGTAACCAAATCTTTTCAATTCCTTTTCCGAAATAAATTGCGCCGATCCGGTCCTATTCCTCGCCTCGAATTCACTCCCTAAGATTACGCTGCCGCTGACCACCACCTCATTGAGCACCTCAATTTTTGCAGTTGCCGAATCTTTTTCGGTTTCATTCTGTTGAGAAAGGCCGGTATGCGCTACCAGTACCGCCGCAATGGCCGAGAACAAGTAATTTCTCATATAATATTTATTTAGATTTGATAAAAATAGAGTACAAACCTAGGCATGTTTTCCCAAGTCGCAAAATAATTAAGAAGGATTCTAAATAATATTTCAGATTATTTTTCCCGATGCCGCTACCTTGCTACTATGAGCAATATCATAATTTCCGTGGTTCTAGTATGGTTATCTTTGAAAAACAAAAACACATAATGATCTCGAAAATTGGCAAAGTCCTATTTCTGCTGTTTTTTTTAAACTTTTCCCTGTTTTCACAGGAGGGACTTGATGATTATATTATCGAATATCGGACCCTTACCAGAGGGATGTTCAAAAGGATAGTGGTCAAGGAAAAAATATTTATCTATCACAGCTCACGAAACAGCAAGACTGCCGATAGCTTGGAGATCAAGGATGAACTACGGGCAAGATTGGCTAAATTGTTGGAAGATTTACCTTTGAAAGGAATACCCTACTTAAAGGCTCCATCGGATAAAAGGTTGGCTGATGGCGCTGCCCATGCCAAACTGAAAATTTCCTTAAAAAAGCAGGCTTATGAATCGTCTGGCTTTGACCATGGAAACCCTCCGGAAGAAATCAGGGATCTTGTGGAATTTATATTGAACATCAGTGGATCTGTACAAAAAAAGCAGTGATATGATCTTTTTTCTGCCTCTAAAATTATGTTAAACAAAGTTTTCGTGTTAAAATTTTTGTAGTTTTGTTGTTGGAATGAAGAAAATTCTTTTCAAAATATCATCTTTTTGCATGGCACTTTTAGTGTTTGTCTCAACATTGTCTTTCACTATTGAGAGTCATTATTGTGGCGATGTTTTAGTGGATTCTTCTGTGTTTGGTTCAGTTGAATCTTGTGGTATGGAAGTTCAGCAGAAACCATCTTCAAAAGAATGTGACCTTATTAACAAAAAAAACTGTTGTAGTGATGAGCAGTTGGTTGTTGATGGGCAAGATAATTTAAAAATTTCTTTCGATAAATTAGATAAGGAACAACAGTTATTGGTTGCTACTTTCATCTATTCATACATAAATCTGTTTACTGAACAACAAACAGAAAACACTTCTTTTAGAGATTATTCTCCTCCTCCCTTGGTCAGGGACGTTCAAGTTTTAGACCAAACCTTCCTTATTTGATTTTTAAGTAATTAGTACTGTAGTCCAACATTAAATTGTTTGGACTAAACTGCTTGTCTTTTGTTTTTTAAAACAAAAATTATAATTACTTAAAAACTCATTTTTATGCTAAATAAAAGCATCAAATTTTTAATAGAAAATAAATTAGTAGCTGTTTTGTTACTAGCTTTATTCGTGGCATGGGGTGTTGTAAATGCACCTTTTGAATGGAATACTGGTTCTTTACCACGTAATCCTGTAGCCGTAGACGCCATACCCGATATAGGTGAAAACCAACAAATTGTATTTACAAAATGGGATGGTCGTTCCCCTCAAGATATTGAGGACCAAATTACCTATCCACTAACCACATCACTTCTGGGAATTCCTGGAGTTAAAACCATACGTAGCTCTTCGATGTTTGGCTTTTCCAGTATCTACATCATTTTTGAAGAAGATATTGAGTTCTACTGGAGTCGAAGTCGTATTCTCGAAAAATTAAATTCATTGCCGGCAGGTTTGCTACCCAGTGGTGTTAATCCTGCACTTGGCCCTGATGCCACAGGTCTAGGGCAGATATATTGGTACACCCTAGAAGGCCGTGACGAAAATGGAAATGTAACTGGTGGTTGGGATTTACAGGAATTGCGTAGCATTCAGGATTTCTATGTAAAATATGCGCTGTCATCCGCAAGCGGTGTTTCAGAAGTAGCTTCAATTGGTGGCTACGTTTTGGAATATCAAGTAGATGTCAACCCAGAGTTGATGAAACAATATAAAATTGGTTTAAATGAAGTTGTAAAGGCAGTTAAACAAAGTAATCGAGATGTTGGAGCTCAAACATTAGAAATCAATCAAGCAGAATATCTTATTCGTGGTTTAGGATATGTCAAGTCCATTTCCGACTTGGAGAATGCAGTAGTTACATCAGAAGATTTTACTTCAATACGTTTAAAAGACATTGCAAAAGTATCTCACGGTCCTGCAACTAGGAGAGGACTTTTAGATAAAGAAGGTGCCGAAGTTGTAGGAGGAGTAGTTGTGGCGCGATATGGTGCAAACCCTATGGCGGTTATTAATAATGTAAAAGAGAAAATAAGTGAATTAAGTTCGGGACTACCTTCAAAAACGTTAAGTGATGGTAGAACGTCGCAGTTAACCATCGTTCCTTTTTATGATAGAACTGAACTTATCCAAGAAACCTTGGGTACACTTGATGAAGCACTGACGTTAGAGATTTTGATTACCATTTTCGTGATAATAATAATGGTATTCAATTTAAGAGCTTCTGTGCTAATTTCAGGACTGCTACCAGTAGCTGTATTAATGGTTTTTATTTCAATGAAACTATTTAATGTAGATGCAAACATTGTGGCCTTATCAGGTATTGCCATTGCTATTGGTACAATGGTCGATGTAGGTGTTATTCTATCCGAAAATGTGCTGCGGCATATTGATGAAAATGATGAAAACCTACCAATGAATACCGTTGTGTATAATGCAACTGCCGAAGTCTCTGGAGCCATATTGACAGCGGTAATGACCACTATTATAAGTTTTATTCCCGTATTCACGATGATTGGTGCAGAAGGAAAATTATTTAGACCCTTGGCTTTTACCAAAACCTCTGCATTAACGGCTTCTCTAATTGTAGCCTTGTTTTTAATACCACCCTTCGCAGCATATTTGTTTAAAAAGCGAAACATTAAGACTTCCTTTAGTTATATGCTCAATGGAGCAATGATTATTCTAGGTGTTCTTTCCATTATTTTTGGATATCCTCTTGGGTTAATATTAATAGCATTTGGTGTCGTTGGCTTTCTTTCGCTAAAAGAAAAAATTACACCAAAACGTGCTAATATCATTAACATATTTGTATCGGCTTTCGCTATCATATTTTTACTAGCCGAGTATTGGAGACCATTGGGAGTAGATAGAAGTATTTTTTGGAATTTAATATTCGTAGGCTTAATATGCTTCGGACTTTTAGGTGTTTTTACACTGTTTAGAAGCTATTATGTACGTATTTTAAACTGGGCATTACGCAATAAGTTGTTATTTCTTTCGGTGCCTACGGCCATTGTAATTTTTGGAGTGATGATTATGCGTAATACTGGTAAAGAATTTATGCCGTCATTAAATGAAGGTTCATTCCTGTTAATGCCCACTTCAATGCCTCACTCCGGTGTAGAAGAAAATAAAAGGGTATTACAGCAATTGGATATGGCAGTAGCCAGTATTCCAGAAATTGAAACTGTAGTCGGTAAATCCGGTCGTACAGAATCGGCATTAGACCCTGCACCGTTATCAATGTATGAAAATGTAATTCAGTATAAATCTGAATACATTCTAAATGAGAAAAGAGCTAGACAACGTTATAAAGTAGACGAAGACGGACTTTTTATTCTGAAAGATGGAAGCTTAGTTGTTAACCCAAATAGCGAAATCAATGAAGGGGCAGACTACGACATTTCCAAAACCAAAGACCCATTTTCAGTTCGTCGTTCACAACTTATACCAGATGATGATGGAGAATATTTTAGAAACTGGCGACCTGAAATTGAATCCCCAGATGATATTTGGAAAGAGATTGTAAAAGTCACTAAACTACCAGGAGTTACTTCTGCACCTAAACTGCAACCCATAGAAACACGCTTAGTAATGTTACAAACAGGTATGCGAGCACCAATGGGAATTAAGGTAAAAGGACAGGATTTAAATGAGATTGAAGCATTTGGAGTACAATTAGAAGATATTCTCAAGCAAGCCGATGGTGTTAAGGATGAAGCTGTTTTTGCAGACCGTATTGTAGGGAAGCCTTATCTATTGTTAGATATCGATAGAGAACGGCTTGCACGTTATGGGATTTCCATAGAACAGGTACAGCAAGTCATTCAGGTATCTGTTGGTGGTATGGTACTAACTCAAACCGTTGAGGGTAGAGAGCGATATGGTATACGTGTACGATATCCAAGAGAGCTACGTGCAAATCCAAGTGATTTAAAAGATATTTATGTGCCTGTAGAAAAAGGTAATCCAATTCCATTAAGTGAACTGGTTACTATTCGTTACGAACAGGGTCCACAGATTATTAAAAGTGAGGACACATTTTTGGTAGGCTATGTCCTGTTTGACAAATTAGATGGATATGCTGAAGTAGATGTTGTTGAAAATGCACAAGCGCTCATTCAAGAAAAAATTGATAGTGGCGAATTAATTGTTCCCAAAGGAATTAACTACCTATTTACTGGTACATATGAGAATCAATTGCGCGCTGAAAAAACCCTGTCTGTGGTTGTGCCGTTAGCACTAGCAATAATATTTCTTATTCTCTATTTCCAGTTCCGTTCTGTTGGTACATCATTAATGGTATTTACAGGTATCGCAGTTGCATTTGCCGGTGGATTTTTAATGATTTGGTTCTATGGACAAGACTGGTTTTTAAACTTTAGCTTCTTTGGAGAAAACCTTCGAGACCTTTTCCAAATGCATACCATAAACTTGAGTGTTGCCGTATGGGTAGGGTTTATTGCCTTATTTGGTATTGCAACAGATGATGGTGTAGTAATGGCGACTTATCTAACGCAAACCTTTGACAAAAATAAACCTAAAGACAGAAAAGGAATAAGGGCTTCTGTAGTCGAAGCTGGGGAAAAACGTATTCGACCTTGTTTGATGACAACGGCAACTACCATTCTTGCTTTACTGCCTGTACTCACATCGACAGGTCGTGGTAGTGATATAATGATACCAATGGCTATTCCATCTTTTGGAGGAATGCTCATTGCCTTAGTAACCCTATTTGTTGTGCCAGTTTTATTTAGCTGGAAACACGAGTTTCAATTAAAAAGAGCTACAAAATGAGATATATAATTTTAATAGGAATAGTTGTTTTCGCTTTCACGAAAACAAATGCACAAGAGTTAGTGTCTTATATTCAGGAAGCTGAAAGGAATAATCCAGAAATTCAAGCTTTTGAATTGCGGTATAACATAGCCGAAGAAAAAGTAAATGAGGTCAATACCTTACCAGATACTCAAGTAAGTGCTGGCTATTTTGTGAGTGAACCCGAAACCCGCACAGGAGCACAACGCGCACGTTTTTCAGTTAAGCAAATGTTGCCTTGGTTTGGAACCATTACAGCTAGAGAAAATTACGCAAGTTCAATGGCAGAAACTCAATATGTAGATATTGCGATTGCCAAGCGAAAACTTGCCCTAGCAGTATCTCAATCTTATTATAAGCTATATGCCATCAGAGCAAAACAACGTGTTTTAGATGAGAATATTGAGCTTTTAGAAACTTATGAACGCCTTGCACTAACCTCGGTAGAAGTTGGTAAGGCATCTGCAGTAGACGTACTGCGCCTTCAAATAAGACAAAATGAACTTGTACAGAAAAAAGATGTACTGGAGCAAGATTACCTTGCTGAACAAGTAGCTTTCAACAATCTATTAAATCGTGATGAAACTATTACGGTAACCGTTGTTGAGGAGATGTTTATTCCAGAGGAGGATGCATTAATATTAACCGAAAATCTTCAGTTAAATCCTGAACTGCTGAGGTATGATAAGTTATACGAATCGGTTGAACAATCAGAGTTATTAAATCAGAAAGAAAGTGCACCCAACATAGGTTTTGGTTTGGATTATGTGCCAGTTTCTGAACGTCCTGATTTGAGTTTCAGTGATAACGGAAAAGATATAGTAATGCCAATGGTATCTATTTCAATTCCAATTTTCAATAACAAGTATAAGTCTGTAACAAAGCAGAATGAATTAAAACAGTTACAAATACAATCTCAAAAAGCAGATAGGCTAAACAAACTAGAGACGTTACTTGCAGATGCGCAATATAGTAGAGAGACAACAAGAATTAAGTTCAATATTCAATCAGATAATTTGAAGCAAGCCAATGATGCTGAACAAATCCTAATAAGAAATTATGAGACGGGTACTATTGATTTTAATGATGTATTAGACGTTCAGGAGTTACAGTTAAAATTTCAAATCAATCTTATTGAATCTATTAAGGGCTATTATATACAATATGCCTTGATTAATTACTTAACACAATAAAAATGAGAATAATAAATATAATAGCACTATTACTATTTACCTCTTCAATTTTTGCCCAAGTTGGAACAAATGGTGAAGATAGAAAAGAAGAAAGTCGCCCAGTTAAGGAGTATAACCTTACTCTGGAACAAAAGGAAATGACACTTGGTGGTGTAACGGCCAAATCAATGACCATCAACGGCAGTATTCCTGGTCCTACATTAGAATTTACTGAAGGTGACCTTGCCATAATCAATGTGACTAATAAAATGGACGAAGAAACTTCAGTACACTGGCACGGGCTAATTCTTCCAAATTTCTATGATGGTGTTCCTTATTTAAATACACCGCCAATTGAACCCGGAGATACGTTTCAATACAGAATCCCTATTAACCAATCAGGTACCTATTGGTACCATTCCCATACAATGCTTCAAGAACAAAAGGGGGTTTTTGGTTCCATTATCATTCAGCCCAAAGAAAAAACATTGGATTATGATAAAGATTTGATTGTAATGCTGTCTGACTGGACCAATGAAAAACCACTAAATGTATTACGCAACCTCAAAAGAGGTAACGAGTGGTATCAGGTAAAAAAAGGTACAGCAGTACCATTGAGTCGAGTCATTAAAGAAGGTGCATTGGGCGCACAATTTAAATTTTGGCGAGACCGTATGGAAGGTGCGGACATTTCGGATATCTACTATCCAGCATTTTTGACCAATGGAAAAAAAGTAGCAGAATACCCAGAGTTTAAGCCAGGTGAAAAGGTCAGACTTCGCTTTATAAATGCTTCAGCATCCACCTATTATTGGATGGATTTTGGTGGAGGCAACCCAATCATAGTTGCGAGTGACGGTATAGATGTGGAACCTGTGCATAAAAGCCGATTTCTTTTTGGAATAGCCGAAACCTATGATGTGATAGTAACTATCCCGGAAGGTACTTTAGAGATTACTGCCACAACGCAAGATGGTTCTGGTAACACCTCTTTACATCTAGGACAAGGAACACTTTTTCCCGCAGTTGTAATAGACAGACCAGACAAAGTGGAAATGATGAAGCAAATGGCAAAAATGGATATGAAGATGGGTGCACCTGCAATGGTGGGCAATCAAAAGAAAAAAACGCCAGAAGTATTAATGCAAAAGTACGGGATGAAGATGGATATGAAGGATGGGCAGATGAAAATGAATATGGGCAATACGATGGAGATGAAAAAGGACTCGATGTCAATGAACCATAACGAAACATCGGACAAAATGAAAGGTCATATGAATCATGATATGTCCAAGATGAAAAAAGACAGTTCCGTTTTCGATTACAGTACTCGTAAAACCTATTTCAACTATGATTTTTTAAAGGCAAAAGAGAATACCTCTTTTGAGACAGATGCGCCAGTAAATGAGATACTGCTTAATCTAACCGGAAATATGCAACGATACATTTGGAGTATGAATGGCGTACCATTGTCAGAAACCGATAATATTAAAATTAAAGGCGGTGAGGTTACAAGAATCACCTTAAATAACATAACAATGATGCATCACCCAATGCACCTTCACGGACATTTTTTCAGGGTGATTAATGAAAATGGGGAGCGTTCACCATTAAAGCACACGGTTAACGTGCCACCAATGCAAAAAGTGATTATAGAGTTCTATAATGAAGAAGTTGGTGATTGGATTTTTCATTGTCACGTACTATATCATATGATGGGTGGTATGGCAAGAGTATTTAGTTATGATACACCAAGAGACGAAAGGATGAAAGAATTTCCAGCTCAAAAGCTAGTGGATGAAACAGACCTGTATTACTCGTGGGGAGCTGCGCGGATAGGTTCAAACTTTAATGAACTCTTTTTAACGACGAGCAACATTCGTAACGAATTTGGATTACGTGCCGAATTTGATTATGACCAAAATGCCGAAATAGAAGTAAATTATAACAGGTATTTGAATGATTGGGTACGTGTTTATGTAGGTGTAAATACTGAAACCGAAATCCCAAATTCTTATGATGAATTTAATACCGTAGGATTGGTAGGTTTAAAATATTTCACGCCTTACAGATTTAACGTAGATGTGAGTATGGACCATCAATTGCGCCCAAGAATACGGTTGGATAGAGAGATATTGATTTTTCCAAGAATTTTTCTGGAAGGGGAATATGAATATAGAGCCGACTTTGGTTGGGTCAATGATTTAGAAAATAATAGTTCTTATGAAGGTGAGACCCAGTGGTTGGTAGGAGCTTCTTATATCCTTTCAAGAAATTTTTCAATACAAGGAAATTATAATAATGTATATGGTTGGGGTGGTGGCCTTTTAGCCAGATTTTAAAACTATAAATGATAAACTTTAAACAAATAAAAATGAGCAAATTAAAATTAGTATTTGGAGTGGTTGCAATAGCATTTGTAACCTTAACAGTAGTGTCTTGTAAAGATGCTAAAACAGAAAGCAGTACCAATTCTGAAATCGGTACTGAGGAAGACCATTCAAAAATGAACCACGACAATACCGATGGTCATCATGATGGTGATAAAAAGGAAATGTCAATGAGTGGAAATGGTAATTCACAAACTGTGTTAAACGATTATTTTACTCTTAAAGATGCCTTGGTGGCAGATGAAAATGCTAAAGCCAAAGGGCTTGGTGCAACCCTCGCAACAACTTTGGGAAAACTTGACATTTCAAAATATACTGACACTCAAAAGGCAGATTTAAAAGATATTATTGAGGATGCTGTGGAGCATGCAGAGCATATTTCTGAAAGTGACATTGCACATCAACGTGAGCATTTCAAAGTTTTAAGTAAGGATGTAATAGATATGGTTGCTATAACAGGAACAGAGATGAAACTCTACGAGCAGTTCTGCCCTATGTATGATGGCGGTACGGCGTGGTTAAGTACAAAGGAAGAAGTCCGCAATCCTTATTACGGTAGCAAAATGCTGAAGTGCGGTAAAGTACAGCGAGAAATTAACTAAATGAAAGTAGTAAAAATCATAGCGATAGTTTTATTGGTAGTGTTTGTGGGGATTCAATTTATCCCCACAACACGCAATCAAAGTGAAGGTGTTCCAAAAACCGACTTTATGTTGGTAAATGATGTCCCAAGTGATATCAAGAACAAATTACAAGTCTCTTGCTATGATTGTCACAGTAACAACACAAAATATCCTTGGTACAACAAGGTGCAACCGGTAGCCTGGTTGCTGGAAGACCATATAAAAGAAGGCAAGGCAGAATTGAATTTTAATGAATGGGATTCGTTGTCTAGTAGAAGAAAAGCAAGTAAACTTAGATCCATTATTAAGCAGATTGAAAGTGGCGAAATGCCTCTGGATTCTTACACTTTGATTCATAAAGACGCAAAGTTTTCAGAAGAAGAAACCCAGCAGCTAGTTAAGTATATAGAAAATTTAAAAGACAGTTTATAATTAAGAACAATTAAAAATGAAAAGAATGAAAAATTTAAAAATGAGTATCGCAACAATGCTATTGTTAGCAGTATCTTTCACTTATGCACAAGATGGGCATAATCATGACCATGGTAAAATGGAAAAAAATGGTAAGAAAATGGGCCATAGTAAAATGATGAATATGAAATCTGAAGCGATTTTAAGTGATTATTTCAGCTTGAAGGATGTATTGGTAGCAGATGATTCTAAAAAAGCAGCTGAGGCAGGTTCTAAATTGGCGGCTTCACTAAAGGCATTTGACAAGTCAAATTACACCGCAGGAGAGCAAAAAGAATTGACGGATATTATTGAAGATGCTACAGAGCACGCAGAGCATATTGCAAAAAGTGAAATAGGCCATCAAAGAGAACATTTTAAGACATTAAGTAAGGATATTACGGATATGGTAGCTATAACTGGCACTAAGAATACGCTGTATGAACAGTTTTGCCCAATGTACGATAAGGGTAGTTCTTGGTTAAGTACAAAAGAAGAGGTGAGAAACCCATATTATGGAAGTAAAATGCTTAAGTGCGGGAAAGTTCAAAAGACTATTCAATAGATAATCCCTTCCTTATGTCTTTATACATTCTTCTGGTTTATTAGTTAACATAAGATGATAAAATGACAAGGATATCTGAATAGTTAGAAGTCCTGTCGTGGGAAGGAAAAATAGTTGATGGTTAGTGTTAGTTCCTTCCCAGGTCAGGCACAAAATAATTGAAAAAGAAAAGTTGATTTGGTTAATAGCAGCCTGTGCAAGGGAGAGAGAATAATCCCCTATAATATAGTATCTCTCTTCCTTTTTCAGGCAAAACATAAGCTTTTGAAAAAGAGAAGTTTAATTAAATGCACTTGATTTTGAGAGAAGAACCTGTTTTTTGATTGATGGATAGCGTCTAACTCTCATTTTCAGGTGCTGTTTAAAGAGAAAATAATAATGAAGCAAAATTATAATTTAATTTAACTAGAGTAGTGTAATGAAAGATTGCTGCAAGGACGGTTGCTATAACAAAACAGAGAAATCTGTAGTTAGAAAATGGTTCAATTATATAGTATACGCAATACTTATATTAATAATTGGTGGTGCATTGGCACTTCAATTATTTGATTAAGAGTATTAACCAAAGTGAGTATGGAGAACATAACAAAAATATCAAACAACACAGGCTTTTACGAACAGCTTTTTAAAAAAGTATTGTTTACCACTAGCGTAGTGACTATTGTGTCATTGAGTTATCTGTTTTGGATTTATGAGAATTCGGATAGCTCATTCCTACCGTTTTTAATTGTTGGTTTGGCTCTGATTAAAACAGTTTTTATTGTCAGGCTCACTTTTATACAATTAAGTAAAATAATAGGGGAAAGTCATCAGCTTACGCACGTTCTAACATTATTTGGCGTATTAATTGTTTTGATTGTCCTTTCATTTTCGGCAGATTATCTAGCGTTGTACGTATTGAATTCAGAAAGTTTTAAAATTGCTACAGTACTCAATGGTTCCTCTTTTTTGCAATTCTTTGAGTTTACATACTTCAGCTTAATCACTTTTTCATCTGTTGGTTTTGGAGATATAGTACCATTAACTATTTCAGGAAAACTTTTAGTGATGATGGAAGTTTTTTTAAGCTTTTTGGTACTCGTATTTGGTATAGCCAACATAAATAGAATACACGTCAATAAATAAAACTTAATAAAACCAAAATTATGAAAACACTAAAACTTACAGCATTCTTAACGCTATTGTTATTTGCAACTAGTCAAATCTATAGCCAAAACAGAGATTTAGAAACAGAGAAAGAAACTGTTCTTGAAGTAATGAAATCATACAAAGATGCCTTGCAAAACCTTACTACAGAAGGTACATTCGAGTTATTTACAAAAGACTCTAAAGTGTTTGAATCTGGAGGCGTAGAAGGAACTTACAGCCACTATATAGAGCATCATTTGGGTCCAGAATTAGGGCACTTTAAAAGTTTTACATTTTCAGATTATGAAATCGATGTACAAGTAGATGCACCTTATGCATTTACAACAGAAACCTATATCTATACCATCGTTCTAAACCCTGATGATAAGGGCAATTCTAGAACCATAAAGAAAAAAGGAGTGGCAACATCAATTTTAAAGAAGATAGATGGTAAATGGAAAATTATTAAAACACATTCTTCATCAAGAAATATAAAGTAAAATCTAATGAAAAAATATATCCATCTTTCTGTATTACTTATCGCTTTTTTAGGTGCCTCTTGTAAAAAAGAGGTGAAAGAAGTGAAAGAGGTAGTTGTTGAGGAAAAAGCTTCAGAAACTTCTGCACAACCAGATAAAAAGAAACCTTTAAGCCCACATACATCAACAATGGCAATGATAGGCGATGCCCATATTCATATAGATTATTCATCACCAGGAGTAAGAAATAGAATCGTTTTTGGTGGATTGTTGGCTTATGACCAAGTTTGGCAGGCGGGTGCTCATATGGCTACATGGATAGAAACGAACAAGGATTTAGTTATTGATGGTAAAATGTTGCCTGCCGGCAAGTATGGATTTTTTACAATTCCATCAAAAGATGAATGGACTATAATTTTTAATTCAAATTGGGACCAACACGGAAAGGATGAATACGACAAAAAAGATGATGTCTTGCGCTTCAAAGTTAAGCCTATCATTTCAGACGAAGTAACAGAACACTTGGCATATCAAGTGAATAAGATTAATGATAACGAAGGTACAATTTCATTGAGTTGGGAGAAAGTATCTATAAAGTTCAACTTTAAGGTAAATCAGTAATATGGTAAATAGGCATACAGCACTAAAAATTAGAAAAACACATAGGTATTTAGGCCTTTTCATCGGCATTCAATTCTTAATGTGGACTATTAGTGGTCTATATTTCAGTTGGACAGACATTGATGAGATTCATGGTGACCATTTCAAAAAAGACGTTCCTGAACAAGCTACATTTAAGAACTTGATTGGTTTATCTGAGTTGGAAAATGAGTTGAATGTAAAATCTTTAGAGTTATTAGAAATTGATGACAAACCTTATTATTGGATAAATGAAGAGCATCTGTACAACGCTGTTTCAGGAGCTAAGAAGAAAGAAATTACCCAACAGGAAGCAATTAGAGTAGCTGAACGCTATATGTTGTCAGATTTAGAGTTTGACAAAATACAGAGAATTGAATCCGTAGGCAATCATCACGAGTATAGGGGAAGACCTTTACCAGCTTATGAGATTTCATATAAAACCGATGAAAATCTTAAGGCTTATGTGGCGATTGAAAATGGAGCTTTTCAAACAGTACGTCATCGAGATTGGCGATGGTTCGATTTTCTTTGGATGACGCATACTATGGACTATGAGGGACGAGATAATTTCAACACCATTGTTTTAAGAGCATTTTCACTTTTAGGTTTGATAACCGTTTTAAGTGGATTCTTGCTTTGGTATACGTCATCACCAACGATTAGAAAAATTAATAAAAAAAATAAAAAATAAATATTATGAATAAAAACATCATTTATATAGGTGTTGCGTTGATTGTTGGCCTGTTGGGCGGCTTTCTAATTTTTGGTGGAGATTCTGCCGATAGTGCAACAAATGAGGTTATGGACAACCATAATCATTCAGAAGAAATTGCTTCCAATCAAATGTGGACCTGCTCTATGCATCCGCAAATTATGCAACCGGAAGCAGGAGATTGCCCCATTTGCGGAATGGATTTAATTCCAGCTGAAACTGGTGCAGATGGTCTTAGTGCAAATGAGATTAAAATGACAGACAATGCGACAGCATTGGCTAACATTCAAACATCCGTGGTAGGACAAGGAGAAATGGAAGATAACTCTTTAAAGTTATCAGGTAAAATAAAGGCCAATGAAGAGTCTAATGCAGTACAAGTCACTTATTTTGGCGGAAGAATTGAAAAACTATACGTTAATTCTACGGGAGAACGTGTAGGTGCTGGACAGCGTCTAGCAACTATTTACTCACCAGAATTAGTTGCTGCACAGCAAGAATTGCTTACGGCTTCATCCCTAAAAGAATCGCAGCCAGAATTATATAAAGCTGTTAGAAACAAACTTAAACTTTGGAAACTTTCAGAAAAGCAAATAAACGCTATTGAATCTGCTGGAAAAGTACAAGAGTACTTTCCCGTATTTGCAACAGTTTCAGGCACGGTAACTCATAAAATGGTAGAAGAAGGTGACTACGTAAAACAAGGACAACCTCTTTATAAAATAGCCAATTTCAATACGGTTTGGGCAGAATTTGATGCCTATGAAAATCAAATTGCTTTGCTAAAAGAAGGTCAATCTATTAAGGTTACTACAAATGCATACCGCAATGAGGTTTTTGATGCAAAGATTTCTTTCATAGACCCATTACTGAATTCAACAACCAGAACTATCGTTGTAAGAGCAGTGCTCAACAATAAAAAAGATAAGTTTAAACCAGGAATGTTTGTTGAAGGTAAAGTTGAAGGGATTCAATCGAGTTCTAAAAGTACGGTTACGGTTCCTGCTACTGCTGTAATGTGGACAGGTGAACGCTCTGTGGTTTATATTAAAACAAAGCCAAATGAGTCTGTTTTTGAAATGAGAGAAGTTCTTTTAGGTAATACCAATGGCACTAATTATACAATATTAGAAGGTCTTAAAAATGGAGATGAAGTAGTAACTAATGGAACATTTACGGTAGATGCAGCGGCTCAATTACAGGGTAAAAAATCTATGATGAACGCCGAAGGAGGTAAAACAACAACTGGGCACGAAGGGCATCTAGGTATGCAAGACAATGGTTCCGGAGACAAAAAGGAAGAGGCTAATCATTCAGAAATGAATAAAAGAATAGAAGTTTCCAATAAATTTCAAAACCAATTAAAGGAAGTTTTTGATGGTTATATTTTGTTAAAAGATGCACTCGTTAATGACGACCCTGAAGATGCACAAACAGCTGCAAAAAAAATTGGTCAGAATTTAGCAAAGGTGGATATGAAATTATTATCCAGTAATGAGGCACATAATCATTGGATGACCATACAGAAAGAATTAAAAAGCTCTGCCAGTGCTATTGAGAAAAACTCGGACATAGCGGTACAAAGAGGACATTTTAAACATCTTTCTGCACATATGATAAGTAGCGTAAGGCTTTTTGGGATTAACCAAACAGTATATAGTGAGTTTTGCCCTATGGCAGATAATAACAAGGGAGCCTATTGGTTGAGTTTAGAAAAAGAAATTCGTAACCCATATTATGGAGAAGCAATGTTAACCTGTGGTGAAGTAAAAGAGACTTTAGAATAAATAAGGTTATAAACTAAAACAAATATATAGATTAAGAAAACTTTGTAATGATAATAGTAAGAGGGATGACGATGAGTGAAAGTAGAAGAAATAGAAGAAAAGCTAAAAAGAATAAGCGACAGTCCAAAAATGATATTTCTCGAAAAGATAAAATTATTGGCATCTTGGCTATTATTGCCATATTTATAATTGCCGCTATAGCAGCATATTATTATTCACTTTCAAAAGCAGGAGTAAATCTATTTTAAAAAAATGAGTTCAATTATCCACATAAAAAATATGGTCTGTCCGAGATGTATATCGACAGTATCACAAATTTTGTCAGATTTAAATCTTGACTTCAAGGCTATTAAGTTGGGTGAAGTAGAATTGATTTCAAAACTTAACGAATCACAAAGAGAAGCGTTAGCCAGAAAACTTCAAGGGTCTGGTTTTAATATAATTAATGACCGTAAATCACAGCTTATTGAGCAAATGAAGAATTTAGTAGTTGAAAAAATACATCATTCCAATGAAGAAACCGATGAAAAATGGGCAGATGTTATAAGTGGCGAGCTCAAACTGGATTACAAATATTTAAGTTCCCTATTCTCATCAGTAGAAAGTGTCACGTTTGAGCAATACATTATCAACCAAAAAATTGAACGTATTAAAGAACTGATTGTTTACGATGAATTGACCTTGAGTGAGATAGCTTTTCAACTACATTATAGTAGTGTAGCCTATTTGAGTAATCAGTTTAAAAAAGTTACAGGAATGACACCTACACAGTTTAAGAAGTCTGTGGACAAAAACCTAAAATCTTTGGACGATGTTTAATAAATTCTTTTATGAAAGAATAAGATATATGGTCAACTTACGTGACAATTTACAACTTGTACATTATAACATAAAGAAAGAACAGTGAATTATAAAAAACAGATTGGTAAAAGTATAGTTGCATTAGTGCTCTTTGTAGCATTAATGACACCTTCTGCCATTCAGTTTTTTCATACACTCGAAGGCCACGAAAATATCACCTGTACAAAAAAGGTCACACATATTCATAAATCCATTTCAAAATGTGAAATATGTAGTTTTCTTTTTACATCCCTCAACTACGATATAGCTAAATACACTGATTTATTATTACCTATAATTTTTGTAAAGGTTGATGAAACCTTAACGTTATTACAGTTCCATTCCCTTAAAATAACCAATAAACAACTACGCGCACCCCCATTTTTTTCTTAATAGACAAATTAACTGATACGTTTTATTTTAATTAAGAATTTATATGCGCAAGTATGCATTATTGATACTGCTATTGAACAGTATCACATCTTTTTCACAAAATTGTGACAACACCCTTTCCGGCACAGTAACAGACCTGCACGATGGGTCTCTGCTTGTAGGCGCAACACTTATTGTTGCTGGTTCTGAACAAGCTGTGGTTACAAACCTCTACGGAAAATTTATAATTAGAAATCTCTGTAATGATACGTATAACATACAGGTTTCGCACCCCTATTGCCTAACCAAAGGGTTTACCATTAAGGTATCTGGCAACACGGTCAAGAACTTTAAACTGGAGCATCATTTAGAAGAATTGAACCAAGTTACCGTTAGGGGGAAAGCTTACGGTAATAAAACGAAAACAATACAGGAAAACACAATCTCAAAAGATAAATTGGAGCGTTTTAGCAGCGGCACACTCGGTGACGCGTTAAATAGCTTGAGCGGTGTATCTTCCCTCAACACAGGAAATACAGTTGTAAAACCTTTAATTAATGGACTTCACAGTAGTCGTGTTGTCATCATCAACAATGGTGTTAGGATGGAAGACCAAGAATGGGGAGCAGAGCACGCCCCAAATGTGGATATCAATTCCGCAGGAAACCTAACGTTGATTAAAGGAGCAGGAGCATTACAATATAGCGGAGACGCCGTGGGAGGTGTAATAGTTGCCGAAGCTTCAAAAGTTCCCGTTAAAGATAGTATTTACGGTAAGACCTTACTAACAGGAGCAAGCAACGGTCGTGGTGCTTCCCTGACTTCGCAATTGACCAAAAGCTATCAAAGCGGATGGCACGCAACGTTGCAAGGAACATTAAAACGTTTTGGTGATTTTGAGGCACCTGATTATGTGTTGAGTAACACGGGAACTTTTGAGCGTAACCTGTCTTTAAAGGTAGGTTTAAATCAATTTGATTATGGTGTAGAGGCATATTATTCACTTTTTAAAAATGAAATTGGCATTTTAAGGGCATCTCATTTGGGTGGTATTCAAGACCTAGTTATGGCATTAAATAGTGCTAGGCCTTTAAGAATAAATGACTTTACCTACGATATCGCTGCACCAAAACAAGATGTCACGCACCATTTGGCACGAATAAAAGGTTTTAAGAGGTTCGACGGTTTCGGAAAAGTGAGCCTACAATATGATTTTCAGCGTAATAACCGTTTGGAATTTGATATCAGGCGTGGTGCGGATAGGGATAAGGCTTCATTGGATTTGCAATTGGACACACACACATTGATGCTCGATTTAGATTCGCACTTAACCGATGCAGTAAACCTAAAAACTGGTTTAATGGCAAGGTATCAAAACAACTTTGCTGACCCCAATACGGGAGTACGAAGGTTGATACCTGATTATGACAAATATGATTTTGGGATATATGCCATAGCAGATTATAGGTTAAACGACAAGTTTCTTTTAGAAGCTGGTGGACGTTTTGATTTCACATATATGGACGTTTTCAAATTTTACCGAACGTCCTTTTGGGAATCACGTAATTACGGAGAACTCTTCCCTGAAATTATAGTCGAAGAATTGACCAATCAGATTTTAACCAATCCACAACTTAATTTTTACAACGCTTCGGCAACGTTGGGTGCCACATACTCTTTTAGCGATGAATATAAACTGTTTTTCAACTATTCACTGGCATCTCGTGCACCGAACCCTTCCGAACTTTTTAGCGAGGGCTTACATCAATCTGCCTCTCGCATCGAGTTGGGCGATTTAAGTTTCAATTCAGAAATCGGAAATAAAATCGCATTGACCTTTCAGCGGGAAAATGAAAAGTTCAGTTTTTCAATAAGTCCTTTTATAAATATTATCAAAGACTTTATGATTATAGAACCTGTAGAAATCCAACAAACCATACGAGGTAGCTTTCAAGTTTGGGAATACAGGCAGACAGATGCCCAACTTTTAGGGGTAGATTTTGATGCCTCTTACGCCTTTGCCCCAAACCTTCGCTTAAACCACCAATTTTCTCTCGTAAAGGGATACGACAGTAAAAGGGATGAGCCCTTGATAAACATACCACCCATAAACACAAAAAACGAAATTGTATATCAAAACCCAAACTTTAAGAATATAAGGTTGGCACTACAAAGCGAGTATGTATTTCGTCAAAACGAATTTCCAGATAACAATTTTGAAGTGTTCTTACCAGTAACCCAAACGATGGAAGTTGTTGACGTGAGCACACCACCTGATGCATTTCATTTAATCAATTTTAATTCTAGTATTGATTTTAAGACCACTGAAAAATCAGTACTCACGATAGGTTTTGGCATTACAAACCTATTTAATACACCCTATAGAAATTACCTGAATCGCCTGCGCTTTTACGCAGACGATTTGGGCAGGAACTTTTTATTAAATCTCAAATTCAATTATTAACCTTTGAAATCAAAATACAATGAATGCAAAACTTTTTAATTCAAACTCAATTATTAATTTTTTAAACCAAAAACAGATGAAAAACGTAAAATTTTTAGCCACTGCAATTTTTGCAACCGTTTTGTTCGTATCGTGTTCAAATGACGATGATGCGCCAGAACCAGTAAATGAAGAAGAACCATTAACCACTTTCACGGTGACACTTGAACCCGATGGAGGAGGCACACCCATTACTTTACAGACTCGGGATTTGGATGACGATGGCCCAGAGCCGCCAGTCGTTACCGTTTCGGGCAACCTAAGTGCTGGAGTTACGTACAATGGTAGTATTGTAATTCTTAATGAAACAGTGAGTCCGCCTGAAAACGTTACCGTAGAAATAGAACAAGAAGATGTAGACCATCAGTTTTTCTATACTACTGCTGGCGGTCTCGATGTGACAACGGAGTATGGCAATTTTGACGTCAACGGTAATCCCTTAGGTACAGAATTTACGCTTACGGCTGGGGCAGCAAGTTCAGGGGTATTGACCTTTACATTGAGACATCTGCCTACTAAACCAAATACGGGGCTTGATGATGCCGGTGGCAATACAGACATTGCAGCACCCTTTAATGTAACAATCGAGTAAATCTAAATTAAGTCGCACTTTTCTTTACCACAAAATGGATGCCCTCCATGGTTTTGCCATAGAGGGCATTTTAAATTGGACCAATGAAAAACCAAATCTAAATTATTTTATATTTCTTTAAAGATGTTAAAAACTGTACAAATAATAGCTGTTATACAAGGGGTCTTTATACTGCTTGTTTTATTTCATAAGCGTAGTAAATATAAGACACCAACATTCTGGTTATTTGTTGGAAGTATTATTTCTATTCTTTTATTCATAATTGGTGATGATAGCAATAATCTTTTTCAAGAAGGAGCAGACTGGCTTCTTTCTGATAGTACTTTGTTCATTACTTTTTTATTACTATTCTTTAAGTATTATAAAACGGAAAAAACACATTTCAATAAAAAAGATTTATTGTTCTTTTTACCAAATATTCTTTACTTTATTATGGAATCTATTGAGCTATATCAGGGTGAAGAAACCATGTTTGTTGAAGCTGCTGAAGAATTAATAGATTTTGCATTTTTGGGATATTTAGTATATATCATTTTTGATTTGTTTAAGAATAAATCAAAGTATTGGATTTTATACCTAACAATACCAATAGTGCTGCTCATGGGGTTTAATTACTTTAATGAAGTGACCGAGTTGGCTGAATATAAAACAATAGCCGTATCAGAAAGTGTGCAATACCAAAGTTATCTTCTACTCATATATGCTTTTCTTTTCTATAGCATGACCTATTATTTAATTATTTGGCCTAAAGAATTATTGCCAATATCCAAACCAACTAAATACAAAGGTTCAAAATTAAATAAAGAGCAAGTTAAAAACTACAAAACAGCGTTGTTGGATGCCATGCAACGTAAAGCATTGTATAAAGACCCAAAATTGTCTATCCACAAATTATCTCAAGAATTAAGCATCCCAAGACAATATATTTCGGAAGTTCTTAATATACATTTTGGCAAAAGTTTTCAGGATTTTGTAAATGAATATAGGGTAGAAGAGTTTGTAAAAAACCTGGAAAACGACCAATATGACCATTTTACACTTTTTGGTCTCGCAAATGAGGTGGGTTTCAACTCAAAATCAACATTTAATGCTATATTCAAGAAACATAAGGGCTTAACACCTTCTCAATTTAAAAAATCACTTACACAAAGATTGTAAATATGTCCAAACTACTTATCCTGGACTAATACAATATATTCTTACTAAAAAAAGCGACGTTCATTAGGGCAACAATACTAATCCCGTTTAATGAAGGTTTCTTTTTTTAGTATATCCATTCTATTTTGTTTTTCACTACTGAAAGCACAAATTAGTCAACAATCATCTCAATCCATAACTATGGGAAGAATTGGTGATGTTGTTTTGGTTGCACTACCTATTGCTACACTTGGTACTTCCCTTATTGTTGGAGACAGGAAAGGACCTTGGCAATTTACTAAAGGTTTTTTGTTAACAGAGATGGTTACTTATGGCTTAAAATGGAGTATCAATAAGCCAAGACCGGATTTGAGTGATAATAACTCATTTCCTTCTGGTCATGCTTCCACAACATTTCATAGTGCAGGTTTTATCCATAGGCGATATGGCTTTAAATATAGTGTGCCTGCCTATGTATTGGCAGGCTTTACGGGAGCAAGTAGGATTGTGGCAAACAAACACGATATTTTAGATGTGCTTGCAGGTGCGGCATTAGGCTTAGGAAGCAACCTGATTTTTGTAACGGAATATCAAAGTGAACACTTTCAACTCACTTTCAACAGTATAGAGGGCAATTATCTGCTTGGTATTAACTATAAATTTTAATACAACATGAGAAAAGTCTATAAATACCTAAATCCATTAAAAATAAGTTTTTTCAATATTGTGACAAGCGCAATGAAAAACCATAACGTTCCTTTTTCTATTTCAAACTTTAAAAACGGTAAAACCAAAGTTTTAATAACCAGACCAAATCACAGGTTAGGTAATCAATTATTACTGTCGCCGTTAATTCAAGAAATCCACAATCAAATACCTAATTGCGAGATAGATTTATTGGTAAGTGGTATGCTTTCACAGGACTTGTACAAGAACTATGATTATATAAATGTTATACACACTTTGCCAAAAAACCCCTTTAAAAACCCTTTTAAATATTTAAATACGTCAATCAGGTTAATTAGTCGAAAATATCATGTCGGTATTTCTGCCTGCGAAGATTCCAATTCTGGAAAAATATTCTTGAAACTATCAAGATGCAAGCACAAAATTTATGACTCTGGCCAATACTCTCTTAACAGACCCAAGCATATAGCAAAGTATCCTGTGTACAACTTCACTGTAAATCAAGATAAGGCTAAATCACTATCAATTAAATATCCAAAAATGGATTTAAAGTTGTCCGAACGGGAAATTAAAAAAGGTAAAGAAATACTACAAGAACTGTTTTCAAACAACAAAAAATCAATAGTGATTTTTACGTATGCAACAGGTAATAAAATGTTTTCTAAGCGGAGCTGGCAGTCATTATATGAAGATTTACAAAAAAGTTTTTCGGACTATAATATTTTAGAAATTCTACCTAAAGAAAATGTCTCTCAAGTTGATTTTTCAGCAGTACATTATTACAGCCAAGATTTAAGAGAAATTGCCGCAATAATTGAAAATACTGAAGTATTTATTGGAACAGATAGTGGAATGATGCATTTAGCTGTATCAACTAACACCACAACTATTGGGCTGTTTAGTGTTACTGACCCTGAGGTTTATGAGCCTTACGGAAATAAAAATATAAGCATATCTATTAATGAGTTCCACAATGACGACGAAATCAAAGAAATTAATAAAGTAATCAATAGTAAAAATTAAATTTTTAAATAGTATGAATCATAACAAAATAAAAGAATGTATTGAGGCTTGTCGCAGTTATCACGGTCAAAAACACAATAAGAGCCACAAAGGTTATTGTAACCATGATAGCTTGGTTAAGCCTTTGTATATGAAGTATTTTATATCGCTATCTATTTTTTTAATCAGCAACATATTAATTGCTCAAGAAGAATACACTATAAGAGGAACTATTAGTGACAAAACAAATGGAGAAACAGTATTTGGCATAGCGGTATATCTTAAAGGTACCACAATAGGAACCACAACAAACGAATATGGTTTCTACTCTATAACAGCTCCAAAAGGAGAATATACTTTGGTTATTTCGTCTTTGGGATACAAAGAGATACAAGAAAAAATATCGCTTGTTAAAGATATAAGATTGAGCATTGAAATTACAGAAGACTTAAACACTTTAGACGAAGTTGTTATTACAGCAACAGAAGACTCAAAAAAACTAAACATTCGAAAACCTCAAATTGGGGTTACTACTTTAAGCGCATCAACAATAAAAATAGCTCCAGCTGTAATGGGCGAAGTAGATCTTATAAAAACCATCCAGCTTTTGCCAGGAGTTACAAATAATGGAGAAGGTTCTGCCGGGTTTAATGTAAGAGGCGGAGCAGTAGATCAAAACTTGGTGCTTTTAGACGAAGCTATTATTTACAATACATCTCACTTTTTTGGACTATTCTCTGTTTTTAATAACGATGCAATTAAAAATGTAAAACTTTACAAAGGTGATATACCCGCAAAATTTGGAGGTAGAACAGCTTCTGTATTAGATGTAAGACAAAAAGAGGGGAACAATAAAAGGCTCGAACTCAATGGAGGTATTGGGCTAATATCAAGTAGGCTTACTGTTGAGGCTCCACTGTTTAAAAAGAAAGGCTCTTTTCTATTAGCAGGAAGAACAACTTACGCACAGTTATTTTCGGGCTTGTTAGACGATTTAAGAAATAGTAATATTAGTTTTTACGATATAAACCTAAAAACAAATTATGAAATAAATGAAAATAATAAGATATATCTATCAAGTTATTTTGGGCGAGATGTTTTTAATATTGTAAATCTAATAGACAGTAATTATGGAAACATTTCTGCAAATCTTAGGTGGAATCATGTCTTCAATGATAAGCTGTTTTCTAACCTATCGCTTATATATAGTAAATATGATTATCAGATAATACTGGACTTTGATCAATTAGATTGGATATCGGACATAACAAATTATAACCTAAAATACGATTTTGGATATTTTGCAAGCGATAAACTAAAAATAGATTTTGGAGCAAGTGGCATCTCATATAATCTCAATCCTGGAGAAATTACTCCATCGACCCAAACCTCTCCTATTAATCCATTAACATTAGACCAAAAAAGGGCTTTTGAGGGAGGACTTTATGTAAGTGCAGATCATAAAATTACAGATAAACTTACTGCAAGATATGGTTTACGCCATAGCACATTTGACCGATTAGGAGGGCAGTCTATTACTGATTATGCTAATAATCAACCTGTAATTTACAATCAAGAGTTGGGTATTTACCAAGAAGGAGAAGCCACAGGAGAAACAGCTTACTCAAAAGAACAGACTATTGAAAAATTTGGAAATTTAGAACCACGATTAGGTTTATCTTATGTATTAACAGACAACTCGTCCATAAAGGGAAGTTACACTCGCACAGCACAATATATGCATTTACTGTCTAATACAGCATCGGTGACTCCTTTAGACGTTTGGACAACAAGTGGAACATATGTAAAACCACAATTATCCAACCAATATGCTTTTGGTTACTATAAAAAATTTAATAATAACGCATATTCACTTGAAGCAGAAACCTATTATAAAACTACCCAAAACCGTATTGATTATATTGACGGGGCAAGCTTAATAGGAAACAATAATATCGAGACCGAAATTTTAAATGGTGAAGCGAGAGCCTATGGACTTGAATTGATGTTTAGAAAAAACAAAGGTCGCTATACAGGGTGGATTTCATATACTTTAGCTAAATCCGAGCAGCGTTCTTTTGGAGGAAATGCCGGAGGTCCTGGAATTAATAATGGCAATTGGTACAATGCCCCTTTTGATCGTACACACGATATTTCTATTACAGGAGTCTATAAATTAACCGATAAATGGACATTTAGTGCAAATGCAATTTACCAAACCGGTCGTCCTGTAACTTATCCTGTTGGACAATTTGAATATGAGGGCTCCTCTGTTGTGATTTTTAATGAAAGAAATGCCGACAGATTACCTGCTTATCATAGATTAGACATTTCAGCGACCTATAAACCCAACCGCAAACCTAATAAACAGTGGAAAGGTGAGTGGGTTTTTAGCATTTACAATCTTTACAATAGGCAAAATGCAGCCTCCATATCATTTAACCAAAACTATAATACTGGAGTAAACGAGGCCTTGAGGACTACAATATTTGGTATAATTCCTTCCGTAAGCTATAACTTTAAATTTTAAGAATCATGAAGTACATAATAAATATATTTAAAATAGAAAACAAGATTAAAGTATTAAGCCTTATAGGATTAAGTGCCATTATTTTTTCTTGTACAGAGCCCATAGACCTAACTGTACCAACCGAATCTCCAAGATTAGTTATTGAGGCATCTTTAGATTGGGAAAAAGGGACTTTAGGAAATAATCAGACCATAAAGCTAAGTCTTTCCACACCTTATTATGATACAGCACCAAACCCTGTAAGTGGAGCATCCGTAATAGTTGAAAATACTACAAATGGAGACGTTTTTATCTTTAATGATCAACAAGATGGCAGCTATACAACTACAAACTTTGTGCCTATAATTAACAATACATACAATTTAGAGGTAATTTACAACAACGAAACATATACTGCTCAAGAAACCTTAATTTCTGTTTCTGAAATAAATAGAATTGAACAATCTCGTGAAGGTGGTTCAGATGAAGAAGAACTGGACCTAACCATCTATTTTGACGATCCGGCAAATGAAGTGAATTTTTATTACATCACCTTTTTAGAAGGAGAGGATCTGCTTCCCACAAGAGAAATAATGTCTGATGAGTTTACAAATGGTAATGAAATGTCTCTTTTATATGAAGAAGATGAGGCAGATGCAGAAGATGAGATTTTACCAGGAGATGAAGTAGATATTAATATATTTGGTGTATCCGAACAATATTACAATTTTTTGAATAGATTAATTGAGCAAGGCGATAATGCAGGAGATCCCTTTGCAACCGTGCCAACAAGACTAAGAGGTAATTATATAAATCCAGAAAACCCAGAAAATTACGCTTTTGGGTATTTTAGGGTTACAGAATCTGTAAACGAGGTTTATACTTTCGAGTAGGTGTTTTAGCCGAATTTGAAAAGTACATTCTTCTAAAAGATTATCCGGAATATCCTGCATCCATCAGAAACATCTATTTGTTAGAAGGTTCTAACAAACTTATTTCTACAATGTCTGAAAAAGAAGTATCTAATACTTTAAAATATTAGATACAGAAGTGCTTTTAAATGAAGTTGTGAAAGTGGTTTCAAAGAGAATAAATTGACAACTTTTCCAATTCAAAAAAGTAACAGGAATGACACCCACACAATTCAAGAAGTCTGTGGACAAAAACCGAAAATCCTTGGATGAGATTTAAGATGTTTTTACTAGTCTTAGAGGGATATTTTTAATCAATAGATAATATAATGAGTTACCATTAAACTGAATTTAGATATCAAAATGAAATTAGACAGAAAGAAACATTGGGAAACAGTTTATGAAACTAAAAATCCAGACCAAGTAAGTTGGACGCAAGAAATACCAAAAACTTCGCTGGAGTTTATACATTCGTTCGAACTAAACAAAAACGCAAAAATTATAGACATTGGTGGTGGCGACAGTAAGCTTGTTGACTATTTACTTGAAGAAGGGTATAATAATATTACTGTGCTTGATATTTCAGAAAAAGCAATTGCAAAAGCTAAAAAAAGACTGGGGGAAAAGGCGAGTAAAGTAAATTGGATTGTGAGCGACATTACTGAATTTGAACCTCATCCGTCTTATGATGTCTGGCACGACAGAGCAACTTTTCATTTTCTTACTACGGATGAACAGATTAAAAAATATATTAAGATAGCGACAAAATTTGTAAGTGGTTATTTAATAATAGGAACCTTTTCACAAAACGGACCAAAAAAATGTAGCGGACTTGATATAAAACAATACAATGAAGAGGAATTAACATCAGAATTAAAAAAAGGATTTGACAAAATTCAATGTATAACTGAGGACCACTTAACACCATCTAACACCACACAGAATTTTCTGTTTTGTAGTTTTAAAAGACAATTAACTGTGAAGCCACTAATATCTTTACCTGCAAACTAAAAAAAACAGATGCACATTTTGGCACTTTAATTTTTTACCCACACATAAACCAAAACAAAAGGAACATAATGCTGTTAACTTCTTTATCATTTTATATTTATTTTAGCATTTGCTTAAATAAGAAATAATTGTAACTTTGTTTTATGGAAAATAATTCTTGTATAAGACAGCAAGCGGATATTAAACAGGTAAACCGTTGTAAAGAAACAGTTTCAGAACTAAACGAAACATTTGATTATTTAGCAAATGGACTTTCATTGGTTGGTAATAGTGTAAGACTTAAGATACTTTACTTACTCTTTGAGGAGAAACGACTTTGTGTTTGCGACTTAAGCGATATTCTCGGAATGAATATTTCTGCCATCTCTCAACATCTGAGAAAAATGAAGGACAGAAATTTATTGGATACCGAAAGAGATGCTCAAACCATTTTTTACTCGCTAACCCCTGAATATTCAATATTGTTGAATCCTTTCTTTGAAATACTTGATAAAAACAAAGTTTTAGAAACGATATGAAAGCAGAAAAGACATCAAAAAACGCAGCTTATACAGGTTTGTTCGCTGCGGTTGCGGCATCATCCTGTTGCATACCACCAGTTATTGCGCTAATTGCAGGAGTGGGTGGTAGCGCATCAGCACTATCATGGATGGAACCTTTTAGACCCTATTTAATCGGTTTGGCCGTTGTAGCAATTGGTTATGCCTGGTATGCTTACTTAAAACCTCAAAAAGAAGATGATTGTTGCGAAGTTGATGCAAAACCAAAATGGTATCAAACCAAAGGGTTCTTAATCGTTATTACATTGTTCGCTGTCATTGCTATTGCATTTCCATATTATTCAACCATTTTTTATCCGGACAATAAAAAAGAAGTGGTCATTGTAAGCCAATCTGATATTCAAATCATAAACTTTACTATTCAAGGAATGACCTGTGCTGGCTGTGAAGAAAGCATAAAACACGCTGTAAATGAATTGGACGGCATTATAAATGTAACCCCTTCCTATGAACAGGGAAGTACCGTCGTAGAGTTTGATAAGTCTAAAACCTCTAAAGCAGCTATTGAAAAGGCAATTAATTCAACAGGTTATAAAGTAACAGACAGAAAAAACTAATGGAGATTCAATTAAAATCAGAAATTACCTGTCCAAATTGTGGATACAAAAAAGTAGAAGATATGCCGACAAACGCTTGCCAATTCTTTTACGAGTGTGAGAATTGTAAAGAAGTATTAAGACCAAACGAGGGAGATTGTTGTGTCTATTGTAGTTTTGGTTCAGTAAAATGTCCTTCAATACAGCTTAATGAAAATTGTTGCTGAATTACTCTTCATATACTTAAATCTAAGATAAGTGAAAATTCTGCAAATCATTCGGCTTATTACGTAACACATTAAAATCATTAAATCCTGAAATTTGTAGTGTACAAATAAGAATGGATTTATGGAGGCAATCAACATATTTGAAACCAAAAAAAGGAATACTAAAAAAGGAATACTAAAATCCTTCCCAGTAACAGGGATGACCTGTGCGGCATGTGCATCTAGTGTTGAATCTATACTCTCACATACCGAAGGTGTGAACGACGCGCAAGTTAACTTTGCCAACAGTTCGGTATTGGTGGATTACGACGAAGCCACTACCGAAGAACAATTGCAAAATGCCTTAAGACAGGTCGGTTATGATATTATTATAGATGCTGAAGACCCTTCAGGAATACAACAAGAACTTCAACAGAAGTATTATCAGGACATAAAAAACCGTACCATCTGGTCGGCTATACTTACGCTACCCATTTTCGTGTTGGGAATGTTCTATATGCAATGGGAACCTGGCAAATGGATTTCTTTGGTATTGGCCTTTCCCATTCTTTTTTGGTTTGGGCGTAGCTTTTTTATCAATGCGTTCAAGCAGGCCAAACACGGAAAAGCAAATATGGATACCTTGGTGGCGTTGAGCACCGGAATCGCCTTCCTCTTTAGTATGTTCAATACTTTCTTTCCTGAATTTTGGTTGAGTCGTGGCATCGAGCCTCACGTGTATTACGAAGCGGCTACTGTGATTATTACCTTTATTTCCTTGGGGAAACTATTGGAAGAAAAGGCAAAATCAAATACCTCTTCAGCCATCAAAAAGCTGATGGGCCTTCAGCCTAAAACCCTTAAAATTATTGAGAATGGGGAAGAAAAGGAAATTCCTATTGCATCCGTACAGGTAGGTCAGACCATTTTGGTACGTCCCGGAGAAAAGATTCCTGTGGATGGCGAAGTTTCCAAGGGAAGCTCGTATGTAGATGAAAGTATGATTACTGGAGAACCTGTTCCAGTTCAAAAATCCCAAGAGGAAAAGGTATTCGCTGGTACCGTTAATCAAAAAGGGAGCTTTCAATTTACCGCTGAAAAAGTAGGTGGAGAAACCTTGCTTTCACAAATTATTAAAATGGTTCAGCAAGCGCAAGGGAGTAAAGCACCAGTTCAAAAACTGGTCGATAAAATTGCCGGTATTTTCGTTCCTGTGGTATTGGGCATTTCCATTGTAACCTTCATGGTCTGGATGTCAATAGGAGGCGATAATGCCTTCTCACAAGCCTTATTAACTTCTGTAGCCGTATTGGTCATCGCTTGTCCCTGTGCCTTGGGCTTGGCAACGCCTACCGCCATAATGGTGGGTATCGGCAAGGGAGCCGAAAACAATATTTTGATAAAGGATGCAGAAAGTTTAGAGCTTGGCCATAAAGTAAATGCAGTCATCCTCGATAAAACGGGTACGATTACGGAAGGAAAACCATTGGTAACCGATATACTTTGGAAGGATACCCTTGAAAATCAAAATAAATACAAGGAAGTTCTCTTGGCTATCGAAGCACAATCGGAACATCCTTTGGCAGAAGCAGTCGTTAATCATTTGAAAGAGGAAAATATTGAACAAGCAGAAATTACTTCCTTCGAAAGCATTACCGGAAAAGGTGTAAAGGCGCAACAGCAGAATGGTTCAAAATATTATGTGGGCAACCATAAACTAATGGTCGAAAAGAATATTCAAATCGACGCTACTTTAATGCAAACGGCAGAAAGTCTCGAAGAAAAGGCAAAAACAGTCATATTCTTTGGTAACGAAAATCAAGTGCTAGCGATACTGGCCATCGCGGACAAGATTAAAGAAACTTCAAAAAAAGCCATAGCTACGCTTCAAGAAAGAGGCATCGAGGTCTATATGCTCACGGGAGATAACAATAAAACGGCTTCTGCCGTGGCACATCAGGTAGGAATAACAAATTATCAAGGCGAAGTAATGCCTTCCGACAAAGCGGCTTTTGTTGAAGAATTACAGGTGGAGGGAAAAATTGTCGCAATGGTAGGCGATGGTATCAACGATTCGCACGCGTTGGCGCAAGCCAATGTTAGTATTGCAATGGGTAAAGGTTCGGATATAGCAATGGATGTTGCAAAAATGACCTTGATAACATCAGATTTACAATCTATCCCAAAAGCATTGGAACTATCAAAAAGAACCGTGTTGGGCGTACGTCAGAACTTGTTCTGGGCATTCATTTATAACATCATTGGTATTCCAATTGCAGCAGGAGTTTTGTATCCAGTAAATGGATTTTTATTGGACCCAATGATTGCAGGGGCGGCAATGGCATTTAGTAGCGTGTCCGTGGTTGCCAATAGCCTCAGATTAAAACGGATAAAGCTTTAATGTAAACTATAAATTCAAAATTATGAAGACTCTAAAATTCAAAACAAATATCAACTGCGGTGGGTGTGTATCAAAAGTAACCCCTTTTTTAAACAAACAAGAAGGTGTAGAAAGTTGGGAGGTGGATACCGCTAATCCTGATAAAATCCTTACTATTGAGAGCGATGGTGCAACCGAAGAAGATGTAAAGGCAACTTTGCAAAAAGTGGGATTTAAAGCAGAACCTGTAGATTAAAACCTTTCTTTTAATATGGTTTATATTTTAATTTCGGTTGTGATTATTCTCTTTGCTGTTCATTTTTATAGAAAAGCCAAACGCCAAAGCGTAAAGCCATTTCCAGAGCATTGGCATAAATTATTAATGGATAATGTGCTGTTTTATAGAAACCTTTCAAAAGATAGGCAGCTTCTTTTTCAGCAAAAAATGATGCTATTTTTAAGTGAGGTCTATATCGATGCTGTGCAGTTTGAACTGGAAGAGTTGGATAAGGTTTTAATTGCAGCAAGTGCCGTCATTCCAGTTTTTGGCTTCAAGGAATGGCACTACACAAATTTAAGTGGCATCCTTTTATATCCAGATAATTTTAATGAGGATATGCAATTCAGCAGTAAGGATAACTCACGGAATATTGGTGGAATAGTTGGTAATGGAAGATTCGAGAAACAGATGATACTTTCTAAAAAAGCATTGTATCACGGCTTTAATAATACAACCGATAAAAGTAATACTGGCATACACGAATTCGTACATCTTATAGATAAGTTGGACGATAGAACAGACGGTGTGCCAGAACGGCTATTGGAACATCAATATGCCATACCTTGGTTAAACTTAATCCATAAAGAAATGGAAGCGATAAATGATAACCACTCTGATATCAGAAAATACGGAGGCACTAATCAAGCTGAATTCTTTGCCGTTGCTTCAGAGTATTTTTTTGAACGCCCGAGCTTGCTTAAAAAGAAACATCCCGAATTATATCAAATGTTGGTTGAATGTTTCCGTCAAGAACCTAAAACTGACGAGCCCAAAAAGTCATAATTAATTCAATGGTGTGACTTGTTTGACAGCCTCTATTGAGTCCGTTATTGTAATAATTACTTGCAAATCAAGTTCATAAACCTCCGATTTTCTTCAACACATACAATTTTGAATACAGATTGTACATATTTTTCCTACAAATTGTAGAAAAAAGATAATTTTGAATCCTATAATAAGCTCTGCCTATTTTTACTCATTCTTCCCCTATCAGAGCGGTCATACATAAACGGATATTCTTTAAGCAAGAAAGATTGCCAATTCCTTTCTAGAAATTGGACTGCTTTTTTCTGAAGAAACGGCAATTCAATTACTTAATCGAAAATAGAATATTATGGCGCTGGGAGACGGAATAAGAAGAAACATTGCACATGTATCGGATGTTGAAAGAGATCGTTTTATCAATGCGGTCGTACAACTAAATAGTCGTTATTATGCCGATGGGGTTTCCAAATGGGTTAAACAAGATCAAATACATGAAGCTACCCATGTACATGGTGGGCCTTCGTTCTTGCCCTGGCATAGGGAGCTGTTAAATCGCTACGAACAGTTATTAAGGGAAATTGATCCCGATTTGTCACTGCATTATTGGGATTGGACGGAAGACCCACGTGCCGCCGCTAATGTAAGTGGAGGAACATACAATATTTTCACGACTTCCTTTATGGGCGAATCCAACGGAAATGTGGGAGCGCCATTTGCTGGCTTTCCACCCATTTCGAGAGATGTTGCAGGAGGTGCAGCCGCTCCTTCACATCCTAGCGTTGAGTCCGACACGACCATTCTCGATTCATCCGATGGCTTTCCGCAAAGTGAACAATGGCATGAATTTCGATTAAGGCTCGAAGGTTCTCCCAACCATAACAGCATTCATGGCTATATTGGGGGCACCATCGGCCCTGCCCATACCGCCTTTGAAGATCCGTTCGTGTTTGTGATGCACGCGAACATAGATCGCCTGTGGGCCAGATGGCAGACGGAAGTCGGCGAAGAGTGGCGTTTGGATCCGCTATTCACTTACGGAAACGAGACCAATGATCCTTCCATAGTCGAAAACCTAGAACCATGGGCAGGTGGCTCTGGACTAAGACCTTGGGCGGCACCCGATAATCAGCAAGAAGTCAAAAACTCCAAACATATATCGGTTGTGATTCCTCCCTGTTACGATACCAATTTGAACAATGAGCCCATTGTTGAAGTGGATAATGTTGGTACGCCACCTTTAATTAATTTTAAAGATATACCTGAAGGAGATACAGCTGCCCGTGCAGCCGTATTCAATATATTCGGTTGTGCCGAGGCTACAATTAGGGTAAAACCTGGATCAGAGCCATCGTCACCGTTTTCAATTCTACATCCGATATCCGGTTCGATAACCGTAGCGCACGAACCTGTTGCTTTTAAGATAGGTCGTATATGGTTGGCATTTACGGCTGGTGCGGCGGGTGTTGCCGTACCGGATGGATCGGTCACGTTTGAATGCATAGAGAGCGGACAGGAATTTACCTTTACCCTCAAGGCGAATGCTATAGAGAGGCCAACAGTGGCAGTAATTCTTGCTTTAGATCAATCGGGCAGTATGAACGATCCAGCAGGAAATTTGGGAAATACTCGTATCGAGGTACTTAAGGATGCGGCGAGGACTTTTGCGGAAATCATTCCGCAACAAAACGGTCTTGGGTTGATTCGATTCGATTCAAATGCTTATCCAGTAAATCATGCTACCTTCCCCGGTCTAAACGTGACCAAAATCAATTCGGACAGTATGTTGGATGCGAATCGCATTATGGCAATCAATGCGGTAACGAGCCATGCCACGAATCCGGGAGCGAGAACTTCCGTAGGCGATGGAGTGCAACTGGCAAGGGATGTATTGGCCCCAATCCCTCTTTCGGAATATCAACAAAAGGCCATTATCGTATTTACCGATGGTCTGGAAAACGAACCGGTAGATATTGCCGATGTAACCGGGGCTATAGATAACCAAACCTTTGCCATTGGTCTTGGAAATGAAAGTCAAGTAAACACCACTGCGCTCACAGCACTTGCAAACTCCACCGAAGGTTGGTTATCTTTTATTAACCGGATTGCTATCGGCGAATATTGACGATTACTTTAGGCTAACAAAGTATTTTTTACAAATACTTGCAGGAGTAACCAATAACAATATTATTCTTGATCCAAATGGTTACATAGCCCCTGGTACAACAATTAGTATTCCTTTTTATGTAAACGAGGCTGATATTGACGGCACGGTAATTTTACTGACCGATTATCCAGTGGTGGATATCATTTTGGAAACTCCCGGAGGGGACTTAATTAATTCTGGCAATGCAGCGGGTCTCGGTATTTCCTACGGCGAAGGTTCCAAAAGCAAGAACTATAAATTCACAATGCCTGTTGCCTTTCCTGCCAATAATCATGGCGGCAAATGGATTGCACACCTTAAAGTGGATAAAGATGATTTTAAAAAATATGTATCGATACTTAGGGATACAAAAAATAATGACCCTAATGCCATACAATCTTTTGTTACACACGGTGCCAGATATTCGTTGGTTGTCAATACGTATTCCAATCTAAAGATGGAAGCCGCCATTTATCAGGATAGTCTTGAACCAGGCTCCGAGATGGTATTAAGGGCGACACTTAATGAATATGGCCAACCCGTTGAAAACAGGGCAGTAATAAATGTCGAGGTAGAACGACCCGACAATACACAATTTGTTCTGCAACTTGATGAAATAGAAGCTGGTGTGTTCGAGAAATCGTTCCCTGCGCAAATCTCTGGGACTTATTTTTGTCGGTTTGTTGCACGTGGTGCTACGTTAAGAGGAACGGCATTCACAAGAGAACAGACCTTCACGGGTGCAGTATTTAGGGGCGGCGATAATCCAACCAATGGAGGGAATACGGGCACGGATGACCCCAGCAGTATAGGCGAACTAATCGAAAAATGCTGTAAAAACCTCACTCGCATATTGATTGCGATACTGATATTGCTAGTAATTTTTATTATACTGTATTTGCGTAGATAAAAGTATATTTCAATTATTAAAACCATAAAGGCCGCCCACTTCGAGAATGGCTTTTGTGGTTTCTATTCTTTAGATATTATTTGAAGAAAAGTTACTTGCCCAAAACTTCATAGAACAATCGTTCCAACCTTTTACCTCGCCCCAAAGAATACTTCAAGCATCGAATTCGATTCTAAACTTCACAGCAGTCTCTTAACCCTTTATTAATAGAATTAAAAATGAAATCTTTTACGGCAACCCTATGCGGTTTCGAATGATATTTTTAATAGAAATTTAGGAAAGGTGTTCATTTGAATTCGTTAGACGACACGCTAAAAAAATTGGAAACATTCATGAATAATTCAAAAATTTTAATAGAAACCCTGAACAATTGCGTTGTTCAGTGCAATCGTTGTGTCGATGCCTGCTTGGATGAAGATGACATCGCTTCAATGGTAGACTGCATTCGTGCCAATCGCGTATGCGCCGAAATTTGCGGTACAGCCTCGAAAATACTGGCCACGACCTATAAAGACGTTGGCGACCTGATAAAGTATTGCCATAGGCTGTGTATGTCATGTGCCACGGAATGTGAAAAACATGAACATCAACATTGTGTTGAATGTGCGGAAGCCTGTAGAAAATGTGCGGCTGCCTGCAAGGATACTTTAGTGAAATATGAAACCTCAAACATACAGCAAGATGAAAATTATTTTTAGAACAGCTGTATTTCTAAACCCATTTTTAGTGCTGACCTACTGTTTGGAAGGTAAAATGAAGCAGAGCGTAAAGGTACTAACACCTCACGAAGTCAAGGCTGCAGCCCAAACTTATAGGGTAGCCAAATACTTCGCAGAAGGTTTTGGGTACAAGTATGGTGTTGAACCTTCTGGAAATCAAAAATCCATGTGTTGGGGAAAAGTTGATGGACTGCGGTTTGGTTGATGAAGTAATAGAAATATAACTGATTAAATTATAAGAAAATGAAGAAAACATATTCAATCGAAGGGATGAGCTGCAACGGATGTCGCGGCCATGTAGAAAAATCACTTTTGAACGTAACGGGCGTCGCCGATGTATCGGTCGATTTGGAAGACGCACAAGCAACTATTGAGTCACAGCATGAGGTACCACTGGATAATTTAGAGGAGGCGCTACAAGATAGCCAGTATTCGATTCAGCCACTGAAAGTTGATTAACATCGCCTCGTCATAATAGTTGTATGAACTTTTTGTAAACGAAATATCAAATCAAATCACTCTTATGGGCCAGATTATGCACAAACATTCATACCGTCCAGAGGAAAAGAACGCTTTTAAGAATTTAATTTCAATTTATTCAAGAACATAACTTTAATATAGAACCTAAAAAAATGGAAAACAAACACGAAAACGGCAACAATTACGGTAAATTTTTTACGATGATTGCTACCGCAATGGTAGCAATGTTCTTTTTAATGTATACCCATTCGTACCAGATCATTGATCATTTCTGGTACAGTGAAACCCGATTTTTCATGACGTTGATCATGGCCGGTTCCATGATTGTCATAATGCTCCTCTTTATGTTGAATATGTACAAAAAGCGGGGAGTAAACATAGCAATAATCGGATTGGGTATCCTATTGATAGCCGGTGGTATCGGTTTGGTTAGAAGTCAGGTTACCGTCACTGGTGTTGATTATATGGAAGGCATGATTCCCCACCATTCCATCGCCATTTTGACAAGTGAGCGGTCTCAAATTAAGGATATACGCGTAAGGAAACTTGCTGACGAAATTATAAAGGCACAGCGTAGGGAAATTATGGAAATGGAATGGCTGATCAACGATATCAAAGAGAATGGTCTAGTAAAAACAGAAGAAGAACGGAAAAACAGGCCCTTGCCCAAGTTTGAAGGAAAGCTAGGCGAAGAAACACGAAACCTGACTGAATAGCTAGATTACTTTGGCTTGGAAAACGAGGAGGGTTGATTTTGATTTGACTTCCAACAGGAAAATTCGCACATTATGAGAACTTTAGCAGTAATTTTTAGCCTTACTATATTCGCTTACGGCTTGGGGCAGGATAAAGCGATAGATTCGCTTCCCGAACCGTTCGCTACGAAATCCGTTTCTAACTTTTCGAATGTCATAGGTTGGGAAGACGGTAGGACGCCCAAAGCACCGGAAGGTTTTACCGTTACCAAATACGCCGATGGTTTCGAGAACCCTCGTTGGTTGTACGAACTGCCCAATGGTGATATTTTGGTTGCACAGGGCAATTCGAACTATGGTTTCTTTAAACGTATCGGTGCATGGCTTATCGGTGCGGGGAAATCCAAAAATCTTTCCCCTAGTGCCGACCTGATTACCTTGCTCCGTGATATCGATAACGATGGAAAGCCCGATGTTCGGGAAACCTTTCTTCACGATGGCTTGAACCAACCTTTCGGTATGTTGCTCATTGGAAACTCTTTTTATGTGGCGAATACCGATGCATTGATGCGATATCCATATAAAGAGGGACAGATGAGCATTACCGCCAAAGGGGAAAAAATAGCCACATTACCGGCCGGAAAGGCCAATCAACATTGGACGCGAAACATCATAACGAACGGAGATGAATCGAAAATCTATATTGCAGTGGGAAGTGGGAGCAATATTGCAGAGAATGGTATTGAAAAAGAATTGTTGAAAGCTAACATTTTACGCTGCAATACCGATGGTTCGGAATTGGAAGTACATGCTTCCGGTCTTCGAAATCCCGTTGGAATGGACTGGGAACCAGAAACCCAAGCTTTATGGACGGTGGTCAACGAACGCGACGGGCTGGGCAACTTTCTGGTGCCCGACTATCTGACCAGCGTTCAAGAAAATGGTTTTTACGGATGGCCCTATACCTACTTTGGACACGAAGATCCGAGAGTCAAAATCGAAAAGCCCATGAGAAGGGGCGAAGCTTTGATTCCGGATTATGCCCTAAAATCACACACGGCCTCCCTAGGATTGGTCTTTTATGATGGGAATAGTTTCCCGGAAAAATATCGCGGCGGTGCGTTTATTGTACAACACGGTTCTTGGAACAAAGAAAAACTTTCAGGCTACCGGGTCATCTACATTCCCTTTAAGAATGGGAAGCCCTCGGGACCTGAAGAAGATTTTTTAACAGGTTTTATAGTTAATCCAAATGAAGACGAAGTTTACGGTAGGCCCGTAGGTGCAATAGTTACCCAAGATGGGTCATTATTGGTAACCGATGATAAAACGCATACGATTTGGCGTATAAATACAACCGACTGAATTCGTAATCCAACTTCATTTCCTATGGAGTGGTGTTCTTCTAAGAACTTAAAATTAAATTTGAGGTTATTGCTGCAACGAATAGGTATATGGGCCATGTCCTTTCTTGTTTGAGCCAGCCCATTCCCCGAACATTTTAGGAATGCCACCGCCCAAAAATAACGAGTCATCATCTACAATCAGCCAAGAAATAATTGGGGCGGGATTATTGTGGGACCATATCTTTTTTCAACTTCAACAAATTTGAGCCTATGAAGAAATTTTAATATGAGCGCTCACAATGAAAAGGAATCAAAAGTGTACACCAATAGTTTTGAAGCTTTGGCTTTGTTTGCCATGTTCCTGCGGAAGTTCAAAAATCTTCCACTTCAAGACTTCCCGAGCGAACCGCTACGCCGGTTCGCATTCGGGGTCTTTCAGTTCCAGATTTTTGAACACCCTCTGAACCGCGCATAAACCCAAACAGACGAAAAAAATCGCCTGTTTGCATTTATCTTGCCGCCGCACAATTAATTTTGAAAATTCTTGTTTAAAAGATATAATCCTCATTAATATATTTGTACTAATCCAAGGCACATCAAATGAAATCAAATGTTTTCGTTTTTCTTGCACTCCCAATGCTGCTATTTCTTTCATGTAATAATGATGATGACAGCGTAGCGGAGTCGGATAGGAGCCAAGCTTTGTTGGGCCAATGGGAGTACGAGGCCATTGATTCCAATACTGCCGTTGATATTAATGGGGACGGTACGGTCAACGTTGACTTGTTCAACACCAACGAAATACGTCAATGTCTAAAAGATAATTTAACTTTTTTCAGCTCTCGGGGGCCTGGAGAAAAAAATGCTTTTTCTATTAATGAAAACGGACTATCTTGTGGGGAAGTACCCGCATTTCAAAATGTCGAAGATGATAGGTACGAGCTCATAAACAATGAGATTATACGATTTGATAATCGTAGCGATTGGATTATCGTAGAGTTTTCCAACGACCAATTGGTTGTTGACGAAGAGGATTTTTTGGACGGTCAAGATGTCGTTATTACCTATACTTTTAAAAGAAGCTAGTTTTAATTGCCTTTAGTCAGTAGTATTGAAAGCGCCCATGATGCTTAAACTCTGACCACTCTTCCTGTAACTCTTTCACTCCATTGGCCATTCGTATCCCTGACCCTTACCTCGAAATCCTGATCAAGATATTTCAAGCGGCTTTCACGGGGTTCCTCTTCCAGCATGAAATACCTATCCACTCCACTGCCCGTGGCTTCGTTGTAATTGAATAAGCGAGTATCCCATCGGTTGGAACTCCTGTTGAATATCCTGATTTCTACCTGATCCAACGTCGCACCGCCATAAGCCTCCGAACACCCAATATCAAAACAGGTATAAATCCTGACTTGATAATCGCAACCGTTCAATCCCCCACAACTGACATTGTACTTTTCCCCTTTGACCAACGCCACAGGTTTTCTTATGGTGTCCACAAATGTGCTTTCGATTTGGGATTGCCCCGTTGAATTCTCCACTTCAAAATCAATGGTAAACGTATCTTGGCTATCGGGATAGAAGGTAAGGTTAGTACTTCCATAATTCAATGGAATCGTTTGCCCCTCATCATATCTATTTCCACCATAAAGGAAATAACCGACGCGGTTTCCACTAAAGGAGAATGTCATTTGATAGGTTACATCCGGGTCATGTGTGCCAATGGCGTTGGTAATGACCGCAATGTTAAAAGGTTCCCCCTCCAAACGTTCTCCGGGGGCCTGACTAATGGTCAATTCGAATGGTTCCTCATATACCGTATAGTTTATATTGACGCTGGCCGTTTTCTCAACATCCGATGAAGAGCGCACTGTGAAAGTGATGTTGTGGTTGCCCTCGGTCGTTCCAGTATACTTTCCCGAAAATGCCCCCACAAGTACGTCAAAACTTTCACCGGCGGAGTAGCTAGTACCTCCGTATTCAAAAGAACCATTGTTACCACTTGCTGAAAAATACATCTCGTAGGTATCCCCGCCGATTCCGATTTCGGAAATATTGAAGTTGATATCCACCTGTTCCCCGGTATAGGCCTGCTGCAATGTGCCTGATGCAGTAAAGGTATAATCTTTGGCCGCCACGTTTACCGTAATATCCACTGTTTTCTCCAACCCTGTATCGTTTCGAACGGTGAAAGCCAATCGAACCGTGCTCTCATTGGTTCCCTCAAGCGTCCAATTAAAGTTTCCAGTATTGACATCGTAACTGTTACCTGGGCTTACCTCGATACCGTTGTTATCCCTGATGAGTGCATTCCCGTTCATACTGAAACGCATGGTGTAATCCGAAGACCCCACACTTTCGGAAATATTGAAATTAAGGCCAGTAGTTTCCCCTACAGTTATATCCGATTTTTGGGTTCCCGCCGTAAAGGTAAAATCCACTTGGTCGTAGGTTATAGTAGTATTGGCCGTTCGAGTAACATCCGAACCGGATTCCACGCTTAGAATGATATTGTGCTGGCCAGGTTCCAGTCCTGTATATGTGAGATTATTGACTCCTGCACCCAATGGGAACTCTTCCCCTGGACCGTAGGCCACACCATTGACCGACATCGAACCGTTCTGGCTTGATGAAAAGAAGGCCGAGTAGCTATCGTTCGCTCCCTCGGGTACTTCATCAATATCCACAATAATCCCAACCGGAATATTGGAAAATTCCGTTGCTTTTGATGGTGTCATGCTTACCGTAAAATCATTATTCCCCACGACGACCGTAACTTTTTCTTCTAAAATCTGTCCATTACTATCCCGAAGTAAAAAGGTAATTTCATAAGTCCCGGCCTCTTGTGCAATAAAATCATATGCAAAACTTCCAGGTCTTACCGTAAAATATTGGCTCGGCACAATCGGGGAATTCCCATTGTAAAGCTGGGCCTCACCACCCGATATAAAATAATTCAGTTCATAAGCTACTCCGCTATAATCACCTTTTTCAATGAGGCTCAATGAAATAGTTCCGCGTTGCCCAACCAACACCTCATTACTATTGGCGGAGGCATTAAATTCCAGTTCTAGCTGTTTCGCCTCCAAATCGATTTCAACAGGTCCGACTTCCTGCCCATAATTGTCCGTAACGAAAAAGTTGATTCGATGCGGGCCCAAAGTTTCCGGAGTATAGAACAATGGAAAATTGCCCAATTCCACGGGATAGTCCGTATTGTTGCGGATTATATCGCCATTGATTCCCGTAACCGTTCCGTTTCCTTCCTCCGGATCGTAGGTCAGGAAATAGTCGATGTTGGACGTTTTACCGTTCGATTTGATGTTGAAGTTAAGCTGTGTTCGCTGGTTCACGAACACTTGGTTGCTTTCCGAGTTTCCACTAAACGTAAAGGGGATATTGGCAACTTCGATTTCGACACTGTCGCGTTTCATCTGGCCATTGCTATCGCGGAGGTCGAAATAGATTTTACGCTGTCCCAATTCATCGTCCTCGAAAGTGAAGTTGTAATTGCCCGGCCCGATGGCACGAAAGGTTCCTGGATCCATAACCCCTCCATTTTGGTCCCGTACAGTTCCCGCACCTTGACTATCGGACGAAAAAGAGTGGCTTATGTCATAAGTTACTTCGCTTTCCTCGTCTTGAGTTTGCAAGTCAATATTGATGGCCAAATTGGTTTCTAGCTCAACCTGCGAGGAAGCCGCCGTAGCCCTAAAGGTAAAGTTGATATTTCCTACCACCAATAGCAGTTCATTGGTCAATGTGGCCCCATCAGGGGCCTTGGCAGTCATTGTCAACTTATGTTCACCCAAGGTTTCTGGTTGGTAGCTAAATTCCGTTACGCCCTTTGGCAGCATAAACGGAGTTCCGGCATCATAGGTGTTTTCGCCTAAAAAGAGTTTGCCGGAACCATCCTCCAATTGATAGGTGATTTCGAAATCCTGATCGGTCTCTTTGCCGGGATCGAAAGTCTCCCTATCACGTAACAGCGTTACGTTAATTGGATTTCGGCTATTGATGATGAAATCGTCGGTACCTTTGGTCAATAGAAAACTAAAGCTAGCGTGTCTGACTCTGTAGGTCAGCTCCAACTCTTTTTGTATTTTGTTCGAATCCCAGGCCAATACCTTGACCCTGTGCATACCCGTATCGATGGGCATGTAGCGGTAGGATGGGTCAAAATCCTTTACCGGTATCGTATCGGTCTCGCGAATGGTATCATTTTCAGTCCCAAGGTAATAGCCTCTTCCATTGAGGATATCATATTTCATAAAATAGGAAACCGTGGAGACCATCCGCTCGGGCTCCAAGCTGAAATCAGTTTTAACGGCTTCGAACACAAAACCGTTTTCCTCATTGGTGCCATCAAAGTTGAAATCAAAGGAATCCTGTACTATTCCTTCAAAATCTTTGCTACATGCCAATATAAAAATCATGCATAGCATACCTATGGCGACTATACGTTGTGGGGTACTGAATTTCATAACGTCGTCTTTTTAAAACAAAAAATACCGCAGACCGACACCGGCATACGGGTAAAAATTTCCCACGTCCGAATTGACGTGGTAGTATTCGTTCGCCTTGACCAATATGGAAAAATCGTTACTGATGCCTACTTCCAATTCTGCACCGAGATATAGACCGTATATAAATTGGCTTTTGCCGTTGATGAGGGCACCACTGGGAAGTTCATTGCTCCCGTTGTTAATGACCTCATATCCGAACAGTCCGCCCCCACCTAGGAAGAGGCTAAAATTTTTCCGCTGAGGGGCGATGAATACGCGATAGTACAGTCCGGGCTGTATAGTAAAGATGTTGTAAGGAATATTTTGGTCACCTTTGTCCTCCGCAATTGCGGCCAAAACACTTATCTGAAAATATCGATAGCGATCGGGATGAAAATTGAACGTTCCCATAATACCGTAGCCATCCTCGACATATCCGCCGCTCACGCCGACCGAAGAGGCAAGGTTGCCCCGCATTTGGCCAAAGATGGATGAGGCCACCAGACAAAATAAAATCGTAACAAAAAATCCTGTTCTCTTCATGATTTAAAGCCTAAAGGATTGTTAATGACAGAATGGTCTATGTCCAAAGACAAGTTTCGATTGCCCTTTTCTTCGTCCAGTTCCACCGTAAGAACTTTTTGCCGATCAAGGGTAAACTTATCGAAGACCACCATGAAATAGTTCTCTGAATTCCCCTCGACCTTTTTGGGAACCTTGTACCGGAACAAAGGTTTTTGTGCTTTCTTAATATTACTTGAACTGTTTTTGTATTTCGTAGCGATGCTGAATTTTATAAAATTGACGTCATAGTCGATATGCTCCTTGTTCTCCAATCGGAACTGCAGGTAAATTTCATCGTTTTCGTAGTACACGTTCTCCAGCCAAAGAAATACGTTATCGAATTTGGACAGATAGCGAATTATTTTGCCCTTGTTGAACTGATTGTAATAACATCGCCGACGTATGTATTCCATTCGGTCCAAGACATACAGTTCCCGGGTAAGCGGTAAAGGCTCACCTTCGGTCTCCCCGGTCTTAACGCTCAATTTTTCCTGGAAAGTCTCGGTAGGAACCTCGGTTTGCTCCATATCCAGTTGTCGTGAAACGTTGGATTTGTCTATTTCGTGATTCCCTCGCTTTTTGGAAAGCTCGTCAAGGTTATCCGCCATGGCGGTGGTTATGGTCCATCGCTTCTTGGAGGGGATGTCCACCAATTTCAGGATAAAATCATAGGCTAGGCCATCACGGGTATAGATTGTATAGTTTGTAAAGTCTGTTATATCGGGTGCCACATCGTTATAGATCAGCAATGCGATATTCCTGACCGTCCCGGAACCAATTTTTGCCGGAAAGGATTCTATGAAATTGAGCTCTTTCCCGTTAATGGAAAAATCATATGGAGCGGGCAGGACCAATATCGTCTTATAGTCCCTTGAGACCGGAATAGTGTCCAGCTGTGCCATTGCCGACAACGAACCGAATAACCAAATAATTGTCAATAGGGATTTCATCTTCATTGCATTACCAATAACAGTTCATAATCATCGATCAATAAAATCTTATCTTTCTCCTTTAACCTTTTTTTTCGCAGGAACGTTCCCAAACCCCTAGTAATACCTTTCAGGACATCCGGTGCCCCGCTCGTGATTTCGTCAGCGGCTTCCTGTAGGGCATCGCCTGCCGTCTCGGCCTTGTACTCCCTCCAGAGCTCTCCGGCCCTCTTGTTATATATGCCTTCCCGACCGTCGTTAAAATCCCTGACGGAGATATCGACCGGGTAATGTTCGATATTGTCTATGTCCAAATAGACCCTGTTTCCCTGTATCGAAGCCAAGGCATGGATAAACGTATTCTTGGGAAATCGTTTTTTGTGTAGAACCATGTCCTCCATGAGCAGCAGCCGTACATTCTCATTGGGCAAAATGAACTGGTCGCCATATACCGTTGCCCTAAAGAAAGTCGGCTTTCCGTTTTCGGGCACCTCCTCTTGCTCTTGCTCAGGATGGGGAATTTGCCCCGAGGATTCCCCGATTATTTTCTTTTTTCCCTCCAATAGCTTTTCACGATAGGCCAAGCGATTCTCCACAAATTTTTGCTTTTGTTCCTCCACGGTCATCATAGTCTTCTTTTCCCTTTCCACTGTTTTATTACTATCTGAAATTTCGGCCTGTGGAACATCCTGCTGGTCCGATTCTAAGGATAGTCCTTCCAATCGTTTCAGGATCCTTTGGAGCGAATCGTTTTCTGAATCGTTCATCCGGGCAACGTCCGGTAAAGCCGAGGATTTCTCCACCTTTTTCTTTGCCAAAGAATCCGTAATTTTCAAAGGTGTATCGGTAGCACTGGATTCCAAGGTCGGGACTTTGCCGGGCAACTCCGGATTAAAGCCATTCGACACATCGGTCTCGGAGTTAGGCCTTAATTGGAAATCCTTGACGTTCTCAATAACAAAGAAACTGGTGAGTATCAGGATCAGGGGTAGGGCAATGGCAAAGTTTCGGTGCCTGACGACCCAGCGTTTCAAACGTTTTATGTTGTCCCCTAATTTCATGTCCCTAGTGTTTGATGTCCGAATTGTCCACGACCTCAAAATCCAAAATCTTGATTCCGTTCAGGTTATTCAAGGTGATTCCCGTTTTTTTCAGGTATCCCTTGGTGACCAGTTTCCTATACGTTGTGGTTTTGCCTTTTTCTATGGCCTGTTTACCGTAGAAGTTGAACGGAAACGGATAGGTTGCATAGTCGATTTGAATCGAATCAAGTTCGACAAAGTAGTTATAGTCCCGCATTGCCACATCATGGAAGTACTTTTTTTCGACCAAACGGGCATATAAGCGGTTGCCTGACCCATCCACCATGAACAAGGCCTTTCCCTCGATATTCTTTCTTATTAGGTCCAACTCGGGTTCCAGAGCGAAAAAAAGTTCATGAAAATTGATAATATGTCCCTCACAAAGAATTTCGAGATTTTGCTTGATATCCCTGATGGGAGCTATTGGTAGGCGTTGCCCTCCGTATAGTAGATAAGCGTTATTGTTGGCCCGCTCGTTTGCCGCCGTTACATAATAGCTTGCAATGGCAAAGATTACGGCCACCAACACCAAACACCCATAAACCAGCCGCTTGTTGTGCCTTCGGCCTCTGTCTATATCGTTAAAAATCATATACCTATCCTTCATAAGCGAATCTTTATTATTGGATGAGTGTCCTCGCAGCTTTTGTGGCCCCGCCACTCTTCGCGTCGATGACCGTTTGTATCGCTTTTTTTCCGTAGTGCTTGGGCTTCGAGACGATGCCACCGCCCGAAATGTTGAGCCCTTGGACTACAAAATTGGCCAACGTCGGGGCCTTGATGTAAAAGAAGGAGGTCATCAAGATCAAGAGAGATGAACTCAGGATCAATCCAAGGTCATAGGCACTTTTACGGAGCAAATGATCCACCAGCGCATCCACAAGATTGACCATGAACATATCGACTACATATAACATGGGAAGCCATAGGCACAGGCTCATGAACTTTTGCAACCACGCTTTCCATAGGCCCGAAATGGCTGGAATGAACGAAAGCCCTATGTTAATAGGTCCAAAAATGATAAGAATGAAAAGGTAGATGGTGGCCAAAGCCTTGATACCAACGAAAATCAGTGTAGAAACGATATGGGCAAACGCCGTTATGGAACCCGCCAAACCGGTAAGGGCAAAGGACTGCAACGCATCAATATCCATGCTGAACAAGTTCCATTCCACAACGTTATTGGCCGCCACATCGATTTGGGCCAAGGCCACCTTCTGCCCGATGGTGTCCCAGTTCTTTTGCGTACTGACAAAGGAAGAGCCCAAGTTGTTGTAAAATTCAAAGATGGCATGCGCGAACTCGGAGTAGTTATAGAGGATGAACATCAAAGGAAACCACTTCAGGGCCTTGAACACATCGGCCCTGTCGTTACCCACAAAATGCATGATGGCGAAGATGCCCAGCCCGATTTTTGCCATTTGGAAGCCTATACCCAAGGTAGGGGCCAAATTGGTAAAAGCATCGTCGATATACTGATTGAATATCGTGTTCACCGTTTCTCTAAAACCTGTATCCGATTGCATAATGTATATCAATTGGTTTTAATCAGTGAATAGACCGCTTTGCGGTGTTCATTTTTTTGTAAGAGGGACGTATTGACCTTTATTATGGCTTCTAAAATAGTGTCCATATTGTCTAAGATGGACCGTAATGCCGAAAGCCTATCGGCCGATTCGATGATTTCGCCAGTGGTGGCAATCTGGGATCCTTGGGATACCAAGGAAGAAACCTGTAACAGGGCATCGGCCAAAATCTTGGTAGCCCTTTCCTTTTCCACTTTTTCTAGATTGGAAAAGGAGCGCAGGTTTTTCTGTGTGCCCTTATAGGCTTCCACGATCTTGTCCTTTAGGGCGTACAGTTCGTTCATTTCAGGACTTCCCATGACATAACTGGCCGGAGTTCTTTTTGCGGTAAGGTCTTGGCTTAGGATTTTTGAAGCGCTGGAATTGGCGGTAACATTTCGCTCCATCTGTGCCAAAAGCTTCCCCATGGTCGAGTTCAAGGTGACCAGTTGCGAATTGAGCGTGGCCACATTTTGATTGAGCAGTACCAGTTGGGCATTGGCCGCTACATCGGTCACGGGTATTTGGGCGGTTCCAAAATGGGTTATCAGCCCTATCAAAATAGTAAGACATACAATTCTTGGTTTTACATACATCATCATTTTCTATATTTTGGGTTAAGGTCACTGCCGTTCAAATTCTCTGAACCGGATTCCGCCAGTTCGGTTTGCAGCTGTTTATAGGCGTTGGCCGTTCTTTCCCAAACATGGCCATGTTTCTTATGTAGTCGGGTGATCTTTGCTTTTTCGTTGGGATTGGTTTCAAAAAGACATTTCGTTGGCAAGGAGGTCTCCAATCCGAATACCTTGACACGGTCTTTCCAACAAATGGCCATTTCCCGCAATTTCCGACCGATAGGCAAATCTTTGTTATTGGATAGGATCAGTTGCTTCTGCTTTTCGTTCAGTCCCAATACTTGCTGGATTTCCTCAAAGGAGTTGCCAAATTCACCAAGATCGAGCAAGACCTTGATATGGCTGTTTACCACGATGGTTTTGCCGATATATTTTGATTTGACAAAATCGCTTACTTTTTGGGAGATAAAAATGGGCTGACCCCCAAATTTCCGTGCCATTCGTGACTGTGCGTCGAAATAACTGGCCATTATCGGATTGTCGAAAAGGTCCCACGCTTCGTCGACGTTCAGTATTTTGTTCAGGGATAGTTTTTTGGGATCCTTCAACTTTTTATCGAAAACATCGATCATCAAAAAAGCCAGAATCGGGAAAAGCTGCTCGTTGTTGATCAGGTTCCCCAACTTGAAGTATACCAGACGTTCATGGCTCAGTCTGGATATCCTTGAATCCCTGCTGTTCAGCAAATATCCCCTAGGTCCGTCATGGGCATATTTTCCCAAGAGCAATAGAAATACATAGGGGTCGAAGACTTCCTTTCGGATACCCTTGGCATCCATAAGTGGGCCCAAGCATTTGCTGGTATGGTCGTAAAACGTATTGAAAGAGTATTCGGGATGGCTTTTTCCAAGTTGTTCCCGATAATACCCTTGAACAAGCAGTTCAATGATGGTCTTGGTCACGGCATCATCATGACCGTCTTCCTTACCGTTTCCTTGCTGTCCCAGCAAAAGATGGACCAGTGCGATGAGTTGGGTCAATTTGTGTTCGGTAAGTACCTTTTCACCACCTTTGTCAACGGAATCCACCGAATCCAGCACAAAGGGGTTGAATGTAAAGGGATTTTGATCATCGTTCTCAATAACGACCCCATCCAAATAGTCCAACAGTTTGTCATAGGAGTTCCCATTCTCAAGAATAAGGATCTCGGCTCCCTCGCGATACTCGGAGAATAAATAGGCATTGGCGTAAAAGGTTTTTCCGCCTCCAGATCCCGAAGCGATGAGCATGCCCCGGTTAAAAATCCAATCCTTTGCTTCAGGTTCCCTGTAAAGGCTCACCAATAAAGGTTTGCCAGTGGCCCTATCGACCATACGCAATCCGTGTGGGCCGTGCAACCGGTTTTTATAGCCCCCTTCAAAATACCAAAGACTGGCCGCCATGTCGGAGGAAAAGGGGCTATAGAGTTCCGAGCTCAATCCGATACCGTTGCCAAGGATACCCCCGAAAAATAGATTCTTTCTATCCACCGTATTTTCCTTCGCACGGACGCCCAGTTTCCTAAAAGCCGACCTAACGATATTGCACATCGACCTGAAGGACTTCTTTGTACCGGAAAGGCCCAGAACGTTCAAGTGGTAATAGACCAACTCCTTATGCTCGTTTAGTGTATGTTGTTGGAAATCATAAATTTGGTCGCGGTAGGTACTGTTCTTGTCCCCCTTTTTGTTCCTTGCATATTTGTTCAGGCGTTTCGCCTTGGACCTCAATTTGGCCATGGCCTTCTCTTTTTCCGGTATATAAATATACTGGTTGATAATATGTTCTTGGGGAATCTTGAAACCAAGGGAAAACAGGTTCCCGATGGGGAAGAGGTTGTCCCCGGTGCTGTATTTTCCAAAATACTCGTGAAAGGCCATATCCTCTTTGGAGAACTGGTCCAGATTTTCCAGAGTGAAAAACTGCCCCTGTTTGTCGCCGACCCTAAGACCGTTATCGGAAAAATCAATATCCTTGCCCATGCCTTCCCCGTAGCCCGTTTCCAAATAGCTATCGTAATAGCCCGCCCCTCCGAACAGTTCCTCGAAATCAAGGATTTTCGAAGTCATCAGGCCCGAATCGTTGATAAGGTCGTTTACGGCCCCGACCCTGGCCTCGAAATCTGCCATAACGCCTTCATCGAGGTATTCTTTGGGAACGTGGTTCTGGCCATAGAACCTACGTTCCTTTTTCAAAAAGGAATTGGCCCCTAGCGGGGTGCGGCCGATGTAGTTTTTGGGTACTTTGTGGATGGCCAAATAGCAACGATGCTCCAAGAAGGGCCGGTCCTTAAAATAAAGCTCATCCTCTGTCTCAAAAAAATCCCGCTCCAACCTCTGCCTGTCCATGGAATAGTTTTCCCCAAAAAACAGGTCCTGCTTGTGCAAAAGACAATTTTCGCCGAGTATTTCCAAGATGCCGGAAACCATACGATTGAGGTTCAGGTAATCCTTACTTTCCAAAGTGTAGATTTCCGGAAGTTCTAACTGCAACGGGATGCTTAGGCAACCTCTTTCCTTGGATACCAAAATCGGGGCCTCATAACCGTAAATGGGAAAGGCGTCCAAAAGATTTATTCTTTTTTCCATAGCACTAACATTTTTTTGTTGACATGGCCTTTTACACCAACCGGTCCCTTTCTGTCAGCCCTTGACTTAATAAAACCATTTTCCCCGTACGCCTTTGAATAGAAAAGCATAAGTATGATGTATAGGGCAGCGGTACAGAAGGAAAGAAGAAGGCTCAGAAAGGTCGGGATGACCGTACTGAGGAACAGCCCCATCATCAGGGAAAGGAACGAGCCCTTAAAGGCCTGGTCCACATATTTAGCGCGAAGCCCAAAGAAGGAAACGTCCTTTTGCAGGGCCTTAGGGATTTTGACCAACTTGTTTTCCATGATTAGTTGGCCAAGTTTTCCCCAATCTCGATAAGGCCGTAGAAGATGACCAGTCCCACAATGGCATTGCCTACTTTACGGGCCATGTCTTGGTTCTGTTCCCTGATAATAAGAAAGGCCAACGCCGCAATGGCTAGAAGTACGCCTGCGGCAATCTTGATGATTCGGAAAATACTGTTCCCGATTTGTGCCGTACCCTGTTCCGCTTCGTTGACTTGATCGACCAGTTCATCGATTTGGGCAAGGCCGGCAGCATGTAAAGTGATAAGTAGGAGTAAAGTCAGGAAGACTTTAATCGGAATCTTTCGCTTCCCCCTCCGGAGGGGGTTCGGAATTTTTAATAATCTTAAATTTTTCATGTTCTGGAATTAAGGATTCATTCTGAACATCTTTATCGGACGCATTGAAAATATCCAACAGCTCAGAGCTGGTTTCATTCCCATCGACACGGTTGAGTAACTGGTCCATATCTTTATCCTTTAAAGATGTGTTTTTTACAAATATATGTGATTTTTGCATATATGAATCATTTTCCTGAACTTTTTTTTCGTTTTTTGATTTTTTAAGTGCGACAAGGACAAACAAATACCATAACAGACATAGGCTGCCGATGATGACGTATACGATATGTTCCCATTGCCAATTCAAATCTTATCAATAATTCTATTTAGTTCCCGAATGTTTTCTTGGTGGTAAAGCTCAAGGGCCTTACGCATAATATCGTTTCGGGAAACCTTTTTTTCTAATTTGTAACTGCACGCACTGGCCAGCCGTTCATAGTCATTGAAGCAGGCCTTACTCAACCTAAAGATAAATTGCTCCTTTTTGTCGGTATAGTGGTCTTGTTCCATTAACCTCTCGAATTCCACAACTTTTTCTTGTTCCCTTCGGCTCAACTTTGTCATTGTAAATTTTCCCTGTACCGTTGTCCGCGCTTTACTACCCTCAACGTTTTTATCGCTTCTTTCTTTTATATCAATGGAACTTTTTTCGGCTTCATTGATTTTTGTACTTCGTTGTTCTTTAAGTCCCTCGACTTCTTCCTTGGTATCCATATTGTCTACGATTGCCGATTCCAGCAAGTCCTTTACGTTCATTTTTTTGCCCATCTTCAATTTTTTGAAATTTTTATAACCTCTTCCATAAATCGTTTTAACCCTAGTTCGCCGTTCTCTTTTGTCGGTGGAATCGGGATCAAAGTATTCCGGTACCGCTCCCTGTATACTGTGCGTTCCATGACGACCTGTTCCATCATGGGCATACCTGCTTTTGCCAAGGTCTTCTTCACCGTATCGAATTTATTAACCTTGACCAGCTCGTAGCGGTTAAAGAAAAGGTTGACGGACCGTAATACCCGATTTTCGTTCTGGAGATAGTTTCTTTCCAGCGTTTTATAGAACACTGCCGTACTGTCGATTTCCAGTTCGTCGAGAAAAAAAGGTATAAAGATGTGCTCGACATAAAGCAGCCCCCTTACCATTTCCTCATTAAGGTTTCCGGGAAAATCGACGATGATAAAATCCACAGTAGCATAGTATCTCTTGATCAACGATTCCAAGGTTTCGACCGTTGCCCGTTCCACGGGAAATATTGGCATCTCGGTTGGGCCCATCTGCCGCAGATCGCGTTTCCGCTTTTTGTATACGGAATACTGCGGGTTGTCCATATCGATCAACACAACCTTCTTTTGGTATAGATGGTACAGATTGGTCGCCAAGATGATATTGAGGGTCGTCTTGCCACAACCGCCCTTTTCCCCGGTACATGAAATTATTTTGGTTTCCATATATATACTTTTAAAAATCATATGGTCATATGACCATATAGTCATTGCATGCTATATTGCTATATAGCATTGATTGATTATTGCATTATACATTGCTATAACGCTATATAGCAATGTACATGGTAGTTCGGGGGTATGAACGAATTGGGGAAATTGAAGCTATCAAATTAGGGAATATTCAAAACCAAGAGTGTGCTACAGTGCGGACTTAAAATCCTTCATGGCCTCGGAAACCCGTTCCTCCATCTCAAGGTATTTTTCCCGTAGCCCCTCTTGATAGACCATATTTTCTCCAAGATTACGTTTTTGTACGAACTCATTATCGGGCAACAGAATCCAGATGGGATTATAGCCCAGGCTGTAGAAGTAAAGAATGATCTTGATGGAATTGACCATGGAAGAGCCACGCTCCACATTGGCCAAAGTAGTCCGGTCCATGTTCAGACGTTCGCTCAGCTTGGTTACGGAAAACTCGCTGAACCTTTTGTCCTCCGTGTCGTCCAGTTCCACCAGTTCGAGACGTATTTCCTTTAGGCGCTCCCCAATATATCCGAGATCCTTGGAGTCCAATTTGATGATTGATTCTATATCCATTATTCAAAGTTTTCTATGGGATACGAGGAAAATTCCTCCCCAAAATCATATTCCGTTTCTTCCTGAAGTGCCGCCAAACTTTGGGAGAGGGACTCGTCCAGACCATTACCGAAATCGTCCATGAACTTTTCCACGGCCGCCTCAGAGTTGTTGATGGCCTTTGCAATCTCGCCATTTATTTTCTTTTCGTCAAATATGGCACTCTTTAACTCCTTTCCGGTAACTGCCTTGTATTCCTCTTTTACCAAGCTGTCCACTTCATTGATGATCTTGTCGAATTCTGCCTGGGCCACACGGTCCATTTCCGTCCGCACCAGAAATTCCTCCACGATATGTTCAAATAGATGGTTCCACTCAGAGTGCCCTGAATTCGATTTCAACAGCTCTAAAATAGTATCCCTGAAATCGAAAAGGCGAAGCTCCCTGACAACATCCTTGAAAATTCGCCGCTTAGTGCCGTTGGTAAATTTGTTTTTGGCCACTTCTTCCAGATGGGTGCCATAAAATTCGATGTACCCGATTTCCCTTTTAAACAGATCCACAGCATTTCTTGGAAGTTCAAGTTCCCATACGATCGTCATTTGCTCTTCGAACAAGTCCTCAAAATTTTCTGGCCTAAAATCGTTGATGACCGGCAGTTCATGCTTCATGGCCCTACGCTTTCCCTCGATGTCGGGTAGCAACTGGCCATAACATTTCTTTTCCTTGATCTGGTGTTCGAAAGTATCGGCGACCAATCCCGCGAAATATCCCGTGGACATGGACGCGATCTTGCTTCTGGGCAAGAGTTCCATCATCTGCGTGCTCAGGTTGGTGCTTACATCGGAGCTGCTCATATTCTTTGACACCCTCTCTTGGTGGATTTTTCCAAAAAGTTCGCTCAATCGTTTGGCCGTTTCGCCCTTGGCCGCACCGCAGATGATGTTGGCACAGTTGTCATAGATGACATCGGCCAGTTCCCTGCCGTAATCCAGAATAAGCTGTCCAACACTCTGCAATCCCAAAATGGTAGCGATCTTGTTTTCCCTACCGGTATCGATAATGGTCCGCAACAACATAATGAACAGGGTGGGTACCTCGTCTATGAGCAGGGCCATTTGCCGCTTGCCCGGTTTGTTCACCCGTTTGAGAATGGTATTCATATACAGGCCCAAAGGTGCGGAATAGACCTCTTTCCGTTCGGGATTATTCTGTAACGATACGATTTTGGGATATCGGGGATCGTTCACGTCCAAACTGAAATCATTGGCGGACATGACATAAAAGATTTCCTTGGTTGCAATACTCGAAAGGCTTATTTGTACCGTGCTGGTCTGGCCCGACAATTGTTCCATGGCCTCCTTTTCCAAAGCATCCCGAAAGGGAACCAATATTTGTCGTACCTCGACGTCCTTGGTCATGATTTCCATCAGGATATCGATTTTTACGGTGGTCAGAATGGCCAGATGCCCGGGGGTACAGAGATACCTTCCAGTTTCTTCCGACTTTTTTTTGAGGTACCAGATGCAGCCACCGGTATAACTGATGGCACTGCGCGAAAAATAGTCTTGTCTCTTGATCCATTCGGGATTCAGGTTTTTCATGAGAGTGGTGGCCGTATCGATGGCGTCGGATTGGTTGACCAGACCATAGGGGTCCATGGGGTTGTTCCGGTGCGTCATCCGAAGGTCGTCAAAACAGATACGGTACAGCTTCGGAAAGGGAATTTCGGAATCGTTCCCGTGTTTTTTCAGGGCCTCCTGCAAATATCCGTATGCTTTACGGGTAAGCGTATCGAACTTAAAATCGTAGATGACCATGGCAAATTTTTTGTCGATGAACTGGGCCATGATCTCTTCGATAACGGAAAAGGATTTACCGCTCCCCGGAGTACCGATGACCAACAAGGCCCTGAAAAGATTGACAAAATTGACCCATCCCGTTCGTTTCTTTCCATTGTGGGAATAAGTATAAGGGATATTGGCGGAATAGGGCGTTTCGATTCTATTACCAGTCTGCTCAAAGGTTTCCTTTGTATCGTTGAAGGGGTCTTCTTTTGCCGGGTTCATAAAGTCCAAAAACTGGAACAACCGCATCCCGTGGGTCATCAATCCCAAGTAGGCCAGTGAAAGAAGTGTCATGGATGCCCACATCCCCAGTTCGGAAACTCCGTAACACCACCATGACACAAACAGGAAGGCCAAGGAAACGAGAAAGCCCAATGTACTTTTTCTACGGTTGACCCCATCTTTCTTGACCGGCCGGTACATCATGATGCCGCCCATCAATAGCCCCAATAAAAGTAGACGGGCAACCATGCCCTGGGAAGACAGTCCGGACCGGAGTAGAAAGGCATGGATAGTGTCGAAAAATTCCTGATGCCCATGGTGGAATACGTACAGGGCATATTGCTCCCGAAATAGGATAATCGCAAAATGGAAGGCCGATAAATACATGCCCATATACCCTCTATTTTTATCTTGCATATCCCTTCCTTTTGAGTGTTTTCTTTTTCCTTTCCGGAATGGGTTTTATAACAGGCTCGCTAGGCGACAACCGGACTTTTTTTTTACCGAAATCAGTTCCTCGTTCCAGTCCTTCATCGTCGGGGATTTATCCATTTTCAGGATATCTTGTGCGAAGCATTTTGAAAGTGCCTCCACCGTTAGCTTCCAAAAAGTTCTGGAATGCTGGGCGAGCAGCACTATCCTGTTCAAGTCCAGTTCCCAAATTACCTTATCGCGATAGCAGATGGCCTTTTGTAGGCCTTTGGGCATCCCGCGGGGACAGTTGGAGATTTGTGCATTAATATAATCCGTATCCTGCTCCATCATAGCGACGGATTTGGAAAGGTAGTTCAGTTTCAAGCGCATCACGGGGCGGTTCCAGTCCGTTTCGATAAATACTTGGTTTGACTTTCGATTGAGCCAGTAGCTTAGAAGAACGAGGTCGTAGCGCAAACCCTCAATGTCGTGGTCGAAGGCCAAATGAAGCGGAAGGTCATGTGAGCGATTTACTTTATTGTGCCATTGATGGAACTGTTCAAGTTTCTTGTCGTCGATATGCCCCGATAAGGATACATAAAAGACATTTGGACGACCGTGAAGCTCATGGTAGGCCATGGCGTCAAAACCGCTCTCCACGCATACCACTTTTTCCGCTTCGATATTCGGATTCGAAACGAAAAGGTACTCATAGCGTTTGTTGAGGAACAACCGGAATTTTTTTATTTTTCCGTCCTTTCTATCCCGATAAGGCTTGTTGTAGAGCGTATAATTTTTGATGTTGCCGTCCAATCCATATTTGGGAAGGGCGATGTTGGCAATACGGCCATCATTGTCATTGATATGGAAGGCATTAAAGATTCTGCCTTTGAACGCCGCGGATTTGAGCGTATCGATATTAAGCCCACGACCTTCCGTCAAATAAATCGGTCTGGTTAGAGGTTCTATATGATAACATTTTTCCAAGCTGATGGGCTTACTGTTTTTCTTTTTTACTTTGACGGGAGATGGTTCCGGATAATCCCTTTGTATAATGCCCAAGCCCTGTTTTATGGCCACGTAAAAATTGGCGGAGCGTTTGTGGAGGTATTTAAAAAAACGTCCCTTGTCCAAAGAGTCATTGCGATTAAAATAGGTTACCGGGTTTCTTTTTGTCTGTAGGACGATGCGTTCCGCTTCCTTACCGAATTCCTGTGAGCCCGAACTTCTTTTGAGAAGTCGGTATCCATGTGCAACCAGGTAACCGGGAAAATCAACCTCGCTATTGATTTGTGCAATCAGCTGTTTATAGTGCTCCGGATTTTCGGAATAGTTTTTCATAAGGGTATGGGAGTTGTTGACGGCACTTCACATGAATATGCGAATGCCGGATACCTTATTTTGTGATAGTATAAATGAAAAGTAGGCCGTCCGTATCGGACGGCCTTTGATAAGTCAACCGATTAGACCTTCATGCCTCGGTTCCGTGACTTTTTTTTTACTTCGGACTTTACCTCGATCTTTTTGGCCTTTTCCAAATCGATATTTTTGGTAATAAAGGTTTCCCGACTTGGGGACCAGGACACCAAATAGGGTTTGGTGCCGTGGACCTTGCTCTTGATCTCCATTTCGAGCTCTTGGCCCTTGTTCAGGGCATCCGCCTGTTTTGCCGTCAAGGTTCTTCCGTAAAAATAGGTGTTCGTGGAAAGTGCGGGCTTCGTGCGGATATCCTGTACTTTCGGCTCGTAATAGGCCAGTTTTTGAAACACCTCACCATCGTTGGTGCTTCCCTGAAAGAGGACGAACTCTTTTTTGTCGACCATGCGTTTGAACTCATCGGTACTGAAACTATGGTTGTAGGCCCATGCCTTATCCAGCGTCACATCTTCGTTTCTTCGGTACTGGACATCCAATCGGGAACCCAGATTCCTGTCATATACCATCTGGATCATCTTGGCACTTTCCTTGAGCTCGCCATCCGAAACATAGGTGCCTTCATAAAAATGTTCTTTCCCCTCGGTCAGATTGTCGCGTACACTAGGGGAGAGTTTTTCATAACTGATGTACTGCCCCTTCAACTGTTCTTCGAGGTCTTTATAAGCGAATTTCTGATCCATAGATTTAACGGGTTCAAAATACTTCTTGTTTTTTGGCACGTTGAACGACTGCCCGTCATTGGTCATAACGGATGCCTTTCCGTCCTGTTCTCCGGTAACGGTGGCCCTCTGCCACCTTTGGTTCACTTTTACGAAAACCTTTTCTGCTTGTTTTTCCATTTTTCAAGTTTTAATTAAGGATTAATAAACAATTGTTAACTTTGTAATTCTGGATATGACATTTCCATTTTTCATGTCCGGAATTAAGGATTGAAGGGGGCGGGAGCGCCCCCTTTATTTATACGGCCATCCTAAAGGCCTTTAATTTTTCGGTTCCTCCATAGGCTCCTTCCTTTTCGAACTCCAACGCCCAATTGGCATGTACGGGCTTTACGATTTCTACGGTCTTGTCCATATAGTTTCGATAATAGCTCCAAAGAAAATAGCGAAGTGCGTTCACCTCAAAGGGAATACGACATCGTACCCATTGTTTTTCCTTGGTCAGTACGATGCTCTTTCGGTTCAGAAGACTTTGGTCCGAGACCTTATTGTGTTTTAAATATTCCTTTGTTAGGCTGCTGTTGTATTTTAATACTTCGTTGTGCAGCTTCGCCAACGGCTTCTGGTCTTCCGGGTCGAACCGGACGGCCAAATGATCCTTTCCCACCCTGAACAGAAAGCGGGAATCGTTGATAAAGGAAATAAGCATCAGGTCATGTATATAGCCTTCTATTTTGGATGATCCGGTAAAACTGAGCACCATTTTTTTAAGTTTGGTACGTTTTAATATTTGCACCAGTAATTTCGAGGTCTCGTAATTGATGTCGGAAATTGTGAGATAGACCACATCCTCCAATTTGAACCTTCGATGAAAGGCCATGGCCTCCATGGGGTTAAGGAGTACTACCAAATGCTTTATCATATCGGGTACCTTGCTGAACCAGACCGATGCGGAAATATCGCTCTCCGCAACAAGGGATAGCTTTCCATCCTTCTCGGTTCCATATCCGGTTAGGGTGTTGGCCAAATTACGGTAGGGGAAATACAATCGGCCTTCCCGATTTTCGTAAATACGGTCCTCGAAAATGTCGGAACCCGTACCCTCCAGTTTTATTGGACTTAGGGCAAGTTCCTCGGCGAATGTTTCAAAATGGTTGAAATCATTGTCAACCGGTTCAAGGGGATTCTTTGAGCGGTCATTTAGAAATAGTTCCGGCTTTTTTTCAAGTTCGGTATAGAAATCTTCGATTTTGGTCCACAGCCCTATTTTTCCCTGCGCATCGGTTCGGGAAAGCCGCTCCAATATGAAGTCGAAGGAGGTAAGCTTTGTTTTTGGCGCGTCGGGTTTATAGTATCGATACCCTGATTCGGTATGGATAACGACATAACGCTCCTTTCCCAATTTATAGCAGATAAACCTATCCGTTTTTCGCTGGACTTCAAGTCCGAAATAATTCATTAAGGCCGACAGGTTTAGCACCGCATCAAATTTTCGCCATCTGTTATTCATATTTGTAAAAATTACATATATTTGTAATAATTACCACAAATATAAATAATTTTTTGAACTATCAAAATTTTATTTAAGACAGCTTGCAACAATTGATTATGAGTGCATGGAAGAACATTAAGAAAGCCTCTATAGGTTGGATAAAGGGATACGCCAAAAAGGTGGGCGGCGTGACCAATTCCGAGGATAGTAATCATTTTACCCCGCAAAACAGTAGCTATTGGATTTTTGTCGGGCTGTTCTTTCTTTGCTTCGCCACCAATCGATTTTTTTATAATGACACCAATAGTACCGAGGGTTTGGGTAACCTTACTGGTCATATAGCAGAACCTATGACCGAAGCGGTAAAGAAGGATTTGGTTTACCAAAGGCTCACCGACCTATTGTACCAGATAGAAAATTTCGGACAAATGAATCGGTTGAAACCATACCTGCCCTTGCGGCCCCAAGTCCTGGACAGCGTACCCTCGGCGGTTCCCCTCTTCCGTGAGCGTTATGTGCTGTCTAGTTCCTACGGAAACCGCCACCATCCCGTACACCGTGTTACAAAAAAACACTTTGGCGTTGATTTGGCGGCAGAAAAGGGTACTCCTATTTATAGCACCGCTGCGGGGAAGGTGACCTTTATTGAAAATAACCCTAACGGACACGGCCTACACCTTGTTATTTCCCATGCCTATGGCTTCAGTACCCTTTATGGGCATATGGAATCCGTGTCGGTCGACATCGGGGAAGCGCTCGATGCCCATGATTTTATCGGAACCGTTGGAAGTACGGGAATATCCACCGGCCCCCATCTGCACTACGAGGTCATCAAGGATGGCCAAAGGGTAGATCCCGCACCTTCGTTCAACCTTAAATATGAGGTGTATTCCAATTTGAAATCCGATTGAACCGATGAAAACAAAGTTGTACCATATCAGCCATAGTTCCATCAAACTCTTTCAAAGGATTAAAAATCTGGTATCCCGATTTCTGGACCCCAATTTCGATACGTTTAAAAAATTCGAATTCAAGGCAGTTCCAACCGATCAGATGAACGACCTAAGGAAGTTGAGATATGTACGGGACTTGGAATTGGCAAAATACGGTTTTATAAATACCGCATTAAAAGAGCAATTGGCCCATTTAAAAAGCAGGGACCTATTGTTCCAAAAAGACCAAGGTATTGTTCCCGTGGGCCGTATATCCGTTCACGAAGACGAAAATAAGCTGATAAAGCTGTTATTGGGCTATAATAAGACCGAGGATAGGGCTTATATGTCCTTTTACAACGTGAACAATTGCCCGGTCTGGCATAACTATGCCACATCGCTTCTTAAGGAAACTGTCCAGCGTCTCTATCCCTCCATATCCGACCACTTATTTATGAAACACAGGTATTTCGAAAGGGACGTGGAACATTTGGATTCGGGAATCCAAAAGAAATTGCGCCGTCTTTTCAATGGTGCCTTACAAAATATCCATTCCCATAATCGGTATCTGAAAAACGGTATCCAACCGATTATGCTCCCTGTCGGCAAATTGCCGAAACTTTCCAATAGGTTGCCTATTCAATTCAAACAAGGGCCCGAGGGACTTTTCGTTCCCGTAACCATTGGGAAAAACTTTGTCGTGCTAACGCCCTATCTGAAAGTCGCCAATGAAAAAAACCGTCTTTATCTTTCGGTACAAGAGTTCCGTTCCCTGCTTGAACAAAAATCGATAAGCGTTCTTGCCGAAACGAGATACGGAGTTTCCCTTGGAATTCATGGGAACAAAATCTACCTGAAGGCTACAGATGGGGGAGCAAATACGGATTCCTTAAAGCATTGGATGTTGCTGGACGATTTTTTGGAATCAAAAAACGTCCCGAAACGATTAAAATATGAGGTTGCCAAAAATCTTGTCGAAAAAAAGGACTTTATGGTAGTGCTGGACGAAATCCCCATACGTGCGACCAAGGATATCTTACTGCTAAAAAAGCACTACGCTTCGGGAAGAACGTATTTTGCCGTCAAACAAAACGGCAAAAAACCGAAGCCTGCCGATTATAGGCCCATTACCGATTTAAGAGATAAATATCCCCAACATTACGCTGCCTATCGAGAATATGTAAACAAAGCCAATTCTTTGCAACCACTAAGGGCAAAGGAAAAAAGAGGAATTAATATATCATTTTGACACCATGGTTTTTGAGATAAAGATTACTGATACAACCGGACGCCCAATACTTAAGGATGCTTTTTACATGGAAAGTATCACAACAATGCTGGATTTTTCTTTGGGGGTATTGCGACCGTGGAGCGGACCAACCGCGGAAAATGCCTATGAGCTTATTATTTCCTCCGAAAAGAATCGTCACGTTTTGCATCGCTTCGATTCACTTGATGCCGTGATGCAATTCAAAAATGCTTTGTACGGGCACCTTATCGAACTGAACGAAACTCCGTCTAGAGACATGGAAAACGCCAACGAATAGACACATTTAAACGAACCCTATAAAACGACATAGACCATGACACAAGAAGAACTCTTACTTACCTCGGAAATCCAAAAGTTCCGGGCCGACCATCAGGAAACGATCAAGGACTGGGAGCAACAGCTTGCCAACGGCAAATGTGGCCCTGACCTTCATTTCTGCTATTTCGCTTTGAAAACTTTTCCTAACCTGACCGCGCGTTTGGATGCTGCTGAATACCGTTTTGATTTTGCCATCAACGCCCATATCCTTCACGCAAAATTACAGGGACAGTTTCTGGAAGACGGTCACGTCGGGGCCCTTGCGAGGGAGTATGCCAATGATGAACTCCTGAAAATCTATGGGGCCTTGGACGAAAAACGGCCCATGGGCAGGGCGGCCATCCTGAGAACCCTTCAATAGTCCGGGATGAAACAGGAACATTTGATTCAGATCGTTGCTCTGATAAAGGCATCGAATCCCGAGAACTATTATATCAATAATGCCGGACTTTCCAAGCTGGGGGAACTCTTGTTCTATCCTTCATCCAAAAAGGAAAAACAGGGAAAACAGTTATTATATACACTTGAACAAGCGTTTCCGGAGACCTCGAAAGAAATTCTGGATTCGTTGAAGCGGTACCACTTGACAAGTTACTACACGCCAAATGCCCTTATCGAATATAAGATCGGTCTTCTGAAAAAAAACGGGTTCGAGCCCAAAACCATACTAGAACCCTCGGCGGGCAACGGTGCCTATGTTCAGGAACTGAAAAAGGCTTTCCCCAAGGCCCATATCACCGCTTTGGAACCCGATATATTATCCTTTGAAATTTTAAAGGCCAATAATATCAAAAGTCCGAATGTAACGGTGCTCAACATCCCCTTCGAGGAATTCTATTTGAATCATGCAAAACAGGGGAAATTTGATTTGGTCATGACCAATATCCCTTTTGGGGACATTCCCATTACCAAGGCCTACCGCCACGATTACCTGATAAAAGATGCGCTTAAAAATGTGGGCAATTATTTCAATTTCTATACTCCGAAAATGGTACGCCACGGTGGGGTCACCGCCCTGATTACCTCTTCGGCCTTTGCCGAGCGAAGCGCCTACAATGGCTTTAGGGAATCCATATTGCTGGAGAACGATCTGCTCCTTGCCAACCGTTTCAATACCGATCTGTTCGCCAACGAGGGTACCAAGGTCGTATCCGATCTATTGGTATATCGTAGGACTTCCAACAAAAAAGCGCTATCCGCCGACGAGATGGATTTTGCGGATACCGAAGCAATAGAATTGGAGGGCCAAAACTTTCTGACCAATCGTTTTTTCAAGAACAATCCGGAGCATGTTCACGGAACACCTAAGCTCGGGTTTTTTCACAACCGGCCGAATATTGTCTTCGAACCCGATGGAACGCCCTTGTCCGGCTTTTTGGAAGAACGGTCCAATGGTTTTGAATTCAAGGTCGGTTCGGTACCACCCGACACACAGGAAAAACCTAGACCCATACGGAAAACGGTTGAAACCGAGAAACAATCGCCGGTAGCAACGGAGAAACCGATTGCCGATACCGATTTACCGGTAATCACGCTACACAATGAAGAGGCCAAACAATTTTCCCGGTTGTTCTTTGGGACCTACAACTTTAACAAGAAGGGCGAGGTATTGTTCTATACCGACCCGCATAGCACAAGAAAAGTACCCCATAAGATCAAGGAATTGGTGTCGGACTATGCCCGAATGCGTAACGGCCTTGTTCTGCTCGAACTCAATATCGAAAAACAGCGCCTTTCAGAACAAGAAATTACCACACGCTTCCAAGATCTGGACTACCAACTGGACACCTTCCATTTTAAATGGGGGCCCCTGAAAGGGCATCTCATATTTCTGAAAGACGACCATTATTTCGAGCAGGTCCGACAACAGTTCGAGAAAAAGGTGGAGGGAGAGGGTTATGGCAAAAACCCGTCGTTCACTTTGGAACGATTTCTTAATGCTTCCATTGCAGTATCACTGCCTACCGCCGCTGTACCGTCACAGATTGCCCCGGATCCATCAAAACTCGACAAGCCCCGGTTCGAGAACCCTGAACAAATGGCACGCTACCAATTTGACCATATCGGGCAGATCGATATAGGCGCCATGGCAACATTCTTTAAGACAACGGAAAGGGAACTGTTATTGAACGGATTGGAGAAACGTTCCTTTTTTCTCGAACCCGATGCGGAATCGGAAACGGGCTATACTGTGGTTCCCTATTTTCTGTTTTCCAGCGGCTATATCCAAGATAAAGTCGAATATGTCAGGAAACACCCTCCGCCTTACGAGATTGGAACAGAAATGATGGAACAGGCTTTGATGGAACTGCTTCCGGCAAAGTTGGACCTGGATGAAATAGAGTTCAATTTTGAGAGTTATTTTATCCCCGTTTCCGCAAAGGAATCCTTTCTGGAGGAACTTATAGGCGAAAAGGTCCAGATCAACATGACCCAGTTCAATTCCACCCTGACCCTTATGTTTCCAAGGGACTTTAACCAAGAGGCCCACGAACGTTTTAGTGTGGTGCTGCATCATGAGGTCAAGGCGAACTATAAACGGATTTTACAGCATTTTGCGGAAAATAGATATCCCGTCATCTTCACTTCGTATAAGGACAGATCTGGAAAGACCATCAGGAAATTGGATAAAGATGCTACCCTGATGGCGCAAAACCTTTACGAGGAGCTTCAGCTCCATTTCAAGTCCTTTATCGAGGGGCGCCAAGAGCTGAAAACCACCATTGAGGAAAACTATTACCGGGCCTTTTTGGCCGATGTCAATATCACGGTGCCCAAAGGCTGGCTTACCTTTCCGGACACCTTGGTGTACCCGCCCTACCAGCACCAGATTGACTCCACGCTCTTCGGTCTTACCATGGGAAGTGCCCTGAACGACCACCAGGTCGGCAAGGGAAAGACCCTTTCCATGGCCATGCTGGCCCATAAACTGAAACAACACGGGAAGAGTAGGAGAACCCTGTTGCTTACCCTGAAAAGCGTGGCCCCACAAATAGAGGAAGAGATTAGGGCCAATTTCCCGCACTTGAACGTGCTTCGGTTGAGTTCAAAAAACATGGCCAAAAGCAAGCGGCCCAAAACCTTACGAACGGTCAAAAACCACAGGGCCATAGACCTAATCATCGCCGAGCACGGCCATTTAAAACAGATTCCCAAAGCAAGGGAATTTGTGCTGGAAACCCTCGAAGAAAAAATCGATATGATAGAACAGGACCTGCAAACGGCCCGGGAATACGGAAACATCAAGGAATCCAAAAAACTGATCAAGGGCCTGATTAAAAGAAAGGAACATTTGGAGGACAAGCTCCAGACGACCTTAAAGAAATTGGAGGAACGTTCTGGGGAAACGGAAACGACCCTGACCGATTTGGGCATAGAGGCGTTGATGATCGACGAGGCCCATTATTTCAAGAATATCGGTTTCACGACACGGCACCAGAACGTATCGGGCCTAAACAACCATTCGGATAGCCAAAGGAATCTGGATCTCGAAATCAGTATAAAATCCATCCACCACCGCATGGGGCCGGACAAGAACATCTTTTTCTATAGCGGAACTCCCTTGAAAAACTCGGTTACCGAACTTTATGCTTATCAGCGCTATCTTACCCCAATGGCACTAAAGCGCAAGAATATCTTCAATTTCGATGCCTGGGCCTCTATTTTCCTGAAGCAGAGCGTAAGTATAGAGCCGAATATTTTTGGCGATCCCCGGATGCACGCACGATTTCGATACTATACCAATCTGCCCGAACTGAGCAAAATGTACAACTCCTTTACCCATATCTGTAGGGACAAACATTTCAAGACCCATGACCTCGAAGTCGACAGGGAATTTATTATTTTGGAATCGACACCGACATACGAGGAACTCAAACAGGCCTCGCTAAAGTTTACCAAGGACCGGAACCAGAATGCATTGTTCAAATTGCCCATATATAGCGAAGAACAAATGAAGTCCGCCCACATAACCGCACTCAATATCAACAGGTCACTTTTGATCGACCCTTTGGCGAAAGACAATCTCGCCATCGACTTTTCGGAACTCGACCAGTTCAAACTCCAACGCCTGTGCCGTGATGTCGCCGAACTTTATAAAAAAACATCGGAACACAAAGGCGTGTGTTTGGTATTCTCCGACCTGAACGTTTGGAAACCGGGACAATACAATTCGTACCACACGGTTCGTGAGATCCTAATAGAAGAATACGGCATTCCTTCTAATGAAATCGCCCTGGCCCAAGAGGAAAAAGCAAGGAATAGAACCGATAAAATGCAGGAAAAAATCCGAAGCGGCTCAATTCGTGTAGCTCTGGGCAGTACCCAAGTTTTAGGTACGGGCACGAATATCCAAAAACGGGTGGTGGGCATCTTTCATATGGATATTCCTTATTCCCCTGATGCTTTCGACCAACGAGCTGGACGTGGTCTGCGTAAGGGCAATGAAGTGGCGCAAATTTATGGCAATACAGTGGTAGAACGTTTCTATGGCATAAAAGATTCTACCGATATATTTTCCTATTCGCTCAATACCCATAAAGAAAAGTTTCGGGAGCAAATTCGGGAAGCCGACCCGAACAAGCGCGTTTATGACGACTTGGTACCAGATGATAAGAGCCTCTCCTATGAACAGATGCAGGCCGCATTGATAGGGGATATGGACCAGTTCCAATTGGTCAAGCTTTCCGATGACCTTAAGTTTTTACAGTCACAGAAGCGATTGCATGAACTCAACAAAGCAAATTCCTTTAAGGCCATCGAGCGCATCGAAAAGGAGAACAAACATATAGTTTCCCAATTGGTCGAACTTGAAAGCGTACAAAAGGAAATTAAAAGTTTCAACTTGCCGATAGATGAAAGTGCATTCGAGGATTGGTCCCAATTAAAAAAAGGATTGAGCCTTCTTATTTCAAATTCCGTTCTTATCTCCAAAGAACTCGAAACTATGCCGTCCAAGGAATTTGTCAGGCATTTGGGGCTTACAATTGTCGAACGGTCAAAACTAAACTTGAACATTCAAAAACATAAAAGAGTCGCTCATTTGCCCACTCTTAATGCGAATCTGGTTTTTCAAGCGGAATATGTGCCTTCGAACGAGCATTATCTTTACTCTTTTGGATTGGAATTTAAAAACATACATATTTCAGGTAGAAAACAGCAGCGTTTCGGCCCTGAAAAAGTGGCCATGCAACTTATCAAGTTATGTCAAAAGGTGGCGCGTGAAATCAAATCGAAAAAATTCGATTTGGATTATAACCTACGCTCGATGGAAACCCATCGTAAGAAAACGGCCATTGGTTTTCCGGATGATAAGATGGCCAAGATGCAGGTTTTAAGACAGGATATCAAAGAACTCAAACGAAAAAGGGCGGTTAAAATTTAACGATGACCAGTATGTAAACTTAAAATGTCTTCCCAGCACAGACCAATACACTATCCTAAAAAATGTTTGTTTTAATAGACTTGGTCAATAATTCACATTGGGGTACCTTGATAGAAATGCTCAAGATAATTACCTGTTTCAAAATGATTCCAATTATCGTTTCAATTCATCATCAACATTGGTAGTAGTTTCAACTTCCAGTATCTCCATCCATCCATCTTCAGTATGTTTATATATGCCGGAACCGATTCCATAAAATGCAGGTCCTTGACCCATCGGGTACAATTTCCATTCAAAGTTGACAAGTACAACATCCTCAGAAAGGATTTCCACATCCAGTTGAGGGATGTCCATTTGCATATTTGGGAATTGCTGAAACACAACTTCAAAACGTTTACGCAATGCATCCTGCCCAAAATAGGTTCCATCGGTTCCATACATTTTAATGTCAGGCGAAAAATTTTCAAGAAATGCGTTTAGATTACCTTTGTTAAATTTATCAATTGAGGATAGAAACAAGGCTCTGACTGGATGGTTTTGCGCACTATGGGATTGTGTCTCTCCCATAGATTGAGTTCCTTTGCAAGAAAGGAAACCAATCATTAAAAAAATAATTAGTGGGATAAAAAAATTTAAAGTTCTCATAGGATTAGTTTTAAAATGTTAAATTATGTTGACTAAATAGGTCATTAAACTTATCGTGCAAATACGTCAAAATAAAAGCGCAAAAAAACATATTAATGGCGAATGGTCAATATAGTCAGTGAATGATATTATAGAAGATGCGAATGAATAAGAAGAAATGTGAGAGAACTAGTTTTGAACGATATAAACTATTTCTACTCTATCCTAATAAGTTTTTTTATAGTTTGAGAGTAGCTTTTGCTGCTTGTAATGGTAGATAAGCTTTTTTGTGAGAACTCTATTACATAACGTCCGTTTATGTGTGGTTTTATTTGCTTGACATGATTTGTATTTATAATGTACTTCCGGTGTACCCTCAAAAAAGATTCCGATAATCTTTTTTCAAGAAATAATAGGGAGTAGTCACATAGTTTCCTGTTACCATCTGTGTCGTAAAGAAAAGAATAATTGTCGTAGGACTCAAAATAGGCAATATCCGAAGTTGGAACCAAAAGCACATTACCGCCTTGTTTGACAGGAACACTTCCAGTATTTTTCTCGAACTTTTTGGGCTCTTTGATTTTAGAAATATTACTTTCCATATCATTAGTGGTTTCGTCTAAACCTGAACTTTTATCCAAGGCCAACTTTTTACTTTGAAAAAAGCTAAAACCTAGAAACAAGGAGATTATTCCGTTGAACAAATACATTTTCCCACCATTTAGTGGACGGAATGATTCACTTTTAAAGACTAATGAACGAATAACATGCTCTATCTCCGTAGCAATTATCCCTGCCAAAAGAAACATTACGGAAACTGACAAATATAATTTCCATGTTGGTTTTATAAAACCATTTGTCCAAGCCACGTTTGTCCCAATTAATACAGTTGTATACCCAACTATCATGCTGGTCGATAAAGATTGAATTGCCCATTGAACCCAATTCAGACCCCCATTCATTGTAAAATTGGCAGTCCCGATTCCCAAGCCAATTAATATAATGTAGGGTAAGAACCGGTTGGCTTTTTTTACTTCAAATTTCGGTTCCATTTCCTCGACCATGTCCGCTTTCATAATTTCAAAATGACAAAAAGAATATCATTGATTGATTTTGTTTATTCCATGTAAGATAGTAAACGTGTCCGTTCCTGAATCACTAATTGTCGAATTAACCATTTTTTTGATTATTTAGAACTTAAAGAAAGATGTTTCTATTTAATTAAAGTTCCAGATGATTTGAATATTTCTAGCGCTATAAATTGGCCAATTTAAGGGATGGTTCGGCCTAATCCATTTTTTTTGCGAGGTGTCCCATTCTTAGTCTTTTTTAGTAGTTTCGTTAATTGACCTTTTATGGGAAACTTTGAGTATCAAAAATTTAGCCGTTAAAATAAATAAATTCTACTTTCAATAAACTGATTCCGACATCAGTTCTCAATCTTTAGAGGGTTATTTTCAATCATTCCTACAAACGAATATAGACGTACACAAAGTCCATCCAAAGAATTGAAGTAACTCCGCCCAATCCCAACATACAAGCACCTGTTCCAACGCCCCTTCGGGGCGTATTTTGTGGGGAGGGGAAGAAGAAGTCAAGGGTGGATTTTTGTCTGATTTTATGGCTATTCCCGAAGGTTTGGGTGTATCTTGAAGGTAGTTAAGTGATTGTATAACAAGCAAATACCTCTTCAAGATGAGCAATTTTTTTTCGACCTTGAAACAGATGGGTATCGAACAGTACGGCATAAGTATACTGTTCGATGATGAGACGGTCAGCGTATCCGTACTTCCTAAATCGAACGCCAAGGACAAGGCACTTCAATCCCTAAAACCACTTACCCTACGGGGAAACGTTACGGAAGTGGACGAGAAATTCTTTCAAATACTCCAAAAGCCTTTGGAACAGACTAAAGCCCTTTTTAGGAATACAGTAGCCTTTGAAGAATCCTTAAAGGAAACCGAACAAAAGACCCAACGGGCGAAAAAGAAAAAGGAATCGACCGCCAAGAAAGCGACCGAGCTTAAGCAACTCTTAAAGGAGAAGGGCTTTAACCCGATGCAAGACCACAAAAAAGCTACAGACCTTGCCACAGCAATTTTGAAGATAGACCCTGAACACAAGGAAGCCAAAAAGGTCATTGACGATATGAAAGCATATGACAACCCTCAACTTTTCAACTAATGGAAGTAGCTACGATAACACGAAAGTACGTTTACCAAAATGGTAACAATAATTCGATAGAATTGGATGACATAGATTACAACTTGACCCACGAGCAGGTCATGGAACACTATGCACAGCTGTATGCAGAACTGACCAACGCTAACATCATGGACAAGGGAATCGTAAACGGCTACCATGAAATCCACTTCAAGACCTTGGCAGGAACAAAGGGATAGGGTTTTGAAGATAGACGAATTTTTAAAACAAGACCAATGCAAGCCGACATACAAATTGAACCCCTCAAGAGATTTAACAACATTTCACGACCGACTGTTTCGGGCGGTACAGCAGAAACACTATCAACGGGGAACGCAAAGACCGAAGGTACTGCAACCCAAGGTTTTTCCATTTCTGACATAAACCTGTTGCCCGTTCTATCCCATCCATTAATAGAAGAGGATTCCTATACCGACATTCGTGAACTTGCCCGATTGATGGTAGCCGTTACCCGAAAGTTCACGGGCAGCATCGACCATTGGGAATTTATACCAACCGATAGTTTGGACGATGTAGTACTACGGTGTACCCATAGGTTGAGGACGAGGGGCAATATCGACCATGTCGAAGTTCTTAGAGATGATGGAAACTTAAGGTTGATATTGAAAAAGTTTATTGGCAACCGCAGTACGGTGTACTTTATTCCCGTCCGTCCGATTATCGAACTAAGGCATCGAAACCAACCACTCTTTCACATTCTGTTGTCCTTCGTCAAAAGTCTGCCCTACGGTGGACTGTTCCCAAGCTGTGAATCAAGGATCGACTGGCTATGGGAATTTCTCTTTGAGGATGTAGCATACTACAAGGATAACAAGAATGTCATGAAGAACCATTCGACCAAATTCTACGCACGGTATAAAACCTTTTTGGAATCCTACGAAATCAGGGATTGGAAAACCCTGTTGGACAAATACCAACCTCAAAAACCGATTTACAAACAAATCAAGAAATTATTGCTAAATGCAGAAACCATTGATTTTCAGGTGCCATTTTTGTTGAGCGTCAAGGACGGGTATGACTGTATGTTCGAGCATTGGGAATCGTTTCTTGTAGTCGATAGGGAAGATAGTGCATTCGCCAATGGGTACATCCAAATGCTCAACGACTGCTCGAACGATTACGATATTATTTCCTCCTATCAACATACCGTTGCCGAAAACGGAAATATTGAACCCTTCGATGATGGCATTCCCCACCGATTGAACCAATTGGAAGAATTTATCAACGACCTGAGCGAACTCTTAAATAAACTCTAGCACATGGAACAAACAGCAGTTTTGAACGCCAAAGATCACTTCTTGCCAAAATTCGCGATCATCGGATATGAACGGGAAGACGAGAACTATCGCAACGACCACTACTTTTCGTACCACGAAGTAGCAGGAACAAAATTGACCGCAGGAATGCCTTTGACAAAGGACACCGCCCGAAACATCTTTACCTGCCTAGAGGGCGATCTGATAAAGTTCCGCTTCAAGGGAATGCTTCCAAAGAACCTGATACACTTCGATTTTAAGGGTAATTTTCAAATGATATGGTACGTACATCCCAGACAACGGATGCTTTACTTCGATACCAAAACAGGTATTCCATCGGGAAAATATCCCATGCCGAAATTGATTTTTAAACTAGAGGGCAACGCCTTGAAGGTATTCGCCCTGAACCGAAAGGAATCCCTATCGGACGATACCCCCCTGTACCACGCCCCTTTGCTGAATATAGGTAGGCAAGGCAATGTGTGTATGGGCAATGCCTCAATGGATTATGATGGATTTGAATACTACGAGGACGTTATGGGATTTGTGGAACAACAGTTTTTTCGCTCCGTTTTCACCGAAACGCACCATAACCAATTGGTAGATGGCAACATAGTGAACGTAATGAAGCAAAATCTTGAAAAAATGTCATTTGACGATGAAGTATTGATAGCCAACAAATTGACCTTAAACCAACTCTATGAAAACTAGGATACACTTTGCCCCCAACTATTTTTATGACCCGACACATCCCATTACAGTTGCGTTGATAGGGGTCGGTGGGACAGGCTCGTTGATGCTCGCAAGATTGGCAAGGATAGATTATGCCCTACGGCAAGTAGGACACCCAGGGTTGCATGTTATTGCCTATGATTCCGATAAGGTAGAGCCGAACAATGTAGGACGGCAACTTTATACGTTAGCGGATATCGGGGAATACAAAGTGGTCAATGCCGTATGCAAAGTCAATATGGCTTTTGGTCTACAATGGCAGGGCATTCCGATGGATGCCCTGCCCGAAGGAGAGGATGTACGGGCGAATATCATCATCACCTGCGTTGACAGCGCCCATTTTCGGATGCAATTGGCGCAATCGATTCTACAACACCACAAAGGGTCCGATTACGCCAATAGATATTACTGGTTGGATTTGGGCAACAGTAGGAACATAGGGCAGTTCATTTTAGGAACATTGTTCGATGAGGAGCGGAAAATGGAACGGGAAGATTTTGAAATGGTGGATAAACTAAAAAACATCATTGATTTTTTTCCCAATTTGGATGCGCACGATACCCCGACCTTGCAAGGCAATGGTTGCGCTTATTCCGACAAGTTGCAAGAACAGTCATTGTTTATCAACGATGTATTGGTTGCCCACGCTTCCGATTGCCTGTTTCGGCTATTGTACCATAAGCAAATCCAAAAGCACGGGGCATTTGTGAATTTGGAGAGCGGTAAGGTAAACTCGATTAATGTCTGAAATAAATTACCAAGCGAAAGTAAAACCAAGCCTATATGCTGTCCATTGAAATTCTATATCAAAAATTGCCCTTTTTAGGTTTTATCATTTTCATGGTCATAATTTTCAAGGGCATGCAAAGGCTCAAACGTTTTTTGGGAATACCGTTATTGCTTTTTCTTTTCATATTGGTCGGTATTCCCTTTATCAAGGATTTGGTGTGGCTCTTCGGAGCATTGGAATTATCCGCATGGGGATATCGTATTGCCAAACGATGGCCGTGGTCGTATTCTTGACCGTTCATAGTAACCCCCATTTTTATTGACCCATCTTTTTCTCTCCCTTCCCATTGTTTCTGCGGGAGTTGTACAAAAGCCGCACCTTAACGGCCTTCCGAAATCCCTACGGTATGTCGGGGCCGAGCGGTTTACTTTCGCACAACCCCCTCGAAACGTAACGGAAACGTATGGAAGTCCCCAACGGGGATTCCATACATTTCCTTTCGTATTATCGGTTCAAATGGGTTATACTATTTTGTTCGACCCTATTTTCATAATTGCGGCATTAAAATTGTAACAAATATTTACTAAATTTGTTACAAAATAGATTTGCGTGTATGGAGAGTGTTGAGTCCAAAATAAAAAAGGTCGTTTCCAAAAAGAAGCGGGGGGAACTATTGTTTCCCGATGATTTTAGGGCATTGGGTTCGCCCGAGGCCATACGTTTGGCCCTTCATAGAATCGAAAAAGAAGGCTTTATAAAAAGAGTGGCCCAAGGAATCTATGTTCGCCCAAAGGTAAGTGAATACGCGGGAGAGGTATTGCCAACCGCAGAGGAAATCGCAATGGCCATAGCCAAAAGGGACAAAATCAGGTTAGTGCCTACGGGAGTATATGCCTTAAGTGCCTTAGGGCTTAGCACGCAAGTTCCCATGAAACTTGTGTTTCTTACAGACGGAGCTCCCCGGGAGATAAAACTGGGAAAACGAAGTATAAAATTAAAGAAGACCACCCCCAAGAATTTATCGGCCAAGGGAGAAATAAGCAAGTTGGCGATACAGGCCCTTCGTGAAATCGGAAAAGGACGATTGACAGATGAGGAAGAAGCAAAAATCGTGGCCCTTTTGAAAAAAGAAGACCAAAAAGACCTACTTCACGATATTGCGTTGGCACCGGTATGGATTAGGAAGATTATGGAAAAGGGCTTGAACAATGGATAAAACGAAATTTTATAATATACCCGAAGAAGATAGGCTTGCCATTTATAAAAATGTTGAGAACAAAACGGGAATACCTGATTTTGCCGTTGAAAAGGACTGGTGGGTCGTTCAGACATTGAAGATCATCTTTGAAATGGGGATAGCGCAACACCTAGTCTTTAAGGGCGGGACCTCGCTAAGCAAGGCATGGAAACTTATCGAGCGGTTCTCCGAGGACATTGACCTTGCTGTTGACCGTGGATTTTTTGGATATTCCGGGGAATTATCAAAAAAACAGCTCACCAAGCTGAGGAAAGAAACAAGCTCCTATATTTCTGGGGAATTTTATCTGGAGCTACAAGAGCGATTTAAGCAAAGAGGATTTAAGGATGTCGATTTCAACATCATTCCCGCTGAATCAAGCGACCAAGATCCGCGCATTATTGAAATCTACTATCCTTATATCACGAAATCTCCCGGATATATCCAGCCGAGGGTGCAGGTCGAGATCGGTTGCCGCTCCCTAAGAGAACCTTTTGATTTTAAACCGATATACTCTTTTGTAGACGAACAATATCCTGATGCAAAATTTGTCGAACCTCCCGTATCCGTTCCTTCCGTAACTCCCGAAAGGACTTTTTTGGAAAAACTGTTCTTGTTGCACGAGGAATTCCAACGTCCAAAGGAAAAGATAAGAGTTGATAGGTTAAGCCGTCATCTTTATGATATTTTCCAATTATCGAAAACGGAATTTGCGAACAATGCCATCCGCGATAAAGGGTTATATGAGATAATTGTAAATCATAGGTTTGTTTTTACAAAACTTGGTGGAGTCGATTATAATCTGCATCAGCCCCAGCACATACTGCCCATTCCATCTCAAGATTTTGACGAAGCATGGAAGTCGGATTATAGAACAATGCAGGAGCAGATGATTTATGGAGATTCCCCAGCCTATGAAGATTTGGTCAAGGGAATCCAAGCCTTTTTACAAAGAATGAACGCCTTGGATTGGAGAATGAAACTGGAATTTCCAAAACCTAAAAGTTGAGAATAGTCAGGAAAGGTTTTGGTCATAACTTTATATATTAAAAAGTAATAACAAAGAATCACATGATTAATTTTTGTGAGGTTACCGGGTTTATCTGACAATAATCAATTTGTAAACAAAATGGGAAAAATTATGAAGGTCAGTTCGAAGAAGTATTTAAGCGTAATGGCTTTACTACTGTCTATATCTCTGTTTTCGTTCATAGTGCCGCTTTTTGCAAAATTGGACGTTCAAGAGACTAAAGTGGTTTTTGTGATAAGAATATTCACTCTGGTTATTTTTACATTAATGGCCATTGTTCCATTAATTCTATTCTCTATTGAAAAACCCAAGTCTAAGTAAACGATGCCAAAATTAACTAGGGAGGAGATAAATTACGTCTCGGAAGTAATTAGGATATATAAGACCACCTTTCTATTATTGGTATCTTATTTGCCGAAAAAAAGAAAAAGGCAATTTAGAGAAGATCGAATATAATGTGATCGAATTTTTGAATCTATCCCGTTTCATTGATTAATTTTATACTATGTCTGAAACCATGAACAAAGTATTGGATTTCGGTCGGCCCATCGGCCGACAGTCATTTAAGGGGGTCATCAGAGAGCTGGATAATACTTCCCCTTCCCACAATAGATTTACACTTTCGGAGGATCAACTGAAGACCCTCATCGCTGTCATCTTTACTTATGGGCTTCATTATGATGAAGTCCCTGAAAAACAAAGGGAGCTGCTTTTAAAGGCAATTCTGGAAGGTAAACAACCGCTGTTCGACCTGTCCCAAACATTTGCAAGACATCTAATGAACAATCTGAATGGCTCTGCGAAATCACAGTTGGAATCATTCCAAAATATCGAATATGATTTGAAACAGCCGCTGTCCAATGAACTGCTGGTTGATTTTGTGGAGATGGAGCTGCTGGACCAGACCACCTCGTACCGAAAATGGGAATATGGCCGATTCTCTGTGGCTTATTTGGCCGCACATTTATCAATGAAGGTCGGATGGGAAAATGTGGAGAAAACCGTGAAAGAAAAGAAACTGCGCTCCGAGGTTTATCTCAAAAATTTTGGCAAGGAATTGGAAAATTCCAGCTATAATCTCGATGCACATGAACAACTATTGTTGCATCTTATTGTCAAGGCCAAGCTGTGGCCAGATAAGACTACCATTCCGGATTATTTGTTGGCGGGTTCGATAACGCAACAGCACCTGTTGGGTCTCTCCTTGCGGTCTGAAAAACTTAGCACGGCCTTGAAAAATGCTTTGGAGAATGTCCCAACCATAAACAAACGCAGGGGCGGTCCAAAGTTATGATTCCATCCGAAAAACTGCTCAAGTATCTGGAATATCTGGCCAAGGAAGAACATCCGGAAATCAATGGGAAACAGTATTCTCGATCACAGATAATATTGGCCGAACGTTTGGTGCGAGATCTTGAAAAAGCAATCGGCATCGCTTCACAAAAGCCGAAACTTTCCCGTAGGCGATCCTTTATCGTAATCTTGGAAGAACTATATTTCAATGTCCCGAAATACCCAGATGACCTTACCCTTGATGGAATCCACAGAAGGGCTTCCCAAAGGTTCGAGTATATGAACAGGGATGTAAAATCCTTTACTACGCCCACGGAGGTGCATCCTAAAGACCCGTGCACTTATTATGAGGACAATTCCCATGCCAAGGCACGCTACAGGACCGCATTACAACACCTTGTATTGGAATCCCACAGGTACTTTGAAGTTCCCGAAGCCGAAACTTCCCTTGAAATCTTGTTCGAAGACGTACAACTTTGCTGAATCCATTTACCGTACAACACTCCATGTACGCCAAAGCCCCTCTTGACTTGCGATATGTTTTAGGTTTGGCCTAAGTTAATCGGAGGTCACGTAGCAAGCCATGTTTTTGCAAGCAAAAACCGCTCACTTCGTTCGCGAGGCTTGTTGGTGATCCTCCCCAAACCCCAGAATTATGGCGCGGCCAAAAAAGGATATTGAATCACTAAAAGCGATACGGGTCAATGTGCGTATGACGATCAACGAATACTTGATTGTTTCGGGAAATGCGGCCACGTTGGGCATGGGCATACCGGACTACATCCGAAAAAGGGTCACGGGCAGACCGCTTCCCAGGACCAAAATAACACCGGAGGATAGAAGACTTTTCGTCGAGCTGAGCCGGATAGGAAATAACATTAATCAGCTTACGAAAAATTCCCATTTGCGTATGCACTCGCCTAAAATTCTGCACCAGCAACTTGCAGAGGTAAGACGAATGTTACATGAACTAAAATCTAATATCAAGAACAAATGATAGCCAAACAGATAAAGGGCAGGGATTTTTACGGACTGTTGGCCTACAACCAAAAAAAGGTAGAACAGGGCGAGGCCGTTGTGCTGGACGCAAACATCGATTTGGACTGTACGGTGGAGATGACCAAGGAGTTCAATGTGGTCAGAAAGTTACGCCCCAGATTAAGCAAAGCAGTATATCATGTTTCCTTGAACCTTCCGCCGAATGAAAAAATGAGTGACAAGGAATTCGTTTCGATGGGATCTGACTATCTCAAGGGAATGGGATTCGATGACAACCAATACATCATGTACCGCCATGACGACCAAAGCCACCAACACATTCATATCGTTGCCAACAGGGTAAAACTATCCGGGGCGCTGGTCAGCGATAGCAACGATTATGAGCGTAGTGAACGTTTGGTACGAAAACTGGAAAAGAAATATGGTCTTTCAGAGCTACCGGACGCAACTTTGGAGCGAACGGTGGCACTCACTCAAAAGGAAATCGAGAAATCGCTTCGGACCGGTAACGCACCGATAAAAAGTATACTTCAACAGCAACTGAGAGAGGCATTGAAACACTCAGAAACGACGGAGGAGTTCATCCATCAATTGCATTCAAAAAATATTTGGCCAAAGTTCAATATAAGCAAGACCACGGGAAGGGTCTCCGGTATCTCCTTTAAATATGAAGGAGTGATTTATAAGGGGAGCAGTCTGGGCCGAAAATATTCATGGAACAACATCATAAAACAAATTGATTATGAACAAATCAGAGACCGTACAGTTATTCTCGAAAATAATCATCCAGAACAAGGAAATAAAGGAGCTGTTGCTCAAGATACAGGCTCATCAAGGAACGTTGGCGGAGAAACAAAAGATGCTACGAGAGGGACAATCCAAATTAGTGAAAAACCAAAATACGATTTGGGAGGCACTCAAAAAGATGGCCTAGATGATGAACCTTTCACTCCTTTCAAAATGGAGCTGGAGGATTTTGACCGTTGGAAGCGAAGGAAGAAAAGAAAAAAAAGGAGGTTATAGTGCGTCATGGAAGGAAGCCTGGTCAGCGAAAAATTGTTAAATGCCCTGGTGGATAGCTTATCCGTAGAGGATATGGAAGCTATTCTATCCCAGAAGATAGCTAAGGCACGTCCTGACCATAAACCAAAACCCATGACTGAAAGAGAAAAACTAAAAAAACATTATAGAAACCTATTCCTTTCTATGGGTAAGCTACATTTGAACAAATAATGAATTTAGCAGTTATCGCTAAGTTTAGGTCTAACAACAACATTGTTTTACGTTTGTTGGTCTAGAACTAGTTAAGTGATAACAAACCACTATAATCCTCTGGGAGTTCCGCATCAATGTCCTTCAAATAAGACTTAAGCGCATCTAAGGTAGAATGACCTGTAATCAGCATCAATTTGTCACATGTTTCGGTGTACGTAAATTCTTTTCTGAACTTTCTAAAAAGCAGTGTGATAAAAGTATGCCTAAAGGAATAGATGGTGTATTCACTTCCCAATTGCAGAGTTTTCCCATTTGTAAGTAGATATTCGTTATATTTCTTTTTGAGCTTCCAGAACCGTTTTGTAAAGTAATCCCTTCTACTTGATTCCGTAGCTTCCCATTCTCCGATACCAGTTGGAGTAAATAAAAATTGGTTTTGAATTGAGAAGTCAAAATCTTGAATTTCGCGAAGAACTATGTCAGGTATTATTTTAGTCTTTTCAGGTTTGTTCTTTGCCTGAACGCGCAATAGTTTTTGAGATAGAAAAATATCCTTGGCCCTTAGTCTACATACCTCGATTGGGCGTAAAAAATTATAAGAAACAAACTTCACGAAAAGCAACAGAATGGGGTCGTTTTTCTTCATATAGGCAAACAAACCTTCCAAAACTTCTAGGGAGTAAGTCTTATGGCTCACTGACTTTGTATTAAGTACCTTTATGTTCTCGATAAAATTTCTTGGGATGATTTCGTTGTTTTCAAGTTCACCAAATAGGGAACTCAATACAATACGCGTGTTATTCCGATTTCTTGCACTGGACGTTTTGACAATACCTTGAAGATAATCGTTGACGGTCTGTTTGGTAATGCTGAGGATACTTTTGTCAAGTAGATTCTTTTTATCCAAATAAGTTTTAAACCTGCCATATCGACTTTTGTAATCTTTGACGGAAGTTTCCGAAAGTTCACTGAGCTTTATGCCATACGCATAATCCAGTGCCGCTCCAGCCGTATATTCCAAGGATTTTGAGTTGAGCTTAAGCTTGTCCTTATAAGGGGAATACCCTTCTTTCAGCATTTCCAGCAGAACTTCCTTGATAATCCCCAAGTGCAATAACCTTTCCGCTTTGGACTTAAAATTTTTATTGACGCTCATGGTTATCGGCGTTTGGCGAATCAAAACGGGATTTCCGAATTTGTCTAAAAGGTCGGGTTTAGCGAAGGAGTAGTAGACATACCACCTTTTGGAGAGGTCAAAACTATCCCCGCCATGATATATTTTCGGTTCCGTATATTTTTTCCTTTCCAATCCGTGTTTGTATGCGGTAGCGTATGCGCTTTGCAATATATCAAAAAAAGAACCCATTGACAACAGTTTTAGAATACTGTCAATCAATGGGTTATGTAGTAGCGGGGACTGGACTCGAACCAGCGACCTTCGGGTTATGAGCCCGACGAGATAAAGGTGCACTTCTGTTTAAAGTGGACGGCAAATATACAACCGTTTCTGTGTTATTTCCAAATTTAGCGAGACTTTGATTTGAAACTCCTCTGAATTAATTATTTGTCAGTTAAAGATTTTAAAGGAATTAGCTACCTTCGAAAATATGGAGCAACTCAATGATTTTTTGGTAAAGGCAATTTCTGGAACAGAATGGCCTATGTTTATTCTATTAATAGGCGGAGGTTTATTTCTTGTTTTTTACTCGAAATTTAAACCTTATCGTTTCTTTTCTCATGCCATTGCAATTACTAGGGGAAAGTATGATGACAAAAATGCAAAAGGAGACGTAAGCTCTTTACAGGCTTTATCTGCTGCTGTTGCCGCAACAGTTGGTCTGGGGAATATTTCTGGTGTTGCTATCGCTATACATGATGGAGGGCCCGGGGTGGTATTCTGGATTTGGATGACGGCACTAATAGGAATGTGTATCAAGTTTTACTCCTGTAGTCTGTCCATTATGTATCGTGGTAAAGATTCCGAAGGAAAGTTACAAGGTGGCCCAATGTTTTATATTACCCAGGGTTTAGGAGAAAAATATAAACCTTTGGCAATATTCTTTTGCGTAGCGGGGCTCTTTGGTTTTTTGGGAGTATTTACCGCTAATCAATTTACAGAAACGTTTATGAATGTTGTAAAGCCTGAAGAAACTCTAGTTGCCCTTGGTGGAAATGCGGAGGATTCTTTGTTCAATTGGAAACTTACTACAGGATTTGTTCTTGCTATAATTTCTTCATTTGTAATTTTTGGTGGCCTTACTAAAATTGCCAAAGTAGCTACTACTATTGTTCCTTTTATGGTAATGGTTTACCTCATTGCGGTAATCATGGTTATGGTAGCAAATGCCTCTAAAGTGCTTCCATCATTGGAATTGATAATCACAGAAGCTTGGAATTTTAAGACTATAGTAACAGGTGGTTTTTGGGGATTGGTTATTATTGGTGTAAGACGAGCTATGTTTTCCAATGAAGCAGGTTTAGGTAGTGCACCTATGTATCATGGACAATCAAAAAATGACGAGCCCATACGTGAAGGTTTAGTAGCTATGCTGGGGCCATTTATCGATACTATATTGGTTTGTACTTTTACAGCAATCGTTTTAATCTTGAGCGGGGCCTATTTAGAAGAAGGTAGTGGTATAGTGATGACACTCAATGCATTTTATACCTCTTTAGGGAGCTGGGGTGGAATTTTATTGATGGTTATTGTATCTGCTTTTGCACTGTCCACATTATTTACCTATTCCTATTACGGAGTAAAATGTCTATCTTTTTTAACCAACGCTAAAATTGGTAGATTTTACAATTGGTATTTTGTGATTATGATTGTTTTTGCCGCTGTAGCATCATTGGAGGTAGTAAAAAATCTTATTGATTTATCATATGCGTTAATGGTAATCCCTAATATGGTAGCGGTACTTTTACTCGCGCCTAAAGTGAATAAAGCAGCTAAGGTTTACTTTCAAAAAATAAAGAATGAAAAAGCATAAGTCAGGCTTTGTAAATATTATAGGTAATCCCAATGTTGGAAAGTCCACTCTAATGAATGCTTTTATTGGGGAAAAGCTTTCCATCATCACCTCAAAAGCGCAAACTACAAGGCATCGAATTTTAGGGATTGTAAATGGGGATGATTTTCAAGTAATCCTGTCTGATACTCCAGGAATTATAAAACCTGCCTACGAGATGCAAAATGCCATGATGGATTTTGTAAAATCTGCTTTTGAGGATGCAGACGTGCTTTTGTATATGGTAGAGATTGGAGAAAAGGCCTTGAAGGATGAAGCCTTTTTTAAAAAAATACAGCATAGTGAAATACCAGTTTTACTGCTATTGAATAAAATAGACACTTCTGAACAGTCTTTTTTGGAAGAACAAATCCAACATTGGCAAGAGCTACTGCCAAGAGCGGAGATTCATCCAATTTCAGCCTTGGAGAATTTTAATGTAAAGGAAGTTTTTAATCGAATTTTGGAATTGCTCCCAGAAGCTCCACCCTATTACCCGAAAGACCAATTAACGGATAAGCCCGAGCGCTTTTTTGTCAATGAGACGATTCGAGAGAAAATCTTATTGCATTACAAAAAAGAAATACCCTATTCTGTAGAAGTGGAGACCGAAGAGTTTTTAGAAGATGAAAAAATTATAAGGATACGTTCTGTGATTATGGTGGAACGGGATACCCAGAAAGGGATTATAATTGGTCACAAAGGCAGTGCCTTAAAGAGGGTGGGAGTGGAAGCTCGCAAGGATTTGGAAAAGTTTTTTGACAAACAAGTCCATATTGAACTATATGTAAAAGTCAATAAAAATTGGAGAAGTAATTCAAATCAGCTTAAACGCTTTGGTTACCAATAAAAAGGGCCGGCATTGCCGACCCGAATAACTAACTCAAAACTAACCAAACTTATTTGATGGGAGAATATTTAAATTTTTGACCGCCCACAGAGGCATCAGCCATAAGCCCCGCTTTAGGCATGGCAAAAACTGCCACTCCATCTTTATATTTTGCATTAAAAGCAATTCCTGATTTTACGGCTACTGCTGAGGCTTCGGCCCCAAATTGAAAATTACTTTCTTTAAATGCCTTTAAATCCTTTTCTGTTTCAAAGAAAATCACTTCTATGATGGCTTGTCCACCAGCCTGCAATCCAATATTTAATTTTTTTAAATCTGCCATTCCTATAACCTTACCGTCTTCATAGACAGCTCCATTGCCAGAAGCTCCTCCAACAATAAATCCACCCTTACCTACATTTGGAAAAATTACGTATCCAGCTGACGTATCAAAAAAATTCTCCAAACCAGCATCTTTTTCCAATAGGGTTTGTTTGGCTTTATTGGCATCTTCAATAATTTTTTTATCCTTTTCATTTTGTGCAAAAGTGACGGCACCTATTAAAAGGGTGGTTACAAGTGTAATCGTTTTTAAAATTTTCATGTTTGTTTTTTTGTTCCTTATATCTACGGATCTTAGTGTAGCAATAGTCGTTAATACAATGTTATAAAGCTTTAAAATTTTGTTATAGGGCTATAATCTGAAGAAACCATTTAAATCACCTTTAATAATGATGAGGTTTTTAGATTGTACTACCTTTGCCTATTAATTTGTTGATATGGGCGCAATTGTAGCCATTGTTGGAAGACCAAATGTTGGAAAGTCTACTTTTTTTAATCGATTGATTCAAAGAAGGGAGGCTATTGTAGATGCTGTGAGCGGGGTTACCCGTGATCGTCACTATGGTAAGAGCGATTGGAACGGTCGGGAATTCTCTTTGATTGATACTGGTGGTTATGTGTTGGGAAGTGACGATATTTTTGAAAAGGAAATAGATAAACAGGTAGAGCTGGCGATTGATGAAGCAGATGCCATAATTTTTATGGTTGATGTGGAATCTGGAGTAACTGGTATGGATGAGGATGTTGCTAAGCTGTTGAGAAGGGTTGATAAGCCAGTTTTTTTAGCTATTAATAAGGTTGATAATTCCCAACGAGAAGCTGATGCAGCAGAATTTTACTCTTTGGGGCTGGGAGATTACTTCACGCTTTCCAGTATTAATGGTAGCGGAACAGGAGATTTATTGGATGAATTGGTCAAAGTATTGCCCGAAGTTGAGGAACCCGGTGATGAATTGCCCAGATTTGCTGTAGTAGGTAGACCAAATGCAGGAAAATCTTCTTTTATAAATGCATTGATTGGTGAAGAAAGATATATCGTAACGGATATTGCTGGAACAACACGGGATAGTATTGATACTAAATATAATCGCTTTGGTTTTGAGTTTAATTTGGTTGATACTGCTGGAATCCGAAGAAAAGCAAAAGTTAAGGAAGATTTAGAGTTTTACTCCGTAATGCGTTCCGTGCGAGCTATTGAGCATGCCGATGTATGTATTTTGTTATTGGATGCCACTAGAGGCTTTGATGGTCAAGTGCAAAACATTTTTTGGTTGGCACAGCGAAATAACAAGGGTATTGTAATCTTAGTGAACAAATGGGACTTGGTCGAAAAAGAGACCAATACGGTTCGTGATTTTGAGAAAAAGATTAGAGAAGCTATGGAACCTTTTGTGGACGTCCCCATTCTCTTTATTTCGGTATTGAACAAGCAGCGTATTTTCAAAGCGATTGAAACTGCTGTTGAAGTTTATAAAAACCGTTCTAAGAAAATTGTAACCCGTAAGTTGAACGATATTATGTTGCCCATAATTGAAAACAGGCCACCGCCAGCATATAAGGGTAAGTTTGTAAAAATAAAGTTCTGCACACAATTGCCAACACCTTATCCACAGTTTGCTTTTTTCTGTAACCTGCCACAATATGTTCGCGAACCTTACAAACGCTTTTTAGAAAACCAGTTACGAAAAGAGTTTGATTTTACTGGTGTTCCTATGACTATTTTTATGCGAAAGAAGTAGAGAATCAGTTTTCTGATGCCATTTGCAATGTTATTCCCTGTTGGATGCGATTCCCATCATCATCAACTGCAGTCAAAATATAGTCACTAGGTTTTGCCTCATAAATTAATTCATGAAAGTTGGTAGTAGAACCAATATATGTATCATCTAAATACCAATGAATATTTATTTCTGGGCGTTGGTGAGCCAATTTAAAGATGACTTCTGTAGTGCTATTCCCTAAATCTTTTGGCAATAAAATGGTTTCGTTAGGTTTAGGATAGATAAACTCCATCAATTGATTTTCCAATTCGTCGCAGCCAGCTAGGTACCGTGGTAAACTTTTATAATTAGGGTTGGTTATGGAGTAATAATATTCCATTCCCGTTGGCAAGCTGAACCAATTCTTGTAAACCATATTTTCTAAAGGATAGCATGCGGTATTGACTCTGAATTTTTGGGAATCATCTAAAATTATTTGCTTGTGATAGGGACATTGTTGGGTTTTAGAACCGTTGATAGGTTGTAACTCTGTTTCTGTTTCAACACAAAATGAAGAAGCTCTAAATCCTGTTTTTTTACAGGTTTCCAGTTGTGCCAAATCATCAAAGGGTTCTTCAAAATTTCCACTATGTGGTAAAGCATCAAGTACGTCAAATAAAATCGGAGCTGCCGCAGTAATTCCAGTAAGTCCAGGCCTACCTTCTCCATCAGCGTTTCCCGCCCAAATACCAATAGCATATTTTGGAGTTACGCCGACAGCCCAAGCGTCCTTAAAGCCAAAACTGGTCCCTGTTTTCCAAGCAATAGGCTGCGATTCATTAAAAAATTGCCAGTTTTCCCCACCTTCGGGTCTATTTACTTCTTGTAATGCTTTGGTCATGTGGTAAATGGCTCCTGCATTAAAGATTGGGGCTTCGTATTGTGCTGACCCAAAATGTTGTTGGTAATCAAATAAATAGTTAGGCTCTACAAATTCGTTGGAACGGTAGGTGCTGGAATTTGCAACGTAATTATTAAGTACAGCAGCGGATGATGCATAGGTTTTGGTAATGTCCCAAAGCGAACTTTCCACACCGCCTAAAATCAGTGCAAGACCATAATGGCTTGAGGGTTTGTCCATTGATTTAAGATTTGTCTTTTTAAGTTTGTTGTAAAATTTTTGAAGGCCATAACTTCTGAGCAATCTCACCGCAGGTATATTCAAAGAACGTGATAATGCTCTGCTGGCCGGAACGGCTCCCGAATATTTCTTATTGAAATTTTTAGGGTTGTAACCGTTGATTACAGTCGGAACATCTTTCACCAGTGCATCAGGTAACAACTGACCTTCGTGCAAAAGGGAAGCAAAAAGAAAAGGCTTTAAAGTGCTACCAGTACTACGTTTTTTGGTGATAATATCCACGTAATTGCTGTGGGACTTGTCGGTGGGGGCATTGCCCACATAAGCAAGTACATTTCGTGTATCTACCTCCAAAACCAGTATGGACAAATTATGTATTTCATTGCTTTTTAGGTGTTGATGGTGAATTTTAGCAATGCTGTTAGCTCTTTGCTGTAACTTACTGTCAACAGAAGTTTTAATGCGCTTTCCTGGATGTTCTTTTTTTATGCGTTCGGTAAGGTGGGGAGTTAGATTTGGAAGCTGAAGTGGCTTTTGGGGTAAGGGTTCTGCAATTGCCAATTCGTGCGTAGTTTGATCAATAATGCCTTTTGACAATAATTTATCTAAAAGTCGATTTCGCTTTTTGAGCAATAAGCCTTCATTTCTACCAGGGAAAATAAGTGATGGTGCATTGGGTAAAACCGCCAATGTTGCGGACTGTCCCCAGCTTAATTCATGCGCTGGAATTCCGAAATAACGCCATGAAGCAGTCTCCAAGCCTACTACGTTTCCACCATAAGGTGTGTGGGTAGAGTAAAGCTTCAAAATTTCTTCTTTTGAGTGACGAAATTCCAAACGGGTGGCCATAAAAATTTCAATTACTTTTTCTATATAAGTTCGAGACTTGTTTTGCCTACTTAACCGAATCACTTGTTGAGTAATGGTACTTCCCCCTCTTCTAGTTTCTTGGGTAAGATTGTGCTTTATAGCGTTAAAAATGGATATAGGATTGAACCCAGGATGCTTGTAAAAATATTCATCTTCAAACAATAGAACACTTTGCCTGAAACGTTCGGGAACGGAATCCATTTTTGGAAACCGCCATTGTCCATCATCAGCAATACGGGCTCCCAACAAAGCATTATCAGAACTGGTGACTACTGTTGAAGTAGGTGTTGTAAACAAAACTTTGGGCAGGCAAAAGAGCCAAGCCACAAATAGAATCCCTAAAACAGATAATTTGACTCTGTTTTTGAATACAAAACGTTTTATTTGAATAAATCCTATCATTAGAAATTAGCATCACCTAACCACTTTAATCCATTGTCCTTTATTTCTCGCATAGTAGGTGTTGTCATACATGGCCTCTACTTGTGCACTTGGTAAATAATAGTCGCCAAGAAAAGAGGCATTTAACTTGACCGTAAAGGTTTTGCTCTTTTTTGCTCCCAGCCCAAAATAAAAATTGGTGCGGTCATCTCGAGTATCTATATAATCTGCTTTGCTGGAATTGGCATCGTTACCGTTCACGTAGGAAGTATTTACAATTTCCCATCCACTGGGCACAATTTGTGATAAAGCCAAATTTTCAATGCCGTCGTTGGTCGAATTAAAGACCGTCACTTTAGCTTGTAGTTCCGTTCCTTGTCTTAATTCAGTCACATTAATTGTTTTACCTGCAGCATCTTGATATTTAACAGAAATGTTGAGTTTTTGCTGTTGTGCCAGTTCTTGCCCAACGGGAAGCTTTCCACTTTGTGTCAACGTAGCATAGATAACATTGTTCTGATTGTTTTTTATACTAAGCTTACCTTCCTTGGAAGAAATGGCCAAAGTTCTTTGCGCAATTGCCCTATCGGTTTTTACAGTGGTTTCTTTTCCATTATTTGTAAATGTGATGTCAATAGATTTTCCACCATTTTTGCTTACCATTTTAGCCATGGCCAATAATGCGTACGAGGTTTCTTGGGTACTGTACCACCTTTGGGAAGATAGGTTTTTAGCTAAAGAAATTGCTAAATCCCGTTGTTGATCATCCCCAAGGATTACCATAGTTTCCAATGCCATGGCACGGTTTCTAAAAACCGAACCATAGGTTCTATAATCATAATTTTGAGGTTTAAAGTTGATGTTGGCCACTTTGGTCAACTGTTGGGCAACTTCTTTTTTACCCACTAGAGCATAGGCCGCTGCTAAACGCCATTTTGCCTCGTTGCTCAAATTCTTTGTTTCTCGCAATCGGTTCATGGCAGCCAATTCGGGTTGTTGCGCTAAGGCCAAAGTATAAAGGCGATACGCTTGAGAAATATCGTCGTTATAGCGACTGGTTAGATTACTCCATTGTTTGGAGGCATTTTTTTGATAACGCAACCAGTTACTTAAAAAAGTCAGTGGTAATTGGTATCCTTTTTGTTTGGCCTCTAATAAAAAGTGACCGGCATAGGAAGTTCCCCAGTCATCAGCATAACTATAACCAGGCCAATAGCTCAATCCGCCATTGGGTGCTTGAAAATCACTCAGTTTTTTAATAGCACTTTTGATGTTTTTTTCGATTTCTTTCTTCTTGTCAAAAGTAATGTCCATAACATCTGCTAAAAACAATTGTGGAAATGCAGCAGAAGTAGTCTGTTCCACACAACCATGCGGATAACGGACCAAGTATTGCATTCGTTTAGAGAAATCCATAGGGGGCAAAGTTGAGAATTCAATAAAGGCCGAATTCGTACCTGAAGTTCCAAAAGTGGTAAAATCAACAGTTTGGGATTGATTCTCGTTAATAGTATATAAAGTGCTCTTTGTAGTTATTGGATTCGGATTTTCAATATCTATTTCTGTTTCACTTGAAGCACTCTCGCCCGCACCTGAAGCTTTTACTTTGATGGTTTGAAACGATTTGGTCGGATTTACCTTAAAATCAAAATTCACGATTTGCTCTCCTATAGAATTAAATGTGATGTTTTTTGACGTCGAACCAATGGGTTCTAGAGCTTTTCCTGCATCTATGCTAACTTTTACGTTTTTCACCTTTTTCTCCATCGCAAACACGGTAACAGGAATGGTCACGGTTTCCCCTGGCGAAAGTTTCCTTGGTATGGAGGTCAAGACCATCAGTGGTTTGCGAACTGGAGTAGTTTTTTCAGCATTTCCATAAGCACTCTTTCCATTACCGGCAATCAACATCGTTCTTACAGAACCCACATAATTGGGCATGATAATTTCGTGGGTCGCCTTTTTCCCAGCTTGTAGTGAAAAAGGACCCAAATAGGTGACTATGGGCTTAAAGCGTTGTGCTTTTCGGTTTTTAGCACCTTCAGCAATACCGCCACCTCCAATGGCATAAATATTATCCACACTTATGGAATAGGCACCCATAACATCATCAAAAATATCGAAGGTCTTAACACCCAAAGCCTGTCGTGCATAAAAGGAGGAGTGAATATCAGGAGTTTTAAATCGGGTTAAATCTAACAAACCATCATCAACAACTGCAATGGAATAGGTCATTGGTTTTTTATTGGCTTCTGATACGGAAATCTTAAAGGCTTTTTCAGGCTCCAAAACATCTGGCATTTGAAGTTTTGGTTCTAAAAAGGTAGCAGGGTTTTCTACTAAGATTGGAACCACACCGTACAACCGAATGGGTAAATCGTTAGCTACTTGTCCATGGGGTTGTAACAACGAAATATTGACATATGCGTTGGGAGCCATTTCAGCTGAAATTGGAATCGTTGCCGTGGTTTCTTTGGCTGAGGTTTCAATCCACTGTGTGGAAAGTACCTCTGAACCGTTCTCGATGCTTACCAATGCGCGACCTCCTTTATCTGAAGGAAAAGTGACTATAGCATTTTCACCTAATTTATACTTTTCTTTATTGGAAGCAAAGATTAAAATTTTAGAACTTTCAGTATCTCCCGAAGCTGGTCTTCTCCACCAGTTACGATAAAAATAGGCTGTTCGCCCGGTGGCATGACCAGAAACTTCATCAATAACCCTAATCAAAAATCGACCGCCATCATCATCAGGAATATTAATATTGAAATTAGCCTTGCCATTTGCGCCAGTTGTTACGGATAATTCTTTAAAAGGTCTATGTACCGTGGCGTTTTCATATCGTGATAGATTATCATATCCACGATTCCACCACCATCGCCATTCAATTTTAAATACTTTAACCTTAAGTTTTCTATTAGCAGCGGGTTTACCTTCTTCGGTGACCGATGCCACATCAAAAGTGGTATTTTCATCCGTTAGAAAAGAACCATATCGCTTTGCTTTAGGTGAGCGTAGTCCTACAAAATGTGAGAATGGTGCTAACTTTTTGGAAAACACATCAATGGAAAAATCCCCACCACCTTCAAATACCTTAGTAGTGAAAGTAGCTTGCAGCATTCCTGGAGCATTGGAGTTTGCCGTGATTTTTTTATCGATATTAACTATTCCGTTTTCATTAAGTGTAGTGTTTAAAAACTGCAGTTCAGTTTCGTTAAACTTTCGAACGGGATCTTGAAAAATATATCCGTTATACCCTTCAAAAGCTGATGATGTGGGTTGTAGTTTAGCATTGATATCAATCTTCAAATTTCTGGCTGGAGCCCCATGAAGCCACTTCACTTCAACTTTTCCTTTATTATTTTTGTTGGCTTTTAAAACTTCATCATCAAAGGCAAAACTTACTTTTAAGCGATTGGGCTTAACGGTGGCAATTTTTAAACTTTTATTAAATTGGGCACCGCCCACTACAACCTTGGCGTTCCATGTTCCAGTCGGTGCAGTTGCTTTTGTTGGAATTGGAAAATAGTAAAAGCGGCCTTCTTTTTTGGCATATAGCCCTTCAGCAACTTTTGCAGATTCACTTTTGAGGACATTTCGTTGAACTAATTTCCCCCTTGCATCGGTAACCTCAAGGGTAACAGGATGGTTTTCTGGTAAGGGATTACCTTTATCATTCAATACAAAGGTTAAATGAGCGGTATCGTCTGGGCGATGAACTCCACGTTCAGTATAAATAAAACCTTGCAGGCCTCTTTGTAGCTGTTGTCCTGAAACATCGAACTTACTTAGGGAAAGTGCATGACCGTCATCTAGCTTGGCATAGGCATAACTATTGTTTTTTTCTGCTACTGCAAATGCAATTGTTTTATTGCCATCGTAAATGGAAAACCCTGATTCGTCAGTGACTACTTCACTGAGCAGTTGCTGTTGATAATTGTATAATTTTATTTTAGTGCCCGCTTCAGGCAATGCCGTTAATAAATTGGTTGCGGCAAAATGGTAGGATTTGTTTTTTCCTTTTTTGACAATCAGGCCTAAATCACTTCCCAAGAGATTTGTGGTGACCACCCTATCAGGATTGTAATAGGCAGTGCTACATGGATTGTCTTGTTCCTCCCAATTATAGCTATAGTTTCTCCAATAATAAATTTCATTGTCCCAGTACTGTTCTTCTTGTAGTTGTTCCGTCACATCTTGGCTGCTGCCAGTATCATTGGCAGTATATGTTTCTTCCTCATCGGTAGTATCTTCTTCACAGGCATAACTAGTATGTTCTTTTTTAAAACTGAATTCAATTCTATACAAAGAACCAGGATTTACTCTTATAAGTTCTGAAAGGTCTAACGCATGTGCTTTCCAATAGCTATTGTTTTCATCACTATCTTCAGAAAGTGGGATTACTTTGTAGGCAACTCGCCTACCTACAGTTCGTAAATCTGAATTGTACTGCTGTGTAATATTATTGTTTTGTAAATATTGCAACATATTGTCCTCAAAAACCTGAATCACCCTTACCTCTACAGCGTTAAGATTTACAGTTTCAAAATAAATAGGAGTTGAAGCCGCATTAGGTAAAATAGTCCCTTTGGAAATTAAACGAACATTGGGTTTTAATTGCTCAAAAGACATCCATTCTGAAAAAGTGTTTTTTAAGGAAAAGCCATAGGCACTTTTTATGCCTTCAAATACATTTACCCGAACCTGACCTGTAATACGATTGGATGGATATACCTTTAAAACGTTGCCATTAGTTTCAAAGCGCAGATTTCCAGCATTTTCAATGGAAACTAAACCGTTTAAATTTTGGTTTTCTTTTAACGGTTCAGAAAAATTGAGGGTTAGTACGGCATTGGGAGAAGTAGATGTTTTCGCATCAACAACCACGAATTTATTTAAACCGGGAATCGTGTAATTCTCAGTTCCTTTATTATCAACGTCAAAGGCATCACCGTTCCAGCTGATTTCTAACTTAGTATCATTCGTCTTACGCTGAATACTATCTATTTTAAAATTAAAAAATCTGGCACCTTCAGTAGTACTGTCCCATTTAACTGGTACTTCCTTGCCTTCTTGCTCTACGGATAACAGGGTATTTATTTTATCTGAACCCAATAGGTCTGAAGCCTCTACTGTTCCTGTTAAGTAATGCCAATCCTTACTGTAAGACTGCAATTCGCCTAAGTTGATTTTAAAATTTGGAGCAATCGTTTTAAAGCTAAATGTGTACTTTTTAAAGTCACTATCAATATTTTCGAACAGTTTCCCAAGTAATAAGGTTATGGAGTATTCGGTGTCTGAATCTAAGTATTCAGTAGGCTGAAAAGTGATTTCCCTACCATTTTCAATAACTAATTTTCCATTAACCTTGGGCTCAATCTTAATATATTCAACGGGGAGTTCTTGGGTAAGTTCAAATTGCTCCAACTGTTTTGCCAAAACAATTTTTATAGGTTTGGCAATACTTTGCTGTCCATTGGTATGGAAACTTATATAGTCCTTAAACTTAAAAAGGTTGTCTGTTGAACTAGGAACATTCTTCTTTTTACAAGAAACAGTTACTAATAAAAAGGATATCAAAAAGACTTTTAGAAAACGACCCATTATTGAAGCAATTAAAGATTAATAATTTCTTTACCATTGCAAGATAGCCTAAAATATAGGCTGGCAGTTCACTGTAAATGGGGTTTTTGAGTTTTGAACTCTATTTAATTACGGGAAGAATTTACTAGTGGACTTTATGTTAAGATTAATTTGTGATTTGCAGTAGTTGTAATCTCGAGGTGTATTTTGGTGGCAAACAGTAAAAGCATTTAAGCCACTTACTCTAAAAGGAGAGCTTACAACTTTGTTGTTTATACATGCTTTGCTAATCTAGGTTAATTGTATAAGAACCGTTTGCTCCTTCTTGGGGAACATCATTGACTCGAAAACCATCCAGTATTGGAATATTCCCACAGCAGCCACCGGGCCCCGATTGAAAGATTTCGATTTGTAATGCAATAGAAGTATCACTGGAAAAATTTAAATCATACTCGTTTGAACCAATTTCCCAATTGAAATTCTCTAGAATTAATAAAGTGTTTGAATTCTCATCTTCAAAAAGGCTTAGCGTTATATCATTTGCATTGGTGCCTTCAATGGTAACATCTTCTATGGAATAGGTTTCATTCTCAAAAACATTTTCACCATTCGCCAAAATCTCCATAACTATTACTGGTGGACCTGCACATAAAACTGTAGCACAGTCCTCTATACCTTCATCACATTGGAAGCACAATAGAAGTAAAAAAAGGATAGGATAAAATCTTTTAATTTTCATGGGGTATTTTAATCTAAAGATGATTTTTTAGTAAAGGGTTGCTTTAAAATTATGGTTTATTACCATCCTCCGGAAGCTCCACCACCTCCAAAGCCTCCGCCTCCAAAGCCACCACCAAATCCACCAGAGCCAAAACCTCCACCAGATGACCCTCCTCGATAACCGCCACGCCCCATATTGCTAAGAATAATGATATCTAGTAAATCTCCGCCAATACCGCCACGACGACCACCGCGGTTATTTCCTTTCCCCCCTCTACCTTTTCTGCTTATCAGAATAAAGAAGATGACCAAAAAGATGATAAATGGCAAGAGGGATTCAAAAGGGAAGCCTTGATCGTTGCCAAAGGTTCGTTCTTCCTTGAATTCTCCTGTTAGTACTTGAAAAATAGCATCTGCACCTTTATCCAATCCACCATAATAGTTCCCAGCTTTAAACTCAGGGATAATGACTGACTCTATAATGCGTTTGCTCATGGCGTCTGTCAATAGACCTTCCAAACCATAGCCCGTATTTATAGCAATTCTTCGGTCATCTTTCGCCAATAGAATGAGTACGCCGTTATCCTTACTGGCTTGTCCAATACCCCATTTTTGCCCCCATTGCGCACCAAGGAAGTTAATGTTTTCTCCGTCAGTGGAACTAATTATGGCTATAACAATCTGGGAAGATGTACTGTCCGCATAACGGATTAGTTTCTGCTCTAAGTTAGCTTTTTGGGAGGGTGTAAGAAGATTTATATAATCATAAACACTAGTCTGTTCTTTTGGTTTTTCGGGTATGGTAAATTGCCCCCACGCAAGCGTGGTAAAAAGTAAAGCCAGTAAAATACTAACCTTTTGAAATCGCATCGCTTAATTCATTGGTGTCGTTATGATTCCATGGAAAATGTGCTTCCAGTTCTTTGCCCGCTTTTAGTACTCCTTGTACAATCCCTTGTTTATAGTCTCCTTTTTTAAAGTGTTCAGAAATTACTTCTTTGGTATTCTCCCAAAAACCCCTAGGTACGGCTTTGTCTATACCTTTATCACCATATATGACGAACTTTTTATCTTCTACGGCAACGTAGATAAGAACACCGTTCTCATCTTTGGTATTGTCCATTTTTAAAAAGTGGAATAGTTGCTGCGCCCTACTAAAATGGTCTATTTTGGCAGAAGCTTCAATATGCACTCTAATCTCACCTGAAGTATTTTTTTCAGCCTCGAGTATGGCGTTTACAATTTCTTGTTCTTCTTCGTAGGTTAAAAAAGCTTCTACTTTGGACATGCTTAATCAAAATTAAAATCTACATCTGGGGCATCTTCAGCACCTGGTTTTGAGCTGAATAAAGCTAAAGAATCAAAGTTTGCAATACTCGCTATGATATTGGTAGGAATTTTTTCGATTTTAATATTGTATTCCCCAGCTAAATCGTTAAATCGGTTGCGTTCTACATTAATCCTATTTTCAGTACCTTCCAATTGTGACTGTAATTCCAGAAAGTTTTGGTTGGCTTTTAAATCCGGATATCGCTCCACTGTTACTAAAAGTCTTGATAGTGCTGAGGATAAACCTGATTGCGCTTGTTGAAACTCTGCCAATTTTTCTGGAGTAAGGTTATTAGCGTCAATTGTTGTGGATGTGGCTTTTGAGCGAGCTTCAATCACATCTTTAAGTGTTCCACGTTCAAAATCCGCCGCACCTTGTACCGTTTTCACCAAATTACCAATTAAATCGCTTCTTCTTTGATAGGAACTTTCAACATTTGCCCATTGTTTTGTTGCCTGCCCCTTCATATCAACCAAGGTGTTATTGGTATTGACATACCACATTCCAAGTACCAGAGCTAGTCCAATAATGATAATTATAGGAATTAATTTTTTCATCTTCTTAAGTGTTTATTATAGTTGTTCTTTAATCTTCATAAGCTCTGCTTTCACTTTTTGAAGTTTTTCTATAACCTCAAAATTGGATAAGGTTTTATGTTTTTCTTCCTTTAAGTGAATTTTTGCCCCTTCTAAAGTAAAACCACGTTCTTTTACCAAATGATAAATAAGCTGTAGATTCTTAATATCCTGTGGAGTGAATTTTCGGTTGCCTTTTGCGTTTTTTTTAGGTTGAATTACATCAAACTCTTTTTCCCAAAAACGAATAAGAGAAGTGTTAACACCAAAAGCTTTGGCTACTTCGCCAATTCCATAATATCTTTTTTCAGGAAGTTCTACGTGCATTAATCCAGGGATTGGTTCTCTTGGTTGGCATATTTGAGCATATTCTCAAATTCTTGTGGTGACAAACTACCATAATAGAAATTAATTGGATTAATACGCTCTTTGTCTTTCCATACTTCATAATGAAGGTGTGGTGCCTCGGAACGGCCTGTATTGCCCACAAAACCTATTAAATCCCCACGCTTTACTTTTTGACCTTTGGTTACATTGTATTTGCTCAAATGTGCATATATGGTTAGGTAACCATGTCCATGGTCAATACGAATATGCTTTCCAAAACCAGATGAATTGTTGTCTGCACGAGTTACTTTACCATTTCCAGTCGCAAAAATTGGAGTACCCCTTGGAGCGGTAAAATCCATTCCCCGGTGCATTTTTCTTGCTTTTGTAAATGGATCCGTTCGCCATCCATAACCAGATGCCATTCGCTTTAAGTCTTTGTTTCTAACAGGTTGGATAGCAGGAATAGCTTCCAAAAATTTTTCTTTCTCTTCAGCTAATATTGCTATCTCATCCAAAGATTTGGATTGAATGACCATTTGTTTTTGAATGATATCTAATCTCTTGGTCGCATCAATAATAATTTCAGAATTATTGAACCCCTCTAAAGATTTATAGCGATTGATACCTCCAAAACCAGCTCTTCGTTGCTCCTCTGGTATAGGATTGGCTTCAAAATAGAGACGGTAAATATTATTGTCCCGGTCTTCAATGTTTGCCAAAACCTGTTCCATTTGCTCCATTTTCTTGTCTAAAATATCAAACTGGAGCTCATAGTTTTCAACTTCCCTTGCCAATGAGAGCTCGCGAGGCGTATTAAGAATATCTGTATTTAATAAAATTACTAAACCAAGCAGCCCAAAAAGCGCTGAGCCCAAAAGGAAAAAGAACAGATTACGATATTTTTTAGATTTTTTAGGTTCTATCTTTCGGTAAGAAAGTGTATCAGGATCGTAATAGTATTTTACTTTAGACATGAGTGGATTTTATCCTATTTTTGGTCTTTCATTTTTTGATAACAAACAAATATAAAAATTGTTTTGTTGATTCTGTTAAAATTAATTAAAGCTTAACTCGCAAGATGACATCGCAAAAGGTTAGAGAACAGTTTTTAAACTTTTTTAAATCGAAAGAACACAAGATAGTTCCTTCGGCTCCAATGGTCATGAAAAATGACCCTACGTTGTTATTTACAAATGCGGGAATGAACCAATTTAAGGAATTCTTCTTAGGAAATACAGTTTCCAAATCAAAACGAATTACGGATACACAAAAATGTTTGCGAGTAAGTGGTAAGCACAATGATTTAGAGGAGGTTGGTAAAGATACCTACCATCACACCATGTTTGAGATGTTGGGTAACTGGAGTTTTGGCGATTATTTTAAGAAGGAGGCCATTCAATGGGCATGGGAGCTTTTAACAGAAGTATACGGTATAGATAAGGATAGTCTTTATGTTTCTGTTTTTGAAGGGAGCAATGATGCGGATAAACTAAAAATGGACCAAGAAGCCTTCGACCTTTGGAACGCCATTGTGCCAAAGGACCGTATCATCTTGGGCAATAAAAAGGACAATTTTTGGGAAATGGGAGACCAAGGTCCTTGTGGTCCTTGTTCAGAAATCCACGTGGATATTCGCTTACCAGAAGAAAAGGCTAAAGTGCCAGGTGCTTCTTTGGTAAACAAAGACCACCCTCTAGTAGTGGAGATTTGGAACTTGGTTTTTATGCAATATAACCGTAAGGCCAGTGGCGAATTGGAAAACCTACCTGAAAAACATGTGGACACGGGTATGGGCTTTGAGCGTTTATGTATGGTATTGCAAGGAGTGCAGTCCAATTATGATACTGATGTTTTTACACCGTTGATTCGAGAAATTGAAACCATCACCAATCATAAATATGGAAAAGATGAGCAGACAAATGTTGCCATTAGGGTTATTGCTGATCATATTAGAGCGGTAGCATTTTCTATAGCAGATGGGCAGTTACCAAGTAATACAGGAGCTGGGTATGTGATACGTAGGATATTAAGAAGAGCTATTCGTTACGGATTTACATTTTTAGATACCAAAAAGCCTTTTATCTACAGATTGGTCAAGGTTTTGGGCAATTCCATGGGGAAAGCTTTCCCTGAGTTAAAAGAACAGTATCAGTTGATTGAAAATGTGGTCAAGGAAGAAGAGCATTCGTTCCTAAGCACTTTGGAGCAAGGTTTGGTTCTATTGGATTCAGTTATTGCATCTTCAAAGAGCAAAACCATAGAAGGACAAAAAGCATTCGAGCTATACGATACTTTTGGTTTCCCTATAGATTTAACTGCCTTAATCCTTGAAGAAAAGGGGTACGACCTAGATGTTAAAGGTTTCGAAAAAGCGCTTCAGGCTCAAAAAGACCGTTCTAGAGCAGCCTCAGAAACTTCAAAAGAAGATTGGACCATACTTCTGGATGATTCTGAACAAGAATTTATCGGTTATGATAGTTTAGAGGCTCAGGTCAAAATTGTAAAATATCGTAAAGTAAGTAGTAAGAAGGACGGTGATTTGTATCAAATGGTATTTAATTTAACGCCTTTTTATGCAGAAGGTGGTGGGCAAGTAGGTGACAAGGGCTATTTAGAGGCTTCTAATGGTGACGTGATTTATATTTTGGATACTAAAAGAGAAAACAATGAGATTGTCCATTTTTCTGAAACACTTCCTAAGGATATTGCCGGCTCCTTTAAGGCTGTGGTCGATGCAAAACAACGTCGTAGAACAGAAAGTAATCATACGGCAACCCATTTATTGCACCAAGCATTACGGGAAATTTTAGGTGACCATGTGGAACAGAAGGGTTCTGCTGTACACTCTAAATACCTTCGTTTTGACTTTTCACACTTTTCAAAACTATCAACAGAAGAACTTAGGGATGTGGAGAATTTTGTGAATTCACGAATAGAAGGGCAACTACCTTTTGAAGAACAAAGGAATATCCCAATAAAAGAAGCTATGAAACAAGGAGCCATGGCCCTTTTTGGTGAAAAGTATGGTGATACTGTAAGAACCGTTCGTTTTGGGCAATCCATAGAATTATGTGGTGGTACCCATGTTAAGAATACAGGAGACATATGGCATTTTAAAATTACTTCGGAAGGGGCTGTTGCTGCTGGAATTCGAAGAATTGAGGCAATTACGTCGGATGCTGTAAAAGATTTTTACTTTAAGAACAACAGGTCTCTTTTTGAAATTAAGGACTTACTTAATAACGCGCAAGACCCTGTAAAAGCTGTTGGTTCTTTGCAAGAGGAAAATGCACAACTAAAGAAACAGGTCGAAAGTTTACTGAAAGACAAGGCCAAAGGTTTAAAAACCGAATTACTAGGAGAGCTTACCACCATTAATGAAGTAAAGTTCTTGGCTAAGAAAGTAGATTTGGATGCCGGTGGAATTAAGGATCTTTCTTTTGAAATGGGGCAAAATAAAGACAATCTGTTTTTGTTATTGGCCTCAGAAAAAGATGGTAAGGCAATCTTATCCTGCTATATTTCCAAAGAACTTGCTTTTGAAAGAAACCTAAATGCGGGCACGATAGTTCGAGAATTAGGTAAGTATATCCAAGGTGGTGGAGGTGGACAACCTTTCTTTGCTACAGCCGGAGGAAAGAATCCAGCAGGTATTCCACAGACATTGGAGAAGGTGAAGGATTATTTAAAATAATATGAAGAAGGTATTAGTTGGAGCTGTTATTGCCCTTGCCTCTGTTTTGATTTATAAATCATGTACGGATACCAACTCCAATAAAAAAATACTGAAGGAAAATTCGATGCTGTTGGAACAGCAAATCAAAAATGTTTCTAAACTTATTGTAACTGAAGGTCATTTTTCTGAGGTGTATACCTATGCCGATTCCAAAGAACTTTTTGGTCCGCTCATTACAGCAGATAAAAAAGCATTGGTTGTGGTAAATGCAGATGTTACCATTGCTTATGATTTAAGTATGGTTGAATTTGAAATTAATGAAGAGGCTAAAACCCTCCAAGTTAGAAACATACCTGACCCAGAGATTAAAATCAACCCAGATTTTCAGTACTATGATGTAAGTGCTGATTATTTAAATCAGTTTGATGCAGAAGACTATAATACCATAAAACGTAATGTAAATGCTTCATTATTAAAGAAGATTGAAGCGTCTTCACTTAAAACTAATGCTCAAAACAGATTACTCAGTGAACTCTCAAAACTTCTTGTGTTAACAAATTCCATGGGATGGACTTTGGTTTTTAAGGAAAAGCCAGTATCCACATTTAACGAGCTAGAATTGTTCAATGGTATTTTGGTCGACTAAGGCCAAACCATCATCAATCAAATGTCCAACTTTAGGATTGTCTAATTTTACGTTATCTAAATGCGACTTAATTTCAACCATCAAATCCTTATTATTGTCCTTTTGAGCCAGTTCGTACAATTCAACCGATAATAACCAATCGCCAGAATGGTTTTCCTTTGCTTCTTCAAAAACCTTTCTTCTTGAAATCGTCTGGTCAATCCCATCACGCCAATCCCTTACCCGTTGGTATAGTGTTTCCAAACGGAGTCTTTTGGAGCTTTTTTCAATTTTGGATTTGGTGCTACTAATTTTATGGTTTACCAGATTAAAACTAGCTACATCCGCAGGACCATTAAAGGCGGAAATGATTTCTTGCCCAACAGCCATGCTGTATGTGCCTTCTCCCGATTCAAAAATCAGCTTCCCTTTCTGGGATACTTTACAATTTTCAAATGTGATCAATAAAATTTTGCCCTGTAAGTTTCGGGTTCCTGTAACTATCTTTCCAGTTATTTTAATATTTCCTTCAAACTCCAGCGTAATGGTATTACCCTCAAAAATATTGTATGCTTTTAAATCTCTAGGCCCCATGTCTTCAATGGCCAGGTTAATACCTTTTAATTTACCAATAGGTGTTCCAAAACCATCATGGTGTTTTTCTATGCCATGACCAATAAGTTCCTTCTCGTGATAAGCAAGAGCTGTCGGCCCTTTGGTTTGTACATACACTGTTTTTCCTTTATGAGCAATGGTTTTGGTGAAATTTCCTGAAATTTGAAGTCCGGTACTGAGTTCAATTGTCCCCAGCTCTTTGGAGTCAATCAACTTTTGTATGCCTTCAAGCCCACCTCTTCTCAGTGCCATAGTATTTGCAAAATCTTCAAGTACCTGATTTAAAAAAGCAAAATCAGGGGTCACAAAAAGTTGAGGTTGCGGTTTGGTAATGTCAAACTCCTTATAAGTGGCTTCAATCGAATAAGGTAACTTTTTTACATCATCGGTCATGCACCAAGCACTTTCACCAATACTTGAAAGTAATCCAGCCCCATAAATTTTTGGATTATCCACAGTGCCAATCAAACCATATTCTACCGTCCACCAATGAAGATTTCGTATGAGAGCCATTTCACTGGGAGTGCCCATATTTTCTTGTAAATGTTCAATGAGCTTTTCAGCTTTTTCAATCTCATCCAGTGGTGTGCCTTCTGCCTCTTTTATAATAGAGAGATGGCGAACAGCTTCATAAAGCTCATAATCTTTGGCGCTGGAAATAGCCTTGCACCCAATTTCCCCAAAGCGACGCAAGTATTCTGCGTATTCCGGATTTGCGATAATTGGGGCATGACCAGCTCCTTCATGAATGATATCTGGTGCAGGAGTATATTCAATATTTTCCAGTTGGCGAATGTCAGAAGCAATTACCAAAACATTATAGGCTTGGAACTCCATGAAAGCAGAAGGAGGAATAAAACCATCTACAGCAACTGCAGCCCACCCTATTTCCTTAAGAATACGGTTCATGCCGTACATATTTGGTATATGATTTATGGAGATACCTGTTTTTTGAAGTCCCTCAGTATATGAATTATGGGCTACTTTGCTTAAGTAATCCACATTTTTACGCATTACATAACGCCAAACTGCCTGGTCAATAGCGGTATAATCCTCATAATTTTGAGGCTTTATATATTGTTGTAAATGCTTGGGCAACTTATCTAAAATGGGATTGCTTTCGTATGCTCTTTCCATAATCTTTCTTGTATTGTAACTTTTGGCTAAAGGGTTATTAATTCTCCTTCAGCATCATAAAATTCCTTAAAAGTAAAGGCGTTTTTGGTCGATCCATTCTTTTCATAGAACTCCAATTTTTCTTTTGCCATTTCTAAGGTGGGATACTTTCCTTCGGGGAGCCACCACATTACAAATTGTGATGTTCCGCCCAAATCAAACCATTTCTTTTTATTTCTAAGAAAATAGCTATGGACACTTCCATTCACGAAATCTTTAAAATCAGCTACATTTTCCCAAAGACTAATATTTACGGCCATCATTTCATCATTAAAGGGGGATTCAATATAGGATGCTGAACGTCCCTCATCATCCTTTAACCGCCAAACAAAACCTCTGCTTTCTTCTGCAAAGCGATTTACAGGTTCTAAAAAGTCTACAAATTCTTTCATGATGGGGCTATCCAATGATGCTTTAAATCGTGCAATATTTGCTTGGGCCAAATAATATTTCACTGAAGTGTATTTCTTTTAAATATAAGAATTAAGGCTTATTTATGGGCAAAATGAATAATTTATAGAGATATTTCCTATTTTTTAATTTTAATTAAGGAATTAATATATATATTGAACAGGGATAATTGTTAAAATCAGGAAAAAGTATGGAGGCTAAACTTGATTCAATAGATAGGGAGATTCTTAGGATTTTGGAAAAAGATGCAAAAACTGTTGCAAAATCAATCGCTGAAGAACTCAACTTGACCAAAACACCTGTTTATGAACGGATAAAAAGGTTAGAGAATGACGGCTACATAAAAAAATACACTGCTATTGTAAATAAGGAAAGAATAGAGCAAAGCATAACGGTATTCAGTTTTGTTTCTTTAGAGGCTCAGAAAGGAAATCTAATGGATAATTTTTTGGAGAAAGTGAATGATTTTCAGGAAGTGACCGAATGCTTTGTTGTTGGCGGTGAGTTCGACTTTTTACTAAAAGTGATTGTCAAAGATTTGGATGCCTACTACGATTTTGCAAAAAAGAAGATTGCATCGCTATCCAATATTGGTGCTGTAAAAAGTGCTTTTGTGCTTAATGAGGTAAAAAACACAACGGCGTTTCCATTACTGTAAGATATTCAGGTGGAACGAAGTAGCTGTTTCACTTTTATCACATAAACACTCAAACTTAGTTATGCAACTACTTCGCTCACTTCTGAATTGTATTTTAATTTGCAGCTATAGCTGGCGGATAGTCCTCTAGAATCTGAGAGACGAATTCCTTGATACGTTCTTCTTTCTTGTCTATGTTCTTAATATTGTTCAACGTACCTATTCCTCGACCTTGCCATACCAATTCTTTATTTCTAGTATCAATAAGGTCAATATATAAGGAGCCTTCTGTTCTTGTGGATACGTTAGGACCAAAGCCACCGCCCCAGCCAAAACCAGGACCCCAAGCCCAAGGACCGCCCCAACCGAAACCACCCCAGCCAAAGCCACCCCAACCCCAGCCTCCCCAGCCAAAGTTGTTGTTGTAAACATCTACTTGCTCGCGTTCTTTGGTAAATATGCTCACCAATATATCCGGGTTTTGTGATTTGGTGAAACCACGTGAGGACATCTCAGTATCTATCGCTTTTAGAATGCGTTTTTTATCGAGGTCAGAGATTTGTGCTTTGTCAATCCCTGTTTTGTAAAATGCATAGGTTTTATATTCCTTAAAATCTTTTTCACGGTCGTAGTCTGATACTACACGTACCGAAACACAGGAACTTAAAAATAAAACGGCAAGCAAAGGCAGGGCAAGAAATTTAATTTTTTTCATATCAATATTTTTTTGAGTTAAACCAGTATCCACAACAAATAAACCACAAAGATTATGCCGAAAATAGCATATTGCTATCTTGAGTTGGTTTTTTGGCTATACCCGTATGGGCAATGTCTGCAACCACTTTCGCAACAATAGCCGCGTTTAAGATGATATTGTTCCGTAAATACTTTATATCCTTCAGGAGATAGGTAAAAATCACCATCTTCAAGCGGAATCAATTCCTTCATTTTTCATAGCTAAACGATACCCTAAAGTTACATTTTTTGAATAGAAATGAGAGCATTTCATATAATTAGCATTGGGTTATCCACCGATATTGTTAGTAACAACAACGAATATTCTTACAATTAAACGAATTGAACTAATATATTTGAACATCCCTCGTTTTAAAAATTGCAAATGGTTTTAGTATTTAAGCACTTTTTTCGTAGGAACTATGTAGGTCTAACGCTTTGGCCCTTTATCTTCATTAAAGAAGATAGCCTTAAAAGGGATGTGGTATTGATCAATCATGAGAAAATCCATCTTAAACAGCAATTAGAACTGTTTATTGTTCCATTCTACATTTGGTACGTTTGCGAATGGTTATTTAGAACCTTACTGTATTTAGATAGCTATAGGGCATATCAGAACATCTCATTTGAACGTGAGGCCTATGCCAATGAAAAGGAACTGGGTTATGTACAACGCAGAAAATCCTACAGCTTTTTAAACTATATCTTTCGTCCTTAACTTTTGAATGTAGAAAATCAGAAAATTGATTTACCATTGTTAGATGAAAAGGGAATTACCCTTTTTGTTAAACGAGAAGATACTATTCATCCATTTATATCCGGAAACAAATACCGTAAACTTAAATACAACATCCAAGAAGCCAAAAAGGAGAATATAGGCACACTCCTTACTTTTGGGGGTGCTTATTCCAATCATATAGCAGCAACAGCTTGTGCAGGAAAAGAATATGGTTTTGAGACCATAGGTATTATTAGGGGAGAAGAACTGAAAGCTAAATGGGAAACGAATCCAACACTTCGATTAGCCTACAATCACGGAATGCATTTTCATTTTGTGTCTAGGGAAAACTACAGGAATAAGGAAGATTCTAAATTTCTAAATGAGCTAAACAAAGAATATGGTGTTTTTTACTTAATCCCAGAGGGGGGAACTAATACACTGGCCGTAAAAGGTTGCGAAGAAATTCTGACTGAAAACGATGTGGAATTTGATATAATTTGCGCCTGCGTGGGAACGGGGGGTACTTTAGCAGGATTAATCAATTCCGCAAAGCCAAATCAGATACTTTTAGGTTTTCCTGCTTTGAAGGGTGATTTTCTAAAGAACGATATTCGTAAATTTGCTCGAAATGAGAATTGGAAATTGATTTCTGATTATCATTTTGGAGGTTATGCCAAGATAACCGCTGAGCTCATAGATTTTGTGAACGATTTTAAAGTTAAAACTGGAATTCCTTTGGAGCCCATCTACACAGGAAAACTGTTTTATGGCTTACTGGATTTAATCACTAAGAATCACTTTAAAAACGGGACAAAAATACTTGCGATACACAGTGGCGGTTTACAAGGTATTCCTGGCATGAATATGGTATTGAAAGAAAAAAAATTACCCTTATTGAAATGATAAAACATTTTGTATATGTAATCCTGTTGTTGATGTTCTTGGTTGGCTGTAAAGCAAAAAAAAGAGTCACATCCAATACTAATAAAGTCAGCACTACGGAACAAAAAAGAGGGGTATATAAACCCAATAATGGCATTGAGGGGACAAAATTCAATAAATCTGAATTATACCCACTTCCCGCAGACCCAGGTAGATTTGTAAAATTCCCTATTAATTCAACAGCAGAATACATTGAAGAGTTTGCTGAGATTGCACAATATGAAATGCGTGCTTTTAGTATTCCTGCTAGCATTACACTGGCTCAAGGAATTTTGGAAAGTGGCTCGGGCAAAGGTGAACTAACAAGAAAAACGAACAACCATTTTGGAATTAAATGCCATACGGGTTGGCAAGGGGAATATGATTTTCACGATGATGATGCCAAAGGTGAATGTTTTAGAAAATATAATCACCCTATGTTTTCATTCAGGGATCACAGTATTTTTCTTGCTTCGCGTTCCCGATATCGATTTTTGTTCAATTACAGGCGGGATGACTATAAAAAATGGGCATATGGCTTACGAAAAGCAGGCTATGCTACAGATAAAAAATATCCACAAAAATTGATTGCCCTTATTGATAGATATAATTTAGATACTTATGATGATGAGGTTGTCCGGAATGGGCTTGATACATTAAGGGCTCCAAAGGAGTATGATGTTTTTACACATGTAGTTGAAAAGGGAGATACGCTTTATGGGCTATCCAGAAAGTACACAATTTCAGTAGATGAGATAATGCGATTAAATAGTTTGGACAGTACCAACCTTGCAATTGGTCAAGTCATTAACTTAAGAAAGGCGAAAAGGAAATAGGACTGTTTCGCACTGGGCTGTCATGCTGAGCTCGTCAAAGCATTATTTAAAGAAAGACGAGATGTATTTTATAAATGGTTAGATTACCGCTTGTGCGGAAATGAAAAAAAGAATTTATTAATGCGATACCAAAGAAGCAGCGCGTTATTTGCGGAGGCTAAAAAATATATTCCTGGAGGGGTAAACTCTCCAGTTAGGGCTTTTAAAGCGGTAGGGGGCGAGCCCATTTTCATTAAAAAAGCCAAAGGCGCTTATCTCTATGACGAAGATGACAATAAGTATATTGACTACATCGCTTCATGGGGACCACTAATTTTGGGCCACGCATATGAACCTGTTTTAAATGCAGTCATAGAAAAAGCAAAAAAAGGAACTTCTTTTGGTATTCCAACAGAAATAGAAACTGAGCTTGCAAAACTAGCCGTGAGCATGGTACCTAACATCGACAAAATTCGTTTTGTGAATTCTGGGACTGAAGCTTGTATGAGTGCAGTACGTTTGGCACGGGGATATACAGGAAAGGATAAAATCATCAAGTTTGCAGGTTGTTACCACGGACATTCCGATTCTTTTTTGATTCAGGCAGGTAGTGGAGCGGTCACTTTTGGTAGTCCCAATAGTCCTGGTGTTACAGCTGGAACGGCAAAAGATACTTTATTGGCCAATTATAATAATTTGGAAGGGGTAAAAACTTTGGTTAAAGCCAATAAAGGAGAAATTGCAGCCATTATTATTGAACCTGTAGCTGGGAATATGGGTTGTATTATTCCTTCGGATGAATTCATAAAAGGACTTCGGGAAATCTGTACGAAAGAGGGAATTCTATTACTTTTTGACGAAGTAATGACCGGATTTAGATTGGGCAAGGGTGGTGCGCAGGAAGCACTGAGCATAGATGCAGATATCGTTATGTTTGGTAAAGTTATTGGTGGAGGCTTACCTGTAGGAGCTTTTGCTGCAAGAGCAGAGATTATGAGTCATTTGGCTCCAGAAGGACCTGTATACCAAGCGGGAACCTTAAGTGGAAACCCATTGGCCATGAGTGCTGGTCTGGCAATGCTGACCGAACTCAAAAACAAACCAGAAACCTTTACAAGTTTAGCTAAGAAAACCGAATACTTGCATCAAGGAATTGCCAAAGTATTGTCTGAGAAAGGAGTTACGCATCAAATTAATAGATTTGGCAGCATGATTTCAGTACACTTTTGTGATGAGCCAGTTATAGATTTTGCTTCTTCGGCTAAAGGGAATAACGACACCTTTAAAAAGTATTTTCATGGCATGCTGGACCAAGGTATTTATTTGCCACCGTCTGCTTTTGAGAGTTACTTTTTAAATGATGCGATAAGTTATTCGGATTTGGATGAAACCATTGAGGCGGTAGGGAAGGCTTTTTAGGATTTACTTACCGCAATTTTGTTTTTCCCATCAAACCAAACAACCCAAAAATTGGCCCAATGGCCAAAAGCATAAAGAACCAATTTCCAGATATATAATCTTGAATTAGAGAAATGAATTGAATACTAACAATTGTTATGGCAAAACCAATACAATTAACAATGGTCAAAGCTGTTCCTTTTAGTTCTGGAGCGGCACTTTGCGCCACAAGGGTAGAGAATAGTGGAGAATCTGCTATCACCACCATGCCCCAGAACAAAAGGAATAAAATAAATATAGGGGTAGTAGTATAAACTAATATCACAGGTGAAAGCAAGCAACAAAGGCAAGAGAGAAATAAAGAAATAGACGCAGTACGTTTAATACCTTTCTGTTGGGCAATAATACCGCTCACCACACAAGCCAATCCACCAACGGCAATGACCCAAAATGACCAGAATGAAACTCTAAATAAGTTATGGCCATGCTGTTCGGCGTGTCTGGCAAGCAATACAGGCACAAATGCCCAAAAGGTATAGAGTTCCCACATATGACCAAAATAGCCGGACGCAGCTGTTCTAAAATCTTTCTTTTTAAAAATGGAGAAACAAGCGATTAAATTCAAATGTTGACTCTGCTTTCGGTAAGGACCATTAGGTACTAAAGCAACCATTAAAAGACCACCTAAAATCGCTAGTGCTGAAGTAGCATAGATAACATACTGCCATTGAAATACTGCTGAAAGCCATTTTAAAAGATGAGGGAACGCAGTACCCAATACCAAAGCACCTACAAGGTAGCCGAGCGATTTACTCAAACCTTTATCGTAGTAATCGGCAGCTATTTTCATGCCTACGGGATAAATGCCTGCTAAAAAAAAACCCGTCATAAACCGGAATAACAGAATACTTGTCCAGCTGTTACTCTCCCAAACGATACCTATATTAAAAAATGCACCTAAAATGGCACACCCTAAAAATACCTTTGAAGGTGAAAAACGGTCTGTTAAAGTCAATATCGCAAAAAGTAGGGTGCCCATAATAAAACCAAGCTGAACAGCTGAGGTAATGTTGCCCAAACTGTTTTCACCCAAATTAAAATGTCCGATTAAGGGAACCAGTACCCCATTACCTGCAAACCAGAGTGAGGTGCAAAAAAATTGGGCCAATACGATTATTGGTAAAATGTGCTTTGGAGGTTTCAATAATTAAATGTGTAGTTGGTATACGAAAGTAATGAAACCAGAAATAAAGCTGTCAGATAAATCTTCCCGGTCGTAGGTAATATGTTTGGTAGTTAGAAAATTATACAATCCTATCTGTTCAGCTCGTGGACAAAGCATACAACATCATTAAAAACCCTTTCTTCAATAAATTGAAAACCTAATCTTTCATAGAATCGATGAGCTTTGATGTTGGACTTTAAAGGGTCTATTAAAATTTTATTGACCTTTGAATCTGAAAAACAACGTTCTATGGCCAAGTTCATCATTATGGTGCCGTAACCTTTGCCCAAATTATCTTCTTCGCCAATCCAAATATCCAAAGCGCGTAGGTTTTTTGGCACATCTCCCCAATAATGGGTTTCTTCTTCGCGAGGATCAATAATAACAATACAACCTATAGGGCTACCATTCAACTCTGCAATAAGTTGTTCCCTCCACGGCGGATTAAAAGCCAGTTCTTTTTCCCAGTCCCAATCTTCATCCGGGTCCGCATTTATGACATGCTGTTTGGTATCCCAATACAATAGCAATTCTAAATCTTTGGGGGTAGCTTGTCTTAGGGTAATCATGTTAATTCTTTATAACTTATATACGCCAAGGAGGATTTAAACGGTTTTCGCCAGCGAAATATAGAATAATTTGATTACCATCCGGGTCTTTTAAGCGAGCCTCTCTCCATAGCCAGGGCTTATCCTTGGGCAGCTCATCAAATTGTGTTCCTTTTGAAACAAGTTCGTCAACACGATTGTCCAAATCTTCACATTCAAAATAGACATAAACCCCTTCACCTTGAGGCAGTTCTTCCACTAAATGTAAAGAGAACGTTGCATTACCATTTGGACAGACAAAGCGGGCATAATGTGGTAAGGCTTCAATAATAAGTTGTAAACCTAAAGTTTTATAAAAAGTAATGGATTTTAAAATATCCTTTGAAGGAACGGTTATCTGATTGAGGTTCATTTCCTAAAAGTAAAACTATTTAAATGGTCTCAAAACCTCATGGCTAGCCCAACACCATTGCCATTTGCCATTACCTGCAATTCAGGTTGAAACTGATAATGTGCCGTTTTGTTAACGGATAGGTTATAGAGATCTACCCCTTTGTTCACTTTATTAAAGGCACTAATGGAAAACCCCATACTAACCGCTGCAATTCCCCCACCCACATAGGCCAAAGTATAATCGGGGTCGTCTTCATTACTGGCCTGTCCAAGATTCCATCCTAGTAAACCTCCACCAACAACAGCCAAAATGATGCTCGTAGTATGTTGGCCTCTAGCCTTTTTAATGAGCAGGTTTGCGTTTTCTACTGCGATTGTGGCCACTTGCAATTCCTTCCAATTAAGACGTTCCCCGTCTTTCATAAACTTATAGCCCCAAAAATTGACCTTCATTTCAATTTCCTGTTCTTGTGCTTGATTGGTAGTGGTAACAAAAAGGCCTATTAGAGTAAGGAGAACTATTCTTTTCATGTTTTGATGTTTTAGCCTAAGATAGTGATTAGTTTAATTTTTGTGTTAATAAACTTTAAAGGGCATGTACGTTTTGCTTTTAGTCATTTCGATATGAGTTGCAAAGCGACGATTGAGAAATCCCTCAATAAAACTTAAACTACTCCTTTTCCTTTCTAGGCAACATAGGTGCCAATTTTTCTCCCCCTAAAAAATGCATGTGTAAGTGGAATACAGATTGCCCAGCATCTTCATTAATGTTCATGGCCAAGCGATACCCTGTTTCTGCAATTCCGTTTTCCTTTGCCAGCTTTTTAGCCACTAAAAATAGTTTGCCCAACACCAAAGCATCTTCTTCCTCCACATCATTTATGGTATGAATTTCTTTCTTGGGAACGATGAGGTAATGCACGGGTGCTTGCGGTCGCAGAGGAACAAAAGCAATAATTTCATCATCTTCATAAACAATAGTCGCTGGAAGCTCTCTATTTATAATCTTAGTAAAAACAGAACCTTTGGCTATTTTTTCCGCTTTTTGCTTTTGGTATGCTTCGCTTTGTGCATAGCTTGTAAAACAACAAAGGACTAAGCTTACAAATAGTAGTTTTTTCATGATGTTTATGTTTTTTGATAGGTTACAAATAAGGCTTTAGGCGATTTCCAATTCTTTTAGTAGCGTAGCTTTATCCGTTTTAGTGGCTTTTGACATTTTTAAGATAAATAGCGTTAGTTTGACTTCATCAATTTTTTGAATTTGCCCTAAGTTGATGTTTAATTCCTGTGCTCCAATAGCTTCATTTAATTTTGCTACGCTTTTATAAAACAGCCGCTTCTTTTTAGAAGGCTTAAATTTTTCATCTATGAGCAAACAAATGAATTTTTGCCTGTTTATACTAATGGGATAGGCATCTTTTATAAGTTCCCAGTTGATAAAATCTTTGTGGATGCTACGGTCAAATATACCTAGCTCATTAAGTATTAGTGCAGGTCTTCTATCCAACAAGTTAAAAATCCCCAAGGGATAGGCAAGACCAAAAAAACCTATGTTCAGCCATCCTATCAAAGGATTCTTTCCAAGTATAAAAATACCGAGTACTACAAAAGGGGTACACAGTGCCATTACTTTAATGGCGCTCTTTTTGGACTTATATAGTTTTACTTCCGTCATTTACCAAATGCATGTAATCTTGGTTTAAAGCTAAGAACTATTTTATCTATTGGGCCAATATTCGCTGGTATAGGGTATGTTGTGTATATCTAAAAATTTACTGATTGCAGTATCAGGGTCCCGCTCTTTAGAGGAAAACTTTGCTACCATACGGTCATAAATTTCTTGCTTGCTTCCTTTTTTGCCCAAAAATCTGTTATTAAAACGTTCCCAAGGCGAGCATAAAGCTTTAAACAACGCTGGTTCTGAGGTAACGGGAATATAGAGTACAAATTCTCCACCTACACCACCACTCATAATACAGATTTTACCACTGTGTTGAATAGTGATATCTGTGATATGTGACCCTCTTTTATATAAAACGGTACCCTTCATACCTTCATAGTTCTTCCAAGTTCTTTTCTTTACGAATCCCCTCTCCCCAAATACGCTCGTATAGATGCTATTTTGGCATTGGAATCAAACGTAATAACGTCAACCACATAGAGTTCTTCGGTGGAATTGATCGTTATTTTTAGCTCCGCCGCGACCGTATTTTTATTTTCATAGGTAGAAAGTACTTCTATATCTATAGTATTAACAGTTTCAAAATTTTTGCGCGTTTCCCTTAGCGCATCTTCTTTTCCTACAACGCGAATCTTCCAATCCCGTAAGACAATATCATCTGCAAATAATTCTGCCACCGCATCTAAATCTCGCTCAGCATATTTCTTTAAGTATAATAAACATATCGCTTTATGGGAATCTTTAGACATCGTTTTTTAAGTGCTTTAAATTAGACTATAAAGTACTAAAAATACGGGTAAATTTTTCTGGAAGTTTTGCTTTTAAATGAAGTTCTTTCTTAGTAAACGGATGTATAAACTCTAAGGAGTGGGCATGCAGATACAAACCCTTGCCTTTTAAAATTAGATGTTCCAGACCGTAGGTGGTATCACCTAAAATAGGGCTGCCTATACTGAGTAAATGTTTACGCAGTTGATGTCTTCTCCCTGTTTTAGGGGCTAGTTTTACCAGGTTAAGGCATCCAAACCGTTCTGAAGGCACGGTTTGCTCCACCGTATAGTTGGATTGTGCTTGCTTACCATCTATTGCTGAGGTGATTTCTCCGCTAGGCGGTAGTTCCCCAATAGCAACCGCATAGTAAGTTTTGGTAATGGCTTTATCTTCAAACAATTTATTTAAAGCACGAATAGCACTACTGGTTTTACCTACCAATAAAATACCTGTCGTAGCATAATCCAAACGATGTACAGGTTGCGGTGTTATAACATCTGCCAACGTGCTAGGTTTAAGGTTTTGGGGCAGGGCAGCAGCAATGGTTTTAAAATGGTTCCCACTTACCAAAATACCAGCAGGTTTATAAATGGCGGCTAAATATTCATCTTCATATAAAACGGTTAGGAGAAACACCAGTTTTTTCTTTGGGTTTGTTTTTTCTGGAATGGATAACACTATCTCCTCTCCACCAGATACCAACGTAGCTGTGCTTGCTACTTTAGCATTTACAGTGATATACCCTTTCTTTAGAGCTTTTTTGAGCGCAGATTTTGTGGGGAGCTCCATAAAAATACCAACGCCATATTCTTGTATGCGGATAGAAGAAGGTATATTAGGGACAATATGAATCTGGGTTGAGTTGATACTGTTTATTAACTTAAATTAAAGACATGTAATATTATTAATTTATTATCGATTCGACTTTCTGTCGATAATCTCTCGAAATAAAAAAACTGGGGACATGCCCCAGTTTTATATTAAAAAAGATACTAACTTATTGCTGCGCCAGCTCCAAGCTAGCATTTACCCAGACCAGTTCCTTGGTCTCTATACTCCTCTTTTTCCACTGGGAATTGTTGTCATAGCTTTTGCCAACTTCTTTTTTATATCGGATTTTACCTTCAATACCGTCTTTATCCACAGGGAAGATAAACTGTTCCCATGAGTAGGAGTTACTTGAATTAAACACATGGGATAACCGTGCCACTTGATGTAGTTCGCCCTCTTCCTGAAAGAGGTAAATACCGCCACCTTCCGCGCCAAAGGCTTTGGCGACATAGTCCACTAAAAGGGCACCTTCTATATTGGGCAGTCCTTTAGTGCCTAGATCCTTTAAATAAAACTGATCATTGTGCAAGCGTGTGGACTTTTCCTTAAAGGAACCGTCTTCCTGTAGGGTGCGGATGAGCAGGAAGTCTTCTTCACCAGTTTTTGCCCTTCCAAATAGGTGCACCACATTATTGATGGTCTTCTTTTCCAATGCCAATAATCCGCCAAGAACGTAACCTTGAATGCCCCTATAATCTACCTTGTAAAAATGGTGGTCCACACCTTTGTAGCGCCAAGAATTTTCATGTTTTTCTTGCACTACCATATGCATGCCAATAGGTAGGGTTTTAAGCACCTTGCTCTCTGTTGTGGGAGCTTCGCGCAATCTTACTTGGTCACCAAAGAGGTAAACAATTTGCCCTGGTTCAAAGCCATCACTATCATTAATGCAGTGCGGTTTTTCTTGGGCGTTCGCAAAAAAACAGATGGCTAGTATGGTAAGGATGGATAACATCTGTTTCGCTTTCATAGTATTAAAATTTAAATGAACATAGACCAATAGCGGTCTCTTTAATACTTACCTTGAAAGCTATACTTCTGGCCTTCGCCATCGATGAAAAGCATATTATTTTAGGCAAACTACGGCATTTATAAAAACCTTAACAAGGCTCACCGAGCCTTTTTAGTTACTCTTTAAGGTTTTAAAAACGGCCGTACTTACCCAATAAATATCTTGTTTGCTTGTGTAGAAAAGGTACTTTCCATCTGATGTCACATAAGGACAGAGTTCGTGGCCTTCCGTATTTATTGCATCACCCATAGTAACGGATTGTGACCAAGAGCCATCATCTTCTTTAAAACTAATGTAGAGGTCACCCCTACCCAAACCTCCGCTTCTTTGGGCGCAAAAGATTAGATAACTCTCATCTGGGGCCACAAAAACGTCAGCTTCGTAAGCGTCCGTGTTGATGGCTTCGCCTAACCGAACCACTTTTTGAAATTCGCCATCCGTAAATTTTGAATAATAAATGTCATGGTTGCGGTTATTTTCGTCGGTATACGCATCCGTAGAAAAATACATGGTACCGTCTTTGGTGAAGGAGATGTAGTACTCCTCATTACTAGTGTTGATGTTTGGTCCTGCATTGATGGGTTCTGACCAACCATTATCTGTTCGGTTTACATACCAGATATCAATGTCTTTTTGCTCTCCCTTGCCATCCATTGCTTGGTCTGAGATAAAGTACAATCGATTTTCATCGGGTGATAAAAAAGGGTCATTGTAGCCATATTTTTCATGGGAAAGTATAATCCTTGGAGTTGTCCATGTTTCTCCTTGCAACTCCGAATACCGTATTTCTGTTCTGCCATTCACATCTACTCCGTAGTAAAATTCGGTACCAGCTTTATTAAATACGGAGCCAAATTCATATTCTTCAGTAGAAATTACATTGGGAGCAAAAACCTTGGCAACCATTCCTGGTGGTTTTTGGCCCATATAGGCTCCTTTTAAGACGATGTTACGAACCAAACTTTCATCAGCACCGTTTGCCTTTAGGAAGTCGACTATTTTATTGGCCTTGGTCTTTAGTGCAATTTCCAATGGGGTGCTACCCCTTTTGTTTTTTCTGTTAATGGGGACACCTATTTCAGTAAGTTTCTGAACAAAGGTGGTGTCTTTATTCAAAATGGCTATTTCAAAGAGCATTGCACCATATTTTTGCTTCCAGTTCGTATCGGTCTCTAAAATTATCAAATGGTTGAAGAATTCCATACGTTGAAACCGAACCGCCATATATAGCGGGGTTGTTCCCTCATTATCCTCTAAGTTGGGTGTAATGCCTTTTTGTACTAAATGATCAAACACCTCTTTTTGGTTACAGGCCACTGCCCAGTGCAGTAAAGACCTACCCCGATTGTCTTGGGTATTGATTTCTGTTGTCTGTAGTAAACTATCCAATCGAGAAATATTCCCTTGGCAAGCGGTCCTATATATATTTTGGGCATTGCTAGTTAAGCAACATAGCAATAACAGTGCTGAAAAATGTATTTGAGATTTCATTTGAGGATTTGATTTTCGTTTTTTGATTGCCCTAAAGTTACTTTTTAGTTTTTAAAGTATGAGAATTTAATTGTGTTGTTCATATTTTGATTATTGGTTAATTTTAGTAGCACTATGACAAGGGACGTTATTAATATTAACGATTTCATCATTTTGATTGAAGAGGCCAATTCTGATAAGGTTGTTATTGACTCTTGTAAGTTTGATGAGCCTTTAATTGCCGTAGCATTTTACGGTTCGGGCAATGTGCATCTGTCCATGGACTATGGTGATAAGAAAATGCCATACGAGAATACTAAGGGTTTGGCCATTTCTTTTTATGCCGATACCACTGTTGATTGTGTACACACGGTTTCACCTGATAAACCATTGCAATGTATTTTAATTGCCACAGCACCCAAGAACTTGCATAATTTGCCCAATGGGGAAGGCGAACTATTCACGGACCTTCTAAAAGAATTGGTGAATCCTTCGGATTCATATGTGGAAGGGCCACGTTTTTTTATGACGCCAGAGATGGAGCATATAGTGGACAATATTTTTAACAACCAATATGAGGGAAAAGCCAAAATGATGTTCTTCCGTAGTCAGATTACTGCCTTGTTGTCCCATTTCTTTTGGCAATTATCAACGTTATCAACCAAGGAAATAAAAACAAAAGAACGGAAAAAACTCTATGAGGCCAAAGAAATTCTTTCGAAAAATTTAGATGCACCACCTTCCTTAACAGAACTTTCTCGCCAGATAGGGCTTAATACTTTTAAACTAAAAAAAGATTTTAAAGAACTTTTTGGAGTACCGGTATTCAAATACTTGCAAAATGAGCGTATGAGTACAGCGCATGACCTTATTCGCAGTAAAAGTGCAACGGTACAAGAGGCAGCATGGCATGTGGGCTATGACAGTTTGAGTTCTTTTTCTAATGCTTTCAATAAAAAATTTGGTTTCCGTCCCAGTGAAATAAAGGTTTCTTAACCAATACTCCTTTTCGAACAAATCATACTCCTTTTCAAACAAATGTCGTGGTTGGGACTGTTCTAGTTTTGTCTTGTAATTAAAAAACAAACAGTCATGAAAATTTTCAGAGCAATTATTATAGGAATAATCATTTGGGTACTTGGGGTAAGCGCCTTTGCACTTTCCTTTTTTATCCCAGTATTAGAAAATTTAGAACAACAGGCCAACTTGGTACTGCTTATAGCTGTCATACCATTGGTTTGGTTCGGTTCAAAGGTGTACTACAAAAAGGATGATGAAACTCACGGTATGTGGATTGGAATTACCTTTTTTGGTGTCGCTGCCATTTTAGATGCCTTGATTACCGTGCCTTTGTTGTTTGTACCTCAAGGGGGAAACCACTATGTCTTTTTTAGCGATCCGGGCTTTTGGCTTATAGGTGGGGTTTTTGTCACTACCGCCATATTGTATAGACATTTTAAGGGAATACGCAGTACACAAAGAACAATTTAATCAACCAGAATTTAAAATTATGGAACTATCAACAAGCAACCTAAGTCTTTTTACTGCAACATTATTAATTGGACTTACCGCAGGACTATGTTTTACATGGGGAAACGCTATTACTCCGGGTATAGGACAATTAAATGACCTAGGCTACCTACAGGCTTTTCAGAAAATGAATCGCAGCATTGAAAATCCGCTATTCTTTGCAGTATTCTTTGGGTCTTTTTTAGTAGGTCTAGCTACTATTTTCACCAATAAGGGGGTATCATCAGAGCATTTTAGGCTGGTCTTGCTAGCTATAAGCCTTTACTTTTTGGGAGTGGTACTCGTAACCATTTTTGGAAATGTACCCTTAAATCAAATCTTGGATAAGACCGATTTAGTCAATAGTTCGGTAGAAGAGCTACGAGCCCTTAGGGAACGATTTGAAAATCCATGGAATCGATTTCATATCATTCGGATTATCACGTCAATGATATCGTTCGCCTTACTCATTATTGCAAGTATAAGTAAATCATAAATAAGTATAAACACCTATGCTGAGCGTAGTCGAAGCATCAAAAATTGAAAATCATGAAAAACAACATTTTAGTATTAGGAGGAAAAGGAAAAACAGGAAGACGAATTGTAGAACGTTTAAATAAATTGGGGCATAACGTCCGTATTGGTTCACGGAGTGAAAACCCAGCTTTTGATTGGGACAATCCTGCAGGATGGTCAGCTGTTTTAGAAGGAATGGATAGTATTTACATTACGTACCAACCAGATTTAGCCGTACCTGGTGCCAAGGAGGCCATTGAAGCTTTAACCAAAGTGGCAAAGGAGCAAGGAGTTAAAAAATTGGTGCTCTTATCGGGCAAGGGAGAAGTAGAAGCAGAGGCCTGCGAAAAATTGGTCATCAATTGTGGTTTGGACTACACGATTGTTCGAGCAAGCTGGTTTAGCCAGAATTTTAGCGAAAGCTTTTTCTTAGGGCCTATTCTACATGGCCATGTGGCTTTGCCCCAAGCAGATACAAAAGTACCCTATGTAGATGCCGAAGATATCGCCGATGTGGCTGTTGAAGCCCTATTGGATAATAAGCACAATGGTGCCATCTATGAACTTACAGGTTCTAGAATGTTGACCTTTAAAGAGGTAGTTGCAGAGATTGCCAATGCTACTGGAAGAGAGATTTCATTTACACCCATTACACTGCCGGAATACACTGAAATGCTAGAAATGCATGGGGTTCCTGAAGATTATATCTGGTTGATAAACTATTTGTTTGTTGAGGTATTGGATAATGAAAATAACCAAATTATTAGCCATGATATTGAAAAGGTTTTAGGACGAAAAGCCAAGGATTTTTCAGATTACGTATCGGAAACAGCCGCAACCGGAGTCTGGAACCAACCAGTAGAAGCTTAAATCCAAAAGCGAAATTTAAAAAGGCAGGCTATACTGCCTGCCTTTTATTGTTTTGAAACAGAAAAGATGACAATATCTTTCTTTTTGCCCCTAAGTGGTACTTTCCCCATTTTTGTGAACGTATAACCATCTTCTTTAAGTTGATCCTTGAGTGTTTCGGAAACCAATAATTGAGCTTTTAGGGAATTACATTGTCCTTGTATTCGAGCTGCGGTATTGATCGTATCACCATGGTAAGCGATTTCTTTTTTGTATTTGCCAACCTCTGTTACCGTTACTATTCCTGAATGCAGCCCTGCCTTAAAAAAGGGTTGGCAGTTGTATTTTGCCTGATAATAATTGCCTTTCTTTTTTAACAATTCTGAAAAATTAAAATAGGCATGTAAACAGTTTTGGGATTTTATACCCAGCTCCAGTGGCCATGTAAGTACTGCTTCGTCCCCTACGTACTGGTAAATCTCCGCTTCATTTTCTAGGACTATGGCCAAATCGTTAAAACAATCTTGAATAAGCGTGCTGTATTTTATATGGCCCAAACGTTCCGCCAGTCCAGTAGATGCCTGTAAATCCAAGAACATAAAAATACGTTCTTCTTCACTCGGGTTATAGAATTTACCACGGATCAGCTTCATTAGATTGCCTTCGCCGAGCATTAAGTTTACTTGTCTTAATACCGTTAGGACAAAATCTGTTACCCAAATGTAGAAATAGATGGCACCGCTGCCTTTATCCATGGCAAAAGTTTTTAAACTTATCTCAGTGCCAAAATAGAATTGATAGACCCAGTAGGCTACAAAAGTCATAAAAATGATAAACAGGAAAGCGTATATGGTCCTAAGGAGCAAAAGCTTGCCTAAAGTGAGTTTTCGGTACAGGTTTTTTTCTGCCCAAATAGAAGCCAACGCAGAGATAATGCCCAAAATAGGTCCTAGGGTCAATCCGATTATAATGCTCGATTTAAAATCGAACTTTAATTGCCCCAGCTCTTCCGTACCCACACCCCGGACAATAGCCAAAAAAAGCATGGACAAAGTCCATCCAACGATATAAAACCTAAGAATCCGTAGGTTTCGTTTACTCATGATATCCTTTTTCTTCTAGGCGTTTGGAGACCCACCAATAATTGCCAGCTGGGTCTTTTACCCCACCCTGGCGGTCGCCGTAATCCATGTCTGCTGGTGCAAATATTTCTTCAGCACCATGTGCCAATGCATTTTCATGGATAGCATCCACGTCATCTACATAAAGATAAAGGGCAGTACGCATTCCCATGAACATTCCCCTAGCTTGACTGATCATAAAACAGGTATCGCCAATTTTTAAGATACAATTACTGATGTCACCATTTTCTGGGTGTAGGGAGCGGTTAATTTCTTCCGCGTAGAAGGATTTTTCAAGAAAATCAATCAGTTGTTGTGGGTCTTCTGTGAATAAATAGGTACTCACATTACTAAACCCCTCTGGAGTATAGGTGTTAAAGATGTCTTTCATGATAAAAATGTGATAAGGTAATTATAGGCAAGTCCGGCCAAAATAGCCAGTCCAAAACTGAGCAAAGTGCCAATAAGAACATACTCGGTCAGTTTTCTATTCTTCCCTTTGTTGAGGTCTCCGAACCGGAATACAGATTTTGCAGTAATCAGCAATCCTATGGCAGCCCATTGGTGTAAAAGGATAAAGGCAAAGACAAAAATGCGTTCTAACATCCCTATATAGCGCCCCGCATTTTTAAGGGAAGTACCTTCCTTATTTTCTTTATCGTCTTTCGCAAGTTCTTCAATATAAGGCGCCATGAGCATTTTAATAAGAATTGCAGATACGTAGCTCACAAAGGCTAGCATACATATGAATAACAGTAATTGTGGTGTGAACAATAGGTTGATGTCCAAGGTGTAGGGTTCATAAAAATAAACGACTACGGCTATGACTGCGAGATGTAGTATTTGGTCCAATGTAAAAAGCCATCGGTAATTTTTTTCATTGGTGAAGTTTAATTTCGCCAAGTCTATAAGGTAATGGGATACAATGGTGATGGCAACGATTCCCCAATTATTGAACTGTAATACAACAATAAGTGCCAATAGATGTACGGCAATGTGGTAATACAGGTATTTGGATTTTGCTTTTTTCTTTAGTTTGTGGTCGACCCACTTTGCTGGTTGAAAGACAAAGTCGCCAAGAAAATGGGCCAGTATAAGTTTTAGGGCTAATAACATCATAATTTTTGGAGTTGTGTGGTATAAAACTGCATCATTTTTTGGATTTCATCAAAACCTGCCCGTATCAATGCTTCGCTGATGCTACTTTGTGATTTTTCCAATAGCGCAGCAATTTCTTTTTGATTTGCATTGGGGTGTTCGATAGCAGCTTTTACAATTCTTGAAGTAGCAGGTAGCCAATTATCCATACTGAGGGACGCCAATTGCAACATTAGGTTTATAGTGGCATCAAAGTCTTCTGAGCTTGATTTTATGGCAAGGGTTGTTTTTTTCAGGTTTTCAAAGCATTGCCCTGAATTCACAAATGCGGAACCATTAGCCTCTGTTATTTTCTCTGAACTGTAATTTTTTCCCCCAAGACCAATAGCAATACGCACATCTAGCGCTTTTTCTTGTTTTATGGTTGCTTTAAGGTGAATGGCCACTTTAAGGGCTACCTTTGAGGGAACCTCTAATTGAAAGCTATCTCCTCGATAGATTTCCCAAGACCTTGGTTCTTCACCATAAGTGTTAAGAACCTCCTTTAAGTGAGGTAGCCAGTTCTTAGGAGCAATCATTTGGGAGTTTATAATATCTCCCGTGAGTATAGCAGTTACTGTTTTCATTATTACAAATATCGGTAAAATTGCCGATAATAAAAAATATCGGTAAAATTGCCGATAATATATGATATCGATAAAATAACCGATACCATAGTATTAAAAGAAAAAAGCCCCTAACGTAAGTCAGAGGCCTTTCAAAATCAACAAAAAATATTTATCCCCTTCTGCCATCCCTCTGCATTTTCTTTTTGCTGTGCATACCTTTTCGATTGCGCGCTTTTTTCCAAAGCTCAAATTGCTCATCGGTAAGTATTTCTTTTAATTTTTCTTGGTGTGCCAGTTTGCGGTCCAAAAGTGCGTTTTGCATTTCAAATCTTTCACCACTTGTTGGCTCTATAGCTTCACCATCTTCTTTTTTTGCTTTGCGTTCCGCCATTTTAGTTTTACGGAATTCCGCTTCTTCAATATTTATCTTTAAAACTTGATCTTGTTGTTGGGGAGTTAAATCCAAAGCCAAGGCCATTTTCTTTGTGTGAAGCGTTGCTAACTGTTTAGCAGTCATTTCTGCCATTGCCTTTTTGCGGTTACGCTCACGGTTTCCTTGCTGTGCTATGGTGGTTAGACTTAATAGCATAGCCATTGTTAAAATTAAATTCTTCATGTTATAGATTTTTAAATGATTTACCATATGACCTTCTATAGGGCAATAGGTTTAAAATGCATTTAAAAGTTTATGAAGCTTTTAACAGGTGGAAAAAATTATTGTAAAGGGGTATCCAAATCTTCAGATTCCGAATCTTCAAGTTGCTTAGTGTCTATATTAACTACTTCACTTGAAGTTATCTCGTCTTGAAACTTTTTCTCTTGCTCTATCTTATTGTAGAAGAATGCTGCAACAGCAAATAATAGAAAGTAAATAAAGCTTTTGATTTTGTAGGTCTTCATAATATCTGGGATTTGGGTGCTATAAATGTAGGAATTTATACCAAACGGATTGTGTATATGTTGTGAAAGCCCGATTTATGTAGGTAAAAACAAAAAGGGACAATCAAATTGTCCCTTTCATCGATAAAATGGTATTAAGTTTTCTAACCATTTGGATTTAAAATAGTATCTATGCGCTCCAGAGCATCCTGTAAATGGTATCTACTCATACTATTGGATGTTCTTGCCAATCCATTTCTGATATCCCTTTTTAAGTTATTCAATTCTGCACGTGCCACTGAACGAATATCCGACTGGCTTGTATTAACAGCAGTGGATTTTTGATATCCACCAAAACTTGGCTGCTTACGCTGATTTTTAGCGGTCATTAAATACCCTAATCTGTCAATGTGCGCTTTTTGTAAATTTCTACGATATGTATCTATAGCTTTACCGCTCCTAGTTTCTGACCAAATACCCCTTCTTAGATCACTCATAATATCCGTGAGCTTGTAAGCATCGTTTCCATTAATAGTTTCATTTTCGATAGCTCTTGCCAGTTTGCCCAAACTTAGCATGGTATTTAAAGTTCTTGTTTGGACGGCGCGAATACGCTCTACAGAACCTGAATACTGAATCTTATTGAAAATCTCTTGGTCTAACATCCATTCTGGAGTCTCAAACAATTGCGCTTGTAGGAAATCCATGCATTTCTTTTGATGTGCTTTTGCAACATGCGTGTACACGGCCCCTTCTTGGTCAAACGTTTTATTGTACTCATAAACACCTCCAATGTTATTTGCTACGTGACCCATATACCTATTAAATTGGCTCACTACTTGTCCATATAATGTACCTAAGTCGTCATAGGTTTTGCCATCTTCTGCTATCCATTCGTTTAGGTTTGGTACAATGCGTTTTAAATTGGCTATACCATACAAACTTGCCTTTACGGCGTCATCCCCTAAATCCTCAGTTTGTGAGCTTGGGTCATGAATATCCCCTATCTGTTGGTGTCCAAAACGATACATGGGGTCATCCGCATGCTCAAGAATCCAACTATCCAAAGTTGCTTTTTCTTCTTTTACAGATTTATCCAAAATTGGACGGTATCCCCAGTTGATGGCATGCTTATCGTAAACACCAATATTTGGCATTAATGCGACACCTTCATCACCAGGTTGGGCAACGTAGTTAAAACGGGCATAATCCATGATGGAAGGAGCAGTGCCATATTTTTGTGTGAATTCTTTTGAACGTAGTGAGTCTACAGGGTAAGCTACACTACTTCCCATATTGTGTGGCAGTCCCAATGTGTGGCCGACTTCGTGAGCAGATACAAATCGAATTAACCTCCCCATGATTTCATCCTTAAAGGCAACACCTCTTGCTTCTGGATTAATTGCAGCCGTTTGTACAAAGAACCAATTACGTAACAAGGTCATTACATTATGGTACCAATTAATATCGGACTCTAAGATTTCTCCACTTCTTGGATCACTTACATGGGGTCCGTTTGCATTTGGTATTGGAGATGCTAAATAGCGTACTACAGAATAGCGCACATCTTCCGGTGACCATTCTGGATCTTCTTCTACAGATGGAGGGTCTTTGGCAATAATCGCATTTTTAAAACCAGCCGCCTCAAAAGCCACTTGCCAATCCTCAATACCTTGTTTTATAAATGGAATCCATTGTTTTGGAGTAGCTCTGTCCACATAGTACACAATTTGCTTTTTGGGCTCTACCAATTCCCCAGCCCTAAATTTTTCAATATCCTCATCTTTTACTTCTAAACGCCATCTGTCTAAATAGGTAACTCTCTTACTTTCTTGAGCATCTAAGCCATAATCCACTTGGCCACGGGCAAACCAACCTACGCGTCTGTCAAAATAGCGCCTCTTCATTGGTTCGGCAGGAAGCAAAATCATAGAGTTATTGATTTCGATAGAAATAGACCCTAAGCTTTGATTACTTGGAGCAGATTTTGCCGCATAAGTTTTAACGTGTCTGGCCTCTACATTTAAGGGGTAACTTTTTATACTTTCTATATAACTTCTGTCGCCATCCAATCTGCTTACCTTATATCGCGTTCTAAATCTGTCCGGAAGTCCTAAGGCATTCACATCTTTGGTAAACAATGGGTCTACCTCAATTACAGTAGCTGGGTTAAGGGAATCTTTTTTGTTTATTGCCTTTATATCAAAAGCATAAAGAACAGGTTCAAAATTTGAATTAACCACCGCCTCATGTATTGGCAAGGAGTCTGCGGCATAGTTTTGGTATGAAACTACGCGTAGTAATACTTTCTTGGGTTTCTTCTCCCATCGGAGTACCTGTGTGTTTATTTTTCCACCACCAAAACCAATTCCTGTTGCGGTTTTAGATATTCTGCTAACCATTAACATCTCCCTATTGAAAAGGGAATCCGGGATTTCATAAAAATGCTTGTCTTCTACAATATGTACATGAAAAAGACCTTCATCTGTTTCTGCATCTTTTGTAATTACCTTATTATAAGGCTTAATGTCCCCTTTTTTTGGTTTTGAAGGCGCTTCTTTTTCTGTTTTTTTCTTTTTCTTTTTGAAGAGTTGTGCTTCTGTAGTTTGAAAACTTGCAATGGTAAATAATACCAAAAGCAATTTTGGAAGTAATTTTTTCATCATTTAGAGTTAGTTTGAATAATCGTAATCTTTCAAAGAACCAAAAAATAACCAAATTCTTCTGTTAAATAAATATTAACTCTACTTTTTTTATAAAAAGCCCCAACCTCTCGGAGTATTGCGTTTTACTAATAGTTTCCGTTGAAACGCCCACTATAACTGGGATGCTAGGGATGGCTAAATTTGTTAAAAAAGCTAAAATACTGTAACAATTATGTTTTTGTCCAGTCTTATAAGCATACAACATCAATCATCAAATCAATCAAAAAATGAACAAGTTATTATTAATTTATGGTTGCGCACTATTTGGTAGTTCGCCCATAGTAGAACAACAAGAAAGTACGGTAAACGTTACCGATCAGAGTAACAAAGTTGAAACAACACGTACATTAGAGAACAACCTAACAGCATTACACATTAGTGCTAAGGAAACAAACAAAACTTTGGTTTATGCTTCAAGTTTTAGTGAAGCAGAAAGTGCTTTTGACATAAAGGAAATTGAATTTCTTGAAGTTGAAGAAGAATTTGAACTAGGTTTTGATACCTCAGAGTATTTACCAGAAGGTTTTAATCCATATGAAGCTAATTTTGAAATGTCTTCAGTTGAATTTTTCCAGGTGGATGAGAGCACAGACTTAGGATTTGAGACTGCAGATTATTTACCAGAAGGTTTTGATCCTTATGAAAGTACAGTTGCCATAAAGTCAATCAACTTTATGGAAGAAGAGGAAGATATAGATTTGGGTTTTAACACCAAAGATTATTTACCTGAAGGTTTTAATCCTTACGAAGCTTATTTCAACATAAAGGAAATACAGTTTGGACAAGTAGAATATATTTATGAATTGGATTTTGATACTTCAAAATATCTTCCAAAAGGTTTTAATGCATACTCAGATGAGATTGCAATAAATACAATCAACTTTATGGAAGACGAAGAGGAAATAGAATTGGGTTTTGATACTGCAAAGTATCTTCCAGAGAATTTTGACCCTTACAAAGGTCAAAACTAGATAGGAATGTTTTTATCTTATCAAATTTTTTGAGTTAGTTAGTTGAAAGTCCCGGTACAAACCGGGATTTTTCATTTCCATGGTATACAAAAAGGCGATATGACGTAGTTAACAAAAAGATAACATAAAAATCGACTAAGTGTATTCGTTAAAAAAAGGAAATCGAAATTGCCATTTTCGTAATTTTTCTGATGTAGAATTACAATATTAAGAGTATTTGGAATAATATATTATGAATACTTTTCTTACAGCCATTTCGCTCGAATGTTAACCATAGTTAAAATATACGAATACCTATTTTTTTCAGTTTTACCTTTGTCTCAAATAATAAAAAATAGCGACATGAAATATAAAAAATACATATCTACAGTTTTTATTGCAATGCTTTTATTGCCACTTTTAAGTGCTAAATCTACCCCTTCTAATATAGAAGAGTTCGATGTAAGTTCAATAAAATTTATTGAAGAAGAGCAGCAAATAGATTTAGGTTTTGATACTAAAGAATATCTCCCAGAAGATTTTGATCCTTACCAAGAAGAAGTTTCTGTAAACGGAATTAATTTTATGGAAGAAGAAAATATCGACTTAGGTTTTGATACTTCTGAATTTTTACCAGAAGACTTTAATCCTTACGAAAAATAGTTCCTCAGATTTTAGTTATTGTGACAAAGCCCAATTCTCAATTTTTTTAGAATTGGGCTTTGTTTTGCATTTCATCGAATAAATAAGTGATTCATAGATGTTAAATATATTTTTTACCTATTTTGCTCGTTGCACATAGGTACATACCTACTTATGTCACTTTTGTAACTAAAACCAAATCTATTTAACTATGAGAATTTCTAAAATTACCAGTTCCTTCTTAGGATTATTCTTATTGTGTTTTAATCTATTGACTGCGCAACTTGGAATTAGTGAACGTGAGGCCATAGCACTTCTGGAATTAAGAGCTAAAACTAAAGGCGAGCAATGGACAAATCAATGGGATACAAATACTCCTATATCTGAATGGCATGGAGTAACCATAAAAGATGGTAAAGTGGTTGGGCTAGACCTTTCAAATAATAATTTGCAGGGAAGAATACCAATCACCATAGGTAATCTTAAGAATCTAGAAACTCTAGATTTATCTAAAAACAATATCTCGGGGAAAATCCCAGGGCTTTTCAGAAAATTTAAAAACTTAAAAGAAGTAAATTTTGAGGATAATAATTTGGTGGGGAATATACCATCTACAATTAATAAGTTAGAGAGCTTACAAGAATTAAATCTTAGCAATAATAAGCTAGAAGGTGCCTTGCCAAATACCATTAGTGAATTGGCCCAACTAAATACTTTAGCACTTGCCAATAACGACTTAAATGGTGGAATGCCTTCAGGTATGGAAAATTTAAAAAATTTAAAAAAACTATACCTTTCAAACAACAAGTTTTCAGATATGAATGGTTTAAGACAACTATCCAAACAACAGCTAGTCTTAACGGATTTTAAATTGAAAAACGGTTCAGTATTACCAATTGATTTTACAAAAACGAAAGAAGGTTTATCCAAGCTGGAGTTTGAAGATTACGAGAAATAAATTATTCTTTTTTGCGATATACAAAAGGCTTCAATTTATTGGGGCCTTTTTCTTTTTAAAAGAGTAATGGCACTACAAATTGAAACACTAGAATAAGTAAGGCTACTGCAATTAAATTCAAAATTATACCTACCCGCGCCATTTGTGGCACTTTTACATAACCACTGGCAAAAACTATGGCATTAGGTGGAGTTGCCATTGGGAGCATGAATGCACAACTACTGGCCATGGTTACAGGAATTAATAAATACAGTAACGGGATTTCCAATCCAATTGCAATACCTGCTACTACAGGTGCCAACACGGCTACCAAAGCTACATTGCTCATCAATTCGGTCATAAATAACATCAATACAATGAGCAGCGATGCTGTCAGTAGAATACTAATTTCACTAGTGGCAATAGTATTTGCAACTAAATCTACAATACCACTTACGGACATCCCCTTTGCCAAAGCTAGCCCTCCCCCAAAAAGTATCAATATTCCCCAAGCCAACTTCGAAGTATCTTTCCAAGTAATTATAAAATCCCCATTCTTAATATTATAGGGAATAGCAAATAACGAGATTGATGCAAAGATGCTTATCATAGTATCTGAGAGACCAAGATTCGGAAAAATATTGTTGATTAATGTTCTAAAAATCCAAAGGAAAACGGTAACAGCAAAAATTACCAAGACCATTTTTTCTTTTTTTGAAGTGGCACCTAATTTTTTCAACTCTACTTGTATCACCTCTTTTGAGGCATTAAATTTTAAGTCTTTGTTCGGGAACATCCATTTTACCAAGACAAAATAGGTGATAGTGATCATTGCTATTGAAAATGGCAAACCTAAGGTCATCCATTTTAAGAAAGAGATTTGGATATTGTATTCGTTTTCCAGTAAACCAATCAAAACAGAATTCGGTGGAGTACCAATTACCGTTGCAATTCCTCCAGCGTTGGCAGAGAAGGCAATTCCTAACATGACGCTAAGTGCAAAATTTTGGTCGCTTTTGGTAAACCCGTCTTCATCATTAATCAATAAATTAATAACAGATAAAGCAATGGGAAGCATTACTACGGTACTGGCCGTATTGCTTATCCACATACTGAGCGATGCAGTTGCAATCATAAAACCCAACACTACTTTATTAGGGGTAGTGCCTGTAAGTCTGATGATATTGAGTGCAATACGCTTGTGAAGATTAACTTTTTCCAATGCCAAAGCCATTACAAAACCACCAAAGAACAAGAATACAATTGGGCTACCATAATTGGCACCTACATCTGCTATTGGCAATATTTTTAGCAGTGGAAAAAGTAACAGTGGTAAAAGTGCCGTCACAGAAATGGAAACAGCTTCTGTAATCCACCATATGAGCATCCAAACAGCTACAGCTACTACTGCATCGCCTTGTTCAGAAACTAATTCTATTGGTAGGTTAACAAGAATTAAAAATACGATTGGACCTAATACAAGGCCTAGTTTTTTGCTTAGCTCCATTGGGATTCTAAGCTAGGCTTTTTTAAAGTAAAATAAAAACTGAAGAATAAGTTAGCTATTACTTATGCTACTCTCATTGCGAAATGCTAGGGGAGCTACGGTTACATGTCTTTTAAAATACTTAATAAAGTAGGATGGGTCTTCAAAACCAAGTTTGTACGCAATCTCACCTATTTGAAGAGAAGTAAATTTTAACAATCGTTTCGCTTCTAAAATAATTCGCTCGGCAACTAATTGTGAGGGGAGCTTATTTACTACTGATTTCGTAATGGTATTTAGTGTCTTTGAAGAGATATTCATTAAACTTGAATAATCATTTATAGATAAATTGTTTTTATAGTTTTTTTCAACCAGTTCTTTAAATTGATATAATTGAAGTGTGTACGAATCGTTTCGATTGGTAGTTTCTACATCCCTTTTTTGATGAACTCTTTCAAGATTAATAAGGAAGCATTTAAGTAAAAACCGAACCGAATCTTCAAAACCAAACCTAGCTCTGTTCGAAAGCTCTTTTGATATTAGGTTCAAATAGGTTTTGCCAGATTCTATGGCTTCGGTTTCCATGGCATAGCATGGATTTTCTTGAGTTTTAAAAATGCTGTACTTCAAAAAAATATCTACTTCGGTATGCATAAAAAAGCTCTCATTAAAATGTATGAGCCAACCATTACAATCGTAATTATCGTCAAAAGCATGGATTTGATCTTTTGTAATAAAAAGGATTGTATTCTTTTTTATAGGATAGGTTTTAAAATCTACGGTGTGGGTGCCTTTTGAATCTAAGAACCAAATAATTTGATAGTAACTGTGAGAATGTGGAACAGCTGCTTTATTACCACTTTTTCTGCGATATTCTTTTAAATCATAAACTTCGAACTGAAGTTTTTGCGGTGATAATCTGTGAAGGTGATACTGTTCTATTTTTGACAAAACAAAAAATTGAAAGACTACATACTCTGTCGTAAAGTTAGACTAATTCTTTCTTCAATAGTTTTCTAGCAGCATTTATACCACTGTATACTGCCCCATCCAAGTAACCACCATAAACCGGTGAAGTCTCTGTTCCAGAAAACAATAGCTTACCTTTAAAATAGAAATCTTCAAAATATTTGTTTCCATAATGTGGACTCATGTAGACCGACTTCAAGTTTTCACATGAGGTAAACTTATCCTTGGACCAATCCTTTTCAAAGTAGGATTCGTAATTCCTAATTTCTTCACCTAGGTATTTTTCTAAATAGGATAAAATACGTTCTTTCCGTTGTGCAGGTGTTACATCCCTTAAACCTTCATTAATAAAGCCCATTAGGGCAAAGGTTTTATAGTCAGCACTGCAATGGTCATAAAGTTCTACCACTGGTCCAACTTGACCAATCAAAGTACCCGAAAAGTTTTCTTCTCTCCAAAAGGGATTTTTAAAAATCATTCCAATTTTCATGGCATTGCTCATCCAAGTATGGGTTAGCTTCATAGCTCCCAAAAGATTTTCAGGAAGGGGAGGGGTAAATATTAGTGTTGAAGCCAATTTAGGAGGGATGGTTACGACAACTTTATTACCTATATATACAGCATTATTTGTCTTTACTTGAACCATTCCAGAGTCTTCCGTAAGCTCCAATACTTTGACGCTCAACTGAATTTTATCTTTTAAGTCTTTGGCTAATTTTGTGATTAAAGCCTTAGAACCGCCAGAAATCCTATATGCTGATGGACCATTATGTTGACTTTCAAAAAAATGGACAGGTGCCATGGTATTGTATACCAGAACACTCTGCCCTTTACTGTATTGTTCAAATTTTTGAATTGATAGCGAATCCAAAAGCACATTAAGATTGATGTGATGTTCCTGTAACCATGTGGCTCCTAAATCCACGCCATTGTCTGTTTGGATTCTACCACCAACTCTATCCCTCGCTTCCAACATAATGAAATCGGTTTCCCCATGTTTTAGAAGTAAATGAGCAGTAGTCAGGCCAGAAAGCCCAGCGCCAATAATGATGTACTTTGTGTTTACTATTTTCAATCTAAAAATTTATGCCATTAAATGGGTGCCATGCACTACTGCAGCACCTGCTCTTAACGCTGCGGCTACAAATGTAACTTCTGCAAGTTCTTCTTGTGTAGCTCCCGCATCAATTGCATGTTTTTTATGGATTTCCAGGCAGTATGGGCATTGCGTGGTCAACGCTACAGCGATTGCCATAAGTTCTTTATATTTTTTTGGAATCGCTCCATCGGCTAGAGCTATCTGATCTAAAGCCTGGAAAGCTTTCATTACAGGCTCTGCATTTTTTTCTAAAACACCTAATTGCTTTAGATTTTTCATATCGTACATAGTAATTTTTTTAAAGTATGATTTAGTTTCTTCCAGACATTACACCGCCGTCTGTATCCCAAATGGCTCCAGTAACCCAAGAAGCTTTATCGGAAAGTAAGAACGAAATAGTGTTGGCAACATCTTCCGCTTTCCCGTTTCTTCCTATCGGATGGAAAGCATGGAAACTCTGTAGCGCATCATTCGCTTCTTGTTTGCCGCCAAAAACACTTTCGTAAACAGGTGTTTCTACAACCGCTGGAGAAACTGCATTTACACGAATCTTATGGTCTGCCAATTCCATGGCCAAATGCTGCGTTAAACTGTGCAAGCCTGCCTTTTGCATGGAATAAGCAGAAGATGGAGTAGCCTTAACGGATTGTTTTGCCCACATTGAACCTACATTTACGATAGCTCCGCCCTTGGTTTCTGCCATTTTTTTAGCAGCAGCTTGTGTGATAAAGAAAAATCCTCTATTTAAATCCAAATACGAATCGTAATCACCTTCGGTATGATCTAAAAAAGGTTTAGGGCCAAAAATACCTGATGCATTTACCAAATAGTCCAAGTTGTCCCAATTGGAAATTATACCTTTTAAAACGCTGACTCCTTCTTTGCTCGTAATATCAACCTTATGAGTTGTTAGGTTGTTATTGGCTTCATTATTAAAAGCCTCTAATTTGGAATTGTTTGTGCCCACTACATGGACTTCAACACCATCATTTAAAAGATTTTGAGCAGTTGCTTTACCAATACCACTACTACCACCTATTATCAATGCTCTTTTCATCTGATTTTATTTTAAAATTTATAAGAGCAAAACTAATCGGAGGCAATCAGGGATTTATGTCATAAAAAGAGAACAAATGGTAATTTTGGGAAAATGGGTTTAAGATTGCCTTTTGGCAAAAAGTATAAAAAATCATTTACTAAGTCCTTTCAATGACCATTAAAATATCCATATAGCTGATACAAAAAGAGACCTACACCAGCAATTATCAAATAAAAGTTAGTCGCTTTATAAAAAGCTGCATAACTCTTTTTTGCTTTCCACAGGCTAATTATAAAAACGATGGGAATTAGTGCTAATACCTGACCGAGTTCAACCCCGATATTAAAGGACACTATTTTAGAAAAAAACTGTTCCGTACCCATATCAAATGATTGCAAGCGAGTAGAAAGCCCAAAACCGTGAATCAGTCCAAAAATAAACACCATCAACAATAAGTTTGGCGACTTAATTTTTAAGTATTTTTCAAATCCACCTAAATTTTCAAATCCTTTGTAAAGTACACTTATAGCGATTATGGCATCTACCGAGTGTTCATTGGCTTTGATACCTAAATATGTCGCTCCGATAAGTGTAATACTGTGCCCAATGGTAAAAACTGTAATAAATCGAATAATGTCCTTAACCCCTTTTAAATAAAAAATGACACCAGCCAAAAAGAGTAAATGGTCATAGCCAGTAATCATGTGCTTTGCTCCCACGTAGATATAGGATAAAAGTCCTCCATTGTCTAATATCTCTTGGTCGCTAGAACTTACTCCATGTGCGGCTAGAAAAAATGGTAATAAAAGGAATAAACCACTTAGGGTATATTTTTTAACTCTCACGGGTATTGCTTTTTCTGTTGAACCATAGAAACAAAATACCGATCAAAAGAAAGCTGCCTATTAAAAAAATGTAAATTTTGTAGTCCGTATTGTGCCCATGCTCATTCTTATGAGTATGTGTATCCTCACCATGACTATGGGTCACCTGAAAAGTAAGAGTGGCCCAATTAGATTCATGTGTTAGTCCATCTTCTTCTTCTTCTTCTGTGTTTACCAAATTGATAGTTTGAAAATACCAAATCCCATCTGAAGAAAGATTTGCCTTAGCGATACCCTCTGCATCCGTCCGTAATTTTTGACCTGAAGTATGCGTGTGCAATTGTTTGTTCCCATCTACCTCGTGGCTATGAGATGTTCCGCCATCATGGGAATGCGCATTTTTAGAGCCTTTATAATCGGCATATACTAACTGATTTGCCAAAGGTTTTCCCTTGAACAATAGTTTTACCTCTAAACTATCACCAGTATGAAGTGCATATGGATTATTTAGGGGAATGAATTCAATCGGATAACCTAGAGCAGTTTGCCAATCGTGGGTCTTTGTATCTCCAACTTGGAAAATACTTTTAACATGTTTGGAATATTTTTCCACTGCTTTAGCCTCTAGGGCATTATTGTTTTTACGCCATTCCAACATGTCATAAATGCCTTCGTGTTCTAAATAGTCGTTGAAATCATCAGCACTCATTTCAAGAGACCTAGCTTTGGTCGAGACTCCAGCGACATAGGTGCCCGCTTCCCCTGTCTGAAAGTTGAGTATAGTAATGCTATCTTTTTCGGTCCATTGTGAATCAGTTACCCTTGTTCGCATGCCATTGCTTAAAATACTTGCATCTAACATTCGATTTCTATCTATGACATTCTCACTGTTATCAAAAGTCCCGTTAAAAAGCTGTAGTGAAACCGGGGTGTTGGGCTCTAAAAAATAACTGTCCAATTTTAGGAACATCGTATGGCTACTAAACAATACAATGGCTAAAACTGCGAAGAATGTTTTTTTCATAATGTAATGAATTTTGTTGCGTTAAAGGAGTTGAGAATTACGATTCTTCTTTTACATACGAGAAAAACACTAACCAAGTTCAACAAAGAGTCCTTCGTCGGTTTTGCTCACTTTTGCCAAATTATTTTTGGTCAATTCTTTAATGGACTTATCCCACTTTTTGTTTGATAAACCTGACTTATTCTTTAAATCGGTTAGTGCAATTTTTTCTACCTTTTTCAAAATTTCAAAAACAGCTTTTGCATCTTCACTCGATAAAATGTCTGTGGCGACTCGCCGCTCTGGTCGCATTTGTGGAAAAAATAAAACTTCTTGAATAGAAGAGTTATTGGTCATTAACATTACCAACCGGTCAATACCAATACCAATACCAGATGTTGGAGGCATTCCATATTCCAGTGCCCGCAAGAAATCTTGATCGATAAACATGGCTTCGTCATCGCCTTTTTCGGATAGCTTCAACTGCTCTTCAAAACGTTCGCGTTGGTCAATAGGATCGTTAAGCTCCGAATAACAATTTGCCAGCTCTTTTCCGTTTACCATCAACTCAAAACGCTCTGTTAATGCTGGGTTATCCCGGTGCTCTTTGGTCAATGGGCTCATCTCTTTGGGGTAGTCCGTAATAAATGTGGGTTGTATGTAATGGTGCTCACATTTTTCACCAAAAATTTCATCTATCAACTTGCCAACGCCCATAGTGTCATCAACTTCAATACCTAAGCTTTTGGCAATCTCACGCAGTTCATTTTCATCTTTGCCAGCAACATCATGTCCCGTATGTGTTTTTATGGCTTCTAAAATTGGAACTCTTGCATAAGGCGCTTTAAATTCAATTTCATTTTCCCCAACAACCAGTTTAGTATTTCCATTGGCATCCAAAGCAATTTTCTCTAACAATTGCTCAGTAGTTTCCATCATCCAATGATAATCCTTGTATGCCACATAGAGTTCCATTACCGTAAACTCTGGGTTGTGCGTACGGTCCATTCCTTCATTCCTAAAATCTTTAGAAAACTCATAGACCCCATCAAAACCACCAACTATTAGTCTTTTTAAGTAGAGCTCATTGGCAATTCTTAGATATAGGGGAATATTTAATGCATTATGATGTGTTAAAAATGGACGTGCAGCCGCACCACCGGGAATTGGCTGCAGTATTGGCGTTTCTACTTCTAAATAACCACGTTCGTTATAAAATTCGCGAATACTATTCGTGATTTTTGTACGCTTGATAAAAGTTTCTTTTACTTTCGGATTTACCACCAAATCAACATAGCGTTGACGGTAACGCAACTCGGGGTCATTAAATTCGTCATAGGTATTCCCATCTGCATCAACTTTAGGTAAAGGAAGCGGGCGCAAAGCCTTACTTAACAATGAAAAGTTTTTTACCATCACTGTTTTCTCACCTACCTGAGTGGTGAAAAGCTCGCCTTCAATTCCAATGATATCACCGATGTCCAATAACTTTTTGTAGACATCATTGTACAACGTTTTATCGTCTCCAATACAGATTTCATCACGATTAAAGTAGACCTGAATACGACCTTCACTATCCTGCAGTTCCGCAAAAGAGGCTTTACCTTGAATTCTTCTTGACATTAATCGACCAGAAATCACAACCTGTTTACCTTCTGTAAAATCGCTCTTTATACTTTTAGAAGTAGCATCTACTGGGTATAAAGCAGCTGGGTAAGGGTCAATCCCCATTTCCCTTAACTTGGTCAATTTTTCTCTCCGTACGATTTCTTGTTCCGATAACTGCATTGTCAAAAAAATTAAAGCGCAAAATTACACTTTTGCGCTTTAATTATCAGTATGACGATACATTCACTTTGTTGAATAATTTGGTTTATAGGTTTCACCACTTATAATGGCCAAAATATCTTCTTCCAATGAGTTTATCGGGCTTTCTACAATTCTGTTTACCTCTTTGTCGTTTTTTAGAAATATCATTGTAGGTATTTTTAGGATATTCCATCCTTTTTCTTCCCCATTAGGGCTTTTTTTGTAGTATCCTTTTCTTCGGTCAAGAGCTATTAGCTCTAAATTTTCCATTGGAAAATTGGCTCTCTCCAAGATTTTTATCATTCTAGGAACTTCACGTTTACTATCACCGCACCAAGTCCCTAAAAATAATTTTATGTGATAATTTTTAATTTTTTTCTGAATGATTTCAACAAGCGTATTGTCTGTTTGATATGAATCGTAGGATGCTTTAAACCAATTTTTATATTGTTTGCTTTGTAATCCCTCTAAATTAATAGGGCCAACCAAGAATCTATGACCTTGTTTGGTATGAACCTCTTGATTGATTTCTTGTGAACTGACAATGGTAAAACTCAATAAAAAAATGAAAAGGAAAGATAATCTCATGATTTCTAGATTTTAAATCCGAAAATCACATTTTGGAGACAAAAAAAGTAGTCACGTAGGGTTGAAATGGGGACTAGACCCTAGGTTGATTTTTAAAGAATTAAAGTAATCCTTTGATTTCTTCTCTAGAGGATACCCCTAGTTTTCTATAAAGATTATTGATATGTGTTTTTACTGTACTTAAGCTAACAAAGAGCTCTGCGGCGATTTCTTTGTTAGATTTTCCCTCTGATATTTTTACCATTACAGTTCTTTCCTGAGCAGTAAGGATATCAAAAGGATTTTTCTTTTCCTGTCTTTGACGTCTTTTAAAATTAAAATACGCCACTTGGATTATAAGAAACAGAACACCGCCCCAAAGCAGATAGGGCCAAAAGGAACTTCTAGACTTTTCAATAGGTTCATTTCTAAAGTTCTTATCGGCTTCAAGCTCATTTTGATATTGCGATGTGAATAAAGCATTTGGATATTTGTCATGAAGCCTTGATGTTAGTTGTTCGTAGTATGGATTCAATTTTGCATCTACAAGGTAGTAAGCGTGAGTTTCACTTGCTCGATCAGAAAGAAAATCATAGATATACAATTCTGCTAATGGTTCATCACATTGCTGTCCATACTCTTGAAAAGTAGTAAACCATTTTTTTAAATTTAGAGATTCATTGGCTTTACTGCTATATTCCATAAAGTCCAGAATCATTTCTTCTTTTAAAGCATCAATTTCGAGTAGAAGTCCTGAGCTTTTATTTGTAGAAGTTACTTCGCAAAGTGCTTGATTATTCTGTAACAATGGAAAGGTGATGGTATCACCTTTTTTTGCAATGAATAGAATACTTTGAGTATAGTTGCAATCTCTCAAAAAGTGGCTCCCTCTTTTGTCGACATCGTTGCAGCCATCAATATGTATGCGGTAAATTCTATTTTCATCGGATAGATTATCACCTTTAAACAAAAACTTACCTTGAGAATCTGCTCCAACTTCTTTTAGAATTTGGTCCGCGTAGACGCGAGAGGATTTTCTATAGTTTTCCACTAAAGAAAGATAAACAGTTTGGTTTTCGTTGCCTTCGGGTATTTGTCCAGTAAATTGGTATTGTGCATTGGATGCTATTAAATTCCCTAAAAAGACCAAAAGAAGTATTCGCTTCATGGTTTAAAAATAATGGATTTAAGTGTAACATTTTTTGTATTTGAAAGACTGATGTTATACATCAATCAAAATCAAAGAATGAGTTTCTGGAGAGTTTTATTGGCCATTATTTTTCCACCCTTATCAGTTTTAGGGAAAGGTTGTGGTTCGTTTTTAATTGTTTTACTTTTAACCTTTTGTGGGTGGGTCCCTGGCGTTATTGCCGCCCTCGTAATTCTAAATAATACGAACTAAATCAATTCAAAAAGGAATGAGAAACATAAAACTGTTAGTTGCACTAATTGTAACTATAACCTTTGTTGCATGTAATTTTACCGAAGAAGTTTATATAAACGAAGATGGCTCTGGTAAGCTTTCCATTAATTTTGACGCAAATGAGCTCATGTCCATGATGGGTTCGCTCGATAGTTTAAAACAGGATGAAGCGATTGATTCCACTATTGTTTTTAAGGATTTATTGAAAGAAAAGAGTGATAGTATTTCTAAACTACCGCTAGAAGAGCAAGAAAAGCTTAAAAAGTTAGAACCATTTAGCATGCACATGGTAATGAAGCCAGAAGAGCAGGTTATGAAATTTGAACTTTTTAGTGAATTTAAAAATATTGAGGATGTAAGTGATGCTTTTAATGCTTTCCAAAGTGCTAGTTCTTTAAGCCCACCACCTGGAGCTTCGGCTGGTCAATCAACTCCAATGCCTTCTTCTCAACCAACTACGAAAGTGAATTATAAGTTTAAGAACAATACATTTACTAGAAATACAGTAATAATAGATCAAGAATTATTTCAAAAAAGCCTTGATAGTCTAGAGGGGGCAGAAATGTTTCTTTCTAGTTCTACCTACACGTTTAAATATCATTTTCCACGGCGAGTAAAGAATGTAAATGTTGATGGAGCTACATTTTCAATGGATGGTAAAACCATGATTTACGAAGTCAATTTTCTCGACATGATGAAGACTCCAGAAGCCATTAACTTAGAGGTTGAACTAGAGGACTAGATTCTGCTTTGTAACTTTGCAGGATGAACAAAAAGGTTCTTCTAAAGGATTTAGGACTTAAAGATTATAAAGAGACTTGGGACTACCAAGAACTGCTCTTTAAGGAAATCATTGACTTAAAAATCAAGAATAGGAGAGAAGAGGCAGAATTTGAGACACCCAATCATTTCCTTTTTGTGGAACACCCGCATGTATATACTTTGGGCAAAAGTGGAGATATTAATAACCTTTTGGTTGATGAATCCAAGCTTAAAGAAAAAAAAGCTACTTTTTACAAGATTAATAGAGGAGGAGATATTACTTATCATGGCCCTGGGCAAATTGTAGGATATCCTATTTTGGATTTGGATAACTTCTTCACGGATATCCACAAATACCTTCGCATTTTAGAAGAAATGGTAATTCTTACTTTGGCCGAGTATGGATTAAAAGGAAATCGTTCTGAAGGAGAAACCGGAGTTTGGTTGGATGTAGGAACGCCTTTTGCGCGTAAAATATGTGCTATGGGAGTACGTGCAAGTAGATGGGTGACTATGCATGGTTTTGCTTTAAATATAAATTCAGATTTGAGTTATTTTGACTTAATGATCCCCTGTGGGATAAAAGATAAAGCGGTCACTTCCTTAAATGTAGAATTGGGCAAAAAAGAGGTTAATTTGGAAGAGGTAAAACAAAAGTTATTAAGACATTTTGAAATCTTATTTGAAGCTGAAATAGTAAAAGAAAAAACCGTGGTTTAAACCACAGTTTTTATGACTCTAATTATTCAAATTAACTATTTGTTATAAGCCGTGAGCTGAGTACTTGCAATTAACTTGCCCTTTTTATTGTAGCTTTCCTGCTTGATCATGCCCACTCCTTCTGCAAACCAAACTCGAGATGGAAAACTCTGTTTAACCATTACAGCTTTTACATTATTATCGGTATATATAACGTAACAGTCAAAAGTGCCTGCAGAAGTGGTGACGCTCTCTTTCTTTTCAACCTTTCGATTCAACAGATCTATGGTAGTGTTCATACTCATACCACCTGCCATGCTCACTTTTAGAGAAACATTAGCATCAGATAACTGTTGCCCAACACTAAGATCATTGGGTAATTCTAGGTCGGTGCCAGAGATGTCTATTTCCATATCTTGATATTGCTGCAACATGTTTTTTGGGATGAGAGACTCATAATCTACATTTACCATATTTCCTGTACAAGTAAAGTTATAGTCGGTTTTATAGATTTCTTTTCCTTTGTCATCCTTTAACTCTAAAGCCATTGTGGCTGATGTGTTTTCCCCATCGGTCGAAACATTAGTGACCTTGTAAGATGAAGTACCATCTGATTTTCCTTTCTTATCATAATTGGTATACTCAAAAGTAGCTCCCTCAATCATTGGATAATATTTACTGCAGTTAGATTGCGAAAATGAAATCTGAACTGTTAAAAATAGTGCTGCTAAAAAAAATGTTTTTTTCATTTTCAACTGTATTATTATTGTTTTATAAATTCTACTCTTCTATTTTGTGCCTTTCCTTCTGGTGATGTGTTCTCAGCGACAGGCTCGCTTTCTCCTTTTCCTTCGGTACTTAGGCGACTTCCATTAACATTGTAAATATTGACCAATACACTTTTTACCGCTTCTGCCCTGTTTTTAGATAATGTCATGTTAGTATTATCAGCACCATCCGCATCCGTATGCCCTACAATTTTTAGATTCATAGATGATTCTTGTTGCAATACCTGATAAATTTGACGGATAATGCCCATAGATTCTGGTTTTATATTGGCAGAACCCGAATCGAACAATATGCCATTAGTGGATATTTTTCCTTCTGAAATCAGTTTTCTACGTAAGTCAACACCACCTTCGGCTACTTTCAGATTTCTGATAAAGAGCCTTTCTTTTCCATCTTTAAAGTGGTTTAAATTAAATTTTATAGTGGTGACCCTACTTTCTGTTGGCATTATCCGAGGGATGTCCACATATTTTTTTTCGTTGACCCATAGCCTAAAACGCTCTTTGTTGACCGCAATTGAAAAATGGGGCCTCTCAAGTACATCTTGGCGGATATCAGCTTTTATAGCACTATTGATGCCTCCACCACCGCGTTGTATGTAGTTTCTCATTCTTATATTGAAAACTCCGTATTGGCCATAGGGTATCCAGGCTTTTACATGATTGGCACCAGAATTAAACTTTGGATCATCGCTTAAAAGAACCTCAAGCCCTGCATTTGAAGAAGTATTTCTATCAATACCAATTACCTCAGTGTCAAATTCAATGGTATAATCTTCTGGTAAGTCTGGCACATCTGGGATATAGATGATGCTATAGCCGTTTTTGAATTCAAACCATTTTTCAGAAGAATCGCCCAGAGTTACAACTTCACCGCCGCCGTTAGTATTCCATTTAGCTGGAAAATCACCAATAAAATCATTGGCAAAATCATCAAAGAATAATTGTTTGTCACCAGGGACAAAGTCAAATTTGCTATAAACTTGAATGTTTTTAGGGCTAGTGGATTTATTTTCATTGGCACTTTCACTACTTTCATTGCCAGATGGGCTATCAGAGGAATCTACTGTTTCACTATCTTGTTCAGAAGTAGATTCGGTTTCTTCTTCTTTTTCGGTCTCTCTTTTCCTTTGATTCAACAGTAATTCCTTAGATGTTTTTATACTGTATTTCAAAGCTTTTTTTGCACGATTAACCTGCAAAGTGGCCTTACCTTGTTTTAAAACACCAATACCATCAATATCGCTCAAAATGTCAGGTGCGCTATCACTTAAACCTGTAACATCGTCCAATGCTTGTTCTAGAACATCAATATCTTCATCAGAAAGTGGTTTGCCAGCTTGGGCATAACCGTCATACATGTATACTTTGTCATAAAGGTCGAACGACTCTCTTACAAATTGATCGACACTTGCGACTCCAACTCTACTGCTGGGGCGCTTAAGTTTCTTAGTTTGTGCACTTGTATCTACTGAAAAGATAAAAATAGCAAGCAAAACCAATAGAGGATTACTCTTTAATAGTGTTCTCATTTAATTTTAGTGTTTGATTTTGTGGTACTTAAAATACAAAATCATTTGGAATGAAATGTATGAATATTGGGCATAAATTGTTTGGGTTGATGTATATTTTGCCCTAAAAGCTGTATGAAGTGTTGCTAATTCATCTTATACACAATCAAAGAATTTTCTTGATCCTTTGCGACGAGTTCTAACTTTCTGTCATTATCCATATCCACCATGTCAATCAAAGAGCTACCATAAACTGGGAAGTTGGGAATGGTTTTGGCTTGACTATCGAAGAGATATATTTTCTGATTTTGGATATCTGTAACCGAAACATAAATCTTATCATAGATATAGAATATTTTAGGTAAAGTGTATACCCCTAGTTCGAGTTCAACCTTTTTGCCTTTAATGCTTAGAATATTGTCGTTCATTAAAGCTAGAGTTTTGCTTGTGGCAAACATGCCATGATCTTGATTTAGATTAAAATTGGTGGCCACCAGTTTCCCATTAGTGTCTATTTGATGTAATATCCCCTTTTTATCGGTTAAGGAAAATTTATTTTTGTACAGGAATATATCATTATCGGAAAAGTCTATCTTATTGGAAACTTTAATTCTGTCTTGACCAGCTCTATGCCTTATTTTAAGGGTATTATTCTCAAGTTTAAATAGCAAATAGTCTTTCTTCTTTATCCGAAAATGTTGTGGAGCAGTTATAATTGCACTTTCAGCTTCTTTATAAGTAAACCCTTCGACAATATCCGCTTTGCTATTATACATGAATATTTTTCTCCCTTGAGTGACTAAAAACCTGTAGTTTTTAGTATTGTCGTAATCAAATACCGCTAACGGATTTAGGTTTCCACCTTGAAAGGTTTTGTTGAACGGTGCTACTTCATCTCCATTCCTGTCTAAAATCAAAAATTGGTTGTTCGTACAAAATGCAAGTTGCAATCTACCATTTTTATATATATCAACTTGATGGATTTTCCCTTGAATCTTCCCATCTAGTTGTTTTTTCCATAGTACTTTTCCATCTGAAGAAATTAAATACAAAAAATTGTCTTTGTCCTGTACCACCACTTCTTGCTTGTTTGTGCGGTGGTTTTTAACAAATTGTGGATTTATACCTAAATCTGTATCTAATTCTAGTGTAAAAAGTGGCCCTACGGAATTTGATTTTATTTCTTTTTGAGTTTTTGATACTACGACGTTCAAATGGTAAAAACCCATATCGGCAACCACTTGTGCGGCAAAAGCATGATTTTTGAAGTCTATTTTTTTTATATCCTTGAATAACTGAGTGGAAAAATCCATTCCCACAAAGTTTTGGATTCCTTTTTGGTTGGCGATAAACAATAATGAAGATTCATTGGCCAATAATGATTTAGTGGAATAATAGGTTTCCGTCTTATTAAAGGTGGAACCGCTCCTAGAATTTGCTATAATACTTTGTAAGATTTCTTTTTTGGAGGCAAAGACAAACGTGTTTTCTAAGACGGTGCAAAAATTGGAGTCAAAGTTTCCCACAAGGGGTTCAAAAGAACTTGATATAAAGTCTTTATCCTTTAAAGCTGTAATTTCCGCACCTTGATATTGCGAAGAGCCAATGCTTAAGTTGTTTATGGCATCTGTCAAGTTATCAACTCCAAAAGAATTGAGTGCTACGGCCCTTTCTTTGTTCAAAAAAATAATTCCCACTTCTTCAATAGTATTAAAGATTGTATCGATGGGTTGGGATATGTCCAAGTACTTTTTTTGATTGAGGGCAAACTTTTCAAAATCGCTAAAGCTATATGAGAGAATTGCGTCAGAATTTTTAGGAGCTATGCTGGAAATTCTTTCTGCAATTGGAGATGTTTCTTTAAAAAGGTTTAGAAAATTGTTTGTGGAATCATTAGCGACTGCAATACCGTTGAAAGAAGTTTTGTTGGATTCCGTGCTAAAATCAACAGAAATCCAATCTGCAAAAGAGCTTAATTTGATGGTATCTTCACTCTTTAAATTACTAGAAAGTAAATTGCCTCCATTTTTTAAGTTGATAAGTATAGATGCTGATTTAGTGTTGTCTGTAGTACTGTAGAGCTTAGCTAATTTTGTGGGGACACTTTTATTTTTGCCGATTCTAATAAAGTTTTCCAACAATATTTGAGATGAGCTGGCTATAATTTTATCCTCAATCTGATAAGAGTAGAGGGTGTTATTGTCGATACTGTATTTTTTGACTTCACTACTTTCATAGGTAAAAGTCTCAACTGTTTTGTCATTTGCTTTTTCCAGAGCGAAGAAATCTGGATTGTTATCTGAAACGAAAAGGAATTCAAACTTTCCCTTTCCCAATTCATAAAAACCAATAATACAATTGGTGTTAGGATTTAAATAATTTATTCCATTGACCTTTCTGGAAATGGTTTTAAAAAGGGACGTTTTTTTTGACTTGGCAAAAAACCCGCTATTTTTTAATTCGCTCTTAAAGTTCGACAGGTTATTAACTTTAATGACAATAGAAGCGTGTTGTGGTAAGTAATTAAGTAAGGAATCAGAAGTTGTCTTTTTTTCGGCACATGAAAGTATAACTAGAAAAAGAAATAAAATTCTGAATTTCATTTTTGAGACTTTGAAAACAAATTTACAGTCTTTATTAGATTTCTAAAGTTAATTGCTCTGGTAATTGCTTAAAGCTCTTTCTGTGATATTTGGTCAGTCCATATTTTCGAATCGCCTCCCTATGCTCTTTTGTGGGATAACCCTTATTTTTTGCCCAATTATACATTGGAAACTCTTGGTGTATCCTTAACATGTATTCATCTCGGTATGTTTTTGCCAAGACTGAAGCAGCTGCAATACTCATATACTTACTATCACCTTTAATGATGCATTTATGGGGAATATCATTGTAAGGTTTAAACCTGTTTCCATCAACAAGTATTAAAGATGGTGATTTTTTAAGCTTATCCAAAGACTTATGCATCGCTAAAATAGATGCATTTAAAATATTGATTTTATCAATTTCATCTTCAAAAATGTGGCAAACACCAAAACCTGTAGCACTTTCCTCAATAATTGGTTTAAGTTGTTCCCTTTTAAGTTCTGAAAGTTGTTTAGAGTCGTTTAAAATAGTGTTGTGAAAATCTATTTTTAGAATAACAGCAGCAGCAGTTACTGGTCCAGCTAAACAACCTCGACCAGCTTCATCAGTGCCAGCTTCGTTTTCTCCTATATGAAATACTTTAAGCATTCAGGGCTTAAAAGTAAATCAAATCCTGATTTTTGATATGTTTAACCCGATTAAAAAATGTTAAAAAATTAAAGATGTCTCAATTGGACGGCACACATCTGAAAATATTGATAATTATTAGGGTTATTTTAACATTGAAAGCCTCAGTTCCAAAGTATTTTTTGGATAATTAACTATTTATTATGATTTTTGGCGTTGACTAATTCAAAATTCAAATAAATGAGATCAAAGCTAACTTTGATGCTCACACCGTTATTGGTGTTGTGCATGACTTTCTCTTTCGCACAAGAGAAAACGATTTCAGGTAATGTTACAGACCAAAATGGTTTGCCTCTACCTGGTGTATCTATAGTTGTTGTGGGAACTTCAACTGGAACACAAACAGATTTTGATGGGAACTACTCCATCGGCGCTAGTGTAGGACAAGTGCTTAGGTTTAGCTACATTGGCCAAACGACTGTTAATAGGACAGTTGGTAGTGCAAATTCCATAAACGTTCAAATGCAAGAAGATGCTCAGGCATTGGAAGAGGTAATTGTCACTGGGCAAGGTTCAGGTATTGAAAGACGAAAGCTTTCTACAACAGTCGATGTGTTGAACGAAGAAGAGATTGATAAATTGCCTGCAAACCAAATTGACCAATTGCTTCAAGCGACTGCGCCTAGTGCACAGATTAGGCTAAGTTCTGGTCAACCAGGTACAGCCTCCGTTATCCGTACAAGAGGGCCAATTTCGGCTGCTACGTCTTCTACCCCTGTTGTTATTGTTGACGGTGTAAGGGTAGATAACCTTAACTCTAACCCTCAATTGGGTCTTGCCACTGGTGGTTTACAAAGTTCTGCACTAGCTGATATACCTGTAGAATCAATCGAAAGAATTGAGTATATCAAGGGAGGTGCAGCAACTACGTTATATGGTGCAGATGCGGCAAATGGTATTATCCAGATTATTACTAAAAAAGGAAAGGATGGTAGGTCATCTGCCTTTTTTGAAAGTAGAGTGGGAGTTATAAGTGCAACTAGAGACTTTCTTAAGTATGAAAGAACAGGTGAAGCCTTATTTGCCAATGGATTTTCTCAGGAATTTAGAGTTGGTATCAACGGTGGTAACGAAAATTTTTCCTATAACTTTGGAGGAAGTCTTTACAAGGATGATTCTTTCAACTTGTTGAACGAACAAGTTAGAAGGACTTTTACTTTTGGTCTAACTGCTAAGATTAGTGACAAACTTAAATACCAAGGTTCTTTCTCATACGTTAATTTTGATTCCAACTTGGATTACAACGCTAACACAAGTTTTTCAAGATTTTCTGCTTTTGAAGGCGCTGGTAGAGGCGATTTAGATTTGTTGACAGATGAAGAATGGCAAGCAGAATTAGATCGTTCCAATAGGATAGGACCTTTGGTAGATAATACTGCCACAAACAATCGTTTTACGGCTTCCAATAAGTTTATCTATGATTTTACCGATAATTTTCAGGCGAATTTCACTGTTGGTATAGACAATAGGAACACCGTTCAAGAACTTTTACAGTCCAATGCACTACTGGTTGCTTTAGGTTCTATTGCTGAGGGAACTACTGACCAAGGTAGTTTATCCAGAGCATTACGTTCATCATTTACTGTTACAGGAGATTTAAACTTCACCCATAAGGCTAATTTTGAGAATTTTTCATTTGTAACTATTCTAGGTGGACAATTTTTTAGAACTACGGATAGACAAAACCAGTTAAATGGTTCTGGAGGTGTTGATGGAACACGTTCTTTGAACAACTTCTCAGAGCAGACATTTGCTGATTTTGTATTGGAAAATGCAAACTATGGACTTTACTTTTTGGAGAATATTGGTTTATGGGACGTGGCTTTCGTTGAACTGGGAGGACGTCTAGATAGAAATACTTCTGCAGGGAACAATACCAGTGCTCTTTTCTTACCTAAGGTAGGTGCTACTTATAATGTTTCCAGTCACGACTTTTATAGAGATTCAGAATTCAGTAATATTCTTTCGACAATTAGATTGAGAGGAAATTATGGTGAAGCGACAAACTTTGCACAGCCTTTCTCACAAGATAGAACCTTTTCCCAAAATCCATTTCTTGGAGGTCCATCATTTACTTTCAATAATCCAGGTAATAATGATTTGATTTCCGAAACAGTACAGACAACTGAATTTGGTGCTGAACTAGGGTTTTTCAGAGATCGCTTATTTTTAAGTGGGACAAGGTATATGGCGACCACAAAAGATGCGTTGTTTACACCTCAGGCTTCTCCATCAGAAGGACAGTTCAATCAAATTGCAAACATTGGTGAAGTTGAAAACAAAGGTTGGGAATTTGAGCTAAGGGCTACTCCTATACAAACTGAGAAACACACGCTTTCGTTAAACGTTTCTTACAATACCAATGAAAATTTGGTAACGGATTCAGGAGGGGCGCCTTCATTTGTCGTAGGTGGATTTAATGTGCTTGGTTCTGTTGTGGACGAAGGTCAGAGTCTTGGTTTCTTACGAGGAACTGCCGCAGTTTTACAAGATGATGGTACTTACGCATTTGAGACCAATTCCTTCTTAGGGGATACTTTTGCCCCTAACTTTGGGTCAATGAGTTTAAATTATTCTTGGGGCAAGTTTAACTTGTTTGCTAACGCGGATTATCAATTTGGTGGTAAAATAACGGACCTTAGCTTTTTATTAAGACACTTAAGAGGTTTTGATAATACAGGGATTCCTGAAGAGCTTGTAGGTGCTACTTCTCCTTTTAATTACGTTAATTTCTTTGTTTTTGATAATGATTTCTTAAAGGTAAGAACCATAGGGGCATCATATGATTTTGGAGAGATTGGTAAAGGATTGTTCAGCAACATCAGATTTGGAATAACAGTATCAAACCCTTTTAATGTTACAGCTGGTGGTTTTGACCCTGAAACAACAGGGTCGGGTATTTCTGCTCAGAATGGTTTTGCCAGTGGAGGATTTGCTTACGGTATTGAATCCCCACCAAGAATATTTATGAGTTCGTTGAAATTTGAATTTTAATTGAAAGAAAAAAAGATGAAAAAAATAATAATAACAATATTCGGTGGACTACTACTTTTTAGTTGCACCAATGGTTTTGACCAGGTCGTTGACTTTACGGAAGTCGAAAACCCTAACCTCTCGGAAGGCTCTGTTGTAGGAGTAGAAAACTCTGCTACCATCCTTTTGTCAGGTGTGGAGCGAGAATTGGCGTTTGCTCTAAACGAGATTTTGATCTTAGCGGAGCTTGGTTCTGATAACTATGTAAATACACAAACATTCTTTAGTCAGTTTTTAGATGGTTTGGAGATGCAAGCAACGGACCCGGACATTAGAGATACTGCTAGAGATATTCATCGTCTCAGGGAACTAGCGCTTTTTGGACTGGAAACTGTTGGCCCAGGAGATCCAAATTATAATACAGATATCGAGGCAGAATTCAATTTCTTTGCAGGAATGGCTTCTTTGTACTTTGGAATGTATTTTTCTGCGCTACCAGGGGAGCCATTTGGAGTACCATTAACTGATGTCCAGCATTATCAAAATGCAATCGACTTTTTTGATGCGGCATTGGCATTAAATGCCCAACCTGAATATCATTTGGCAAAGGCTCGTGCAAATTATTATTTAGGGAATCAGTCAGAGGCGGTTTCAGCTGCTCAGGCGGCACTCTCATTAAGTACTAATTTTGACCGCTTTGCATTATTTGATCAGGCCAATGGACCGGTTAATGCTTTTGAAAATGCGCTTTATCAAAGAGCTACTTTTGACGATTTACAACCTTTACCTACACTGGATTTTCTTGATCCAAAGTATTCTTTTTTAAATACTGATCAGGATGCTCCAGTACATTATCTTAAGGCTGAAGAAGCTTATTTGATTTTGGCGGAAGCTAATTTGGCTGATGGCAACGCTGGCGCTGCCCAAACTAACATTTCTGACTTATTGGATTTAATTGCTACAAGAGAGGTTAGAAATATTGATGATTCTATTGAACAGAGAATAGAAGTGGATCCAGGAAGTAGACCAGACAATGCAGCAGTTGTAGTTAACGGTAGAACAGGATTGGTATTAGATAGACAGTCCGGTAACGTTAATGTGCCTTCTGTTTCTGGTACATCTTTAACTGCAGGAGATATTTCATCCTTTACAGCTGATGATGCAGGACTTGAACTACTATACAGAACTAGACAAGAAGTATTTATTGCAGAAGGATTACGTTTTGCTGATATGGGTGTTAAGCTGATTATTGATGAAAATGAAATATTATTGAACGAAAATATTTCTGATGGAGATCCTGGAACTGTTCCAGTTATACCTTCTTTTATTTCAGCGGTTATCCCAGACTTGGATGCTATAACGTATGATGCTACAGCTGGTACAGCTACTACAGCGATTGATTTGAATCAAATATTAGTTGCAAATAAAACTGCTCCTGAAGTTTTGCCTTTCCATTAGGAAAGATAATAAAGCAATATAAAGTAAAAGCCCCATTTGTAATGGGGCTTTTTTTATTCTCTTTTTGTTATTGTATAAACTTTTAAGTAGAATTAATAGAGAAGCGAGTGGGTTTCAAGTAGGTACATATTTAGAATAAGTTAAGTAGGCATTCTTTCACTAATTAGAATCTAGACCAACTATATTATCATAGAGTATTTAATAAGGACCATATAGATTTTCAATAAAATTAAAGGAAGTGTAGACGGTGCCAAAATAACGATTAGCAATCAATTTATTCCATAAAATTAAGTAAAGAGTACGTCTTCATTATGGTAATGTTGTGTTTTAATAGGCGCTTGTCCTTCATTAATAACACGTTGTATTCTTGGCATACGGAGCTATAATCATTGTACAGCAAGATAACTGGTCTAGCTGACAGTGAACTTGAAAACTTATCTAGAAGAGGATAAGGAGGATATTATTTGGATTCTTCTGAGTTGTTGTTTAGAAAATTAAAAAACTTTTCAGCATCTTCTTTTTTCTTTAAATTTAAGTTCTGTTTTTTTAGAAAAGCTAAAGCATTAGAATTAAAAGTGTTGACCAAGTCTTTTTTTCTTTTTGGCAGGGATTTTATAGTGCCATTCTCTATTTGGAAGTATAAATCAGACTTAATTTTGAGTTCATCTTTTTGTTCTAAGTTTAATAATGCCGAGTCTGATGGCGCCTTATTAATCTTGATTTCAAAGAAATCATAAAGGATATAATTTCCATTGGTTAATCTTTGAACGAAGATAAGCTTTCCATTTTTAGGATTTTTGATACTTACGAAAGATTTACTGTCAAAAATGACTTCTAAATTGTTGATTGGTCCAATGGCCACAATATTTCCATCTCTCTTTGCTTCAATTTCTTTCGTAGCTGCATTATATCTAACAGGAATCAACATTTTTTGTTTTGTCTCATGAAATAGAACAGTACCAGGCAAAAAATCTTCATTTAGATATGATGACCCATTTAGAGCTTCTTCTGGCCCAGATACTATTCTTATAGACATAAAAGCCATATCAGAATAGTTGTTTAGTTGATATGAAGGGCTGTTATCCGTAGAATTTACAATTTGGGAAAAACAAATATTGGTAAAACATAAAACTAAGAGTGTTAGATACTTCATTTTTTTAGATTAAAAATTAACACGTATTTTTTTGTTGTTATTATCGAGCTTCTGTGGAGAAGATGAATTTTTTTAAATATTTAAAATTAGATTAAAAAGGAATAACATAAACATTTAAAAGATAATAATATTGATTTACTTATTGAACTTTAAATTCAAAAATCTCTGAATTAGAAGTGTTTCCATTACTATCAGTGGTAATAACTTGCCAATAATAAGTTGTGTTTCCAGATATGCCCACATTTTCAATAGATTTTTCAGAAGTGGAGCCTAATGATATAGAAGGTGTGACTTCAGTTCCAAATAGCACTTCATAAGTGGTTATGTCTTCATCAACGTCACTAGCATCCCATTCTAAAGTGATAGATGTAGTAGAGGCAATATTTGCTCCCCGAGTTGGATTAATTGCCTCTGCAGGAAAAGGAGCATAATTTTCAATTCCTGGACCTTCGTTAAAAAACCTCCAGGTTTGGCTAGTTGCAGTTTCATTTGTGCCATTTGCTTTTGAAATTACAAACCATTCATAAGGGGTACCTCTTTCAATTAGTAAAGTTATTTCGTTAGTTGATACTGATGTTCTTAAAAAATTACTGGTATTAAGATTGGTCAAATTGATTTCATACGTGTCTGTATTTTTCGAAGTATTCCATTCAAAAGTGACATTGCTTTTTGTGTCACTTACAACAGCACCAGTATTGCATTCCGTATCATCTTCAGGAAATATCAGAGTGGAAGCGGATGGTGAAGGAATCATTGGAGGCGGAGTGTCATCACCTCCACCACTTGAACTTCTACTGCAAGAGGTAAAAAATGAAATAGAGAGGACTAATAGAAATATTTTCTTTATATAAATTGTTTTCATCTTTTGATAATTTTATAATTCAATAGCGATTTTTCGGTTTTAATATTCAATAGATAAACGCCAATTGGGAAACTATCCATATTAAATGAAATCTTGCCTGATCCATCAATAATCACTGGCTTTCTATAAACTTGTTTTCCAGAAACAGTGAATAATGATATCTCAGTTGCTCTAGTGGTTTGCCCTCCTAAATAAACACTTAAATCTCCTGATGCTATCGGGTTAGGATATACGAGTAAATTTTCACTAAGAATAATAGTCTTACTATAAGTGCCTTGGCAATCTAAATCTGTTTTTACAGAAAGCGTATTTTCCACTTGATCTAAAGGAAGTGTTATTTCACTTTTTGAAGTTTTGTATACTGCTTCATTTAGAGTTATTGTGTATAAAGAACTTCCGGAAAGATTTAGGACTACCTTATTTTCCAGTGAACTGACTTTAGAAATAACTGATAGTGCGTCCGGTTGGCTAATAATAACATCAAAACATGCTTCATAATCAGCTTGCCCGGCAACAGTGAGACAAACTTCATAAGTGCCAGAGGATAAATCAGTAAATGAGGTATTAGAAGTAAAATTATTACTAACATTTAATCCATCTCCATTTAGAACCGCAGTATAATCAAGAGAAGTTTCTGCTGTAATATTAATAGAGCCATTATCAGATGAAATACAAGATTCTCCAATTGTCATAACACTAAAATTATTTGAAGGAAGTGAAAAGACTTCACAGCCATCCACATCAACAACTGCTCCGTCTGGCGTGTTGGGACATAAATCATTTGCATTGGGTACACCATCATTATCTGCATCTGTATCACACACATCTCCAACGCCATCATTATCTGCATCTGCCTGATTTGCATTTGGGGTAAGAGGACAATTATCATCTATATCTAAAATCCCATCATTATCATCATCAGGGTCACATACATCGCCAATAGTATCTCCATCATTATCAGCTTGACTAGCATTACCAATCAAGGGGCAATTATCATCAACATCTAATACACCGTCATTATCATCGTCATCGTCATCCTGAAAGCCCTCAATGATGAAATCATCAATGATTGCACCTTCTTGGTTAACTGAGGGGTCAGATTGAAAAACAATTCTAAATACAATATTATTTTCTCCTGTTAAATCTGTTTCTCCAGCTACAGCATTGGCCACAAAATCATATGCATACTCAGTCATATTGACATTGGATCCTGTCCACTGTGCTCCTGGACAATTTTGACAATCATCGTTTGCTCCAGAACTCGCATTGGTTCTATCACTATTATACCAGTTGGGCTGACTGTTGATGTTGCCTAAAATACTCCATGTGCTTCCATCATCAAGAGAATATTGAACATAAACGATATCAAAATTGTTTTCTAGTTCATAAGCCATGTTAAATTTAAGTACTGGGGCTACTATAGATGAAAGTTCATAACACCCACTAACTAAAAAACCTGTTATGGCGTCAGGGTGATTTCCATCTAAGTTGGTCCCATATACTTGTGTTCCAGAAGTAGCGGTATTTAAGTTACCTCCAGGAGCTGGTACTCCTCTTTCCCAAACACTTGTCAAAGGGTTATTTTCATTATAGGTTAGGAACTCTTCCGCGTCACTTTCAAATTCAAATATATCTCCACCTGCAGAAAAAGAATTGGAAAAGAAATCAGTAGATTCGGAGTTATTATCTACAAATGCATCATTTGGAATGTTTACAGAAACATTAAAGTTATGAACCCCTCGAGATAACCCTGTAATTGATGGGAGAGCAATTGTTGTGCTTTCAGCGCTATTTAAAGTAACAGTTTCATTTATGGTTTGGACACCATTAGAGTCTAACTCATATGAAATCTCAATATTGGTAATTGGATTTAACCCATTATTTTCAATAACAATTTCAGGAATAATCTCACCACATAAAATTGAATTATTAGATGGTGTTAAACTTAACAATCTAATATCATTATCTGGGGTTTGCACAGGAATAGGCGATTGCCAAACTCCTCTGCCATATGTAGATGCAGAAATCGTTTCATTCTCCAAACTAATCTCTATATCACTGACAGCGGTACTTGGAAGCCCTGTAAAATATTCCTCCCATTCAGATAAAGTGTCATCTAAACGATATACACCGAGATTGGTTCCAACATATATAGGATTGTCAGTGTGTCTTCCCTGATGTGCAATAGCAAAATATGCCTGATTAGTTGGTAAATTAAATGTAATATCCTCTTCAGGTCCTGCAGTCCCGTTTGAGTTTATAGGTACTTTAAATACACCTCTTATAGTTTGTTGATTAGCTTGACTTATACCAACTCTGTTAGAAGTTGTGACATAAATTGCAGAACCATCAGTTTGGTTAATGGCTATATCTGAAACAGCGGAATCAAATTCATTAAAGATAGAAAAAGTTACACCTCCATCTTCACTTCTGTACACAAAATCATTTTCTGCTGCGTAAATTACTAAAGGATTGTTCGGATCAATTTCAATATCATCAATATTACCATCACCAAAATCATTGGACCATTTTTCCCATGCATTTCCGACTAGTTTGTAAACTGCTTTATCATAACCTGAAAAAACACCTCCATCACTGGCAACGGCAAGTGGTGTTATCCAATTTCCCTCAAGTTGATTCCCATCATCATCTGATGGAGAAGAAACTATACCTACGGATTGTCCTGCGTTATTTGTAATAAATAGAGGATCTCCAAATTGAACAAAACCATACATTAAATCTTCATTTTCTGGATCAACCTCATAATCCATCCCATCACCTCCAGTGTAAACGTTCCAATCATTACCATTAGATACATAGCCTGCATTGTCTTGAGTTCCACCAGCTATACGGTCGTCGTTTCCTTTTGCGACTGAAATTCTATAAAACTGAGTGATAACCATATTGGAAGTCTTATCTGTAAAAGAGACTCCATCATTTTCTGAGATATATAAACCTCCATCAGTTGCAGCGAATAAAGTGTCACCAAAAAATTTAAGCGTATGAATATCGGCATGACTATAAGAAGCATTATTGATAAACCATTGGTTTAATCTATTGAAGGTGTCTCCTCCATTACTGCTTCTCCATATATTGAGACAACCCATATAGATTTCATCGGCGTTGTCAGGAGCCACTACCAAGGCCAAATCAAACCATGCCTGATTGGACTCCATTATGTTAATAGTGTTTGGACTTTCAGTAAAAGTAAGTCCACTATCAGTCGATTTATAAAGACCCTGATAAGAAAAATCATTTCCACTGGTATTGGCACTTAAAATATATAATACTTCTGGATCCGCAGGACTAACATCTAAAACTAGCCTACCGGAAGAAGCCGGTAAAATATCTGTGATTTGTTCAAAATTTTCCCCATCAGTGCTTCTGTAATATATAGAGGATGTAATAGCATAGACTGTGTTTGAATCTCCAGGCTTAAGCCTAAAATCTTTGATATTTCCAGATTGTTTTCTTTCCCAAGAAACACCGGCATCATTGGATTTGTACAAACCAAAACTAGTGGAAACCCAGACTATATTAGAGTTGGTCGGATCAATAGTGATTTCACTCATTAATCTATTGTTTGTCCAGTTAGCAACAGTTGTTGGACCTAGCGAAGTTTCTATCCAAGATTCGCCAGCATCTATGGACTTGTATACGCCTACACTATAAGAATCGGCGGCGTCATCGTCACCAGTGGCTATATAAATAATGTTAGAGTCATTTGGGTCAATAGCAATCCCAGAAACTCCTATTTGAAGAAAATTATCGAAAAGATTTATCCATGAATTGCCAGCATCAATTGATTTCCAAATACCGCCGGCAGGTGCTCCAGCATACCATACATTGTTATTGTTAGGGTCAACAGCCATACTATTGACCCGACCAGTACCAGGAAGACTTCCAGATAACACCCCTGGAGAGAATGGTCCAATAGAGGTCCAACTAGCAACTGGATTAGGCACTGCCAAGCTGTTGACTTTATCTTCCCAACTTTTCAGTAATGATTTTGTTGATGGCAGATGACCATCAGTATTTGCCATATGTTTCCAATAATTTTCCCAACGCTTATATTGTTTGTATCCACTCCCTTTTATAGTTCGATCTTTATCTTTCCAATATTGATTGAATGCATCAGTTATTTCATAAATACTATAATTTGTTTCATTTCCCTTGTTAGAGATACTACCTTTTTTTTTAAGATTGGCCATCCATGGAGCATTATCAATATATTGCGCATAGGAAAATGCAGTTGTCATAAACAACAGCAGAAGTAATTTTCTTTTCATTTGAATCTTTAATATTGACTGTCAAATTAGATAAAATAAAGTCAACAATGAAACCTTTACTCTTATAATTCTTGGAATGATGTCTTTTATGCTTTATTAGCTATTTAGTGTAAAAATTTCACATTTCTTTACGAACAAAAAATATACCTTTGACCAACAAGTTGGTTGAATGAAATATACAATATTTGCCATCCTATTCTTTGCGTTTTTGATCAGCAGTGCACAAGTAGCTCCAAATATTGAGCAAAAAAAGAAAGACTCTGTTGTAAAAGATTCAATAGGTTTGGACAAGGATTTTTTCAAATCTAAAGAACAAAAACAAGCTAAGCCTATTACGGTTGAAGATTATAGAATAATTTCTTTTCAAAGGGATACAATATCTCTAGACACTACACTTTCCATAAAAAAAGAGTACAAATACAATTATCTGCGAACAGATGATTTTGAATTGATGCCATTCTCAAATGTAGGACAACCGTACAATTTGCTTGGTAAGAGTTTTGATAATACCACAATATATCCGAAAATTGGTGCTGTTGCAAAGCACCAAAAGTATTTTGAAATTGAAGATGTCCCGTACTATAACGTTGCTACTCCACTTACGGAGTTAATGTTTAAAACAACTTTTGAACAAGGACAGTTTTTAGACGCAATGCTGACTTTAAACACTTCAGAAAGGTTAAACGTATCCTTGGCATTTACAGGCTCAAGATCACTGGGTAAATATCAGTTTGACCAAAGTGAAGCAGGAATTTTTAGAACCACGTTTAGTTATAGGACTAAAAATAACAGGTATTGGATTAGAGGACATTATGCTTCCCAAGATATTGAAACAGAAGAGAATGGAGGGATTTCTGATAAAGAACTACAATTTGAATCTGGAGATGAAGAATTTTTGGACAGGTCACGAATAGATGTTGCTTACACCAACGCTGATAATAGAGTTTTGGGAAAACGTTATTTTTTGAATCACCAATTCAACTTGGTGAGACCCAAAAGAGATTCTATTAAAACTAGATCTACGTTATTGGCAATAGGGCATCAGTTTAGTTATGAGTCCAAGTTTTATCAGTTTAACCAAAGTGTTCAAAACTTTAGTTTTGGTGAAACTTTTGATGCTCCTATTGCAGATAGGGCTACATTAAAAACATTATACAATCAAGTTTCCGCTAATTTTTCAAATAAAACTTTGGGTAGCTTATCCGGAAATCTAAATCTATATAACTACAATTACTTTTTTAATAGTCTATTGATATTGGATAACGACCAGGCTATTCAGAACAAACTTGAAGGAGAAGAAGTTGCATTGGGAGCTGATTACAAAAACAAAATAGGACGACTAATACTTTCCGGTAGTTTAAGATATAATCTTTCGGGGGAATTGTCTGGAAATTTGATAGATGCCAGTGCAAAATATCAGATAACCAAAAACAATGCTATAACTGCATCTGTTCATGGTTCATCTCGAGCGCCAAATTTTAATTTTTTATTGTACCAAAGTGATTACACCAATTTCAATTGGCAAAATGACTCCAGTTTTGAGAAACAGCAGACACAATCTATTGTTTTTGGTTTTGATTCTAAGTTCTTTGGAAATATTTCAGCTAAATACTCCGCTATAGATAATTATACTTATTTCACTACGAATTCCGAAATCTCTGAGCAGGATATTACAGACGGAAACCAAAATGCCTTTGTAAGGCCTTTTCAGGAAACTGAAACTATAAATTATCTAAAGGTTAAATATCAAAAGGAATTAAAATGGAGAAAATGGGCGTTGAACAATACTCTAATGTACCAGGAAGTAACCCAAACCGATCAGGTGCTAAATGTGCCTCAATTTGTTACTCGTAATTCTTTATATTTTTCAAGTGATGTTTTTGATAAGGCAATGTTTATACAAACTGGTGTGACTTTTAAATACTTTACCTCTTATAATATGGATGCTTATCATCCATTGTTGGGAGAATTCTACACCCAAAACAATGAGGAATTGGGAGGTTTTCCTTTGATAGACTTTTTTATTAATGCAAAAGTTAGACAAACACGCATCTTTTTAAAGGCGGAGCATTTAAATACCATTTGGAGTAAACAGTACAATTATTACTCTGCACCAAACTATCCATACCGTGATTTTGTAATCAGGTTTGGGTTAGTTTGGAATTTCTTTTCCTAATTTTTTGTTAGAATTTAAATGTTAGCTTCTGAAAATCAGTTAGATGATTTTTGGCAAAGAAAAAGGTTTAAAAATAGTTTCAGAAGT
>NZ_BTGR01000007.1:0-221224 GCF_036985525.1 Croceitalea sp. MTPC6
GCTTTCGTTATTTTTTGTTTCTCAAAGAATTTCAGCGGATCAATTGCAGCTTTCAATTAACAAACCATTTAATTTTTCAGCATCATTTTTAATAACTTTAAGAAGTTCTTTTTCGCGATCACTTCGAATTATATTTAAAATCATAGCGTCCTTAACCTTTACAAATAATTCGTTCTTGGGATTTTGTTGCCATTGAGTGCTAGATAATAATTCTTGCAATTCTTCATCAAATAAGTTTTGATATTGTGGTATTTCTTGAAATCCAAAATCGGCAAATTTTTCAATTTCAATAATTTTTTGAATATGCGCTTTGTCATTTATATCAATGATTTGTAATGCATTGTCTTGTTCTGTGTAATGGCTTAAAATTCTGTTTTTTAAAGTTTGATTTCTAAGCGTTTCAAGTTTTCCAGATGAAGTGATATCTACAATAGCTGGTTTGGTTGAGATGAATTTATAATACCTAAATGTTGGTATAAAGTCTTTGAAAATAACTTGTTTATCCTTTTGGATTTTTAAAAGGTTTTTCAAAAACCTTTCTGTTCTTTCCAATCGCTTATCTATAGTTACTAATGAACTATCGATATTTCTAATATCTACTTGTAAATCTTCGGCAATTTTACAATAATAGGTTTTCTCTAACTTTAATGATTTGGTATGCTCATTCCAATTATTAATAGATAGAGCAATTAAAATTCCAATTACCACAAGAATTATTTCTCCAATTGCATAAGTCAGGTATTTTCCGAACTTATTTTCAGAAAGTAAGTTTTGTCTAATTTTTCTAAAGAATTTTATCATGCCTATGATTTTAGATTAATATCAATTAAGTCTAGTAAACGTTTTATTTCTTCAGTAGTAGTATCTAAAAGTTCATTATGATTATCCATGTTTAAAATCATAATAAGTAGGTGAGCATAAATTTGTTGGTCACTATGAATTTTAGTTTCAGAAATATCGGGCAAATGAGAATCGTATTTAATAAATTGTTTTGCAAATTGTCTGTTGGTTATTTTAGGAGTGATATAATCTACAAATTGACGCGTTTGCTCTTTAATACGTTCTTGGGTACTATTCACAAAATCTCTTTTATAATATAGTGAAAGGTTTTTTCTTAACTCCATGTTAGTAATGAGATCAATATTTTCTGAAGCTATCATGTTTTCAAAAGCAATATTATTAGGTTCAAAAACATTAAACTCGCCCATTACAAAAAGGTAATCAGTAATTAGAGGCACATATTTTTCAGGATTAGAAGACTGTTCTAACACCATAAAGGTGGAGTCTATGTAATACGCTTTTTTTGCATTAAATTCTTTTACGTCTTTTATGATTTCTAAATCATTGTTTAAGCTAATTCTAATTTGTTTTAAATAGACCTGCTCTTTGGACTTTAATAATCGCTTGGTATTCCAGGCATTTACCTGAAGTGCTAAAAGAATACCAATCATGACTAATATAATTTCGCCAATAGCGTATTTAAAGTATTTGGAGGTTTTGTTTTCCATTAGTAAGTTTTGTCTAATTTTTCTAAAGAATTTTATCATTGGTTATTGGTTGGTCATAATGAAGCACAACGGCCCTGGCTATGGCAAGTGCGGGATTTTGAAACCGCTTTTTTGTCCGCCTACCGTAAATTTATTTAGTTGTAGTATCTTCATTTTTAAGCTGTCAACCCGCATTTGCTATAGCCGATGTTGTGCTTTCGTTATTTTAGTCGTTTGTTAAAGTGATAATCTTATTTTGTAATTTATTTAATTCGTTCAATCTGTCGATAGTATATTCAATTAAGAAAAGATTATTATCCAAAAGATTTTCCAACCTGATATCTTGAAAAGTGGGATAATAATCTATGTCGATTTTTGATTTTCCTGCCCAACTCTTTTTATTATAAATATCCATTTGTCGAAAGGATATTTTATCTAACAAAAAGGGCAAATATTGGTTGTTCTGCCATTCAGTTTGAACTTCTTTGTAAGACTTCATTTGTTCGAGCAAAGCCAGCCAGTCTTGAATTGAATTTTTCAATTCTTCGCTATCCAATAATTTCAGAGTTCCTGACTGTATCACATTATCCAAAGAACTACGCGTTGGAAAGTAAAATTCTGCGGACAAAGAAGAGTTCAGTAGACTGTCTAGATTGTATTTTAAAAGGTCACTTTTGTCAGTGCCGGTTAAATCAATTAGTCTAGCGCAAGCATCTAAAGCGTCTTGGTTCAATTTTATAGACGAATTAAGGATTTTTTGATTCTTAATGAACTCATTGTGGATATTTAATTTTACGTCCTTGGCTTGCAAATTATCAAGCCTTTTATTATTCCAATTATTAATCTGAAGCGCAATTAAAATTCCAATTACGACTAGCACAATTTCGCCAAAAGCATAGAGCAAATACTTACTGAATTTATTTTGAGAAAGTAGTTTTTGACGGATTTTTCTAAAGAATTTTATCATTGGTTATTGGTTGGTCATAATGAAGCACAACGGTGTGGCTATGAACAGTACGGGGCGGGCACGTACTTATCTTTCCGCCACGCACATAGCAAAATCTTATTGTTTTGATTTATTCTTTTGTTCTAAGCAAAATCCATAAGATTTTGCGGTCATTATAAAATTACATAAACCTTTCGATTACGCCTGAAGCCAGTATTGTTTATAGGTGATGTTAGGGGCAGTTTTTTCCGTTTGAGTGTTCATTTTTATTTTTCACCTACACCCCTGTAATGCGGAAGGGAAGAATTCCACTCACTTAAAATCCCAGTTTTGATTGATTTCCGAATGTAAATAAGATAAACTCAAACGTTTATTTAAATTTATGCGAAAAAAAAATCTGTCTTAAGGTTTGTTCGTTTTTCATGTTATAGCTGTAAATACTGTTAGTATTTTCACTATCGCCTTTGACGGTATAGAACCCTAATGCGAATTTATCTTCTTCCAACGTTCTGCTCATTATGATTTTAGAGTCAAATGAATTAACAACCAATTCCTCAATACTAATTGTATATTCTGTGCTTTGGATGTCGTCTAAAGATGTGAAGGCAAAAGGTCCGTAGTCGAAATATAAAGTATCTTTCTTATCAGTAAGTCCTCCATAAAAGCCATCTGTTCCTTGAGGATAAAATCTATTCCAGTCCAAAGGTGTTTTCAAAGTAAACTTTTCAAAATCAATCGTCTTTAACTGATTTTCAGTTGTAGAATCATCGTTTTGACAACTTGTTAAAATGAGACTAGCACATAATACAAAAAATATTTTCTTCATAACACTGTTTTTCAATTAGATGCTTGAAAATCGGAATGGATGCGTAATCAAACGTTATTATAAAATTAAGCTTTCTATAATTATGCTTAAATCCTATCAGTCATTCAGAATTGCCCCTAACGTTGTTGTATATGGTTTGTTGCGTGTTTCAAGCAACTAATTTAGTGAATAATTACGGACAAAGAAAGTCCGCGAGGACTTTCGCAAGTAGGCAAGAAGTCAGCAATAAATTATATACGGTGTTAGCCCACGTTTTTTTCTATCAATTCTTTTAATTTCTGATATTCTGGGTCGTCCAAAATGTCGTATTCGTTTGTTGTCGCAAGTAAAATTGCGTTTCTACATTCCTCAATTCTACGCAAAACAGGTAATACGATACTCTTTCCGTGATTGATGTATTTTTTCATATCACTTGCAGAAGTTGGAATTTTATATCCATCTCTACTACTTGCAATCAAAATTCCTTTATCTCTTAAATGACCAATAATTTTTGAACTAAATTGTTCTTTACTCAATGGTTTATGTCTATTTACACTTAAATGGCGAACAAATTCGGCAGACGTTGTGAATTTACGAGGATGATTAGATTGATGATACAATAATAAAAGTTTAAGAAAGTTTATTCTATCACGATTGTCAGGTGTATTTCCTGTTGTTTTGTCAATAAAGTCAAATGCTCTATTCAATCCAAGTGTTGCGATTGTATCATCGTATTCACTAAACGTTTCCTTTTCACTAAATTCCTCGGATTTATATTCTTTCGGAAATTGATTTAAGCTAATTAGCTTGTCATTAATTAATTCGGCAAACTCGGATGATTTATCAGATTTTTTGAGTTCGTCAAATATGTAGCCTAAAGTTCCAGCCATCATATCAGCTAATTGAACACCTAAATCATTATGGCTTTTTTGAATATGAAAATCAGAACCTGCAAATAAGTTTCTGATATGATTTTTCTCAACGTATTTTTTGAAACTACGCATAAAATCATTTCCACCGTGTTCATCAACTTTCAATTCCAATTGTGGAAAAGTTCGATAAAGTTCTTTGTAGAGAATTCCGTTTAAGTATTTGTAAAAAGACTGTTTGTATTTAAATCCTTCTCCATATAGTTTTCGTTTATCTATTACCACAGCATAAACAGAAAAATTAACTTTTTTAAGTTCTCTTAAAATGAGAATTCTGCGATTGTGATTATGCTTTACTTTGCTAGATTTTATTTCTCCCGTTTGAAAGAAGCGTTTTCTAATTTCCTCAAGTTGAATTTGTATTTCATTCAATTCGTCTTGATTCATTATAACACTTGCAATGATGAAATGACTTCCTTGATTTTCAAAATCAAAAGAGTTATTTCCAAATTCGTCTGCAAATGCTATTACTTTCTTCATTGTTTCTCAAATGTGGGCTAACAATTGTATATAGTCACTAGTAACTATATTTCTTTTATGTGTATACCGCTAATCTAATGGATTTTTTATGTTTTTAAAAGAATTAGTTGCCACATGGGTGTAAATCTCAGTTGTTTTACTTGAACCATGCCCTAAAAGCACTTGAATCTGTCTAAGGTCAGCTCCAGATTCTAATAGGTGAGTAGCAAAACTATGCCGCATTACATGGGGAGTAACGGTCTGCTTTATTCTTGCTTTTAGTGCAGCCTGTTTAACAATCTTCAGAACACTTTGAGCACTATATTTTCCTCCTTTTTGACCTTCAAACAGATATTTTTTAGGTTTCCACTCTTTAAAATAAATACGTAAATGTTCCAAAGCTGTTTGGGATAAAAGAGTATGCCTGTCTTTATTTCCTTTTGAACCCTCTACCTTAATTAGCATGCGCTTACTGTCGATATCAGTCAGCTTTAGGTTTAACAGTTCACTACGTCGCAGACCAGAACTGTACAAAAGCTCTATTATGCATCTATGTTTAATATTGTTGGCAGATGCTATGGTAGATAGAACCTCTTCTTTCGATATTACTTTTGGTAGTTTTGACTCTTTTCGTGGACGTTCAATTTCATAGAAACGATTAGGCATGCCCAATACAACTTCATAGTAAAACTTAATGGCATTAATAGCTTGATTAAGATAGGAATTGGATACTTTTCTGCGGATAAGTGTTTGAAGGAAAGCTCTTATATCACTTTCATTAATTGTATTTAGTTCTTTTTCCTTGTAGTGATTAATGAACATTTCAAAAAAGGACACATACGTTCTAACTGTGTTGTTGGCATACCTTTTCAATTCTAACTTCAACAAATATTCTTCAGGGCAGAGCCTGTATTCTGGAACCGTCTTCCTTTTTCTAAACCACGCTACATCAATACATTCATTTTTAGTGTTTATCGGTTTATTAGTTAAAAAGCGGTTGTAATTTATCCAAACCACACCCTTAAATGTATTAAAGATAAGACCGAGGTTACTCTTTGTATTGGGAATATAAGCCATATTGTACTGCTTACTCCATTTAGGGTTGGGTAAACCCTTGATTAAGCTCTGTACTAACTTATTGGGAGCAAACTTGATACCAATCATCTTTTGGTTTCTAATCATTAAATGATAAAGAGTAATTGATTGGAGTGAATTCATATAACAATAGTAGTTAAGTTTTATTTTATAAAAAGTATATTATACGTATAATATACGTTTACAAATGATTAAAATTAGAAAATGCCCTATTTGTGCATCACTGGTAAAGGGAAGATCAGATAAGTTATTTTGTTCCGCAAAGTGCAAATCGATTAGTCAATACGAAAATCGTCAAGAGCGGGAGAAATTCTACTTGACTGTTGACAAACAACTCAAAACAAATAGAAAACTATTAAAGCGCTATAATAAATCAGGCTTTACAACCATCCGAAAATCTGAATTGAATGATAAGGGATTCAACCCTAAATTTTTCACCCATTATTGGAAGAATAAAAAAGGCGATGTATATCTATTCGTTTACGAATACGGCTTTTTGAAAAAGAAAGAAGGTACAAAGGAGAAATATATTCTTGTTACTTGGCAAGACTATATGAACTAATCAATTTATTTCATAAATTTACAACGCAAACGGCATATAAAATTTGCATCAATTTGTACTATTTTGAACCGAGTTTAGAGTTCGGTTAATCATTCAAAAAATAAGCTGTAAAAAGCTGTTAGTTAACGTATTGTGGTGAAACGGTTAGTTCTGCCACCCCGACTTAACTTATTTAAGTAAAATCAAAACACTGTTAATCTTATGATTTTCAGTGTTTTGTGTTTTTAAGCGTATCGTTTGAATTCATTTAAAACCATTTAAAATCGTATCAAGGGTGTTCCCATCGGGAGCAAACACTTACAGTTCTTGTTGTAACTTTAAATGACTTTTAGAACCATTTTTATTGTGTTTTGGCTTTCACAGTATTAACAGTTCAAAACGTTACAACATGCAGAAAAACAATCGTTTATCAATCAATTTCTTTACAAGAAAGCACAAGGTTCAATCCGAGAACCGAATTGTGTATTGCAGGATCACCATTGATGGTGAGCGCACCGATTTTAGTATAAATCGGGAAATCAAAGCCAACTTATGGGACAATAACCGAAAGAGGGGCAAGGGATATTCCAATTATGTTATCTCACTTAACAAATACCTAGACCAAATTTATACTGGCTTACATGAGGCCCATAGGCTATTGATGGCAGAAGATAGGGTAATTACTCCTTTGGCCATAAAGGCAAGGTTCTTTGGGGAAGATGAGGGAGGCAAGACATTGAAGCAATTAATTGCCTACCACAATGGAACCATGCACACTTCTTTACGTCCGGGAACCAGAAAGAACTACCATATTACCGAACGTTGTATAAGCCTCTTTTTAAAGGAGGAATATGGGATTGAGGATATAAAGCTCAAAAAGTTGAACTACCGTTTTCTATCCGACTTTGAGCAGTATCTAAGAAAGTACAGACCATCCACACGAACCAAATGCACCAATAACGGAGCCATGAAGCACATGGAACGCCTAAAGAAAATGTCAAGGTTGGCAGTCAGGTTAGAATGGGTCTCAAAGGATCCCTTTGAGAACTATAAACTGCATTTTGTCAAAGCCCAAAGGGAACATTTGACGAAAAGGGAACTTGGACTCATTGAAGAAACCAGTTTTACAAAGCAAGGCGTTGAAAAGACAAAGGATGTTTTCCTCTTTTCCTGTTATACGGGCCTATCCTACATTGACGTAAAATCACTTTCCCCCGACAATGTTATGAAGGGAATAGATGGAAATGACTGGTTGTTCACAAAGAGGTTGAAGACCGATGAAAGGCTCAAAATACCATTGCTGCCTAAGGCAAGGGAAATCATCAAGAAATATGAGGGATGTTCGGAAAGAAAAATCAAAAATGTTCTTTTACCCGTTTTCAGCAATCAGAAGGTAAATTTCTATCTGAAGGAAATCAGTAAAGCCTGTGGAATCCATAAAAGGGTCACATTCCATACTGCAAGGCACACTTTTGCAACAACGGTAACGCTATCCAATGGAGTCCCAATAGAAACAGTCTCTAAACTGCTCGGCCATACCAAACTGTCCACTACCCAGATCTATGCAAAAGTACTGGAACACAAGATAGGGGAGGACATGCAAAACCTAATAGATCATATGCAAACTAGCCGATCAGCCGAAGGATGATCAGATAGTATTCATTCGGTCCCGCTTGCGGGACGTAGGGAATAGCAAGAGGGTGATGCGCAAATTGCGCCATCACGGTTGTTTTCGGGTCTTCAACAAGTTGAAAACCAGTTAATTGAACACTTTTTGGAATACTGTACAAAATCAGGGGCTACAGTAGACTTTTCCGAAATCTACAGTAAACCCTTTGGGAAGCCCTGTAAACACTGGAAATTTTTGACGCAAAAATTGACGCAATTTCACCAAAAAACAAAATCATACCTATGGAAAAGCAAAAAACAAATGGCAGAACAAAGAAAGGAACAGGTGGTTATTCCAACATCACCGTAAAGAAAGAAACGGCCACACGCTTTCGCAGTTATTCCAAAAAGTTCGGCAAGTCCCATAGTGAGGTATTGGATGGAATGATACAATACTTCAAGGAGAACAACCTTGACCCTTTTGGGGAGGGAGCAAAGATGATCCTTGACAGTCTCAAAAAGTTGGAGCGTCAGATGATGAAAAAATTCGATAGGATCATCGCCATTATAAAGAACATGGAAAAGACCAGTATCCGTCCCACCTATGAAATGATGCTCATACTTTACGAAGCCTATGTAAAAGATGGGAGGAAACCTAAACGTGAACCTGTCAAGATACAGGAAGAGCGGATGGATTTTTTGGAGCCAAGGAATACCGTTCCGAAAGTGGATCACGAGAGAATACTCCGTGAATTTGAAAGCTATAAAAAGCGTTGCAATGAAATGCTCCAAAATGTGGAGAAGGTGGAGCCGATGATGGGAAAGCCCTATCTAAAAATCAATATGGGCATCGGGGATTTTGAAAGTCTTAAATACCAATTAAAATAACGCTTATGTACCTTACCATCTCAGCACAGAAAATGGGCAGTACCTACAACTCCAGTGTAGGGAACTATGTGGACTATCTGGAAAAGGAAAACGAGGAAAGGATGCCCGAACTAAGGGAAGAATTCTTTGACCAAAAGAATGACAGCGTAAGCCCTCAAACGGTCATCGATGAAATAGATGCCAATACGGCCAAGTTAAGGCAGAAAGACCCCAAATTCTATTCCATAGTGGTCAGTCCCAACCAAAGGGAATTGAAGGCCATTGGGAATGACCCCAATATGCTCAGGGAATATACAAGGAGGCTCATGGAGGACTATGCCAAGAGTTTCCATAGGAACCAAGAGGTCAAGGCCGAGAACTTGAAATATTACGCCAAGATAGAGCATGAACGCACCTATCGGGGCTTTGACAAACAGGTTCAGGAGAATGCCCCATACCGTGGTGAAATAGCAAGGCTAAGGAACGAGATACGGAAAGTGGAGCGTGGCGAATCCAACGGGAATGTAAATCAGCTCGAAAAGAGGATCAAAGAGCAAGAAAGATTGGCCCCGCACAAACAGAATGGGCAACTAGTGGCCGCAGGGATGCAAAAAGAGGGGCCACAGACCCACATTCATATCATTGTCAGTAGAAGGGATGTGACGAACACCTATACACTTTCCCCTATGGCAAAGCACAAGGCATCCGAGGTTGAATTAAATGGAAAGACGGTCAAGAGAGGATTTGATAGGGACAGTTTTTACCAGTCAGCCGAAAAGACCTTTGACAGGACAACGGGCTTTAAGCGGAACTATGTGGAATCCTATGTTGGGAGAAAGGCCCATACCAAGGAACCAGGGAAGTTCTTTGCCAAGGTGATGGGACTGCCGACCAAGGAAAAGGACATGGCCTTCAAACTGCTTAAGACGATGGGGGTCAAAGCCCCGAGTATACCGACCAATAAGGTGCAAATGGCGGCCAAGATCATCAAAGCACTTGGTAGGGGTATTGATAAGGCAAAGGGTACGGGCGAGGATATGGGCTACTGAAATCCAGAAAGTAGGTTGCGCCCTATCGTGTTTTTGCTTTACGCTTATCTTCCCGAACACTACAAAAACCCGATAGGATCCATGCGCAAAAGTTGGGGGTAAGATTTGGGGTATTTGTTCTTATATTTTCAAAGAGTTTGGTTTTAAGGGGAGCTTACAAGATTTAATCAAATGAAGCCCAAAGGTTGGTATAAGGACAGTGCGCCAATTCAAAGAAAGTCGCTTCCTTTAATCTAACATCGCATAAGGGCATTGTCTTTATACGGCTTAGACAACGCTTTTTATTTAATGAGGTTGGTTATTATTTTTTTGTAAAAATGATATACTTTTTTATTTAACTTCTTTTATTCTGGAGGTAGTATTTTCAAAAGGATTAAAATTTCTTTTACGTTGCTTAATATTGCACCAGAAATAAAAAATATTATTGCTATCCAAACTTTATTTTTTAGGTCTGTTTTTTGAAGTTTCAAAACCTCTAAAGTAAGTCGATCAATCTCGTCCTTCAACTCCTGCCGTTCGGTTTCCTTTATGGATTTCGTCCGTTCATTTTTGTAGTATTCTTTAAATCCACCGTCCGATTTGAATTTTTCCGTCTGTCCGTTTCTTTCTAGTCCCTTTCCTTCATTAACCACGTTGGCGTTTCCAATTCTTTTAAATTCAGATACCATTTTTAAAAAATCGGATTCCATTCGGTCGTTTTCGTTGTCACTGTAGAATTCAGAACCGTGCAAGTCATTGGATATAACAAATCCTTTACTTTTCAGGACTAGGTCAAGAACAAAGTCCAGTTTCTCTATTTCATTATTGGTCATATCCGTTACCGTGGTTTAAATGTTGTAACTTATTTATATAGAAGTAAGATACATATATACCTCCAATACAGGGATGAAACCAATTAAAGGGGGTAATCTTTATTTGATAATTCGAATTTATCAAAGTGCGAGTTTTAGAATTCTAATCAGATCTAAACCCGTAAGTATCGAAATGACATTTACTTCCTGAAGAAAATATCAATCAAAAACAAATTAGTTCAAAAATGCTAAATCACAAGGTAACTCCGATACTATTTGAGAATTGAGGTAAGGTGATAAATTTTTTTTGGAGTTTTTATTTATTTTTCAGCAACTTCTCCAAGTAAGAAACCTTGTCCTTTTCAGCTTGAACAAGACGCTCGTAGAGTTCAACTACTTTTTCCAAAGGATTGAAAGTAGGGTATGGCCCTTGATTAAAACTATTGCCTTGTGGTGCACTGTTTTCATAAAAATTGTTGAAGTAATTAAAAACAGCTTCTTCTGAAAAATTTTCAATCCCTTCTTTGGTTACTCCGAGTACCTTTGCAACCTCTTCCAATTTCGTATCGTCTAAGGTTTCACTTTTTTCCAATGAAGAAACACTCTGCTGGCTGATTCCCAGTTCCTCCGCAAGGGTTTCTTGTTTCATTCCCCGAAGTTCCCTGATTCGCGCAATCTTTCTTCCTATATGATTGGTTTTTGTCTCTGTCGGCATAACTTAAAGATATTGATAATATTCTGTTGTTTCCTACTATTGGTAAAATACAAGCTCATACTGGTAATTTACAATCAGTTATGGTGGGCTACATATTTCTACACGACTAATTTAAATGAAAATTTCAGCTTGGGAAAATTCCGGACCAGAGAATAAGGAGTTTCTTAACCCCAAGGAACCCCATAAAAATAAAAGTATGGCAAACCACCATCATCTAGAAGAATGTTATAAACGCCTAAAAGAAGGCTGCGCCACCTCTTTTGCGGAAATCTATACCAAATATCACAGACAGATTTTCTGGTTGGGAAAGAGCTTTCTCGATGATGGTTTTGTTGTGGAGACATTGGTTCAGGATGTATTCTTGAAGTTGTGGGTTAATAGGGACAGTTTGGAATCACCCAAGCACATTTATTTTTTCCTGCGGTTTGTCATGAAAAGGGAGTGTATTTCATACTATACACGCCCTAGGAACAAGTTTTTCAGGAAAGTCCACTCGTTGGAGAGTTATGAAAATTACCAAGACTATATGGTCGGTTATGACCCTGCTGAAGACAATACCAATTTTAAACTACAGGAAGGAGTACAGGAAAAGTTCGAAAGTATCAGACGCGTCCTGCCCTTATTGGATGATAGTAAAAGGCACGTAATCAATCTCTGTCTGAAATACGGTTTTCAGTATAAAGCTATTTCCAAAGCAATGGGAAAAGGCATCAATGAAACCTGTAGAGAGATCAAGGAGGCCATTGAAGACATTAAAACCATTCTTCATAAAGGAAATAAGATCAACTCCAGCAATAACAAGACAGATGAGATAAAGTTTACTGGCGAGATGACAGAAGAGCAGACAAGGGTGCTTAAAATGCGTTGTGAACTAAGGTATTCCTTTTCCGAAATAGCCAATGAACTTAACCTTTCCCAAAAGGAGGTGCATCAGGAATTCATGATAGCCTATAGGTTAATGGAAGCAAAACATCAATTGCAATCAGCCTAACATGGAAAAGTCAACGCTAAAACTCACTCGAAAGATCCAAATATTGATAGACCTCCCTACCAAAGAAGAGAAAAAAGAGGCCTTGGATAAACTGTACCAATGGCAGAACCGATGCTTTAGGGCGGCCAACCTTATAGTGACCCATCTTTATGTTCAGGAAATGATAAGGGAATTCTTTTATCTATCAGAGGGTATAAAATATAAATTGGCTGATGAAAAGAAAGATGAACAGGGAATCCTTAACCGTTCCAGGATCAACACCACCTATCGAGTGGTATCTGATCGTTTTAAAGGAGAAATCCCCACAAACATATTATCCAATTTGAACCAGACCTTGATTTCATCATTTAAAAAGAACAGATCGCAGTATTGGAACGGCGAACGGTCTTTGAAAAACTTCAGGAGGGATATGGCCTTCCCTTTTGACTTGGAGGGTATGAGTGGATTAAACTATAACAAAGAGAAAAAAGCCTTTTGCTTTCGTTTATTTCGGATTCCCTTTAAAACCTACTTGGGAAGGGATTTTACGGATAAACGGACATTGTTGGAGCGGGTAGTGGAGGGCAAGACCAAACTTTGCACATCACACATCAAATTAAAAGATGGCAAGATTTTCTTGTTGGCAGTATTCGAGATCGAAAAGGAAAACCATGACCTAAGACCGGAGATTATCGCCGAAGCCTCTTTGTCTCTTGAATATCCCATTGTTGTCAAGATTGATAAAGCAAGGCTTACCATTGGTACAAAGGAAGAATTTTTATACAGAAGACTGGCGATACAATCGGCACACAGACGGGCAAAGATTGGGGCAACCTATTCCAAATCAGGTAAAGGCATCAAAAGAAAATTGAAGGCAGTTGACAGACTTGGTCAAACGGAACGTAAATATGTCCATAACCGTTTGCATGTCTATAGTCGGAGGTTGATTGATTTTTGTGTTAAACATAGAGCAGGAACCCTCATACTTTTAAATCAGGAGGAAAAAACTGAGATTGCTAAAGAAGAGGGATTTGTATTAAGAAATTGGAGCTATTGTGATTTGATGACCAAAATAAAATATAAAGCCAAGAAAGCAGGTCTCGAAGTTATAATTGATTAACAAAACCGATTGAGGGTGCTTGTACACCCGTAAGGTGAGGTCAATGGCACTCACTAAATGCTAAAAGCATATACAACGCGTGGGCTCTCTTATTCCTTAAGTGGTTTCCAAAGTAAATCATTAATAATCCGATACAATTACAATAAAATAATAGATGAGGTAACTCTTATCAATTTTTTTGAAACTCAACAATATATGCATTACCAAAAGTTATATTAAAAACCGATATTTATTGTTTTAAGATTAATGGATTTCAGAAAAAATGAATTCACAGTCGGTTGAACAATTAAGAGGGGAATTTTTAAAAGAAGCTAAAACAGCTCCTAAACTATTTAGAGATCTTGCCAAGGTAGAGCAATATATAGCGGAGAGTTATAAAACCAGAGCATTAATTGAGTTAATTCAGAATGCTGATGATGCGGGGGCATCTTTATTTGGGATTCATGATATTTCAAATGGTTTTATAATTGGAAATAACGGTAGGGAATTTTCTATCAATGATTTGGAATCCCTGTGTAGAAGTGGTTCATCCAATAAACAACGGGGAGGATCAACAATTGGGTATCGAGGTATTGGTTTTAAATCCGTTGTTAATATTGCCAATAAAGTATCCATTGATAGCGGTGATTATCGTTTTACTTTTAATAGGCAAAAGACCCAAAAAGTGCTCGAATTTGATTTGGAGGTTCCCTTAATTCGCATACCTCATCCTATAGATATCTCGGATGAAGTTTACCGTGATGTGACCGCTATCAAGAAAAAATACAATTACACTACGGTATTTATTTTTCAAGATGTCATTGAAGAAATTTCGAAAGAAGAACTCTCAAGTATTGATCGAAGTTCATTACTTTTTTTGAAAAACTTAAGACAACTTTCTATTCTACATAAAAATGTTAATAGGAAAATCCGTGTAGAGCATAAGACTGTGGGCCTTCGAAGAATTATAAGTATAAATGAGGCTGAATTTAAAGACAAATGGGAAGTAAACTCCTTAGGGTTAAATGAAATTGATTTGATAGCCTTTAAAAAAGAAGGTGATTCAATTATTCCAGCAAGCCCAGTTGAATCAGTAATACATTCTTTTACACCAACTAAAGAGTTTTCCGGTGCTTTCATAAAAATTAACGGTGATTACTCAACTGACCCTTCCCGTAAATCAATAGATTTTGATGAGCAGTCTAAAAACTCTTTCAAAAAAGCAGTCTCCATAATAGCCAAATCTATAATATCTATTCTTGGTGGTGATTTAACTCGAGAAGGGTTTTTCACTCCTTTTGTAAACATAAACGTTATAGAATCGAGTCAATTTAAACTGCTCTTATTTAAAGAACTGCAAGAAATCCTTTATACTTCAAAGGTTCCAAGTGACCAGGGCAATAGGGTGGAATTTTCGTCATATAGGATAAAACCTGATTGGTTGAATTTTGAAGATTATGAGAATTTATCATGGAATGATTTAGTTCCGATAAAAAAGTCGTTGATAACTACTTATCCTGAATTATTTACTTTCCTAAAATCCATTGGTGTTAAAACACTAAATCTAGAAGAAGTCCTATATAGGCTCAATGATTCCATCTTTTCAAATTTAGGATACGCTCAGATATTTGAGAAAATAATAAAACAATATCGTTACGACTTGGACTCTGACAAGATTGAACAGCTAATGAAATTGAAACTATTCCCATTAAATGATGAAATTGTCACAGCCAGAAAAATTACAGATGCAAACACTCTTAAAAAGGAATTCAAAGAATATTTAAATAATAATGTTGATCAAGCAGATTTAAACTTGTTTTATAGAAAGTTAGAAATCATTCCTGAAATACAACAGACAAAGAGCAATTCAGAAACGGCTTTAACTTTAAACAATGAGACTGAAGAAGCCTTAACTACTAATCAACTGAATTCTAATTTCAAAACAGAACCGGCAATAAAAAAATGGAGAAGCGCAGAAAAAAATGTACAAGAGTATCTTAAATCACTCAATATTTCACTTTCAGTTAAAGATGTAACAGAAGCAAATTTGGGTTATGATTTAGAGTTAATGTTACAAAATGGGAAGAGGATTTATATTGAAGTTAAAAGTGTTAATTCATTCATTGAACCTTTTAAAATTAGTAATAATGAATATTCCAGTGCGCATAATTACGGTGAGCAGTATTACATTGCTCTGGTTGTCAATAATGAAGATTTCCAAATCAAGTTTGTGCCAAACCCAATACAAACACTTTCTTTTGAAAAGAAATGTGAAAGATGGTCATGGTTTTGCGGTACCTACTATGATGAACTAAAGGAAATAAACCAAATAATATTTTAAAAATGGTGCCAATTAAAGAAGCAATAAATAGTGGAGCTTGGTTACTTTGTGAACAAAACGCCAATTTGCTAGAGGCAAATCAATTTAGATTGAGAATTAATCTATTCAGAAAAATACACCTTTCGGAAATTGATGGTGCGGAAGAAGTAAATGGCCTCGACAGTAATTCAACCATTTGGTTATTGGGTGTGGAAATTATCAATTTGAACAAAACACCATTACGAGTCCATGAGGCTACTAATCAGTTAATCTTAATAGACCAGGACGGTTTTTCTTTTCCCATTTTTGAAGACCATCATTTGCACTCGTATTCCGAATTTGGAGAGAAGACAAAACTAAAAAGGTTTTGGTTGGGTGATTTATTACCGAAAATAAAGGCAGTGGGTAGTCTAGCTTTTCAACTACCAGATGATGACGAAGCCACTTATTCGATTGGTATTAAAAATCATGGAATTGTTAAGGAAGTTTAGCGATGGCAGATAGGTTAAATATAAATGATTTTGAATTGCTTACTAAGGCTGCAAACTTTTATGTTGAAGAATCTTTTAAGTATCTAAATGAAATAATTACAATTGAATTAAAAAATTTGTTTCTGAAGGAGCGAATAAGTGAAATTCAATTAAAGAAATCAGAGCAAAAACTTATAGAAGAATTTCTTGCCAATGATTCTATTACAAGTTTAAGAAATGAGACAAAAATTGAAAGCTTGCTAAGTACTGATACACTTAATGCTTTACTAGGTGCTCATGATAATATTCCAAAAGTATTGGAAGGAAGAAAAATTCTAAGAACTCATGAAATTAAGGGAGTGAAGATTTTAGGCCATATTGTTAACTTGGCACTTTTTGTTGAAGTAATGGCTCATCGTCACCTGTTTTTTTTAAAGGAGAACGGGAATCTTAACAATTTTATTTACAACCAATTTTCCAGATCAAATATTTTAAACATTATAATTTTTATTTGTAGGTCTGAATTGGAATCAGAAGCAATCAAAATAGACGCTGTAAAACTCCTTTTTAAACATAGAAATTTTGCTGTTCATCATACCCCAAACAATGCAAAAAAAATTAATGTGAAAATTTCAACTTTGATAAATATATGGAATCAAGTTATTGAGCTACTTCGTCTCTTTGAGCAACGAGAGAGGTTTAGTGAAATTAAATTCTCAAAGCGTGTTGAGAATGAGAAGGAAAGCTTTATTGAAACGTGGACTTAATTTTAAATATGGCATGAGGATCTAATTTTATCATATTTTGTCAAGATTTAATTCAAAATTTCAAATATCAGTCTAGAATTATAGACTTTATTGTATCTTTAAATGGCACATAAAATTTGTGTTCAAAAGTTGTTTTTTGCTTTCCGTGTTCTTAACGGGAATGACCTTAAGATTAAGGTGTCAAAACATTGATAATTAAATACTTATAAATTGGATGTGGTTTCTGCCACCCCGACGAACTGCCATACTGGCAATATCAAAACCCTGCTAATCGTATGATTATCAGGGTTTTTCATTTTTTCTGCAATCATATGATATCGTTTAAAACCACCCTTCTGGTGTGCAATTCGGTGTGCAAAGCGGTACGTAATTTGTGCTAATTTTAAATAGCATTTAGAGCAATTTGGATGTAGTCTTTAAACAAATAATGTTTAACTCAAAAGACTTACAACATGCGTACGGACAGCACATTAGGAGTGATTTTCTTCACTAGAAAAAAAAGAAACGACCCAGAGATATTGGATATTTATGCCCGTATCACGGTCAATAAAGAACGTTCAGAATTCAGTATAAAGCGGGACATAGCGGTGTGCAATTGGGATATTTTCAGGTGCAGGGCGAAAGAAACGAGCGAAAACCTGATTTTATTGAATAGCTATTTGGATGATGTACATGCCGAAGTCCTCAATGCCCACAAGCAATTGCACTCGGAAAGGAAGCTGATTACGGCCAAGGCAATCAAGCTAAGGTACTTCGGGGAGGACGAGGAACGAATGTCCTTGATGAAAGCTGTGGAATACCATAACAAGAACATCAACAATGCGCTAAAACCTGGAACGCTTAAAAACTACTTTTCAACTGAGAAGTACCTGCAAGAATTTCTAAGGGAAAAATTTAAGACGGATGACATCTACTTAATCCAATTGAACTATAGGTTCATCGTTAACTTTGAAAACTATATCAGAACCTATAAACCCAAAACAGCGAGAAGGACCTGTACCAATAATGGGGTAATGAAGCATATGGAACGGTTGATGAAAATAATCAATCTAAGTCTTAGGATGGAATGGCTGGAGAAAGACCCTTTTCGGAACTATAAACTTCGATTTGTAAAAAACGAACGTAGCTACCTTACTGAAAGAGAACTAAAGTTGATTGAGGATACCTCTTTCATGACCATAGGTTTACAAAGGGTAAAAGATATTTTCGTGTTCAGTTGCTATACAGGGCTATCCTATGTCGATATCAAAGAACTAAAGCCAAGTCAAATATTATTAGGAATTGATGGGAACCAATGGATACATACCAAAAGAGCTAAAACAGATGAACCCGTCAAGATTCCATTATTACCTAAGGCAAAAGAGATTCTGGAGAAGTACCGAGAAGAAATGATACTTACTGGTGAGCTTTTACCAGTCTATAGCAACCAGAAGACCAATCAAATCTTAAAGGAAATAGCCAAGGCATGTGGCATCCATAAAAACATCACCTTCCATACGGCCAGACATACTTTTGCAACTACGGTCACCTTATCCAATGGAGTACCCATTGAAACAGTTTCCAAATTATTGGGACATACAAAATTGTCAACCACGCAAATTTATGCAAGGGTACTACAAAAGAAAGTAGGGGAGGACATGAATGATTTGATGGAGAAGTTGAAGAACAAACAAGAAGTTAAAAGCAGCACAGCCCCCAAATCCTTACCCTAACTTTTGCGCATGGTTCCTGTTCGGTTTTTTTAGTGTTCGGGAAGATAAGCGTGAATAAAAAATCGGATAGTGCGCAACTACTTTTTTGAATGAAAAACGGTGAATAAAGTTTACAAATTTTAGCAGCGAAGCGGATAAGGTTTGTAAAGCAAGAGGGTAACACGCTAAAGCCATGTCACTTATTGCAAACCATTGATTTTCAATGAATTGAAAATATAGCCAAAATATTTTTTGACGCAAAAATTAAGAAATGCTCTGTTAGACCCTATAAAACTTGAAAAAAATTACTGTAATGGAATTGGAAAAGAAGAAAAAAAGTGATTTTTCGGCCATAAGCATCAATCGGATAGTTGCTGGAAGATATCGGGAGTTTTCAAAGAAGATTTCTAAGTCGCACACACTAACTTTAGAATTGATGATGGACTTCTTTGAAGGGGCTAAAATTTCACCAAAGAACAAGTACCTGATGGACTATATGGGATATGTCCATTACATGACCAAAAGGTTTGATTATATAGAGGAACTACTTCGAAACTGGGAAAAGAACAGTAGTATCCCAAAAATTCATGACATGCTCAAAAAGATATTCGATTATGGTGAAAATGAAGAGAAGAGAAAAGAAAAGCGTTTGGAACTACAGGAAAGAATGTTCGAGCAATCTGTAAAAAGGGATAGGGTAACCCAATATGATAATTATATCCTTAAAGAGAAATGGAAGAAGGAACGAATCAAGACTCTAAAATTGTTGGATGAAATCAAGTTGGAGAATCCAAGATTTGGAAAACCATACTATAAACTAGAAATTAAGGAATCTGAGCTGGAAAGTTTAAAACAAGCTTTGAAAGAAGAACTTTAATCTTACCTCGCAAAAAGATAGGATGAAGTTTGGTAAGCTTTGGGCTTGCAGCACGAAACAAAGTTTCGTTTGCTAAAGTAAAAAAAACCAAATATGCTGACTAAAACTGGATATGATTATTTTCGTTTTGTTCGTTTTTATATAATGGAAACATCGTGTTTGAGGTTAAGTAATGGCTAATTTTGAGGAACTACTTTTAAGAAAGTAATAGCAACAAATTGATACTACTTATATAGGCTGCTGGCTATAGTTTTTTTTCGCTTATTGCCTTACTGTTACATACATTGCTATCTTTGCACCTTTAGTTATATTCCAATTACCTAAACTTGACGAACGGGTGATTGAACTGCCTAATAACTGACCATTATATTGAAATGGTTCTTGTTCACTATATTTTTGAGGTAAATATTCTATTGTAATAAATACTGGCGCTTCAAATTTTAAATCAAATCTTTTTAAATCAAAGGTGTTCCAGCCATTTACAATCTGTTTTTCGATAATAATATTTTCAGTTCCTATATTCCTAAAAGGAAGATTATCTCTAATACTATAAAAATTGACTCTGAATTTCGCAGTACTGATATTTACATTCTTAAGTGCAATATTTACATCTATAAGTTTTAAAGGTTTATTTATTTTAAGCCTTTTAGCGAATTCCCTAATGTTATTATTCTGACTACTATCTGCTCTAATCTCACCGACTACGAAACTAACATAAGATGTTGTTCCAAGTTTTTTTTCTTTAGTTTTTTTTGAGGTTATGGTGACTTCATCTAAAGACACTGGCTCTTCCTCTAGAATAAATTCGTTGATGTTTTTTTCAACAATTTCAGAGATTTTGAATGTTAATTGTCTGTATCCTAAATAGGAAAAAGATAAACTATCAGATTTATTATCCCGGTGTATTCTTATACTAAATTGCCCATTTTCATCAGATATAGTACCTATATTTTTATGCTTTATTCCAATATTTACATAAGCCAACTTTTCATTGTTAGCACCTTTAACTGTTCCATTTAAAATTAAGTCCTGAGACCAGCAAATACTAGAAAGCAATAAAAAAGTGAAACTAACCTGGCTAAATAATTTTGAAAATGGCATTATATTATTGTAATAAAAAGTTTGATATTTTTCTCGCAATTGAATAGATATATTCCTCTTGTGTATTACTAAGTACAATTATTGTAATTCCTTTATTAGGGTAAATCCATAGGTCTGATGCAAACAGGTCACTAGCACCTCCATGAAGGACTAACTTATTTTCTGAATCATTATTTTCAATTCCCCAACCATAGCCATAGTGTGTGTACATATCATTCCACTTAAAATGAGGATAGAGATATTTAGCGATAGTCGCTTCATCAAGTACTGAGTTGTTCATGATTGCTTTGCTCCAAAGCAATAAGTCACTTGCCTTTGTTAAAATACCGCCGTTCCCTTTTAGATTAAGATATGGACCATTTTTACTCCAATTCTCTTCATTTGGTTTTTTAGCTTCTTTACCATCTAAAAAACCATTAGCTACTTCGTTAAGTTCCCAGTCCGGAATTATATAACCAGTATGGTACATTTTAGAAGGTTTAAAAATGATTTCACTTAAGTAGGATTCATAATCCATTCCACTAACTTTTTCAATGATTAAACCGAGTAAACTATATCCCATATTAGAATAATTAAACTTTTCCCCAACCGGACTTAATAGTTTACTTCTAAATACTTTCTTTAGAAACTTTTCTTCTGAAATGGCATCATAATCGCCTCCAATTCCAACGTTTAAACCTGAAGAATGTGTGAGCAGTTGATGAATAGTTATGTCCTTTTTATCTTTAGGAACATTATCAAAGTATTTGGATAGTTTATCATTAATAGCAACTTTATTTTGCATCGATAGTGTCATTATTCCAGCAGCAGTAAACTGTTTAGTGATTGAACAAATATCAAAAACAGTGTTTATGTCATTAAGCCCATTTTCTTGATTATTCTTTTTTCCATAGGCCTTATTAAATATAATACTGTCATTTTGTGCGACTAAAATTACTCCTGAAAAACCTTTCGATATAAGTTTTTTATCAATAGTCGTTAGGTCATCAATTTTCAATACTCCATTTCGAATCGCAGTATATGTTCCATCCGGTTGTGTAGCAACTAATTCTTTAAAAACACCATTTTCAAGTTTTTTAAATTCTATTTTATACTCGTCTGATACTTCAAATGAAAATTTATGTTCACCAGTTGTAACTAGCTCATATTCTGGTTGTCCGTCTACAAATAAAAATAATTTAGTATCATTTGCTTTTGTGTAGATCTCTATTATCATTCCTGTTTCTTCAAGGATATATTCACCTACATATTGTTTTAAAGTATCTTGAATAATGTTATCTGTAGTTTCTTGTTTGTTATTACTTGTACAACTAAAAGTCATAGATGAAAATGACATCATTAGAAGTATTAAAATTGTGTTTGCTTTTTTCATTTTTAATTTTAAATGGACTTTAATTTGTAACTAAAATTGATAAAATTACTCTCTCTAAGTCCTATTATTTTTATAGGCATAGTTAGTGATTGGCTTTTCAATCCCATATTTTAGGTCTTTCAATTCTAGCAGTTCTTAAATAGTCCAACATTTGTCCAGTATGAACTGATTCGTGATAAGCTATTCGATTCAGGTAATCGCCAAGGCTTTTACTTTGTCCGACTTCTTTTCTTTCAATCCTGATGTTTTCTAAATCCTTCTTTTTAAGTCCCTGTATCATTTCCATAAAGTCCGTTCGATATTTTTCGCAAAATTCCAACTCGTTTTTCAAATCCGAATATTCTAAATTTTCCCAAGGCGAATTGTAATTCCCTAAATTTCCCCGATTCTGTATTATTTTATGAAAAAGGTGTTCTCCTTCTAAAACATGCCTAATCATTTCAATAATTGTAAAGGCTTTTTCATCAGGTTTCCAATTCAAGTAATCTTTTGGAATTCCACTCCACAATTTTATACTTCGTCTTCTTGTTTCGGAAAAGTTCAACAAGATTATTTCTATTGAATTCATTTAGGGTCTATTGTTTTTAGGATTTTTTCAAGCTTGTTGCCAACTTAGGAAATATCTAATTATCTAGAATTTCTAAAGCACGATCTATTCCACTGTCTTTTTCTTCTTCAAAATCTGAAGTTGATAAAAATGGCACCATATTTTCTTGGTTTTCAGGACCAACTCCTACTACTTCAAAAACCAAACCATTGGCATCACTATAAATTTCGTTAGATAAACCAACTTCTGCACCATTTGGCAATACATGTGTGAGAATAGTAGAGAAGGCACCATTTGTATTTTCTCCAACTACCGTTACATATGATAAATCCTTGAGACATAGAGTGAAAAGTTCTGCTGCGCTTACGGTAAAAGGACTCGTAAGCAATACAATATTTTCAGTGAATTGAAAATTTCCTTTTGGCGCTACAGAAAAGGGTTTGTTTTCTGTAAAAGTATTGCCTAATCGCGCTTTTTTAAAATATGAAATGCGTTCTTGATCCATAAAACGAGATGCAATATCTAGAGCTACTGTATCATAGCCACCATCATTAAAACGCATATCAATAATAATTTTAGACACTCCAGATTCGTTAAGATCATTCATTATAGTATCTAAAACAGCATTTAATGAAGATAATTCGTTTTCAAAATTTGTTCCATACCCTTCCATCGTTGAAACAAGAATGTACCCAACATCATTATTAATCGTCCCCCATAAAATCTTTTCCCTTTCATCTATTTCAAAATTCCCTCCTAAATATTCTGTTACTATTGTTGCTGTTTTTTGATTGAAAAGAGCATCATAATCATCTGCACTTTCAATTATTAAATCACCACTTATATTAGCGTTTAGCCTTTCGTATAACCTAGGATTTCCGGATTCAATTTGAACATCATTATTTTCATCTACAATACTTACATGACCATCTTCTAATACGTAGGCTAAGGTTTCTAGTGTATCATAAAAATTGGCTTCTGTAACTTGATCTCTTAAGCTCTCATATTGAGACCAATCAACAGTTCTTGCTTCAAAAAAAGCATAGTAATCATTGAAGATATTCCAGAAGTGGTCAAAATTCACTATTGGATCTTCCGTAATAGAAATCTGATTGGGTAGACAGCTTGGATTTTGGTCTAATAATCTAGTAAACAACACATCTGAATCTGATAAATCTGAAGTTCCTATCAATTCATTGTCACTTACTTGAGTTATTGTGAATCCAATAAAATCTATAGGATTAAAATCAGCATCCTGAATGGAACATCCTGCAGTATTTACATTGTAAAACACATCACTACCTTCTTTAAATTCAAAAATCCAACCCTTTTCAGCTACTTCCCAATAACCTTGTAGCGGATCATCGATTGGGATAAGTGGCCTTTCATCATCTTTTTGGCATGCAAAAAATGAAAACACTACTAATATTAAATACCATTTTTTATTCATTACAGAATGAACTTCATTGTTGTGGAATATCATAATTTTATTTTTTATTTAAAACTTAGTTCTTTTATATAAAGTCAAAAACGATATCAAATTTATTTTTGTCGTTTATTAATAAATTGAGGGTTATTTATTTCAAAAAATCCGGGTTAACTGTTTATTGATTGAATTATTACCAGCACTTTTATAATACTCCTTATCTTAGTTTATAACAATCATTACATCAGATAAAAAAATGCAATTCAATTAACAATGACATCATTAGAACTAAAATGTTTGCTTCAGGTTTTTTCATTTTATTTTAATTTTTTTGAATTTGATTTTATTACTCTATAAATAGTGTTATAGGTCATACTTTTATTCAGCGAGTAAAAAGTTTGATATTTCTTCTGCAATTGTGTATACAGATTGTTCAAATTCATTACTGAGTATGATTATAGTAATTCCTTTGTTTGGGTAGATCCACACATCTGATGTAAACAAGTCACTTGCACCACCATGAACTACTAGCTTGTTTTCTGAATTAGAGTTTTCAATTCCCCAACCATATCCGTAGCTATCATATATATTTGTAGGTTGAAAATGCGGAAAAAGATATTTAGATGTTGTTGCTTCATCTAGTACTGTATTATTCATTATGGCTTGACTCCAGAGTAACATGTCACTTGCTCGTGATAGAATACCTCCATTTCCTTTAAGATTTAGATACGGACCGTTGTCACTCCAATTCTCTTCATTTGGTTTACTATCTTCAACTCCATTAAAATAACCGTTGGCAACGTCATTTTGTTGCCAATCTGGAATTACATAACCAGTATGGTACATGTTTGAAGGTTCAAAAATCTCTAGATTTAAAAAGGTTTCATAATCCATTCCACTAACCTTTTCAATTATTAAACCAAGTAAGCTATAGCCTATATTAGAATAGTTAAATCTTTCTCCAACGGGGCTAATTAATTCGCTATCAAAAACTTGCTCTAAAAACTCTTCCTCAGTAATTGTTTCATAATCTCCACCAATTCCAACTACTAAACCAGAAGAATGTGTGAGCAACTGATGAATTGTTATATTTTTTTTGTCCTCAGGAACTGCGTCAAAGTATTTTGATAAACTATCATTGACTGAGAGCGCATTTTGCATCTCTAATTTTAAAATCCCAGCAGCAGTGAATTGTTTTGTAATAGAGCAAATATCAAAAATGGTATTTGTATCATTCGATCCATTTTCTTGACTATTCTTTCTTCCATATGGTTTATTAAATATGATGTCGTCATTTTGAGCGACTAAAACAACACCTGTGAAGTCTCTTGCGATAAGTTCTGTGTCAAGGGAAGATAAATCATCAATTTTCACCTCATCATCACTAGTAGAACAACTTAGATTTATTAATGAAAATGACAATATTAGTAGTACAATTAAGTTTATGTTTTTCATGATTTTATTTTTTGATTAATGTATAAAAGCCCAAGTCAATTGGCTTGGGCTTTTAGAATATTAAGTTTTAGAAAAAGAAGCCTACTGAAAGTTGAACTACTCCATTTCTAATTTTATCCGTAAAACCGTCTACATCATTAATATTCGATAGTCCAAGATTATATCTTGCGGTAAAATTGAGACCATTTTCAAGTTTATAGCCAACACCAAAATTTACACCGTAATCTATTGACTTTAGAAGGTCTTTATAATCTAGGGTGCCTCCTTTTGTGGAAAGTAAGTAACCAATTTGTGGTCCAGCCTCTAGACTCAATTGTTTTGTAACATAATACTTGCCTATCAAAGGAAGATTTAGATAGTTTAAATTAATTCTGCCTTCGGATGCAATATTAAGTTCAGCTCCTTGTCCAGAATAGATTAATTCAGGTTGTAAAGAGAATTTCTCTGAAATTTTAAATTCTGCCATAACGCCAAAATGGAAATCTGTGTTAGGATCTAAATCTTCTGAATTGTCTCCAGTAATAAATGCAAAATTTAAACCTGCTTTAGCTCCAAATTTAAAGTCTTGGGCATTTATACTTACTATTGTTAAAACTGTAATTACGGTTATTGATACTATTTTTTTCATAAGTTTTGTTTTTATAAGTTTTGTATTTTTTATTTCAATGTTCTTTTAAATATGTAGCGTGTAATAAAGATGCCATTCCCGTCCTTCTCGCCAGCATCACTTTCTACAGCACTTGTAACGAATGTTAAATACCAACCTTCTGAAATCATAGCCGTTAGTTTTGAGGAAATTACAGCGTCATTTGCAGCTATGTTTTGAAATCTTATCCCGCCTATGTTGTAAAAATTCAAAAGTTTGGTTTCCTCAAAAGCTTTTACCCTAATGTCTTTTCTTTTAGACTTATTTCTGGTATTATCCTCTTCGGTTTGAGTAGATGTAAATTTCTTATAATCTCTTTTGTCATTAGTTGAAATTAAACGTGATCTTCCCAATCCATCAGGTATAATGGATTCTACGCTTGTAATTACCTTTACTTCATATTCTTTTTGTATTGTTTCTTGCGCAAAAACATTAGCTGCTAAGAAAGCAAACACGAGTAGTGTTGTTAATTTAATTTTTATCATTTTTTATTGTAGTTATATTATCTATTCTGACAATGCTATTCCAAATGCTTCACTAAACCCCTGTTTAAGAAAATCTTCAAAAGGCAAAGTATGACCGCCATTTCCGGAAAGTATGTTTGCATTTTTCGATTGTAAAAATGCAACTTCTTGTACCGTAAGTCTACCAACATCCATGTCTGTTTCTCCATAAATGTATGTTATGTTAGATAGGCTTTCAATAGTATTAAATTGCTCCGTATATCTATTCATTGCTAATCCAGCAAACATTCTAGCTTCATTTCTATTAAATGCATCTACAAATGGTTCATCATCTACTATGGGCGTAACGCCGTTTTCAAAAAACGCATTCTTTCCTTCGGCTAGACCTTGCCACATAGCATCGTTAATGTCTAGCCTTCCTGTTATAATTAAATAATCATCTGCCACATCTATTCCTTTTTGCGCAATAAGCTCTTGCGTTACAAATGCGCCAAATGATATTCCAGCGACATAAACCGTTCTACCTTGATCTTTAAAATAGGTAATCACTTCAGAAAGCATCTCTATACTTTCAGTATTAAAATTAATGGCTTGGTCTAATGTTATATCATTGCCTTCTAATATGTTAGGATTTAACGTTTGGGCCTGATGTACGGTTATAGTTAAAATGTCTTGCGGACGACTAATATCTTGTGCAAGATCATCTACTATATCTGTGGCCAATTCGGTACTAGGACCACCTGGTACAGCTATTAGTACTGTAGGAGCTTTTTCATCTCCTCGGAAATAAATTACATTTTTAATATTTTGCGATATTTCATCAGCAATTACAGGTGGCTTTTCACCATCATCATTAGAACATGATATTATAACGACTGAGAATAGTGCAACTAGAACTATATTGGTAATAGCGTAAATGCGTTTTAAGTTTGTTGTTTTTAAGAACACTTTTTTCATGATTTATTTTTAATAATAATTTTTGTGCAAAGAAAAAGTGGAAAATGCCTTAGAGTAGGATGATTTGACGACCGTTGCGTAGTTATTGATGAACGTATAAATTGCGCTATTAGAAACAAATAATATGTTTCTTTACATAAAAGATGTCAATGCATAAAACCAAATCAATAAAGAAAATAGTAAAGCACCTCTTGTTCTGGGTGTTAAATTATTTGGTTTTTGCTTTTGTTGTTCATTCAGACTGGAACGGTTTCAATAATTATTCTGAACCAAATAGTTTAGCCTATGCCTATACATATGGGCTTTTGAGCAATATCTTTTTGTTTTATATACAAGTGTTTTGGTTAGTGCCAAAAATGTATATGCAGCAAAAAAAAGCAATATACTATTTGCTTTCAATTTCTATATGCATAGTAATTTCTCTAATTGAAATCTATTTTGATTATATACTTTATGATGTATTTAAAATATATGATACAGATGAGTTTATGGATAACTTTAGCGTTACTGTTTTTGTGAACCTATTTTACAGTGTTGCTGGTTTTTATTACATATTTAGGCATGCACACAAAAAATCTGAAAAGGAAAAACAATCACTAATAGAAGAATCATTTAAGGCAGAATTAAAATATCTAAAAGCGCAGTTAAATCCTCACTTTTTATTTAATGGAATCAATAATATTTACCACTTAATAGGTAAAAATGATACACTGGCAAAAGATACCTTACTTCAGTTTTCAGAACTATTACGTTATCAATTGTACGAAAGTGGTAATCAAATTACATTAGAGAAGGAATTGGACTTTGTATTACAGTATATTAAAATGGAAAAAACCCGTAAGGGTTCAGATATTCAGCTAACCTACAATATAGAATTTGAAAATTCGACAAAAAAAATAGTTCCATTATTATTAATTCCAATTATAGAAAATGCGTTTAAGCATTGCAGTAATCACATCAACAATAATGAAAATAGTATAGATATAAGCATTAAAGAAGTGGGGGGCAAACTCTCGCTACATTGTACAAATACTTTAGATAGTGTAACTGGTAAGAATGCTGTTGGCGGAATCGGTTTAACAAACGTAAAAAGACGTTTGTCGTTAGTATACCCAGATAAGCATGAATTAACCATACACAAGAAAAACTCAAGATTTATGGCTGACTTGATTATAGATTTATAAAAAATGAAACAGCTAAATTGTTTAATCATAGATGATGAACCTATAGCCAGAGAAGGCATAAAGGATTATTGTAAAGAGATTTCGTTTTTAAATGTGGTTGCACTATGCAAGAATGTATTGCAAGCTAATCATCATCTCGAAAGCAATGAAATTGATTTAATTTTTTTAGATATCAATATGCCAATACTATCTGGTATTGATTGGTTAAAAGGCTTAAAAAGATCTCCTTCAATTATTATGACCACAGCATACAAAGAATATGCATTGCAAAGTTTTGGTTATAACGTTTTAGATTATTTAGTCAAACCTATTTCCTTTAAGCGGTTTTTGCAGGCAGTTAATAAGGTTAACACCTATTATGCGCATGAGAATGAAAAAAACATACTTTTCTTAAAAAATGAAAGACAGCTTAAAAAGATAGCTATAAAGGATATCCTATTTGCAGAGGCAATGCAAAATTATGTCAAAGTAGTAACATCAAAAGAGACAATCATTACACATATTTCTTTAAAGAGCTTTAAAGATCAATTACCCGAAAATAATTTTATTCAAACACACAAATCATATATAATATCTAAATTTAAAGTAGATAAAATTGTAGGAAATAAAATCATTATTGGTTGTCATGAAATTCCGATTAGTGTGAGGTTAAAAACAAGTGTTCTCGACAATTTTAAATAAAAGCACTTTTATTATAACTTAAATCTGAGTCTATTTGTTTGCTTAAAAATATGTTTTGATTATTTTGTAAGTATCCTTCGAAATTAACAAATGTTCTAGATTATTATTTTTCATTAATTTAAGTATCTTCACGTCTCTAAAGATTACATCATTTTGCATCTATTTGTTAAAAAAATTGCAATACGGTGTCCAGCTTTAAATTAGCAAGGTAAAATATTGAAAATCAAAGTGGTATGATGCTTATTTTAAGCCTGCCACCCCGACGAACCACTTTTTAAGTGGTATTAAAGTGCTGTTAATATGTTGATTTTCAGCACTTTTTTATTTATAAGGGTTGTCCACTTAATGAATTAAACATTTTTCCAAGTTTCCCTTAAAAAAGTCAGGTCTTTTTTCATTTGATTAAAAACGTCTTCTTTATCGATGGTTATTTTCGGATCGCCATGTTCCGCACCACCTAAATCATATTCCAAATGCAAAGATACTGGGTTGATTGTCCCAGTTTTTGGAGCTAACCCAATAGAAATGCAAATACTTTCCCAAGTATTCAATGTCTTTGTTTTACCGCTTGTAATTATTGGTATTTTACTTTTGATTAATAACAAAAAATTAATGGGCATGCATAAAACTAGTTTGCTAATTAATCTAAGCTTAATTGCAGCTTTGTTCTTCTCCTGCGTTATTTCTTATAATGGTATTTTAGCATTACAAGTATACTTTTAGGTTCATCTTTAAAATTCGCCTTATTTTTATTTTGCAAATGGCTTGCAAAATTTGCCTTAAAATGTGCTATTTTGAATGTGGTTTTGAGTTTTCTTTAAGATTAACATGTTTTATTGTGGAAATAAGCTTTCCGTTTAATGACATACCTTCTACAAATAAGGAAATTTTTTGAGTTCCTGTATTAAGAATCTTAAAAGCCGTAACCTTTTTCCCATTGAGAACAATATTTGGCTCCCAATGAATGGTTCCAAACTTTTCAAATGATTCCCCATAGTTTTGATATTTGGGATTATAAAATCGCTTAATGGATTCGTATCCTTCCTTAACTATAAATTTAAAAATCTTCTCATCAGCAGAAAGCCTGGCACTTGTATCTTTTCTTTCACTGATATCTTTGAGGTAAATTCTGATGACCCCGCCCCCGCCGCCAGATTCCATATCTCCAGATCTACTTATATAATAACTGTCTACATCTGAAAGTGGGTAGAAGTAAAGTAACTTGTCAAAATCAACCAGTCTAACATCATCAATATAGATAATCGGTGAAGGTGCGCCCCTGAATGAAGTTTGTCGTCTTGAGTTAATACGCACCTTTTGGTCTCCAGGTTCATAACTAATATAAACCAAAAAACCATTGTTTCTGATAATTTCAAGCATATTGGGATATGAGTTTTCTATTTTTTTAGTGACTTTGGTCAATTTATGCTTGAAAATAAATGGGGCAAAGAATCTTTCTTCTTTGCGTTCTTTTGTGAGTGTTACACCTTCAAGTTTAATAGTCTTGTCAGAGGTAATAAAATCTTCTAAAAGAAGGATTTCTTCCCGCGTTTTACTGTTTTCTATGGGTGCTATTTTCCATGTTTTTTTTAACCTTTCAGTTGTCATTTCATTTCTAGTGGAAACAAACATCTTCGGTTTGATTATATTACCGTTTTTATTAATTAGAGAGAACTTGATTTCTTGCCCTTTTTTAGGGAATAATCCAGATATAGAGAACTTTGTTTCATCAGGTCTTAGTTGAATCATACTACCTTGAAAGCCTTCAAAAGGATATATCATTAATTTTTGTCCTTTCTGAATCTTAGATTGTATTGTGCCGAAAACTTCTATTCCTTGATTAAGGGAAAAATCATTTTTTGGTGGAGTTGAGTAAATTTCATCCCAGTCATAAGTGCTCCATCCCTGGGTCAACAACAATAAATCAAGCTCTTTTTTTTTCTTCAGGGTTACATCTTTAAAATAATAGGACGGATTTTCAATTAATCCTTTTAGATAAGGTCTGAGCAGAAAAGTGCTTAAAATGTTATCTTTATGCTGGTATGAAACAGTTTCTTGTGGAAGCACAGAAACACTAAGTGACAAAGGTGCTCCTTCAATCTCCGTATTTCTTGCTATGAAAATTGTAACTGAATCTTTTTCAATTTTTGTGTCCGCTATTTTAATACTTTCTTTATTTTGTTCATTGTGGTTATAATAAAGGCGTTCCAGTATAGGTTTTCCTTTTGGGTCGAGAAGCGTTAGAGTGTTCATTCCCTCATACAAGGTTTTTTTGTCAATAACTAGAGAAACGTAGTTGCTATCCTTACCAAAATTGATGTTCAGTTTTTTGGCAAGGCCATCTTTCGAAACCCATAGTATCATTTTTTGCTTGCCGTTCTTCTCTTTGCTGACTTTGCCACGACCAAAAACAAGCATTAATCTTCCTTTGTTTTCATCAATCAAAGAAATATTGTGACCATCATGCGTAGATTTAGGAAGTAAATAAGTGCCTTCCTTGTTTTCTCGAAAATAGATAGTAACAAAATAGTTTTCGCCGTAGATTGGGTTCAGAGTAAAGCTGGCCATTCCCAAATGTGAGCCTTTAAAGCTGGCCACCTTATTTCCACCAGAATCCTTCACTATACCACCGGTTATTTCTATACTGAGTCCATTTTTATCAATACATTTTACTCCAATTCTGTTCTGTAACCCAGAAATTAATTTACCACCTTCTGGCAATAAATGGACATCATAATCAATGCTCTCTTTTGTTGTGGAACTTTGTGAACTACCCTGATTATATATACTTATTTTTTGAATATAAGAACCTTCTTCTTTAAAGTTTTGAAGCCAATTCGTAGATGCCTTTATATAATAATCACCACCTGCAATTGAGGAGTCGAGTTTTATACTGCCGTTTGAATAACCGTTAGAAGCACGATATAGTTTTTTTGTCAACTGTTTTCCCTCATTATCATAGACACCAACATAAAGATTAGTAGTCACTTTGAAAGGTTTTCTCTTTTTCTTATTGTAGATGTAGGCCTTGAACCATATTTCCTCATTTGTAATGAAATTACTCTTGTTGAGATGTAGGAATAATGTTTCTCTCGGTACTGCAAAATGTTCTTGAAAAGCTTTCTTTGCGGTTTGCTCGGCTAAAGATTCCTGTCCGAACATTAATAAAGGTATCGGCAGAAAAAGTAATAAGGCACAAAATTTCTTCATCATTACTAAACTGGTAGTATTTCAGTTAAATTAATTCAAACAAAGCATAAACTCAAATTTAGAGACAAATTTTAATGTTAGCTTTCTGAGCTTGCTCTTGAACATATTATTATTTGAATTTGATTTCATAAAGTGTTTGCTGTTAGAAAGTGCTGGAAAATAAGAAGCTTTTCAATTTTAGGAACGATTCTTAGGACTGACTTTTTAGAAGTCAAGATTTTTGGTATTCAAATTAATTCACTCTAATAAGATTTTGAATCATACAAATTATATCTTTACGCTATCAGAAGATAAAGTATTTTACTTTAAGTTCATTTATAGTCCAGTCAAAAAATCAGATTACAGTTTAATTTTAAATTTTGTAATTAATTGATATATAAATAATTGTGGGATTGGAGTATAACCCTGCTACCCAACGAGCCAGCTCAATTTTGGACTGGCTTTTTTATTTTTGAGCATAACACTTTTAGCCCAAAGTTCCTTTTACCAGACCACCATCTACAGAAATGGTTTGTCCAGTGATGTATTTACTATAAGGAGAAAGTAACCATAAGGCAAGGGATGCAAAATCTTCAGGGTTTCCTATTTGTTTAACTGCGGTTTGTTCAGCAAATGTCTTTCGAATTTCTGATTCGTTTACCCCCTTAAGTTTACTGTTTCTTGCAAATAAATCTTCCATGCGCTGTGTTGCATGATAACCAGGCCCAAGAATATTTAGAGTGACACCTGTACTTCCTATCTCTTGGGAAAGAGTTTTCACATATCCAACAATAGCTAAGCGCATAGAGTTACTTAGAACTAAATTTTCTACTGGCTGTTTTGTTGATACACTTTCCACGTAAAGTAAACGCCCATAACCTACATCAATCATTCTTGGCAGTATAGCTTGGGTAAGAGCAATTTTCCACCTAACTACTGTTTTGTATGCATCGTCCCAGTCAGTTAATTTAGTTTCTAAAGACGGCATGGCTGGAGGGCCACCAGAATTTATTACAGCCCCAGTAAGAACTCTGTCTCCAATTTTTTTAACTATGTTGTTGATAACAATTTCTTGGGAAAGGTCTCCAGCAATTATCTCTAAACGTTCACTAATTTTTTGTAATTCCAGTAATTTAGGCTCTGTCCGAGCTATGGCAATTACTTTAGCACCCTCATTTATTAAACCTTCAGTAATCGCTTTTCCCAATCCACTAGTAGCTCCGCCAACTAAAAACAACTTATCTTCGAGATGTAAGTCCATATTTATTGTATACTATAATTTAGGTTATTATTTACAAAAAGTTTTTTAATCAAATATCAAAAAATTAGTTAACTATGTTAACTAATTTTTTATCTTTAGCCATAAATATGGGCTTAAAATCTCATTTTTCAATATTTAAAGACCATTAAAAATAGATTTATGTCAAAATATTTGGTTGAAATAGATGATAATTCTTTTGAAATATCTAATAAGAATTTGAGAAAACTAGACTTGACTAGGCTCAATGATGATAATTTTCATCTTCTTTATAACAACATAGCATATCGCGTTAATGTAATTAGCTCAAATTACCAAGAAAAAATAGTAACGGTTGAAGTGAATGGAAATAGCTATTCTATGAAAATTAGTGATAGCTACGACCAAACGGTAAAACAAATGGGACTGCTTGTTGGCAACTCAAAAAAAGCAAAAGACATCAAAGCCCCCATGCCTGGACTTATTATTAATGTTATGGTTAAGCAAGGCCAAGAAATATCTGAAGGAACACCATTAATTATACTTTCTGCCATGAAAATGGAAAATATTCTTTTGGCACAAGCGGATGGTATTATCAAGTCCATCAATGTAAAAAAGGAAGATACTGTTGATAAAGGGCAAATTATCATTGAAATAGAATAGCAAGATAGATACTGAAATAAATTCAGCATAAATGAAAAAAATACTGATAGCGAATAGGGGAGAGATAGCACTTCGAGTGATGCGAACCGCACAAAAAATGGGAATTAAAACCGTTGCCGTTTATTCCGAAGTGGATCGAGAATCGCCTCATGTGAAGTTTGCGGATGAAGCGGTCTTATTGGGGCCTGCACCATCATCGGAATCTTATTTGAAGATGGATAAGGTCATTGAAGCCGCAAAGCAGACCGGTTCCGATAGTATACATCCCGGTTATGGTTTTTTAAGCGAAAATGCTGTTTTTGCCCAAATGGTGGAAGATAATGGAATTACTTTTATAGGTCCCCGACCACACGCTATCGAGGTGATGGGAAACAAACTGGCTGCAAAAGAAGCGGTAAAAGATTATGATATTCCCATGGTACCCGGTATTGAAGAGGCTATTACGGATGTCACTTTAGCTAAAAAAATAGCCTCTGAAATAGGGTTTCCTATTTTGATAAAAGCTGCTGCCGGAGGCGGTGGAAAGGGAATGCGTATCGTAGACAACCTAGAAGAGCTACCAGAACAAATGGATCGTGCCATAAGTGAAGCTGTTGCCGCTTTTGGAGATGGTGCTGTTTTTATAGAGAAGTATGTAGGTTCTCCAAGACATATCGAAATTCAGGTTCTAGCAGATAATCATGGTAATGTTGTGCACCTTTTTGAACGTGATTGCAGTGTACAACGGAGACACCAAAAAGTAGTAGAGGAAGCGCCATCGGCAGTATTGACTCCTAAAATCAGGCAAGCCATGGGAGAGGCTGCAATTAAGGTTGCTAAAGCTTGTGATTATGTAGGTGCAGGAACCGTAGAGTTTTTATTAGACGAGCAGATGAATTTCTATTTCTTAGAGATGAACACACGTTTGCAAGTTGAGCATCCTGTAACAGAGATTATTGCGGGATTGGATTTGGTCGAAGAACAAATAAAGGTAGCGCGTAACGAAAAACTATCTTTCGCCCAAGAAGATTTAAGTATCAAAGGGCATGCCTTGGAAATACGTGTGTATGCAGAAGATTCCCTGGATAATTTTATGCCGAGTATCGGTACGCTAACAACCTATAAAACTCCTGAAGGGGAAGGCATTCGCGTCGATGATGGGTTTGAAGAAGGTATGGACATTCCAATTTATTATGACCCGATGATATCAAAACTGATTACGTATGGTAAAGACCGTATGGAAGCTATCCAGTTAATGATAAAGGCTATTTCTGAGTATAAGATTGAAGGAATTTCGACAACTTTACCCTTTGGAAAGTTCGTTTGCGAGCACGAAGCTTTTCGGTCAGGTAAATTTGACACCCATTTTGTGAAGAACTATTATTCCCCTGAACAACTTCAAAAACAATATGCTGAGGAAAAAGAAATCGCAGCTTTAATGGGCTTGAAGTTGTATTTGGAAAATAAGGACAATTTAAAAACAGCGGACCAAGATTCCTCCAATTGGTGGAAAAATAGAAGCTAATCAGTAGTAGGTTTCAAAATCGAAAGCATGAAGAATAAGATAGAGATACTCAAAGATAAATTGGAAAAATCCCGCTTGGGAGGAGGCCAAGAACGTATTGATAAGCAGCATGCCAAAGGAAAATTGACCGCTAGAGAGCGTGTTCATTTTCTATTGGATGAAGGTTCTTTTGAAGAAATGGGCGCCTTGGTTACCCATAGAACTAAGGACTTTGGAATGGAAAAGCAGATTTTCCCAGGAGATGGTGTAGTAACTGGTTTTGGAACTATTGCTGGAAGACAAGTTTGTGTCTTCGCCCAAGATTTTACCGTTTTCGGTGGTGCACTTTCAGAAACCCATGCCGAAAAAATCTGTAAGATTATGGATATGGCGATGAAAATCGGTGTGCCTGTAATCGGTTTGAATGATAGTGGCGGCGCTAGAATTCAAGAGGGTGTTCGCTCTCTAGGAGGATATGCCGATATTTTCCATAGAAATGTAATGTCTTCGGGAGTAGTGCCACAAATTTCTGCCATCATGGGACCTTGTGCGGGTGGAGCGGTGTATTCTCCTGCAATGACCGACTTTACGCTAATGGTAGAGAATTCAAGTTATATGTTCGTGACAGGACCAAATGTGGTAAAAACAGTTACAAACGAGGAGGTTACTTCAGAAGAACTGGGAGGCGCTATGACGCATGCAACAAAATCTGGAGTAACACATTTAACTGCTGCGAACGATATGGAATGTATTGCACAAATAAAGCAGTTGATAAGTTACATGCCTCAAAATTGCGAAGATGTGCCGAAATTACTTCCGTATGAAATCAAAGATGAGGTCCGCGACGTTTTGGAAACTTTGGTTCCTGATAATCCGAACCAACCGTATGATATGCGGCAGGTGATCAATGGAATTATTGATATTGAAACTTTCTTTGAAATCCATAAAGATTATGCCGAGAATATTGTGGTTGGTTTTGCGAGATTAGGTGGTAGAAGTATAGGAATAGTTGCCAACCAACCCATGAGCCTTGCCGGTGTTTTGGATGTGGAAGCTTCTAAGAAAGCGGCTCGATTTACCCGTTTTTGTGATTGCTTCAATATTCCTTTATTGGTATTGGTCGATGTCCCTGGATTCCTTCCCGGAACTGACCAAGAGTGGAACGGAATTATTACCAATGGAGCAAAATTATTGTACGCATTAAGTGAAGCCACCGTCCCTAAAGTTACTGTCATTACTAGAAAAGCGTACGGTGGAGCCTATGATGTAATGAACTCCAAACATATTGGTGCCGATATGAACTATGCGTGGCCTGGAGCGGAGATTGCAGTGATGGGAGCTAAAGGAGCGAGTGAGATTATATTTAGAAAAGAGATTCTTTCTGCGGATGACCCAGAAGCGAAATTGCTGGAAAAAGAACAGGAATATGCAGATAAGTTTGCTAATCCGTATAGTGCTGCAGAACGTGGTTTTATCGATGAGGTGATACTTCCCAAAAATACGAGAAGAAAATTGATAAAGGCTTTTTCTATGTTAGAGAAGAAAGTAGCTAAATTGCCAAAGAAGAAACACGGGAATATTCCCCTGTAAAAGGTCAAAGATGTCAAACAAAAAGCTTTTTAGCGATTTCCAAGAAGTTTCCGCAAAAGCCTGGAAGCAAAAAATACAGGTTGACTTAAAAGGGGCGGATTACAACGAAACTTTGGTTTGGGAATCCCCCGAAGGCATTAAGGTAAAACCTTTTTACCATCAAGAAGATATGGTCGCTTCCAATCAGACCATTTCAAAAGAGAATAGTAGCTGGAAAATAGGGCATACCATTTATGCAGGCAATGCCATCATGGCAAATGGTAAGGCTTTGGAGTTTCTGGAAAGGGGCGTGGAGAGCATCCTTTTTATTGTTCCATCTAAAGAAATTGAAATTCGAGAGCTGTTAAAGGGAATCGATATTGAAATGGCTCCGGTATATTTTGAGCTTCAATTTTTATCGTCGAATTACGTAAAAGAGATAGTTGAGGTTGTTGGGGAAGCTGCTGATCATATATTTATCAATATTGATATTATTGGCAATTTGGCGAAATCTGGAAACTGGTTTGATAATTTGGGTAATGACCATCAGGTTTTGGAAACTATGCTTGAAACCGGACTTCCAAATGCATTGCAGGTTGATGTATCCTTGTATCAAAATGCAGGAGCGAATATAGTCCAGCAATTGGCCTATGCCTTAGCACATGCCAATGAATATTTAAATCATTTTAAAGACGTCATCGCGAGCGCAGCGCAGCGATCTGTCGTTTTTACCTTTAAAGTTGCCATTGGCACGAACTATTTCTTTGAAATCGCAAAACTAAGGTCGCTACGTCTATTGTGGAAAACTTTGGCAGCAGAATACGGAATGACGGCAGATTGCCATATCATGGCTCAGCCAACCCAAAGGAATAAGACCTTGTACGATTACAATACCAATATGCTGCGGACAACTACAGAAAGCATGTCAGCCGTATTAGGGGGTGCAGATGTTGTTTTCAACGCGCCTTACGATGCTATCTATCATAAAACCAATGAATTTGGAGACCGCATTGCAATCAACCAGTTATTGCTATTAAAGAATGAGGGGCATTTAGATAAGGTAGATAATGCAGCAGATGGCGCATATTATATTGAAAACCTGACCCGACAACTGGCAGAAAAAGCATTGGAACTTTTTAAATCAATTGAAAAGAGTGGTGGTTTTTTAAGGCAGTTAAAAGACCATACCATTCAGAAGAAGATAAAGGAAAGTGCCGAAAAAGAACAAGCTAAATTTGATGCGGAAGAGGAGGTTCTTGTGGGAACGAATAAATTCCAAAACCCCAATGATAGAATGATGGGTGATTTGGAATTGTATCCTTTTGTAAAGACCAATGCTCGAAAAACTTTAATCGAACCTATTATAGAAAGACGATTGGCAGAAGCTTTAGAACAAAAACGTTTGGATGATGAGTAGAAAAGACCTGTCGCACATTTCATTAGGGAAAGTTCAGAATTCAGAATTTAGGATTCGGAATTCTGAGGAGACCTATTTAACGGGAGAAGGAATTCCTCTAAAGTCGACATATTCGGCCGAAGATATCAAAGATGCTGAACACCTAAATTTTGCAGCCGGTATCGCACCAAACCTTCGTGGGCCGTATTCTACCATGTACGTGAGAAGACCATGGACAATTCGTCAATATGCCGGTTTTTCAACCGCCGAGGAGAGCAATGCATTTTACAGAAGAAACTTGAAAGGAGGTCAAAAAGGACTATCAGTTGCCTTTGACTTACCAACGCACCGTGGGTATGACAGTGACCATGAGCGCGTAGTTGGTGATGTGGGTAAAGCAGGAGTCGCCATTGATTCCGTGGAGGATATGAAGATATTGTTCGATGGAATTCCGTTGGATAAAATGTCGGTTTCCATGACGATGAACGGTGCCGTACTTCCTATCATGGCATTTTATATTGTTGCTGCACAGGAGCAAGGCGTTTCTTTGGAGCAATTATCGGGTACCATCCAGAATGATATTTTAAAGGAGTTTATGGTGCGGAATACGTATATCTATCCGCCAAAACCTTCCATGCAAATCGTTTCCGATATTTTCGAATATACGAGTAAACATATGCCCAAATTCAATAGTATCAGTATCTCGGGCTATCACATGCACGAAGCAGGGGCTACTGCTGATATCGAATTGGCATACACCTTGGCAGACGGATTAGAATATATCAGAGCAGGCTTAAAAGCCGGATTAAAAATAGATGAGTTCGCTCCACGTTTATCCTTCTTTTGGGGTATCGGCATGAACCATTTTATGGAAATAGCTAAAATGCGAGCGGCAAGAATGCTTTGGGCAAAACTGGTCAATCAGTTCAATCCGCAGAATCAAAAATCATTGGCTTTACGTACGCATTGCCAAACTAGTGGATGGAGTCTTACGGAACAAGACCCTTTTAATAATGTAGCGCGAACAACAATTGAAGCAACAGCTGCAATACTAGGTGGTACACAGAGTTTGCACACCAATGCCTTGGATGAAGCGATTGCCTTACCAACTGATTTCTCGGCAAGAATCGCACGGGAAACCCAGATTTTTCTTCAAGAGGAAACTAAAATCACTAAAACCGTCGACCCATGGGCAGGAAGTTATTATGTAGAACACCTTACCCATGAACTGGCACATAAAGCTTGGAAACTCATAGAGGAAGTGGAAGAGTTAGGAGGAATGACCAAAGCCATTGAGGCTGGAATCCCCAAGATGCGAATAGAGCAAGCCGCTGCCAGAAAACAAGCGCGAATCGATAGTACTCAAGATGTCATCGTTGGGGTAAATAAGTTTCAGCTTAAGAATGAGGATGAGTTGTCCATTCTAGAAGTAGATAACCAAGAGGTACGTAGGCAGCAGTTAAAACGATTGGACACTGTGAAGAAAAACAGAGACCAAAACAAGGTCGATGCTATCTTGAAAAAACTAACCCAAGCGGCAAAAGATAAAATGGTTGATAAAGCAACCCCGGATAGTGATAATTTATTAGCTTTAGCAGTAGAAGCTGCTAGAGAAAGAGCAACTTTAGGAGAGATAAGCGACGCTATGGAGGTCGCTTTTGGCCGCCACAAGGCAGAAATAAAATCATTTACCGGAGTGTATTCCAAAGAGATTAAAAACGATGATAGCTTTCAAAAAGCACGTAAACTTGCTAACAAGTTCGCAGAACAAGATGGTCGCAGACCGCGTATCATGATTGCCAAAATGGGTCAAGACGGTCATGACCGTGGTGCAAAAGTGGTAGCAACCGGTTATGCGGATTTAGGCTTTGATGTTGATATAGGTCCGTTGTTTCAAACGCCAGAAGAAGCGGCTAAACAAGCCGTAGAAAACGATGTGCATATTTTAGGGGTTTCCTCGCTCGCCGCGGGTCATAAGACTTTAGTCCCTAAAGTGATAGAAGAACTTCAGAAATATGGTCGTGAAGACATTATGGTCATTGTGGGTGGTGTAATTCCCAAACAAGATTATCAGTATTTGTTCGATGCCGGAGCCATCGCTATTTTTGGACCAGGGTCAAAAATAAGTGATGCAGCCATACAGATTCTTGAAATCCTTATTGAGGAAGAATAAAAATTATATGGCAGGAGCTCCCAATAGCTCATGAAAAGACTTAACTTTCTCGTCTTCGTTTATAAGCTTTCTCATACAAGCTTCTAGAAAGCGTAAGAAGGTTTCCTTCTCATTTTTGTCAAAACCTTCCGTTAAAAAGTGAATAACTGCTAGTCTTGAAGGTTGCGCAGTATCAACAAAAGCTACTCCCTTTTTTGTTAGTTTCAAACGTTTTTTTCTTCTGTCCTCTTTGTCCTCATATTGTTTTACAAGACCTTTTTCCAAAAGCACATTGATGAGATTGGTAATGTTGGCCCTAGAAACGTTTAATGAATCTGCCAACTCACTGGCCATTAAATCTTTAGCGTGCTTTTCACGTTTAAAGATGGGTAGATTAGGATTGCCTGCCAGATGTAATAAAATAAGCCCCTGTTGTCTGGTAACACCTATTTTTAGATATACATCATCGTCATTTTTTTTCAATAAGTTGGACAAATCGAATATGCTCAATACAATGGATTCCTCAAGGCTTTCTTCAATCATTTTCTTCCTCACTTAGTTTCTAAACGTTATATATAAAGATATGATTTATAATGTTAATCATACAGTCTATTAATTACTTTTAATTTCGTTTGAACAAACAATACCATATTTGACAAATTTCCTTTAAATGAATTGGGTTTTGTTTGTTTTATGGCAAAAAATATTTTTAACTTGACTAATACCTTACTATATTTGCACCCGCAAAATAGGTCGCGTAGCTCAGCTGGATAGAGCATCTGCCTTCTAAGCAGTCGAATTTGACATACTGAAAATACCAATGGTCGCGTAGCTCAGCTGGATAGAGCATTTGCCTTCTAAGCAAACGGTCGCAGGTTCGAATCCTGCCGCGATCACAGTAAAAAGGGGCTTCCAAGAAGGATTGCCCCTTTTTTTTCATCTATTGTTTTGAATTAATTTGCTCGAAACATAACCAAAAAATTGCTCAATAATTTAGGTGAAAAGCGAATAAAAATTTTGGAAAACGCACACTTTATGCACACATCTTTATAATTTAACATATTTTAACAGTATAGATTACTATTCTACTGAATTATAGTGATTTAGATAAATATATGATAGACATCCGTCTGTTAATCAGAGGGTCCTTGGTTCGAGCCCAAGAGGAGGAGCTCAGTGACAGCAAGCTTTTCGAGAAATCGAAAGGCTTTTCTCATTATTACTACCCTAACTTTACCCTAAAATTGTAAAATTTAACTTTTTTAACAAAAGAGATTAATTCTTGTAGTATTTCTATTGCTTTTGAACTAATTGAAATATTTTGAAGCACGAAAGACTAGGAAAACTTAGGAATCTTCTTTGGTATGATGAAATTTTAATTTGTTACGAACAAGTTTATCTAATCAAATGAATCACGATAATTCTATTTATTTGTCTGAAGCTTAAACATGTCTTAATCGGTAAAACTGAGAAAAAACATTTCTTGTTTCTGTGACTGTTTGTGTTTTCTTCATTTCTCTCTATTTGTATTAGGACCATAACTTACATAAAGATTTTGGCCGTATTTTTTGGTGGATATTTCCCAGTTTGACCAAGACTATTGGTTTTATGATTAAGATTTAATAGTATTAAATTAGGCTAGTTTTTTATTGAACTAGGATAAACTTTGCTTGATTTATGTAGTACAATCATCAAATGTCTCGAACGAATTAATTCGAACGAAGCCTTCCGAATCACTTTGGCCCACTTGCACTAACTCATTTCTCACAATAAAAAAAAGCGTCCAATAGTCTTTTCGATGCCTATAATTAAGATATTTTTCGATACAGTCTTAGCCTTTTGAAATCAAAAATCTAAGCAAATGGAGTCGTGCAAGAGATATATAATTGTTTGGTTAAAGCTAGAAAAGTTGGACACCCCTTCCTTTAATTCTAATATGATGGCCCTTACGAAAATAAGAAGCTGAATCTATTGAAGAACGCCGCGAATAATGAAAAGTTTCTAGAAGCCATATTCTTCTGGAGCCAAAAATAGTACAACCCAATCTACGGCATGACTGGGGCTCGAACCCTAGTTGTATGAATCTCATTGTCAAGAAGTTAGCTCTTAGTATTTTTAGTCACTCACCAATTTACTAACTGGAGAACAACTAGCATTTTAAATGAACTTATTTAAACACAAATATATAAAATGCTTCCTATCTGTGGCAGTATAGTTTTGACCATAGAGATTTCGGGACATTTATGATTGAAAATAGTTTTAAGTATCTATAAATAAGTAGGGGGAGTCATCCGTTCAGTATAGCATAATGAAATTAAAGTGCATAAATTTTTTAAAAATCTTCTGGAAAAAGCCAAAATGTCTCTCTGTATTAAATCAAAGAACACTCATACTGGTAAAAAGAGAGGGCGTCAAATTGTATTTAGTCCTGTCTAAAATGATGTCGGCGACCTATCATTAGGCAAGAAAACCCAAGGGGCGGATTACCTTTTATATTATTCAGCTACTTCCTTATAATGATGATTTAAAGGTAATTTATTCTATTTATGAATATCAAGAGTTAAGATGGAACTTTTAAGTTGTATGGATTTTGATCAACAGTTGACTTCTCGGCGCATTACCTATAAAAGACCATACACGACCAGAATTTTTTATTTAGATGGAGCTATTTTTTCTCTAGGTTTCATAAATCATTTTTATAAAGGACTTATATTTTTTACCGTAGTTACTAATCCACATTATATAATGATTACTTAGTTTTCTTAATTTTTCTCTCAACCTCATAATTCCATTTAGTAACATTAAATATACAAATTATTTACATAAAATTAACATTAAATTTACAAAAGAATTATTTTAGAATCCGGTAACTTTTAAGAATTTGTTGATTTCTTTCATACCAGAATCGTGACTAAACATCAGAAGAGGATATATTGCATTCATATAAACCGCTTCATTGTATAACATTTGTGTTAAATGATGGGAACGGAATAATTTCTACTTTCCAGTTGACTTGGGTGAATCCGTTCAGTAACGTACTAACCAAAAAAACAAATATCTTATGTATAAAACCTAATGTTAAAACTCTCAGGAATATTTACGCACGTAACTTTTATTAGAAACTAGTTTTTAACGAATTACCTCAATTATAGGATGTCCATTTGAAGAGCTGGGTAAAGGGATATCTAATAGAAAGGATAGGGTAGGAGCAATATTGTCTATGGTGTATCTTTTGTATGTGTTTCCATTGTCAATATTATGTCCGTACCATATCATAGGCACATGTGTGTCATTATTATAGGCTGTACCATGCGTAGTGCCATAATTTCTTTTGGGCATCCATCCATCTTCCAAATGAAATAGGATGTCACCTGATCTTTTGTTATTGTAACTGTTTTTAAAAAAACTATCTACCCCATAATTTGGATTGGCATCAATATTTGGATTATATACTTGTTTAACGCCATTCGTTTCACCAAGTATTTTCGAAGCTGTTTCTATGACAGCATTATGATTAACATCAGTTATATTTAAAAAGACCTGTGTTTTGTCTATGTGTATAACCCATTCGTTACTTCCAAACTTTTCTGACAACTTGGTGTTCAGAAGATTTTTGATTTCATTTAGATTAATAAATTTTCCAGGTAATCGGGATTCCCCTAAAAATAAGGGATTGTCGCTAGCACCATGATCCGCAGTAAGAAATACCAGATAATTACCTTGTCCAATTTTTTTATCCAGATAAGTCAACAATGTCGCAATATTATTATCCAATCGGATATACGTGTCCTCTATTTCTTTTGAACGGATGCCAAAGTTATGTCCTACGTAGTCGGTACTGGAATAGCTAATAGTCAGAAAATCAGTGCTGTTGCCGCTTCCCATATTTTCTCCTGAAATTGTGGCGATGGCCAATCTTGTCAACAAATCATTTCCAAAAGGGATTTGAGGTATCAAAGCATAATTGTTATTGTTTTGCCTTAGTTTTTTCAAGCCATACGGAAAGATTGCTTTTTTTTTACCGAAGTAAATTTTTTCATCAGGGGCGTCATCTGCCCCGCTATTGGTATATTTTTCGATGGGAATCTGAGGATTCCAGGTCAGGTTCAAAAGCGAATCCGGTAGTTGTCTCTTGTTAAAATATTTTAACCAGTTTGGTAAGGATTTTGCATAGTACGAACTAGTGATAAAGTTGCCTGAGTCCATATTGAACCAGAACGCGTAGTTTGCTAAATGCCCAGAGGGCAAGATAGCACCTCGATCTTTTAAGGAGATTCCTATGACCTTTGAACGACCGTACGAACTAAGTTTAAGCACATCTGTTATTGTAGTCGACTGCAAGTTTTTTGGAGATCTAGAAAAAATGGATAAACCAACAGTATCTTTTGTGGAGTCGACCAAAAAAACGTTACCGTCTTCCACACAATACATCATTTTTCTTTCCTTTCGACTATACCAGTCATTGGCAACTATACCGTGGTTTATTGGAGTGGTTCCAGTGAATATTGAAGCATGCCCGGGACCCGTGGCCGTAGGCACATAGTTATAGTGCATATTTTTGACCACAAACCCTTGTTTTGTTAATTTATTGAAGCCGTCCGTTCCAAAATTATCGGAAAATCTATAAAGGTAATCGGCCCGCATCTGATCAACAACTATCCCTATTACCAGTTTAGGCCTATCAATCGTTTGTCCAAAACTGAAAAGAGAAATTAATAATGAACAAAAGACATTCCATTTACGTATCATATTACCAATTTTTTAAGAGTATCAAGTCCAATTTTTACAAACTAAGCTTGAGCATTTTTGAATAGGATTAAATAGTTGTCCCTGATTTTCTGTAGAGCCATGGTCCTCCTTTTACACCCTTTTTAACTATACCGGTATTTTCAAGAAGTTCCAGTTGGGAAATCTTCTTTCTAAAATTCCGTTTGTCCAACTCTTCTTCCAGTATTGCTTCATAGAGGGTTTGTAACTCATTTAAGGTAAATGTTTCGGGCAACAGTTCACCAAAAATCATATTCTGACGCAAATTAAGCTTCACCATTTTATGAGCATCTTCCAATATTTGCCTATGGTCAAAACCAATGTTTTCAGGGAGGTTGTCAAGTGCAAACCATTTGACCTCAGTGACATCGATTTTTTGTTCTATTGGGTGGTCTTGTGGTTGCACCAAAGCATAAAAAGAAACCGTTACTACCCTCTTTACGTCATGCCTATCTAATGCGCTGTAAGATTTCACCTGTTCCATATGGACATTCTTAATCCCTGTTAAATAGTTAAGCACTTTTGAAGCGCAAGCTTCTACTGTTTCATAATCTTCCATAACGCCTCCGGGTAATAACCAGTAATCTTTTCTGAAGCCCACTGTTCTTTTCGTGAGCAACACCTTTAATACGCCATCGCTAAATCCGAAAAGGGCAACATCTGTAGTAATGCTGCATTCAAAAGATTGTTGCTTTACCTGAATATTTTCCAAGTCTGGATTGATTCGTTTCACCTTATTCAAGTTTTTATATAAAAAATAGCTGAACTTAAAAATAAATAATCTAGATTTGCTTTTGTGTATTAAATACACAGAATATTCAAAAGTAAAGTATTTTGGCTTCTGGAAGAAGTTTTATTTGCAAAACATTCACTAAAAAACTTAAAACATGAGTAAAGTAGTAGTGCTTACAGGTGCAGGCGGTGTGCTTTGTAGCACATTGGCAAAGGCACTTGCAAAAGTGGGGCATAAAATAGCCGTTTTGGATTTAAGAAAAGAAGCTGCGCAGGCAGTTGCTTCAGAAATAAAACAAGATGGTGGCATTGCCCTAGGCATAGCAGCGAATGTTTTAGATAAAGCTTCTCTATTGGAAGCAAAGAAGCTGATCAATAATACCTTGGGTTCCTGTGACATCCTTATTAATGGAGCAGGTGGAAACCATCCTTTGGGAACCACCAGTAACACCCATCTGCTGGAAGAAGATTTGCTAAATGACACTGATGGTTTTAAAACCTTTTTTGATTTGGATATAGAAGGAATTCGATTCGTTTTTGATTTGAATTTTATGGGAACCTTATTGCCAAGCCAGATTTTTGGTAAAGATATGATAGGTAAAAAAGGATGCAGTATTTTAAATATCTCATCCATGAACGCTTATACGCCACTCACCAAAATACCTGCCTATAGCGGAGCAAAAGCGGCCGTATCCAATTTCACACAATGGTTGGCCGTACATTTTGCAAAGGTGGGGATTCGGGTGAACGCATTGGCCCCTGGTTTTTTCTTGACCAACCAAAACCGAGCCTTGTTGACCAAAGAAGACGGTGACCTTACCTCTAGGGGACAGACAATTATTGAGCATACCCCGTTGGGCAAGTTTGGCGAACCAGAAGATTTAGTTGGGACTACCCTTTGGCTGTGTGGAGAAGGGGCCTCTTTTGTAACAGGGGTTATTGTGCCCATAGATGGTGGGTTTAGCGCTTTTAGTGGAGTTTAAACAGTAAAAACAGAACAGTATGAAACAGACATGGCGATGGTACGGACCTAAAGACCCGGTGAGCTTGAAAGATATAAAGCAAGCCGGTGCTACGGGTATCGTATCTGCATTGCATCATATTCCTAACGGGGAGGTTTGGACGATGGAAGAGATTCAAAAAAGAAAGAAAACCATTGAAGATGTAGGACTCACATGGAGTGTAGTGGAAAGTATTCCCGTGCACGAACAGATAAAAACACGAACTGGCAAATATCAAGAGTATATAGATGCTTATAAGGAAAGTATCAAAAACCTAGCGCATTGCAACGTCAATATAGTATGCTATAATTTCATGCCTGTGTTGGACTGGACACGGACAGACCTAGCCTATCAGGTTGAAGATGGTTCCAAAGCTCTTCGATTCGATATTGTTGCTTTTGCTGCTTTTGACCTCTACTTGCTTAAAAGACCGGGTGCGGAAAAAAGCTATCCCGCAGAAACCCGAAAGGAGGCGAAATTATATGTTGAGGCCTTATCCGAAGAAGATAAAGAGACCCTGACGAACAATATTATTGCCGGGCTCCCGGGAGCGGAAGAAGGCTACACCTTGAAGCAATTTCAAAGGGTATTGGACACCTACCAAGATATCGATGCCAATAAACTGAAGGAGCATTTGGTACTGTTCCTAAAAGAAATCATTCCTGTAGCGGAAGAGGCGGGTGTTTTAATGTGTATTCACCCTGATGATCCACCATATCCCATTCTTGGCCTTCCAAGGGTAGTAAGTACCGAAGCTGATTATGCCAATCTCTTTGAAGAGGTGCCAAGTAGGCACAATGGCATTACCTTCTGCACAGGTTCTTTGGGCGTTATTCCCGAAAACGATTTAAAACAAATTTTAAAGCGATTTGCTAATAGAACCCACTTTATTCATTTAAGGAGTACCAAACGAGATAGGAAGGGAAACTTTTACGAAGCTAATCATTTAGATGGTGATGTGGATATGTACACCGTGATTAAGGAAATCTTGATTGAAGAAAAAAGGAGGGCCAAAGAAAAGTATATGGATTGGGAGATTCCCATGCGTCCAGACCACGGCCATCAGATGTTGGACGATTTGAACAAATCCACCAATCCAGGGTATTCCTGTATTGGAAGACTACGCGGACTGGCTGAAATACGTGGATTGGAATTGGGTATCCGCAGAAGCATGGCCTTATGAATTTTAGCACAAAAGCTGTTTTTATAATGGACGATTTCCTGCTGGAAAACAAGCCTGCGAAGCAATTGTATCATGACCATGCGGCAAAAATGTCCATCATTGATTATCACAATCATTTGTCACCCAAATGCATCGCGGAAAATAATCCTTTTAATAATCTAAGTGAGGTTTGGTTGGCAGAAGACCATTATAAATGGCGCGCAATGCGGGCTAATGGCGTGTTAGAAAAGTACATTACCGGTAATGCAAGCGATGAAGAAAAATTCATGAAGTGGGCGGATACCGTGCCCTATACAGCAGGCAACCCTTTATTTCATTGGACGCATTTAGAGCTTGCTAGATATTTTGGCGTGGAAACCATCTTACAGCCCAATTCTGCGAAAGAGATTTATGGTAACGCTAATGAAATATTGGGCAAAAAGACTCCGAGGCAGTTATTGCAAGATATGAAGGTTGAAGTAATCTGCACTACAGATGACCCAACGGATAGTTTGGAGTACCATCAAATTATTGGTCGTACAGAAAGTTATACTAAGGCACTGCCAACCTTTAGGTCCGATAATCTGTTTTTAATCGAAGAAGATACTTTTATAGACTATCTGAATACCCTATCATTGGTCTCCGGTATTGGGATTGATGATTTTCAAGGTTTTTTGAATGCCATTGATGCTAGAGTTGATTTTTTTGAAAAACACGGCTGTAAACTATCGGATTATGGGGTGGGTGCGCCTATTGAAATAGTCGATTTCACTTTTGAAAGTGTTGCAGGCATTTTTAAGCTACGACTTAATGGGAAAGCGATTTCAGCATCGGATATGAATCAATATAGAAGCTTTCTCTTTTTCTATTTAGGAAAGAAATACCATGAAAAGAAATGGACACAGCAATACCACCTGGGTGCAATCCGAAATAACAGTAGGCGCTTGTTGGAGGAAGTTGGCTCAGACGTGGGTTGTGATTCCATAGGAGATTATAAGTTTGCGTCACCTATGTCCAAACTATTTGGTGGCTTGGATGCCGAGAATACCCTGGCCAAAACCATTACTTATAATCTTGATCCATCGCAAAACGAAGTATTTGCTACCATGATGGGCAATTTTAATTCGGGCAGTGTACCATGTAAAATGCAATGGGGTTCCGGTTGGTGGTACTTAGACCAAAAAGACGGGATAGAAAAGCAATTGACCACCTTGTCAAGTATTGGGCTTTTGAGTCGATTTGTAGGTATGCTTACGGATAGTAGAAGCTTATTGTCATTTCCAAGGCACGAATACTTCCGACGAATCCTGTGCAATTTTATTGGAAATGCCATACACAAGGGAGAATTACCCAACGATGTATCGTTTTTTGGGGAGATGGTACGGAATATTAGTTATAATAACGCCAAGAATTATTTTGAATTTGAAACATAAGCTGCTTACATATAAAACACTTTTGCTATTTGCAGGCTTACTCTCGTTACTTTCTTGTGGGCAAGAAGGAGCAACAAAAACATTGACCTTTGCCCATAATTTACCACTGGGACATCCGGTACATAAAGGTGTGGAGGCTTTTAAATCCCATCTAGAAACCATTTCAGAAGGGAAGCTAACGCTAAAAATTTACGCCAACGGGCAACTAGGTTCTGAGCGTGAAGTTTTAGAATTGCTACAAATAGGTAGTATCTCTATGACAAAAGTAAGTGCGGCAGCCATGTCCAATTTTGTGCCAAAATATCGGGTTTTGGGCATTCCTTACTTATTTCGTAACAAAGAACATCTTTTTAATGTTTTAGAAGGTGAGACCGGGGAATTATTGCTTGAAAAAGGAACGGCATCATGGTTGCGTGGTCTTTGTTTTTACGATGCTGGAAGCCGAAGTTTTTATACCAAAGACAAATTCATAGAAACTCCCGAAGATTTAAACGGGATGAAAATAAGGGTCATGAGCGATAAGATGTCAGTGGCCATGGTAGAAGCCTTAGGGGGGTCGCCCACGCCCATGTCTTTTGGGGAACTATATACTGCCCTGCAACAAGGTGTGGTCGATGGTGCTGAAAACAATGCTCCTTCATTTGTCACCTCGCGTCATTTCGAAATTTGCAAGTACTACAGTCTAGATGCTCACAGCTACGTTCCTGATGTAGTTTTAATGGGCACCAAATTTTTGGAACGCCTCACGGAAGAAGAAAAGGAATGGGTGTTCAGTGCAGCTAGACAGTCTGCCCAAGATCAAAAGGTATTTTGGAAAGCTGCCGAAGACGAAAGCATGGATATTTTAAAACAATCTGGCGTAAAATTCATTACTCCCGATAAATCATTATTCGCAAATAAAACCAAGGGCATAAAACAAGGGTTCACAAGGGATAAGGAAATGCAGCTTCTTGTGGATGCTATTGAAAAAACGGAATAAGCATTACTATTTGTAAAAAGGTTGAAGGACCTAATTTAAAAAGCAAGCATGGAAAAAACATTTGCAATTATAACATTGGTCTTAAAAACTGTATTGATCACAATATTCAGTGTTTTGGTGATTGATGTGCTATGGCAGGTTTTTGCTCGATATAGTATTGGCAAACCAAGTGCTTTTACAGAAGAACTGGCACGATACCTTTTGATATGGTTAGCCATTTTAGGAACCGCTTACGTCAGAAGCTATAAAGGGCAAATGGCCATAGACTACCTGTACAACAAATTGAATCCCAAAAAACAGGCTTCTCTGAGTCTTTTCATTGAAGTTGCAATAATACTGTTTGCGCTTTTCATTATGGTTATAGGTGGTACCAACCTTATGTACATTACTCTAAAACTGGGACAGATATCGCCTGCTTTGAACATTCCAATAGGATATATCTATAGCGTGGTTCCTATAAGTGGTTTCATAATTATTTTTTACGGTTGCTACCATTGCTGGAATCAATTGAAAAGTAATAAAAATACCCATTTAAGTGAAGATCAAGATCTATCAAAAATGAATTTGTAATTATGGCTATAGCTGGAGTAGTTTTTCTTTTTGTAGTACTTTTTATCCTATTACTTTTAAAAGTACCCGTGGCCTATAGTGTTGGTATTGCAACCACATTGACTTTACTTTTTTACCTGCCTGCCCTACCAACGATAACGACCATAATGCAGCAAATGACCACGGGTATAGATAGTTTTGCACTCTTGGCCATTCCATTTTTTATATTGGCGGGTGATATTATGAACCGTGGTGGTATAGCCAATAGGCTTATAGATTTCTCCAAATCTTTGGTGGGTAGCTTACCCGGTGGTTTACTCTATGTGAATATCTTATCGGCAATGTTCTTTGGAGCCGTTTCTGGTTCGGCAGTTGCTTCAGCATCCGCTATTGGCGGTATATTGAGCAATCGTATGGATAAGGAAGGTTATGAAAAACCTTTTAGCGCATCTGTAAACATTACCTCTTCTACCGTGGGTCTTGTAATACCACCGAGTAATATATTAATTGTTTTTGCTTTGGCAAGTGGTGGTGCAGCTTCTGTGGAGGCTCTATTTCTTGCCGGTTATTTACCAGGAATGTTACTTGGATTGGGATTAATGCTCGTGGCCGGATACTTTGCCGTAAAACATAAATTCCCAAAAGGAGATCGTATTCAATTTAAAGTGTTGGTGAAAGACTTTACTAGGGCCTTTCTAAGCCTTCTTATGATTGTCATCGTTGTTGGTGGTATTGTAATGGGTGTTTTTACGGCCACCGAAGGTGCTGTAATTGCCGTATTCTACGCCTTACTTTTAGGTTTTTATTACAAACAGATAAGTTTTAAAAAGCTGCCTGAAATCATACTGTCCAGTGCAAAGACTACCGCAATCGTTATGTTTTTGATATGTACTTCCATGGCCTTATCCTGGTTGTTTGCCTATACTAGTGTGCCAGAACTTATTTCGGATAACCTATTGGGAAATTTCAGTAATCCAATCGTTATTTTATTGATTATAAATATCATCTTATTGCTTGTTGGGACTTTTATGGATATTACGCCTGCCGTGCTAATATTTACCCCTATTTTTTTACCCATAGTTACAGGTATGGGCATACATCCCGTGCATTTTGGAATCATCATGGTGATAAACTTGTGTATTGGGTTATGTACACCCCCCGTAGGCACTTTACTCTTTGTGGGTAGCGGTGTAGCGAAAATTGAAATAACCAAGGTCATAAAGCCAATTCTACCCTTTTTGGCGATTATGATAACAATGCTAATGTTAATTACATACATACCAGAAATAGCTTTATATCTACCTAAGCTATTCGGGGTGGTTGAATAAATATAAAATCAAGAAAATGAACAAAAAAGTAGTGACATTTGGAGAGATTATGTTACGATTGACGCCTCCAGGATTTTTAAGGTTTTCACAAACAAACAATTTCGATGCAATTTATGGGGGTGGGGAATCCAATGTAGCCGTTTCACTTGCTAATTATGGAGTTCCGGTTGACTTTGTGACACGTTTGCCAAAAAATGATATTGGGCAATGTGCTCTCATGGAAATGAGAAAAAGAGGCGTCGGAATCGACAAGATAATTTATGGAGGAAATCGCTTGGGCATTTATTTTCTCGAGACGGGCGCAGTGAGTAGGGGAAGTAAAGTTGTATATGACCGTGCGCATTCTGCAATGGCAGATATAGAAAAAGGCATGATAGATTGGGAAACGGTTTTTGATGGTGTGGAATGGTTCCATTGGACCGGGATTACCCCGGCAATTTCACAAGGTGCAGCAGAGGTGTGCTTGGAAGCATTGAAGGTAGCAAGTGAGAGAGGCGTTCTCATCTCTACGGATCTTAATTACAGGGCTAAACTTTGGAATTACTGTGATGATGCTCAGCGAGAAAAAATCATGACCGAACTGACTTCTTATTGCAATATTATATTAGGAAACGAAGAAGATGCTGAGATGCATTTTGGTATAAAACCCGATGGACTAAATGTACAGACTGAAGGTCAAAATGTTAAGGCAGAAGTTTTCCTTTCTGTCTGCAAGCAGATGATGGCTAAATTTCCGAACGCCAAAAAGGTGATAACGACTTTAAGAGGTTCTATTTCCGCTTCGCATAATACATGGGCAGGGGTGTTGTACGATGGAAAAAAGATGTATCATACAAGACAATACCAAATTACCCATATCGTGGATAGGGTAGGAGGGGGAGACTCATTTATGGGGGGGCTAATTTATGGTTTGTTGGCCCATCCTGATGATGACCAGAAGGCCCTTGATTTTGCAGTAGCAGCTTCTTGCTTAAAGCACACAATCAAAGGGGATGCCAATCTTGTAACAACCAGTGAAATAGAAAAATTAATGGGTGGTGATGCATCAGGCAGAGTCGCGCGATAAACATTAAGAGATGTCAGAATTTTCAAGAATTGAGGTAGCAAGAGTGATGCGACAAACAGGTCTAGTACCATTGTTTTACCATCCGGATGTAGCACTGGGTAAAAAGGTATTAAAAGCTTGCTATGACGGGGGAGCAAGATTGATGGAATTTACAGCACGAGGTGATTTCGCCTTTGATGTTTTTTCGGAGTTGAACAAGTATGCCCGGAACAAACTCCCTGAAATGATTATGGGTGTTGGTTCCATAACTGATGCTTCTGCCGCTTCGATGTATATGCAAATGGGAGCAAACTTTATTGTTACGCCTTCCTTAAGGGAGGATATTGCTCTTGTCTGTAATAGGAGAAAAGTACTTTGGTCTCCTGGATGCGGTTCCTTGACAGAAATAAACAAGGCTGAGGAAATGGGTTGCGAAATCATAAAGCTTTTTCCTGGTTCTACCTATGGCCCTGAGTTTGTCAAGGCTATATTGGGACCACAACCATGGACAAGCGTTATGCCTACGGGTGGGGTAAGTATAGAAGAATCCAATTTAAAGGCGTGGTTTGATGCCGGAGTGTCCTGTGTGGGCCTAGGTTCAAAATTGATTTCAAAAGAACTTCTATCCAACCAGTCTTTTGAGCAACTTGAATTGACCGTGGGCAATACTTTGAAGATAATTTCCAAAGTACGAGGTGATAAATAGGGGTGAATGGAGGAGTTTTTATTTCGCCAGGTATAGCGGCACATATGTAGATAATTGGATGTTCCCCAAATCTAAAGCACATTTTTTATAATATCTTGAACTACTTCTGGGTTCAATAAAGTAGAAGTATCCCCGAGATTACTGGTATCTTTTGAAGCTATCTTTCTCAAGATACGACGCATAATCTTGCCACTTCTCGTTTTGGGCAATCCTGATGTAAACTGAATTTTGTCCAATTTAGCAATCGGACCTATATGATCCGTAATCATTTGGTTGATTTCCTTTTTTAGGTTTTCACGGTCTCGAGATTCACCAGTTTCCTTTAGCATGACATAACCATAAAGGGCGTTCCCCTTAATATCATGCGGAAAGCCAACAACAGCTGATTCTGCTACCGCAGGATGCTCGTTTATCGCATCTTCTATTGGCGCTGTGCCCAAATTATGCCCAGAAACGATAATCACATCATCAACACGACCTGTGATTCGGTAGTACCCTACTTCATCCCGTAAGGCGCCGTCCCCGGTAAAATACATATCTTTAAAGGCGGAAAAATAAGTTTCCTTGTATCGTTGATGATTGCCCCAAATTGAACGCGCCATTGACGGCCATGGAAATTTGATACACAATCTGCCATCAACTTGGTTACCTGTAATTTCTCTTCCCCCTTCATCCATTAAAGCAGGCTGAATCCCGGGCATTGGCAAGGTGGCGTAGGTTGGCTTTGTCGGAGTGCTAAAGGGAATCGGAGATATCAATATGCCGCCAGTCTCTGTCTGCCACCAAGTATCCACGATAGGGCATTTCTTGTCACCTACATGATCATTGTACCAGTGCCAGGCTTCTTCATTAATTGGTTCACCAACCGTACCCAATACTTTCAAGCTTGAAAGATCATATTTAGACACAAAATCTAAATTTTCTTTTGCCAGCGCACGTATGGCAGTAGGTGCCGTATAAAACTGGGTCACCTTGTGTTTTTGGACCACATCCCAAAAACGTCCATAATCGGGATAACTTGGTACGCCCTCGAACATTACCGTCGTCGCCCCGTTGGCCAGTGGTCCATAAACAATATACGAATGACCTGTAATCCATCCGATATCTGCCGTACACCAATAGATGTCATCTTCTCGATACTGGAATACATTTTTAAAGGTAAAGGCAGTGTACACCATATAGCCACCTGTAGTATGCAACATGCCCTTGGGCTTGCCCGTTGAGCCAGAAGTATATAGCACAAACAACGGATCTTCAGCATCCATGATTTCAGGTGGATAATCGCCATAAGCGGCCTCCATCAAGGGAGCAAGCCATTCATCACGGCCAGATTTCATGGGGATATCGGTATTGATGCGTTTGGCCACCAAAACGTTTTTCACATCAGGGCAATCTTCCAAGGCGTCGTCAACAATAGCTTTTAAATCGATTGTTTTTGCCCCTCGATATGATCCGTCTGAAGTAATGACCATTTTGGCACCACAGTCATTAATACGGGTTGCTAAAGCGGTAGAAGAAAAACCAGCAAAAACAACGGAATGCACTGCCCCAATTCGCGCGCAGGCCAACAAGGAAATCGCCAGCTCAGGAATCATCGGCAAATAAATAATCACCCTGTCCCCTTTTTTAATGCCTTTTTTGCTTAGAATGTTTGCCAATTTACAGACTTGTTCACGCAACTGTTTGTAAGTGATATGTTGTGCCTCTTCGATTGGATTATTAGGTTCAAAAAGAATGGCCGTTTTATCTCCACGGATATGGATATGACGGTCAATACAGTTTTCGGTAATATTTAGTTTGCCTCCATCAAACCACTTTATTTCTGGCTCGGAAAAATCCCAATCCAACACCTTGTTCCATTTTTTACGCCAAACAAAATGTTCTTCAGCAATCTCCTCCCAAAAACTTTCAGGATGTCTTACTGATTTTCTATAAACTTGGTAGTATTCTTCTAAATGTTTGATATGGTAATTACTCATGCTATTTGGTCTTTATTAACTCTTGATGTTTCTGTTTTTCTTCATGTCTTTATTGCTTAAATCCTTGAGAATTATCTATGCTGGATACAAACTGACTGTTCTCTCAACAGCTGGATTACTAAGAAAATAAAAATTGTGAAAGGCTTGAATTGAACTAGTTTTTAATGTTGATTAATTGTCTTATAATTACTTAGGAAAGAAGCTCTTCAATATTATTTATTACTTTCTTTACAGAAAAGGGCTTGGTCAGGTAACCATCGGCACCAAGTTGCAGGCCATTTTCAATATCGGATGGCCAAGCTTTGGAGGATAGAAATACCACTTTGGTCTTACACAAATTTTTATCTCTTCGGATATGTTTTAACGTTTCGTATCCGTCCATTTGGGGCATTCTAATATCTAGTAAAATCACATCTGGCCTTTCTTTTATGGCTATGTCAAGTGCTTCAGTACCATCTGTGGCTACAAACACTTCGAATTCACGTTTTTTGAAAGCGTATTCCAACGACATCAAAATATTGGGTTCATCATCAACAATAAGTACTTTTTTCATAATGTGGTCTTTTGCCAGAGGAAAAATTGAATTGCGCTCTTTGTTTAAATCGTTGTTACATCAATGTGATGAAGCTTCACCTGCACCACTGGGGATTCTGATGTTCTCTACAATTTCCTGCACTTCTTGTGGTGGTTCTTCCGTGAAAGCTTTCACAACCAAGGCCACCACAAAGTTGACTATCATGGCTATGGTACCGAACCCTTCTGGGGAAATACCAAACCACCAAGAGTCTTGTAGGTCGGGCACTGCCGCTTTGCCACCGTCAAATATTCCGAATTTGAACTTGAGCATATAGAACAGCATAAAAGATATACCGACAATCATCCCAGCGATTGCCCCTTTACTGTTCATTTTTTTATAAAAAATTCCAAGGATAATAGCCGGAAAGAAGGATGCCGCCGCTAGACCAAAGGCCAAGGCAACCACTGCCGCCACAAAACCTGGCGGATAAATACCGAACAGACCTGCAATCACCACTGCAACTGTTGCAGCACATCTTGCAGCCCATAGTTCACCTTTTTCTGAAATATCAGGTTTGATAATATTCTTTATCAAGTCATGTGAAACCGATGAAGAAATCACCAATAACAATCCCGCGGCGGTAGATAAAGCAGCAGCCAAACCACCCGCTGCAATCAGACCAATCACCCATGCCGGTAAATCGGAAATCTCAGGATTGGCCAAAACCATTATATCCCTGTCTACGGTCAATTCATTCATCCGTGCATCGGCAACATATTGAATCACACCATCACCATTTTTATCATTATGGCTTATCAGCCCAGTAGTCTCCCAATTGCTGAACCATTTGGGCATTTCATCATATCGCTTGTTACTTACAGTTTCAATGAGGTTAGTTCTTGCAAATACAGCAACTGCGGGTGCGGTCGTATATAAGATAGCGATAAGCAACAGCGCCAGACCTGCCGATTTACGGGCATCTTTTACCCTTTTTACGGTAAAGAAACGAACAATCACATGGGGTAGGCCCGCAGTGCCCACCATTAATGCAAATGTTATGGCGAAAACGTCAACAACAGATTTAGAACCGTCGGTATACTCTTTAAAGCCTAATTCTGTCGAAAGTCCGTCAAGTTTGTCCAATAGATACATTCCTGAGCCATCAGTAGTGGTGCTGCCCATACCCATTTGGGGAATAGGATTTCCGGTCATTTGCATGGAGATAAAAATGGCGGGAACCATAAAGGCAAAAATCAAAACGCAGTACTGGGCCACTTGGGTGTAGGTAATACCCTTCATCCCGCCTAAAACTGCATAAAACAGGACAATTATCATCCCTATGACAACACCGGTTTCGATATCAACTTCTAAATATCTTGAGAAAACGATACCGACACCCCGCATTTGTCCGGCCACATAAGTGAAAGAAACGATGAGGGCACAGAAAACAGCTACCAAACGTGCTGTTTTTGAGTAATAGCGTTCACCAATAAAATCAGGAACGGTAAACTTGCCAAATTTTCGCAAATAAGGCGCCAAGAGCAGTGCCAGTAATACGTAACCGCCGGTCCATCCCATGAGATACACGGAGCCATCGTATCCTGCAAAGGAAATAATGCCCGCCATGGAGATAAATGATGCCGCCGACATCCAATCAGCGGCTGTTGCCATACCATTGGCCAGTGGAGAAACGCCTCCCCCAGCTACATAAAATTCTTTTGTAGAACCTGCCCGAGACCAGATTGCGATGCCTATATACAGACTAAAGGTCAGGGCGACCAAGACGTAGGTCCAAATTTGTGCTTCATTCATAATTGTGTTGGTTTTATTGAGCTCATCTCCAAACAAAAACTCTGGACGAGTTCAGTTGGTTAATCGACGTCGTAGCCATATTTCTTATCCAGCCGGTTCATTAATCGTACGTAAACGAAAATCAATATCACGAAAATGTAAATCGAACCTTGCTGTGCGAACCAAAAACCAAGTTTGAAGCCGCCTATTTTAATGTTATCCAGACTATCCTTGAACAGGATGCCCGCTCCAAAGGAAACTATGAACCAAATGGCCAAAAGAAGGAATAAGTATCTTACATTTTCTTGCCAATAGGCTTTTGCTTTTTTTTCTTTATTTACCATCTAATTAAAAATTTTATTCAACCAATATTTTTTGTTAATGGAGTTTCTTTAATAGTTTTTGAAAAAAAGGCGCAGTCATTTTGACTACGCCCTCAAACTAAACTAACTCAACTAAACTAACCACTCACAAATTTTTCAATAACGGTTTTCCATTTCATATATCCCGCACCGTTTAAATGCAGGCCATCATAGGTATAACTGGATTTTAGCTCTCCGTCCAGCCCACGTAATGGACTGTTTACATCTATAAATTTGATATTTGCTTTGCCGGCCAGTATTTTTTTTAGACTGGCATTAATAGTGTTAATGTCTTCATTGTTCCGCAATGTGCTATTTTTAACGGGCAGAATACTCTGAACATATAACTGAGATGTTGGGCATAGAATTCTAATTTTTTCTAAAAGATTTTTGTAGTCTATTAAAATTTTGCTGACTGTATGATTTTTGAGATCATTTGTTCCTATCAGGATGAAGATTTTATTTGGTTCAATACCCAGAATTTCCTCTAAACGTTCTTGTAGCCCTATAATAGTATCTGCGTTTATACCCCTGTTTTTTACGTTTGGGTTGTTGAACAACTCTTGTAATTCTGCCCCATCCGTAATACTATTACCCAGAAAGAGTATATCGGAATTACTTTGGGGAAGAATTTTGAATAAATCATTCCTTCCTGCATAGTAGCGCTTATTGGTGGCTTTTCTCTGTTGCGGAGTTGTACATTTTGAAACCAAACAGGGATTCGTTAGAAGAAGTATGTTTAGCAAAATCAATACGCCAATAATTATATAAAATATTGACTTCTTCATTACCGCAGGCCTTTATCTGTTAAGTAATCAATTAATAATTGCGGCCTATCGGTCTGAAAGATTCGAACTCCTTTTTCCAAAAGCCATCCATAAGATCCATCTAAATCATTGACAGCCCTTTCATCATCATGACCGCCACTTCTGCTGCCTGTAATGGTATGTATCCATATCTTATCATCATTGTTAAGTATTGTGTTGAAATATTTTAAAATTTCGGAATCATCTGATTCGAATTTAGGTACATAAGCCATTGGATTTATATTCTCTTCAAAGTCTTGAATGTAAGATTCGATGTCATTAATATTTTTTGAAATGTTTGGAAAGTAAATGAGTTTTTTCAAACTCCTGCTATAATATTCAAGAGCTTTATCGTAAGGTCTGTAAGATCTTGTTATTACATTTCGGTAGGCTGATTCATCATTTAGAATCCTATCAACTAAATGAAAAGGTATATCCCCTTTTATATCTAAGTCCAATAAAATCTTACCCTTAGCGGTTTTTAATGCTTCTTGTAAAGTGGGTATTTTTTGTTCTGTAAAAAAGCCAACAGCGTTGGTTAATCTGAGGTTTTTAATTTCACTATAGGTTTTTTCATTGATTGTTCCGGTTTCTTTAGTCGTTCTGTCCAATGTCTTGTCATGCATCAGAACCAATACACTGTCCTTTGTCATGGCAATATCAACTTCAACAATATCCACTTCCATTTGTATGCAATTTTCAATGGCTTGAATAGAATTCTCCGGAGCATTTCGCCAATCTCCTCGATGCGCGATGACAAAAGCATCATTACTATTTGATTTTATCTTTTCTAGGATACGCTCTGTTCTAGGTTTCTCAATTTTTTTGGTTTTGTATAAGTTCTTATAGACGCTGTTAGCGTATCTTAAACCCAATTCTTCCTGTGATTTACTATCAAAATGGTGCTCGTCAAAATTGGTCAAGTCCTTAGAGGTAATTAGATGTACGTTTTCAATATTACTTTCAACGGTCAAAAGTTCTTTCCTGACCATATCATAATCCTTGTTCCATTTTCCCATTTCCCCTATGAAAAACGGTAAATCTGGGTCTTTTAGATCATTTCTCATGGTAGTAATGAACCGTTTCAGCTTTTTTAAATAGACTTCAGATTTGTTCCTGTCCGATTCACCTTGCTGCCACAATACGCCTTTAAGGTTTAAATAGGGGTTCTTCTTTAAAGACATCTTGAGCCTATTCATGGTTGCCTCATACAACCCGTATTCACTGCCCTTTGAAAATCTGTCTATTTCGGTTCCCCCTCTGGCGTTTACGAATAATACGATGGTATCATTAATTGACTTTGCCAGTTCTTTGCCAAAAGAATATCCTGGCCCAAGCCTTTGCAGTTCACTATCGTCTTTACGGATAGTAGAGTAACGGTTTAAAGGATTTTTTGCAGGTTCTAGTTCTAGTTTATCATTAACTAGAAAAACCTTGTCCAATTCCGTAGTGTCCACGACCCTAATAGCGGCTCTTCCCGCCATATTTGACTGGCCAAGAAGCAGGTAAAAATCTGTTTTATCTTGAGCTTGAACCTCTATAAAGGCTAGTGCTAGAATTAGTAATATTCTAAAATTCATGTTTTGTTTAAATAAAAGGGTGGATAATATTATCCACCCTTTTTAAATTCAAAAAAGATTAATTTCCAGCAGAGGGATTGTTTACCAATTCTACAGGCGGTAACGGCCAATAATCAGATTGTGGCGCAGGTTTTCCAGCTGCTAAAGCAAAACTTTCCCATCTTCCAGTACGTTTGAGATCGAACCATCTTTTGCATTCGAAGAAAAACTCGTAGCCTCGTTCTCGAAAGATGAGGTCATCGAATTCTGTTTGACTTAGACCGGCAGGAAAATCAGCAATAGCAGAAGGTGTATTGATGTCAACGCCATACCCTCTTCTTCTAATTTGATTAACAGCTTCATACGCATCAGCAGTAGGTCCGTTCAATTGATTATCAGCCTCGGCAAATATTAATAGTGCATCAGCATACCTGTATAGATAAAAGTCATTTCCTGCTCCGGTACTCGCAGGTGAGTCTGGGTCTTGGTATTTCCCGTAGTAAAAATCTCCATTTATAGTATTGGATGCAGCTGTCGGAATATCTGCAGGAAGAACTTCACCATCTATTTCAATCTCATTATAAAGATTAAAATTCCTTCTCAAATCTTCCGTATCCCATTCTGAAATGAAAGGACTAGTGTTATAAGTATGAATAAACCTATTTCCATTTGATGCTATTCCTGCTTGGTTGGCTCTAGAATCGGCTGCATAAGCAGGTAAAAAACTCCCTTGTCCAGCCAATTGTGCAAACTTTAGCGCAAAAACCTCTTCACTGTTTGTTGGTAATGTTGGTGAAAATAAAGTTTCTAAAGAAGAGACTAACTCATACCCATATGTATCCTTATTATCAATAACCTCTTTGGCCTTATTTCTTGCATCACTAAAATTACCTAAGGTAAGATAAACATCTGCCAGTGCAACTTTTGCAGCACCTTGCGTTGCACGACCTTCTTTACCTGAATCTACTACCTCTGGTAAAGTTGTCTCTGCAAAAATAAAATCCTCGACAATTTGCAGATAAATAGCATCTATACTTGAACTTTCAAGTTCAATTTCATTTGCGTTCTCTATAGGACTGGTACGCAGTGGGACACTACCATATGTGCGTACTAAACTAAAATAACATATAGCCCTTATAAAACGTGCCTCTCCAATCGCTGCGTTCTTTACAGGTTCGGATAGGGCCGTATTTGTTGCAAGGTTATCGATAATGAAATTCGCCCTGCCTATGGATTCGTAGAAAGAAGTCCACATGGTTCCATTAAATCCTGCACTCAAAAGGTTAAAATCATAAAGAGCGATATCGTTGAACAATGATAATCTAGAATAAGAGTACTCCGTACATTGATCTAAAAAAGTACTATATACTGATTCCCACAATCTGCCTCGACTTCTTGTCAAAGGCTCATACGCACCATTAATAATTGCTTCAAGAGATTCTTCATTTATATCTAGAAGTATAAAATCACTGTTGGGATCTTCTTCTATGAATTCCATTTTCTCACAAGAGAAAAATAGAAAACCAATAAGTAACGTAATTATATATTTTTTCATTTTTCTGTATTAAAATTTTACATTCAAACCTAAGGTATATGATTTGGCTGCAGGATAAGCAGCTAAATCAACCCCTTGCTTTATATCATTTCCACTTAGTGAATTGACATCTGGGTCGAAACCTGAATAATCAGTAATGGTTATTAAATTCTGCCCACTAACAAAAAAATTGATGTTATCGAAAATGGAACTTTTTATAGGAATTGTATAACCAATCTTGACGTTTCTCAATCTCAAAAAAGATCCACTCTCGACATATCTGTCGGAAATTCTATGAACAGAATTCTGGTTTACATTTGGATAGAAATCATAAATATTAGCTAGTCTATTATATTCATTGGTAGGCGATGTAAGATTGAATTCCCCAATATTGAGGATATCGGCTTGCGCCACTCCTTGCCAGTCCATGGTAAAATTTAAATTCTTAAATCTTATGGAACTGTTGAAACCGTAAAGTATCTCAGGAATTGGATTACCAATGATTATCTTATCATCATCATCTAAGACCCCATCATCGTTAAAATCTTCATACTCTGGCTCCCCACTGTCATCAAAACCATTGAACTGGAAACCTAAAAACGCTCCAAGTTGTTCGCCTACCCGGGCTACACTGGAAACACCGCCCACGGCATCAGCTGTTTGTGCAAATGTAAATTCAGACACTAAGTCTTGACCATCTTTTAACCGTGTAACCTCATTCGAATTTTTTGAAATATTAAAATCTAAAGACACGGTCAAATCATCCTTATCAACCAATATTCCGCCAAGAGCGAGCTCAATACCGTTGTTCTGGACCGCACCTACATTATCAATGATAGTAGCGAACCCACCTGATGGAGGTAATTGTACCGAAGTAAGTGCATCTTCCGTATCCTTTTCATAATAATCAAGGGACATCCTTAACCTAGAATCAAACATTGAAAAATCAACACCAAAATTTGTTTGCGTAGTTGTTTCCCAAGTTAAGCTACGGTTCGGTAAGTTAGGTGTAAGCCCTGTTGAAAGTCCTGTCCCTGCACCTTGACTGGTGGTGACAATTATCCCAAGTGGCAACGACTGGTAGGGTTGAATACCGGGATTTCCTGATTTACCCCAACTTGCCCTCAACTTAAGATTAGAAATTTTGGAGTCTTCACCTATGAAATTTTCATTAGATATTTTCCAACCTGCTGATAGCGAAGGAAACGTTGCAACCTTGTTGGACTCACTGAAAACTGAGGCCCCATCACTTCGCACGCTTGCCCCAAAAAGATACCGGTCTTTGTAAATAAAATTTACTCGAGCGAAAGCTGATGCTATGCTCTGATCGATATTGTTTGTGATAGGCACTGCAATAGATGAACCGGATTGGATTGCATTATTGGTAAGTTCATCTGAAAAGAAATCAGAACTTTGAAGAAACAGCGATTGAGAAGTTTCTTCTTGAAGTGAACCACCAAAAACGGCATTAAAATTAAGTTCGGGAAGAATTTCTGCGTCATATTCAAAATAGTTCTCCACAACATAATTTAAAACCTCTCTATTGGTAACAGTGGCCCTTCCACCTGGAGCCAATACCAAAGCCAACGGGAAATACGAATCTCCTCTTATATTTTGGTAATCAACACCTAAACGAGTATAATTGGTTAATCCCTTTAGTATTCTAGATTCTAGAGTAAAATTCCCTAAGAACCTCCTAACCGTTGTTTTATCTAAAATTTGTCTAGCATAGCCAACGGGATTTTCTACTTGATTTGCGAAGTCGTAGGGAAAGATATTACTAAAATTACCTTCTGAGTCAAAGACAGGTTCAGTAGGTAACGCTAAGAGTATCGAACCTACTCCACTAGTTAAAAAGCTTTGCGTATTATTGTTTTGAGCGGCTGAAAAACCGTTTTGTACGGAATTTGATCCCGTTATCGAGGTTTTTATAGAAAATGTGTTGTTTAACTTGGCGTCGAGATTTGTTCTGAACGATATTCTTTTAAAATCACTGTTCAGAATTATTCCTTGCTCATTTAATGAGTTAAGCGAAACATAATATTGAGTATTTTCATTTCCACCAGACATACTGATGTTGTGGTTAGTCGCAATACCGTTTCTAAAAACTTCGTCTTGCCAATCCGTATTCCTGTTTTGTATTTCTGAGATTTCATCAGGCACTGGAGAACCTGAGTTTTCAAAAAATTGACGTTGGAAATCTAAAAACTCATCTCCGTTCATCAGATTTAGCTTTTGACGTACACTCCTAGTACTTAACCAAGTACTATAAGTGATAGATGGCTTTGCACCGGCTTTTCCTGATTTAGTGGTGACCAAGACAACACCGTTGGCACCTCTTGACCCATATATGGCGGTTGAAGAAGCGTCCTTGAGAACTTGAATGGATTCAATATCATTAGGATTTATAGAAGATATACCATTTAACCCTCTAACATCGCTGTTGAAAAAGGGAACCCCGTCAATTACGTACAGAGGTTCGTTGCCACCAGAGATCGACGTAATCCCCCTAACCCTTACACTTATACCTGCACCGGGCTGCCCAGAACTTTGTGAGAGTTGAACACCAGGTAATTTTCCGGCAAGACTTTGTTCAACACTTGCTGCTGGAAAAGCATCGATTTTATCCGAATTAATCGAACTTACCGCCCCTGTCAAGTTTTCCCTGCTCAATTTTCCATACCCAACTAGCACTACCTCATCTAATTGAGCTGAGTCTTCTTGAAGAACAATGTTTAGTGTTGTGCGGTTGTCCAAGACTATTTCTTGGGTCGCGAAACCAATATAAGAAACCACTAATATTGCATCATTGGATGTAACATTTATGGTAAAGTTTCCATCAAAATCGGTCTGTGTACCATTCGCGGTTCCTTTTTCCACAATACTAGTACCGGGTAGTGGTGTGCCGTCCTTGTCTTTAACTGTTCCCTTTACCGTTTGTTGAAGTATATTCTTGGAGTCCTTTCTAGATTCAGGATTCACCACCATTATTGGAATTTTGGTTTTACGCTCATAAGGAATTAAATAGACTCTCTTGTCTTTTATTTTGAAATTTGTTGTCGTATTTTGAAAGATATTCCCCAAAATACTTTCCAATGTCTGGTTGTCTGCCTTGAGTGATATTTTTCGGTTAAGATCAACATCTTTTTTCCTGTAAATAAATCGAAACTCTGTCGTACTTTCTATTTCTTCAATTAGATTCAAAATTGATTCGTCGACCGCGTTAAGTGATAGTTTGGTAAGTTGTCCGTAAGTGTCATTTGCTTGCATGGTAAAAAATGTCAATGCAATAAATAGAACACTTAACTTCATTTTTAAATTGAGTTTTAATAATGGAATGGACCGGCTTTTAGAAATAAGCGGTTTTTTCATAACTTTATAGTGTTTGTTTGGTTAAACTTTTTTGTTTAATCATGTATTCTAATCGGGAAATGTGTCACCATTTTCCGATTTTTTGTTTTGTGAACGAATACTGATTGTGATGTATGATTTTATCTAATTCATTGGCAGCTATTTTATTGGATTTTTATATTTTTTTCATTTAAACAACAATCAATTTATTGTAATAGTTTTGTCTTCTATTTCATAATCAATACCATAAACATCGCTTAACTCCTCTAAAACTTTTTCTACGGGAACTATACCAAAACTGGCATTGAAAATTTCTTTTGACAGCTTACTGTTATTATTGATAATAGTTAGGTTATAGTGCCTTTCCATTTTTTTCAGAATGTTCTCAAAGGGCATATCCCTAAAGACTAATTCTCCATTTCGCCATGACGTGTAGATCAGGGTACTTACATTACGTATTTCAATATCCTTACTATTTCTGCCAAAACTGGCTTTATTACCAGGTTCGAGTATGGTACTATTTTCTTTTTCAAAAGATTTGCTGCTTTCATACAAGCTTACGGTGCCTTCTACTAATACAACTTCTGTAACATTATCCTCGGGATAAGCATGGACGTTGAATCGGGTTCCTAAGACCCTTATGTTCAAATCAGAGGCTTTTAAAATAAAAGGTCGATTTTCATCTTTGGCAACGTCAAGATAGGCCTCGCCGGTAATGAATATTTCTCTAGGTGAACCAGGAATAAAACTAATGGGATACTTAATAGAGCTGCCAGCATTCAGGTGGGCTTTGGTTCCGTCAGACAAACTAAGCTCAAAGGTTTTTCCGTTAGGGATTGAAAGCGTATTGTATTTTAGTTCGCTCTGCGTATTTTCATCGGAATAAATTAAAGTATTTCCCTTTTGTTTGTAAATAAAATTACCTGTTTCATCTTTAACCGTTGATTCACTTTGTTGACTTAGCACTTTAATAGTCCCATCCTCTAATTCAAGGGTTATAGCATCTTCCGGTATGATGATTTCTTTGACAGTTTGATTATTATATATAAAGATTGTGGTTATTAGAATTACTATGGCAGCCGCGTATTTAAATAAATTGGGGATACGTATCTTCTTATCGATATATCTTTCTTTAAAAGATTGATATTTTTCATCGATATCTGGAGTTGTATTAACACTTTTAACCGATTGAATAAGGTATTGGGCCTTTAGAGTGTTGAAGCGTTTGGAGTTCTCTTCAGAGTATAAAATCCATTCTTCAACATCTTTTGATGCTTCTGAAGAGAGTTTCTGCTGCAGATATTTAATAAGATTTTTATCGTCCATGAAGCATGTTCTGTAGTTAAGACGATTAAAGTTTGAAATATACCTACTCAGAGCAAATTAATTTATGATATTCTTCAATTAGAAAATTGTCGTATGAAGTGTGAATTAGATATGGAAGTAATCCTTGATTCGGAAATTAAAGACTTTACCTTTACATCCAGACCTTCTGTAAAATTTGGAAGCGTTACATTGTATCAATTTGAAGAAACTTAACAACTGGGCGGAACTAATTCATACTTGAAAAGAACTTGAAAAAAAATCAAAGGAGTTAGTTCGGTTTAGCATTCGAGATACGACAGCACGAATAGAGGCTGCACTTTAATTAGTGATAAGTAATCCCAAGTAACAATAACAGGCTAATGAACTCCTTCAAGTGAATTCTTAGAATGCTCAGAGCTTTACTTATTTGATTATCCACAGTTTTTTTTGAAATAGATAATTCTTTTGCTATTTCTCGATTTTTAAGACCTTCAAATCGACTTTTCAAAAAAACTTGTTTACATTTTGCTGGAAGCGATTCGATTCCTTTATCAATTACTTTCTTTAGTTCGTTTTCCAATAGCAGATGGGCCGCCTCATCTTTAATGAACCTTTCATTGACTTCCAATTTTCTGCGATGGGCAAAATCTGCAACTATCTTTTTATGCTTAATTTTATCCAAACAGGCATTTTTGGTCATTTTAAATAAATAACTATTCAAATTAGTGATTTCGCCACATCGGTCAATATTCTGCCAAAATTTTAAAAATAATTCTTGAATGACCTCTTCCGCATCTTCCTTACTGTTCAGGTAGTTCCAAGCAAAGTATAATAATTTATCATAATACAATTTAAATACACCTTCAAAAAATGCTTGATTGCTTTTTTTGGCTAGGATATTAGTTGACTCGCTAATTGTATTACTTGATTTCAAGTGATTTGATTTATGAAAAAACTTATACAAGGGAAACTACCGTTTCATTTGCAAAAAGATGTGTTTTTTACGTTACCATAGCATTATGGTTAAATTTCTAATCTGATTGTTTTGCGTATCTAGTAAAGGAACATTCTTAATAAAAAGCCATTAGAATTAGAAATATCTCAATATAAATATAGATTATTTTACAATATGCACAAATAACATTTTTTCATTGTCATTCTTAACATATTGAAAATTGTGATTTTTTAAATTTGAAAAAAAATGTTTTTTAGATTTTTGTTGAATCCATTCTAATAAAAGTCTTACCATAAAAATTGTCCTTTTCTTATTGCTTACTTCTATTGAACTTTTGTTGAAAATATTTTTAAAATACTGTATATCATATATTTAAAGGGTAATAATTCTTTGTGACTATTCCTTTTTGAATGTAAATTGAGATTATCATCATATCATATTTGCATGAAAAATTAGAACATACCTACTTCTTTTTTAGGGAATGAAGATTCAAACTGCTTATAACCTAAGGTTATTGTATATGAGAAATCAGTATTAGGTTCAGTATGTTCATTGAGGCATCTTTGATTCATATGGGCAGAAAATAAGGTGCTATGAAATTAGCTAAGGTTCTTTTCTAATTTGTTTTAGCCGCTTTAAGGAACTGACAATTTTTTGGGCTTAAAAAGATGAAAATCCTATACTCTATTGAAATATTAAAACAAATTAAATCCAAAACCATTAAATGAAAATCAAAACGGTTTTAGTAGCGAACAGAGGTGAAATTGCCATCCGGATTTTTAGGGCATGTGTAGAAATCGGAGTGAAGACGGTAGGTGTTTATACCTATGAAGACCGTTATTCGTTGCACCGTTACAAAGCAGATGAATGTTATCAGATTGGGGCTGATAATGAACCCCTAAAGCCCTACTTAGATATTGATACCATTATTAAGGTGGCTAAAGATAATAATGTAGATGCCATACATCCAGGATATGGATTTCTTTCCGAGAATTCAAAATTTGCAGAAAAGTGTGAGTATAACGGACTAATTTTTATTGGTCCTAAAGTTTCAGTTCTCAAGGCTTTAGGAGATAAAATAAGGGCAAAAGACGTAGCGGTCGCGAACAAAGTTCCGATTATTAAAAGTAGTGTAAAAGATCTTGTATCTATTGAGGTAGCAATAGACCAAGCCAATCTGATTGGATATCCAATCATGCTTAAAGCCGCTTCTGGTGGTGGTGGTCGTGGTATGCGAGTTATACGGAATGCGGATGAGCTTCGCAAGGGTTTTTCAGAGGCTAGAAGAGAGTCACTGAATGCTTTTGGCGATGATACCGTTTTTCTGGAAAAATATGTCGAAAACCCCAAACATATAGAGGTTCAAATAGTGGCGGACACCTACGGTAATCTGGTACATTTATATGAAAGGGATTGTTCTGTGCAACGGCGATATCAAAAAGTGATTGAGCTAGCCCCTTCCATAGGTTTGCCGCAGCAGACCAAAGATAAATTGTATAACTATGCCACTGATATTTGTAAAGCGGTCGATTATGATAATATCGGTACTGTCGAGTTTTTGGTTGATGAAGATGGCAGCATTTATTTTATCGAAGTAAATCCTCGCGTACAAGTAGAGCATACGGTAACCGAAATGATTACGAATATTGATTTAATCAAGACACAATTGTTCATTGCCGGAGGATATAAATTGTCTGATACCCAAATAAAGATACCTAATCAAGCATCTGTTCATATTTCCGGTGTAGCACTTCAGTGTCGTATTACTACAGAAGACCCAGCGAATAATTTTAAGCCCGATTATGGAGTAGTGACAACGTATCGCAGTGCATCCGGTTTCGGAATCCGTTTGGATGCGGGAAGCATATACCAAGGTGTTTCCATTTCACCATTTTTTGATTCAATGCTGGTCAAGGTTTCAGCAAGGAGCCGAACCTTGGACGGCTGTTGCCGAAAGATGCGCAGGGCGTTGGCTGAATTTCGTATTCGTGGGGTAAATACGAATATGGCATTTTTGGACAATATACTAAAGCACCCTACTTTTCGGGAAGGTAAGGTTACGGTGAATTTTATTAGAAACGAACCTAAATTATTCGAGTTTGTTGAACCACGAAATCGAGCGAATAAATTGATTAGATTTTTAGGGGAGACCATTGTAAATGGAAATTCAGATATAAAGAAATTTGATCAGAATCGTACTTTTTCAAAACCTATTGTGCCTTCTTTTCCTATTTTGGAAGATCACCCTAGTGGAACTAAGAATCTATTGACAGCTTTAGGGCCTGAAAAGTTTGCCCAATGGTTAAAAGAAGAAAAGAAAGTTCATTTTACGGATACAACCATGCGTGATGGCCATCAAAGTCTCTTGGCGACCAGAATGAGAACCATCGATATGCTTAAAGTTGCTGAAGGTTACAGCAAGAACCATCCTGAAATTTTTTCTATGGAAGTTTGGGGTGGAGCTACTTTTGATGTGTGCTTACGATTCTTGCAAGAAAATCCTTGGGAGCGTTTGGCTCAGTTGCGTAAAGCAATGCCAAATATGCTGTTGCAGATGCTAATTCGCGGGTCTAATGGAGTAGGTTATAAGGCCTATCCAGATAATTTGATTGAAAAGTTTGTGGAAGAATCTTGGAATACAGGAGTAGATGTCTTTCGCATTTTTGATTCATTAAATTGGATGGAGTCCATTGCGCCTTGTATAGAACATGTTAGAAAGAAAACGGCAGGAATAGCCGAAGGTTCTATTTGTTATACAGGCGATATTTTAAATCCATCAAAAACGAAATATGATTTGAAATATTACCTTAGGCTTGCTAAAGATATCGAAAATGCTGGAGCCCATATTCTAGGGGTAAAAGATATGGCTGGTTTACTGAAACCTAATGCAGCCTATACTTTGATTCAAGCATTGAAATCTGAAATTGATATTCCGATACATCTTCATACCCACGACACATCCTCTTTGCAGACCACTACCTATTTGAAGGCCATAGAGGCAGGAGTGGATGTTGTCGATGTCGCACTAGGAGGATTGTCTGGGCTTACATCACAGCCCAATTTTAATTCGGTACTTGAAATGCTACGTTATCATGAGCGCGAAAATAAGATGAACACCACAAAATTGGCTGAGTATTCAAACTATTGGGAAACCGTTCGTAACTATTACTATCCCTTCGAGTCAGGTTTAAAATCTGGCACGGGGGAAGTTTATGAACATGAAATCCCTGGCGGTCAGTATTCAAACCTAAAAGGACAAGCCACTGCACTTGGAATAGAGGATAAGTTTACCGAGGTTACTAAAATGTATAGCCAAGTAAACCTTTTGTTCGGAGACATCATAAAGGTAACCCCTAGTTCAAAAGTAGTAGGGGACATGGCTCAGTATATGGTAAGTAATGGTCTTACGATTACGGATATAATGGAAAATGGTGAGAATATCTCTTTTCCAGAATCCGTCAAAAGTTTTTTTCGAGGAGATCTAGGCCAGCCCTTTGGTGGCTTTCCAAAAAAATTACAAAAACTGGTTTTAAAGGACGAAAAACCCTATACCGACAGACCTAATTCACATTTGGAAGCCATTGATTTCAAAAGGGAATTAGAGGTATTCCGGAAGAAATTCAACAAAGGGATGGGCCGCAAGCTGGAGATTACCGATTTTTTGTCATACAAACTATATCCCAAGGTCTTCGTCGATGCGCACAGTAATCATATGAAGTTCGGAAATGTTCTGAACATTCCTACGAAAAACTTCTTCTACGGTATGGAAGTCGGTGAAGAAATTATGGTGGAGTTGGACCGTGGGAAAAACGTGCTGATTTCGTTAATGTTGAAAGGTGAGCCCGATGAAGATGGCAATGTGAGCATCTTTTTTAAGATCAATGGCCAAATAAGAAATATTTTGGTAAAGGACTCCAACGTAAAGGTCGTAAAGAAAGAAAATAAAAAAGCCGATGGTTCGAATGAGAAACATATCGGATCGCCCCTGCAAGGTTTGCTATCCGCCGTACTGGTGAAAAAAGGGCAAATAATAAGAAAAAACCAACCTCTTTTTATTATTGAGGCAATGAAAATGGAAAGTACCGTTTTGGCAACTTCAGAAGGCATGATCGCCGACATCTTATTGGGAGGGGGATCTTTGGTTAATTCCGATGACCTTATTGTTATATTGAAATGATATTATCGTAATTCTCTGGAATTCGGCCTAACGAACCATATATTATTGAGTTTACTTCCACTGTGAACGAATAGTCCGGATGTGGCAATCTTTATTCCTTGGATATAAGGGCCAATTAGGGGGTGGACTTCAACAATCGGATCGCTTGTTTGCGAATGTTACGTTACGCAGGATTTTTAAATAAGAACACCTGCACTAAGGTTGATTCGTCTAAAAAGTATTTTGGAATCATCTGAATACATCATATTAATCGAATTGGGATTTGATTTTTTATAAATAAGAAAAAAATCTAATAATGGTCGTTATTACTATTCAACGCCTGATCGGCCCTGCAAGAAAAACTAATCTCAGGGAATCGTTATAACTATTGGTTATGTCATATCAAAAATCGGTATTAGGTTCAATTTATACTATTGAGCATCTTTGGGTTAAAATATACTGATTATGAGTAATTCAAAAGCAATAAGTCTAAACTGTCCATCTTGCTCGAAAGCATACGATTTGGATGAATTGAATACTTTCGCCACCTGTTGTCATCAACCGTTAACAGTGAGCTATGATTTAAGTTCTACTTTTGATAAATCTGAATTGAAAGGAAGGGAGCACTCCATGTGGAGGTATTCGGAGTTCCTACCGATGAAAAATTTAGAGCACAAGGTGAGTCTTGCGGAAGGGATGACCCCAATCCTGGACTTAAAAAGAATAGCTAAAACCTATGGTTATGATAAAATCCTTCTTAAAAATGAAGAACTTAACCCTACAGGCTCTTTTAAGTCCAGAGGTTTGAGTATGGCGATTTCCATGGCAAAGGAGCTAGGGGTCAAGGAGGTGGTAATGCCTACCGCGGGTAATGCCGGTGGCGCTTTGAGTGCTTATTGTGCGGCTGCAGGAATTAAATGTACCGTTATAATGCCCGCTATAACTCCAGAGATTTTCAAAAAAGAGGTTAAGTTTTATGGTGCGGAATTAATCGTACTAGATGGTTTGATTGATAAATGCGGACAAAAATCAGTTGAAATACAAAAAGCTACCGGGGCATTTAATATGTCCACTTTAAAAGAGCCTTATAGATTACAAGGTAAAAAAACAATGGGCTTTGAAATTGCTGAACAACTGAACTGGGATTTACCTGACGTGATTGTTTATCCTACAGGTGGAGGTACTGGATTAATAGCCATTTGGACCGCTTTTCAGGAAATGGTGGAAATGGGATGGTTAGATGCGAAGGATTTACCAAAAATGGTTGCAGTTCAATCTTCTAGTTGTTGTCCAGTTGTAGACTATGTCAATGATAAGCCGAATAAACCTGAAGCTTATGGGGAATCGGTAGCTTTTGGACTAGCTGTACCTGTCGCTTTTGGAAAAGATTTAATTGCCAAGGTTATTAAGGAATCCGACGGATACTGTGTTTCGGTGGATGAATCAATAATTGTTCCGAAAACCAGCGAATTAGCACAGCAAGAAGGAATTGCCATGGCACCTGAAGCAGGAGCAATTTGGCAAGCGGTCCTAAACCTTACCGATGAAGGAAAAATTTCCAAAGACGACAAGATACTCTTACTGAATACAGGAAATTCCTTAAAGTATTTGGACAGCTTTGATTAAACAATAAATAGAATATATACATTATGAAAACAATTTTCACAGAGAATGCTCCCGTACCAGTGGGGCCATATGCTCAGGCTATAATTACAGAAAGTAAGAATCTGATATTTTGTTCAGGTCAACTCGGGATTGTTCGAGGCCAGTCAGCCCTGATTAGTTCAAATGTTGAAAAACAGGCGGTTCAAATATTTAGAAATATAGAAGAAGTAGTTAAAGCTGCGGGTTGTTCAGCTAAGAATATTGTTAAAGTAAATATCTTTCTAACAGACCTAAATGATTTCGTGGCGGTTAATAAAATATTTAGTCTTTTTTTCGAAAATCATAAACCGGCACGCTCAACTGTTGAAGTATCACGTTTGCCTATGGATGCCAAAATAGAAATAGAATGTATTGCCGAAGGCCAATAGTAAGTGACAAATCAAACGTGATTAAATGAGTGTAAAATATATCAAAAAAGGTTTCGATGTTGCTGTATCTGACACGGAAAACTCAGAAACTAAGCGTATTGTCGAAAGCATCCTGAACGAAGTAAGAGTGCAAGGAGACGAAGCAATAAGAAATCTCTCCGCCAAGTTTGATAATTGGTCTCCTGAGTCCTTTAGGTTATCAAAAAATCAAATAGAAAAATTGATAGCGATTGTTCCCGAAGATACCTTGAATGCCATAAAATGGGCGCAATCCCAGGTGCGTCGATTTGCGCAGATACAACGTTCGTCGATGCATGACGTTGAAATCGAAACAATTCCTGGGGTAATATTAGGGCATAAAAATATTCCAGTCAATACCGTAGGATGTTATGTTCCCGGAGGACGATATCCTATTTTAGCCTCTGCTCAAATGAGTATCCTCACAGCTAAAGTTGCCGGAGTAAAAAAAATCATTGCTTGTACACCACCCGAGGCAAAAACAAATATGCCTTCACCAACCACCGTTGCTGCAATGCATTTTGCCGGAGCAGATGAGATTTATGTTTTGGGAGGTGTTCAAGCATTGGCATCAATGGCCTATGGCTGTATAGGGATGGAGCCCGTAGACATGATTGTCGGTCCGGGGAATCAGTATGTTGCTGAAGCAAAACGACAGCTTTTTGGGAAGGTTGGTATTGATTTACTTGCCGGACCTACCGAAGTTCTAATTATAGCGGACGAAACTACGGATGTAGAAATGGTTGTTACCGATTTATTGGGCCAAGCAGAACATGGTCCTAATTCGGCAGCTATATTACTTACCAATAGTGAGAAACTGGCCAATACAGTCGAGGATGAAGTAAAAGTTCAGCTTAAAAGTCTTTCAACTTCTGACATAGCAGGAAAAGCTTGGAGAGATTATGGTGAGATTATTTTAGTTGATACTATGGAAGAAATGGTTAAAATGGCCGATAAACTAGCTAACGAACATGTACAAGTGAACACCTCCGATCCTGATTATTTTTTGGATAAAATGACGAACTATGGAGCCCTATTCCTGGGAAATCGTACTTGTGTAGCTTATGGGGATAAAGTCATTGGAACCAATCACACACTTCCAACGGAGGCTGCTGCTAGATATACAGGTGGGCTATGGGTTGGTAAATTTCTTAAAACCTGCACCTACCAAAGGGTGGAGACCGATGAAGCAAGTGTGGAACTAGGGCGGTACTGTGCAAAGATTTCAGAGGTTGAAGGTTTCATGGGGCACAAAGAACAGGCCGATTTAAGAATTAGAAGGTATAGCAATAAATGAATTTTAATTGAGGTATTTGAAGAAGAACCCATATGGATTATTGTGATCTGTTTTATTTGAAGGAGAAAGATTTTAGTCTTGATAGTCTGATTGATAGTGCGCTACGTCCATTAGCGGATGGTTTGGACAATATAATTTTTTATCCTATCAAAATTCTGAATTATGATGTTCCTATAATAGTACTTTGGCTTATAATTGCAGCTTCCTTCTTTACCTTTTACTTTAATTTTTTGAACATAAGGGGATTTGGCCATGCAATCAGAGTGGTCAAAGGAGACTATAAGGGTACATCTGAGGAAGGAGAGATATCATACTTTCAGGCCTTAATGACTGCTTTATCTGGAACTATTGGAATTGGTAACATTGGAGGTGTAGCTATCGTAATATCAATAGGTGGTCCAGGAGCTGTTTTTTGGCTTATAGTAGCTGGTTTGCTTGGGATGTCAACGAAGTTTATTGAATGTGTCTTAGGGGTTAAGTATAGAAAAATCAATAAGGATGGTTCCATCTCCGGAGGGCCGATGTACTATTTGGAACGAGGATTAAGAGCAATTGGATTGGGTAAGGTAGGAAAACCGTTAGGTTTATTTTATGCCCTCGCAATCGTTATTGGATGTTTGGGTACTGGAAATATGTTCCAAGCGAATCAGGCCTTTCAACAATTTGTATTTGTAACTGGGTCTGAGAATAGCTTTTTTGCGGACAAGGGATGGTTGTTTGGCCTGATTATAGCATTGGCCGTCGGTAGCGTTATTATAGGAGGGTTAAAAAGAATCGCAAGAACAACTAGTACAATGGTTCCATTTATGGCGATAGCATATTTATTATTCGCAGTATCAATTATTACTTTAAATTCCGATAAAATACTATGGGCGCTAGGCGCAATCGTCACGGAAGCCTTTAATTCTAAAGCGATGGCCGGGGGTGTCGTTGGGGTTATAATTCTAGGATTTCAGAGAGCAGTTTTTTCCAATGAGGCTGGTATGGGGTCCGCTGCAATAGCACATTCAGCCGTACGCACCAAGGAGCCTGTACGAGAGGGTTTTGTTGGTCTCTTGGAACCCTTTATAGATACTGTGATTATATGTACCATAACTTCATTGGTAATACTTACCACTGTCTATGAACCAGGAATGCAAAATTCAAATATTCAAGGTATTGAGTTAACATCGCAAGCCTTTGCCTCAACACTAAGCTGGTCTGTGGTACCATTGTCAATAATAGCAATATTATTCGCTTTTTCAACACTCATATCTTGGTCCTATTATGGACTAAAAGGATGGACCTATTTGTTTGGTGAAAATAAGTCGGCAAAGAATATTTTTAAGATTATATTTTGTTTGTTTACACTGATTGGTTGTACTATACAATTGGAATCAGTGCTCAAATTTTCGGACGCCATGGTATTCTTGGTTGCCTTGCCAAATATTATAGGTTTGTACCTTCTTGCACCTATAGTGAAGAAAGAATTAAAAAAATATCAAAAAAAAATGAAGGCAGGCTAGTTTTAATTAAGTGAACATAAATTTATTTTGACAATATGATTTCTTTACCCTATATGGTGTTTTTTGAAGTGGCTACACACCTAAGCTTTACAAAGGCTGCAAATTCGCTATGTATTTCCCAGCCTGCAGTAAGCAAGCAAGTAAAAAACTTGGAATCTATTCTTGGCATTGCCCTTTTGGAAAGAAAAAGTAACAAAATAAAGCTAACTCCCGCTGGTAAAAAATTATACACGCATTTGAAAAAAGCCAAGGCACTTCAAACCGATATTCTAACGGATGTAGAAATAATCAAAGATGAATTAAAATTTAGTGGTCAATTGACAATAGGTTCAAGTACATCTTTATCAATATATGTGTTACCAAAGATTATATCCCAATATGTTGAGAAATTTCCAAATATCAATATAAGGCTGATCAACAGAAATAATGAAGGCATTATAAAGGCACTTTTAAATAGAGAAATTGATCTTGCCATAACGGAAGGTCATGTTAATAATAGACAAGTCCAATCCGAGCATTTTATGGATGACGAAATAATTGCAATCTGTTCGGCCAAAAACCAATATGCCAATCGAACAATAGAAATTGATGAGGTTCCTAAACTTCCGTTAGTTCTTAGAGAGTTAGGGTCCGGCACCTTAATGGTTTTGGAAAAAGAGCTTAAAAAAGTAGGTGTAAATTCATCCGATTTAAATGTGAAAATTCGACTAGGAGGAATCGAGGTTTTAAAAAATTTTCTGTCTCAAGGTACTGGCATAGGTTTTTTATCAAAAATGGCAGTCGCTAAGGAACTTCATAATCAAGAGCTCTGTCAAGTATACATAAATGGACTTATAATTAAAAGAAAGTTCAATCTAATCATGCGAAGAGGAGAGGAGCCTTTAGGACTGGTGAAAATATTTATAAGAGAGGCAAAAAAAGCGACATAACTACGAATGAGCTGAAGTGTTTGGAATAAAAGAAGGAAATAATGAGTATTAAATTTCAAAAAAAATTCACCCAGCAGGAATCAATACCCGACGAGGCAATTAACAGTGCCATTGAGGTACTGAAATCTGGAAGGTTGCATCGCTATAACGTTGTTGATTCTGAAGATTCAGAAACAAGTTTATTTGAATCTGAATATGCGAATTATAATGGATCTAAGTATGCTCTTTCTTGTGCTTCAGGTGGTTACGCTATGCACATATCCTTGTGTGCGTTTGGTCTTCAAAGAGGTGAACCCGTCCTTACAAATGCATTTACGCTGTCTCCCGTTCCAGGTGCAATTCATAATGCTGGAGGTAAATCCATATTAATAGAAACCACTGAGGATTTGGTTATTGACTTAAAAGATTTAGAACAAAAAATAACTTCAAGTGGTTCAAGAATTCTCATGTTATCCCATATGAGGGGTCATATTGTAGATATGGATGCGCTATGCAAATTATTGAAAAAGTATGAGGTAACACTTATAGAGGATTGCGCGCATACCATGGGTGCAAAATGGGGTGGTAAAAGAAGTGGAACCTTTGGTCTAGCGGGATGTTTTAGTACACAGTCGTACAAGCACATGAATTCAGGTGAAGGAGGAATAGTTGTTAGTGACAACAGGGATTTTATCGCTAGAGCAATTATTCTTTCCGGTTCATACCAATTCTATGGAAAACATTTAAGCGCACCAAAAGAAAATTTTATTGAGAATATAAGTCTAATATATCCCAATTATAGTGGAAGGATGGATAATTTGAGAGCTTCAATCCTCAGGCCACAACTAAGATTACTTAAAGAAAATTGCAATCGTTGGAACAAGCGGTATCGAGTTATTGAAAGTATACTACAAAAAATAGAAGGAATCGTAATACCTGAACGCACAAAAAAAGAGGATTTCGTGGGTAGTTCAATTCAATTTCGGATTCCAAGTTTTTCTCCTAAGGCCTCCTTATTATTAGTGGAAAGATGTAGAAAGAGGGGAGTTGTTATTAAGTGGTTCGGCAATAAAAATCCTGTGGGATATACCAGTAACCATAAAAGCTGGAACTACTTGGATTACGAAGAATTGCCCAATACAGATCTTATTTTGAGTACATTATTCGATTTGAGGATACCATTGACATTTACGATTGAAGATTGTAAGCTTATTAGTGAAATAATATGCGAATGTTTACTTGATATACAGACCAATAAAACGAGCCCATGAATTAATATAACCGCTTATCGGGCCCTAAGCTTTCTAATGCTTTAATCCCTATTCCAATTTAGAATTACACACGATTTTTTGTCGTGCTAGGTAATCTATGTTAAAAAATTAAAATGAAAATTCAAAAAATTATTTTCTTTCTCATATGCCTTAGTTTGTTGTCAGGCTTTTTGAATAGTCCTACAGCATTGGTCTTGGGGATATTATTTACTATAATATTTCCAACAAAGCTTCAAATCAAAAACTGGATTAAATATCTGCTCCAAGTTGCGGTGGTAGGTTTAGGTTTCGGAATGGTGATTACTGAAACAATTCAAACGAGCCAAGAAGGATTTTTGTTGACCTTGCTCTCTATTACATTTACTTTAAGTTTAGGTCTCCTCCTAATAAAGGTATTTGAGCTAGATAAAAAATTAGGACATCTGATTACCTCTGGTACTTCCATATGCGGAGGGAGTGCTATCGCTGCAATTGCGCCCATAATTAAAGCTGATGGTAAGATTATAAGCTTAGCGCTTGGGGTCGTTTTTTTATTGAATTCAGTAGCACTATTCGTCTTTCCCGTTATAGGTCATCAACTCGATTTATCACAAGGTCAATTCGGAATGTGGTGTGCAGTTGCCATACATGACACAAGCTCCGTTGTTGGAGCCGCACTAGGTTATGGCGATGAAGCTTTAAAAGTGGCAACTACGATAAAGTTATCAAGAGTGCTTTGGATAATACCATTGTCATTTTTATCCATGTACTGGTTTAAGAATAAAGATAGAAAAATCAAGGTTCCATTTTTTATTCAAGCTTTTGTGGTTGCGATTCTACTAAACAGTTTCGAATTTTTACCGGTCAAGTTTTCAGAAGTAGCAGTTCTAATATCTAAACGTTTAATGTTGGTCACTTTATTTTTGGTGGGAACAACACTTTCGATAAATGATATTAGGGAAGCAGGTGTTAAACCAATTTTATTTGCAAGTGTTTTATGGGTATCTGTTTCAATACTTTCTTTGACGTATATCATGGTCTTTAACTGATTAAAGACTAGTTAATCCCTTAAAATCCATAGGGATAGAAGCAGATATTCTATTTTTTAGAATATACAATAAAATGGTTAACATGTGAAATTGGCAAGTTTTATCAAATACATAACTCAAAATGAAAACATTAAATTTTAAATGGTATAGTAGTATATAATTTACAGAATATGAAAATATATAGAATTATTTATTATAGAAAGGAAAGAAATACTGTCAGATTTAATACCCTTAGGTCCCAAAACATGCTGACCTACTTCCCAAACGCCATTCTGTATTGAATATTAACATGAAGTGGTTCATTTACATATCGCTATTATGTTCTTGTGAACTTTGGGCGCAGACTGTGACCGAATTACGTTACAAGTCCATTGATTCCCTTTATCCTAAAGCCGTGGGATTCTGGCGGGCCGATTCGGACAGTGTACTTACATACACGGATGAGTTGGTAAAACGGGCAAGGATTTCGGGAAGCCCGGAACACTATCTTCGAGCCTACCATTTAAAGGCATTGACCACCCTCGGAAGTGCCTCGGAAATCTATACCGATAGCCTGTATCGGTTGGCCGATTCAATGGAAGATTCCAAATATCTTGCGACCGCCTATTTCCTTAAGGGACGCAATGCCTATGATGCCGGGGACTACAAAAAATCGCTTGACAGTTATCTAAAAAGCCATGAGCTTTTGCAGCGTGAAGTTGACAGTATCCGATTGGAGTATTTAGTGCGGGACAACATCGGCCTTATCCGTATCCTTGTCGGGGACAATGAGGGGGGCATTCCAATTTTTGAGGAACTGCTTGATTACTATAAAGCTCGAAACGCTGAAGGGGATTACCTGTTTACCCTGTTCTCCTTGGCCGTGGGCCACCACCAGAATGGGGATTACAGTACCTCCCAGCAACTGGTCCATGAGGGTCTTGGGCTTTCCGAAGGGATGGAAGGTGGTCCGCGTCCCTATTTCCTTTCAGTATATGGAGCCAACCAATATGGGATGGGGGACTATCAAACCGCAATCGTAAACCTTCAAAAAGCCAATTCCTTTTTTAAAACGCAGGAGGATGTGATGCGGCAGGCCATCGCCCATTTTTATCTGGGCAAGAGCTATGGGGCATTGAACCAAATGGACAGCACCCTCTTTCATATGCAACGGGTGGACGCACTCTATCAAGAGCATCCCAAAAGCCTTTATCCGCTTACCCGCGGGGCATGGGAGTATCTCTTGGATGTGGCCCGAAAAGCCGGGGATACCAAAAAGGAGCTTGAGCACATTTCCACCCTTTTGACAATAGATAGTGTGACCAGCAGTAATTTTAGGTATATCAACCAAAACCTAACTGAAAAGTATGATATGCCACGTTTGGTCAGGGAAAGAGAAGCCTTGCTTTCAAGTTACCGGAACCGCAACCAAAAGTATCTATATGGTATGGTGGGATTGGTACTTATGACCATTGTGCTGGCCTATTTTTTTATCCGTAGACGTGGACATTCACAATCCGGAGCTGTTACGCCAGATGGATCCAACAAAGGGAACGGAACCACTCTAGCGGTAAGTCCTTCCTTATTGCTGACCCAGGATAAACTCAATACGATATCGGATGGTCTGGTCGAGTTGGAGGCAAATCAATTTTACCTAGAGGCTGGAATAACCGTAAAGGAGGTGGCCAAACTGATGGGGGTCAACCAAAAATACCTATCCCATTACCTGAACCGACATGTTGACATGTCCTATACGGAATATATCAATGGGCTTCGGGTGGACCATTTCCTGAAAAAGCTGTGCTCCGATTCAGAATTCGTAAAAAGATATACCCTGGATGCCATGGCCCAGCAATGTGGCTTTAAAAGCAACAAATCCCTCAGCAAGGTCTGCAAGCGCAGGCTTGGCAAAACGGCCTCCCAATTGGTCCGGGAAAACCAAGGTCCCCATTCGTGAATCGGGCTTCCCTTTTCCGGAATGGGGATGTCGCTTTTCAGGAATCGGCCCTTTTTTGATTGGGAATGCACCACACCTTTGGATAGCTTTATCCTGTTTAATCTTAAAATTTTATTCAAATGAAAAATGTAAGAAATTCTTCAAAGAGCAAGGAACTGAAACTGGAAACCTTTAAAGTTATGGAGATGGCCCATCCCGAAAAAATCCAAGGCGGTGGTGATGGAGGTTGGACCGTCCGAAAGGACAAAGACCCAAAATGTTAACCCAATCTTTATTATACTTTTAAAAACGGACTATGGTTCGAAAGCAATTTTATCTAACGGTGCTGTTTGTACTAGCATTGATTTGCGGGTGCGAAAAGGCCGGTACCTCGAAGAACCCGGAAGTATCGGAACAATCGGGCTGGCAGCATCTAGACCTGGAACAGGACTCCGTTCCCGGTATCAGTCTGGAAAGGGCCTATCGGGAGCGGGTCGAACCGGATGGAAAGGATGTTGTCGTGGCCCTTATGGATAGTCCCTTGGACCTGGACCATCTCGATCTTAGGGACCAAATCTGGACCAATGTGGACGAAGTACCCAATAACGGTCTGGATGACGATGGTAACGGCTATGTGGACGATGTGCACGGCTGGAACTTTTTGGGATACGGAAAGGGCAAGACCCTCCGTTTTGCCAACTACGACTATGTCCGGGCCCTTCGGCGGTTGGGACCTATGTTCGAAGGCATGGACAGTACTTTGGTACGCCCCAAGGATTCCTTGTCGTACAGGATGTACCAAAGGGCACTGGAACTTTACCAAAAGGACATCCCGGACATAGAAGGGGAATTGGGCTACTATAAGGAGGAACTCCAAAAATTTCAAGAGTGCATCCAAGTATTCCCAGAGGCCTATGATCCCGAAACCGGACTCTTCAATGAGGCTTTGTTGGATACGCTCCAACCGAAAAACGAACGACAAAAGGAACTGCTTTCCGATGTACAGGACTATGCCTATTACGGTTGGTATCCCTCCCTGATGGAAAACTATAAGTACCAGGGAGAGATGCGAAAGGCCGTATGTGGCAATCTGGATACGCTGCCCAGGGCGGTAATCGGGGACAACATCTATGAGCTGTCCGATGTTCAGGGCCACCATCAGGTGGATGCCCCTGAAGGATGGATCACCCATGCGACCCAAGTGGCCGGTATCATGGCCGCCACCCGTGACAATGGATTAGGCATTAAAGGGGTCTCAAACCACATTAAGATCATGCCCTTGGTCATTTTTCCGGAAAGGGGACACGAGACTGACAAGGACTTGGCCAATGCCATCCGCTATGCGGTGGACAACGGCGCACAAATCATCAACTACAGCCATGGGCGCTATTTTGTGGAACGGCCTGATTTTATCTGGGAGGCGTTGGAATATGCAGAAGAGCATGGCGTACTGGTGGTGACCCCGGCGGGCAATACGCCTGTGGACATCGATAAGCCGGGGGATTCGCCCTATCCTATAGACAATTCCGGCAATGGGGAAGAACGGCTAACCAATCTGATGAAGGTCGGGGCGTCGGGAAAGACGTTGAAATGGGCCAAGCCCTTATGGGCCAGCTATGGAAAACGCAACGTAGACCTGTTCGCACCGGGCCAGCACTTGATGACCACCAACTCCGGAGATCGGCCTTACTTTACTTTGGGCGGTTCCTCCTTGGCCTGTGCTTTGACTACGGGGACAGCAGCCTTGCTGTGGTCCCAATATCCCGATCTCGACCACCAACAGATCAAGACCATACTGATGCTTTCGGGAACCCGATTGGAGCGGCAGGTACGCATTGGGGATGATACCTATGCCCCTTTTGGGGAACTCTCGCGGATGGGGCGAATTCTGAACGCCAACGATGCCCTCTTATTGGGGCGTGAGGCCAGCACCTTAAAATAATGGCATTGTTGGGACTATGGCGACCCTCTTTTCCCTTTACGCGGCAATGGGATGCCATGGACTGCGGTCCAGCATGTCTTGACATGGTCGCCCGTTATTATGGTCGGGAAACCGACCGCGCCCAACTCCGCCAATGGAGCCATTTGGAGCGCAACGGGTCTTCCTTTGCAGGGTTGAAAGAGGCCGCTGAAAAGCTTGATTTTCGCTGCCTGCCCATTGAGATCGGTTATTCAGAACTACGGAAGGAAGCCCCTTTTCCCTGCATCCTGCACTGGGAGAATAAGCACTTTATGGTCCTGTACGGTTTTCAAAAAGGCAAGGTGGTTTTGGGCGACCCTGCACAGGGTATCATCAAAGTATCATTTTCGAAATTTTTAAACCATTGGTTGCCCCATGAGGATGCACAAAAGGGATTTGCACTGTTGCTGGAACCAAATTCCAAGAGCGAACAGCTTCCGCACAGTACTAATGCCACTAGTGGCTTTTCCAGATTATGGGGCTATTTCAAGGGGTATCGGACTACGGGCCTACAATTGGGAATCGGGCTGTTGTTCAGTAGTCTGACGCAACTGGCCCTGCCTTTTCTGACCCAGGCCTTGGTGGATTATGGGGTGCAGTTCCAAGACCTGCATTTTGTCTACATGGTGTTATTGGCCCAAGTAGTCTTTTTTGTGTCGCTTTCTTCGGTGGAGATCATCCGGGGATGGCTGTTGTTGCAATTGACCCAACAGATCAACCTTCGCCTGGTGTCCGATTATCTGGAGCGCCTGCTTCGATTGCCCATTCCTTTTTTTGCGTCCAAGCATTCCGGGGACATCATACAGAGGATACAGGACAATCGGAAGGTCCAGGAATTTGTTTCCTCTCAAAGTCTGGGCACCCTCTTTAGCATGGTCACGCTTCTGGCCTTTGGACTGGTCTTTTGGTACTATCACACACAACTGGCCCTGGTCTTTATACTGACCTTATTGGGATACGGCTTTTGGTCCCTGTATTTTCTAAAGCGGCTGGCCCGATGGGACTACCAGCGGTTCCAACGGGAGTCTGAGACCCAGCGTACCATATGGCAATTGGTCCGCGGCATCACGGCAATCAAGGACAACCGTTCCGAGCACAAACGGCGTGGGGAATGGGTCCAGTTGCAAAGAAAGCTATTCAGTATACAGGGCAAACAACTCTCCCTTTCACAAAAACAGCGGTACGGGGCCCTATTCGTGCACCAGCTGGGTTCCCTAGTCCTATTGTTTCTTTCTGCCCGACTGGTCATATCCGGACAACTGACCTTGGGGTCCATGCTCTCGATCCAGTTCATTTTGGGCCAAATAGGATTGCCCTTGGGTCAGATGGCGCAATTTTTTGTGGAGGCACAGGCGGCACGTTTGAGTTTGGAACGGATGCAGGAAGTACATGCGCATCCTTTAGAACCCATGGACGGAACCGTTCCCGATATGAAGGGTTCCATTGGAATCCAGAACCTATCGTTTCGTTACGGACCCGCATCGCAGCCCCTGGTCTTGGAGGAGGTTAGCTTTACCATTGCCCATGGAAAGACGACGGCTTTGGTCGGTGCCAGCGGTAGCGGTAAGACCACGCTGTTGAAACTGTTATTGGGGCATTATGACAACTATTCGGGGACCATTCAAGTTGGGGAAACGGAACTGAAAAAACTGGCCAAGGATAACTGGCGTGATGTCTGTGGATCGGTCATGCAGGAGGGCTTTTTGTTCGAGGATACGCTGCTGTCCAACATCACCGAATCGGGACAGGGCCGTGTGGATGATAAGCGTCTGGAGGAAGCCCTATCCCTTTCCCGTTTACAGGAAATGGTTAAAGCATTGCCCTTGGGCCTTCAGACCAATATCGGGGCAGAGGGCACCTCCCTAAGTGGAGGGGAACGGCAACGGGTCCTTCTGGCGCGTGCCCTTTACAAGCGACCCGGTTTTTTCTTTTTGGACGAGGCGACCAGTGCGATGGACACCCAATTGGAACGTGAGGTCATGGATGGGCTGCAGCGCTTCCGCAAGGGACGGACCGTCCTGGTCATTGCCCATCGTATGAGCACAGTTCGGAATGCCGAACATATCGTGGTACTCGACAAGGGCAAAGTGGTCGAACGAGGATCACACGACGAACTGGTGGCCCGAAAGCAATACTATTACAAACTAGTACAATACCAATTGGAGGTCGGCGCATGAAAGATTTGGAATTCCATAAAATAGAGATAGCAGGTGTTTTCCGTTCCAGGTTGCCACAAGCTTGGCTCCGCTATGGCACTTATATCATTGTCCTATCAACCCTAGTACTGTTCTTGATGGCGCACTCTATCGCCTATCCCGATGTGGTCTCGGGACCCGTACAGGTGATGGGGGAAATACCGGTGGTCCACTTGGCCCCACAGCGCGATGGGCGTATCCAAAGGCTTTATGCCCGATCAGGTGATTCCGTGACCAAAGGTCAGGTATTGTTGGAATTGGAGAACCCTGCCACGTACCGAGATGTCCAATTGGTCCAATCCTGGCTGGACTCCTTGGGCAATGGCCATTCGGATGTCAAATTACCCGTAGTTTCATATGACATGCACTTGGGCGAGGTACAGCCGTACTTTCAATCCTTTTGGGAGCTAGTGTTACAGCGGGCACTGTTGGACAGTCTCCTTCCTGATTTGGCCTTCCAATCCACAACGCAAAACAGATTAACCGAAAATGGCCGTTGGTCAAGGGATTCCAAACGTTTGTTGGAGGAACTCCAAAATTCCGTGGCACTTGGGGCCTTGGAATTGGAACGTTACGAAACCTTGCACGAAAAGGGCGTGATCAGTGCAGCGGAATATGAGCAAAGACTACAGGTACAGCTTTCCCGGAAACGGGAACTGACCGCCCTACGCCAACGTCTTGGGGAAACCCGCTTATTGTTGCTTTCACAGGAGGACCAACGCCTGCAACAGGGACTAGAACTGACACGGGAATTGGGATTACTGGACGACCGTCTGCGGCATACGCGACTGGAACTGGAACAGTCCTTGGAGGGCTACCAAATTCAATATCTCTTGACGGCACCGTTCGACGGCATCCTTACGACATTGAAGCCATTGACCGAATTCCAACAGGTTCAATCGGGCAATCCCATTTTAGCAATTGTTCCCTTGGGAAGCAAGAGTACCATGGGACAGGTCTCGGTCAGTGCCCTCAACAGGGGCAAAGTTCGAAAGGGACAAAAGGTGTTGCTCCAGTTGGACAATTACCCTACCGCCGAATTTGGGATATTGGAAGGAAAGGTGGGCTCGTTGAATGCAGTTCCCCATCCGGAAACAGGCCAATATGGGGCAAATATCCATTTGGCCTCGCTGGTGACCAGCTATGGGAAGGAGCTGCCCAAAGATGAAGTCTACCTAGGCACGGGGCGCATTGTGACCGAAGATATGAGCCTGTTGGAGCGTTTGTTCCGCGGTCTTCGGGAACAGTTCCAACGCTGACACGAACTATTGTTCCTTGCTTCTTGCAATATGGGAGGCATAGGCCCGATCCAAAAATTCATAGATCAGGAATTCCCATTGGTCGTGGTCGGTCAGGAAACATTTATTGATTCCCATATGGAAAATATCCCGAAGGATGCGTGACCTTTCCGATTCGGTCTTTCCTTGTATTTCAGGAAATAATACTGCCATATTTTCAATTGGGGGCGTCAATGTTGCACTTGTAGTGGCCAAAAGTTCTTCGATGTCCAGCTGTGGGGCCAGCTTTCTATAAGCCTTCGAGATGGCCTTTTTAGAATGGGTTGAAAACTGGATACGGCCCTGAAAATAATCCCGTTGGGTTTTGATAAAAATCTTCTGTTGATGAAGGGAAGGATATGTCGATTGCAGCAATTGGGGCAATAGCTGCAGTATTCTGGACAACCGTTTCTCCTCTCCACGTTTCTCCTGAAAGAGCTGAAGGGCATGTTCGCTCTGCCAACGGAAGAGTTCCTCAACGGCATCCATGTTTGTTACACTATAGCGTTCCAGATCTGGAACATATGATTTCCATTCCATCCCCCAAAGCTGATGGTCTTTAAGATAGTGTGCCAACCTGTTTTCCAAACTGCCCTTTAGTTCCGCTTCTTTTAGTTTGGAGACCAGCACACGGAAGCGTAGTTGGGGAAGTTCGTCCCAATACCGGACAAAGAACCAATTGGAAATCCATGGGAGAAAAGCAGCTTCATGGAGGGTTGGGACCAGTTCGCGCACCAAGAGATTATGGGTCATCTTGGGTGTGCCCGAAAGGTACAGGGAAAGCCATCTTGGACTTGGATTAGGAACCATTATTGGATGTTTTGAAAAAGGAAAATTGAAACTCACTGGCGTAGGTATGGTCCCTACCATCTTTAACCAAGGGTCTGCCTGGGGGCAAGTATTCCTCTAAGGCCAAGGTCTTGTTTGTTGGAAGTCGGTTTAGAAATAATCTGACAAAGCGCAAATTATCTATATCCAATACCAATGTTTGGTCATGTTGGGACCAAGTAATTTTTTTTGGAAGCTGATGCGTTAGGCAAAAGTCCTTCCAATGGTCCACAAACCGTTTGGAATCATGGGCTGTCTGTTGGAGTTGCCGAACCGTTTCCGTTGAAAACTGCCAAGTCCTTTTCGACAGGAGTATATCTTGAATGATGACCCGTGGAAGTTTGAGGTTACCCTTTGGAAGTGGCCCCCAATCAAAATAGGCGTAGGCGCGTTGGCCCAAAAACTGATGATCTCCCAAGAACCTATAGATGGCCAAGGGGCAACGTTGATGGTCATAGGCTGTGGTTAGGTAGGGTTCGACCTGCTTGCCGGATTCCCTGTGGGTAATTACAAGCCGCTTTCCATTATGGTGCAGCAACAAAGATTCCAATGCTATAATCTTGGACTCCTTTGCCCTTCTGCCATTGTTCAGATGAAGGATGGTATCCCTCAATTGCGGCCTTGCGGTTACCACCATCTCCTTTCCCAAGGGTCGGTAGGCCACTTCCATGGCCATGGTATTCCCATCTATCGGTTTTTCCTTGGTCGCTATTTTCGACGCCCATTCGAGAAACCCAGGATGTCCGAGGGCGTGTCGCGCATGGAGCACGGCAGCGGAAGCCCCACCAAAAGAAATCGGGTGGCAGAGGGATTTCCCCCGCCATGATTGCCATGCCACAAGTCCAAAGAAGGTCTGACGAAAACCAAAGGTGGGCGTGTCAAATGCCATCAGTTCGTTGGAATCAAGATATAGGGTTTCCACATTTGGGTTCGCTGTAAATTTGTCCCATAACCATTGTTGTGCGGGAGTGGGCGTTTCTTGTGCAAAGGATTGCTTGGAAGAAAGCCCAAAGTGTCTGAGGTAGCTGTTCGCCTCTCGGTAGCGGCCCAAGGGATAACCCAGTCCATATTCCCCATCCATTACATCCACTAGACGTATCTTTCGATTTCCGAACAAGGAGGCAAAGGCCTTGGAGAATTCGGAATAGTCGGTATTCGTTTCCTTTGGTGAAAAAAGACCGGACATGTGCAATGCACGCTGGAGTTGTTCCTTAATTGAACTGTCCAAGGTTGTCACCAAGAATCGGGGGTAGCTATTGACTGCGCTGACCGAATGTTTAATGGCTGTGTTTTCAATGGATTGGATTTTGGGCTCAAAGATGGAGGGAACAGTATCGGGTACCAAGATCTGGCGTTCCTTCAATTGTTGCAGGTAGGCTTCGGCCAATTGCCCGGAGTGGCCCATTTGGGTCAGGGTGTCCAATAACCTGGCCCCCACTGCCCCGTTTGTGGCCTGCTTCAGAATTGCACATAAGGCAGGGGACTTGGAAACCTCCTGTAAGATGGGCCTGGAATCACTTTCAGGTAAGGGAAAATCCCAATAGCGCTGGCCCAGCTTAGTTGGATACAGGGTGGTATTTGGAAACCACTGCGTTTCTTTTCCTGATGGATCGGGCCTATTGGACGTATCCGAAACGTCATGTAAATCAACCCAGATATTCTTGTCAAATTGATGCGAACTTTCCCGAACCAGTTTTGTGGTTTTTCCGAAGCTGCCCAAAGCTGGGCCCGCAAAACGGCCAAAGGGCGTGGCACGGGTGCATATACGAATGCGATACTTCAGAAGGGAATACCAGATTTGTTCTGTTTTTTTTGGATTTATTTGTTCAAGCCATCGCTGGATTTCCTGCGAAAAATCAGGAGCGGCCTCTTGAACGGCCCGCTTGAAAACACTGTTGGACCACCATTTGGGGATTGCGGTTTGGGGAGGTCCCCATTCCTGAATCGGGCCAAGACGTTCCAGGGGCAGATAGGGGGTGCGCACTACAAAGGTGTCGTCGATGATGTATTTGGTGAAAAGCGCTTTATCCTTGGGGTCCATTGGGCCGGTTTACAATGGGGAATGTAAACCGATTACGGACCAAGAGCAACCCTTTCACGAAAAGGGATTTCGCCATATGGGAAAAGTGGCTCCCTTTTCAGGAATGAACCCCATTTACAGCATAAAACAACGGTTTTGAAACGTAGCTTTAAGTCACGGGCAATGCATCAAAACGCACGACCATTATGGAAGGGATCAACATTTTAAAGGATTTCGGCGACGATCTGCAAAACTTACGGACAGCAAGGCTTTCCGTATTGGAACGGGCCAATGAGGGTGCTACTCTTTGTAGGAAGACCCTAGTCCTATTAAGAAAAGAAGTGGTGGTAAACGGATTTTCAAGCGAAACCGAGGAAATCCATTTCTTTAAGCAGATCAAATCGGTTCCCCTACAGCATTTGGTGTATTATACCGAAGTCCACCAATGCGAACTGCGTATGCCCCAATTGGGCCGGGATGCAAAGCTGGACTTTTTGGGCTTGGAGCGGGAACGGATAAATCGTTTTTATCACTGTCATTTCGAGTTTCACCGCTACCTCTTGGAAGGTCGGAAAGAATTTGATGTCCAATATTTTACAAGGGAACATGGTGGTCATCATCCCATAGAAAACTACAAATACCGTTACGATACCCAATTTGAAACCTCGCATGATCTGCTGCTGGCCACCTTTAAAGGATTGGAGCGTTATGGAAATTACTTGAAGGGTCTGGAAGAACAGATCAGCGCAATTCATGCCATAGGACACAGTGACGATTTAAATAAGCAAACCGCTTTTGTATTTACCCTACCGCCCACGGCGGCCGTGGAAATGGCCTATGCGCTGCGTGAGGCCAGGGCCATCAACCATGGAAATTTTGAGATCAAGGCCTTTATGGACTATTTCTGCCAAGTGTTCGGAATCGAGATCCAGGATCCTTATGGGCTGTTTGCGCAGATCACCAACCGCAAGAAGCATCGGGCCAAATACCTGCAACGCCTACTGGATGCCTTCCTCAGTTTTCTCGACGGACGGGATGCCTGATTTTTTATATGGTTGTTATATGGTATATAAAAACACCTGTTGGTGATTTTGCAACGATTTTGGGTACGCTTTTGATGATATTTTGTGGGATATGGACAGTTTTGGTCCACTTAAATGGGCCAAAAAAAAGTATATGGTCGTTATATGGTATATAAAAACTTACCTAAAGGATAGCCACATTTGTACCGAAAACAACAAAGGCCGAAAGGTTTTTATAAAAACAAGTACAAATGCCCACATCCATTATTACCACCGAAGATCTCCAAAAATTTCGGATGGACCTCTTGGCCGACATCGAACGGCTTCTGGAGGAAAAGACACAGCTTACAAAGCCCAAAAATTGGTTGCGTTCCACCGAGGTGATGGACCATATGAAGATCAGCCATGCCACGCTCCAGAACCTCCGCAACAACCAGACGATTCCCAGCTACAAGGTGGAGGGGCTGATCTATTACGACCGGGAGGAGATCGATGCCATAATCGGTAAGCACAAGCTCTCCCCAGTAAACTGAGAATAGATGAACTATATCCAACATCTAAACGCAACCTTTGCGGACATCTACGCGGATGACCGCTTGCACGCCTCCCATATCAGCCTCTACCTGGCCCTGTTCTTCTATTGGAACCTGCACCGTTTTCCAAAGGAATTTTATGCCAATCGCAAGGAGTTGATGCACATGGCCAAGATCGGTTCGAAATCTACCTATCACCGATTGGTGAAGGAGCTTGACAAATTCGGCTATATCGACTACCATCCCGCGAAAAGTCCGCATGAAATTTCCATGGTGGCACTGTCCCAAAATTGTACCGATAGCGGTACGCTGATGGGACGCACCAGGACCATATTTGGGACGTACCGTCCCAAATCTGTACCGGATACCTTATATAACAAACAATACAAACCTAACAAACGCTCTTTGGGAGCCAAGCCCAAAAGTCAATTGGAGGTTTTGGATTTTTTTAAGGAAAAAAAGTATGTGTTGGAGGAGGCCTTTAAGTTCTTCAACCATTACCAGGCCATCGGCTGGAAAATTGGTGGCAAGGTGGCCATACAAGATTGGAAGGCGGCAGCCGACAATTGGGTTCTCAAGGCGAAGGAAATCGCGGCCCAAAAAATTGAGGCCAAAAAAGCCCAGCTCAGAAGGGTCGGGAACAGCGATAACCTGATCACCGAAACGGAAAAGGATTATGGGCAACCCCTCTAAGATTATCGAAGGTGCGGTCACCTACTCCCTAGGGGAACTCCAAGGACAGCGGGTGGACTATGATTTCAAAAAGATCTTGATCTATCTGGAGGCCAAGGGCAGATTGCTCTTCGGGAAATCCTTCACGATCTACGAGGAAGACCGGGAGGTACTGTACAAGCTCTGCAACTATGCCATCCGGGATTTTGGGATGTGCCGAAAACTGGGTATCGACCCCAATAAGGGCCTGTTGCTTTCCGGTCCCGTGGGCTGTGGGAAGACCAGTCTGATGAAATTGCTCCGGTACCTAACGCCCCATTTCAAGCCCTATGAGGTCATCCCGGCCCGAAACATTGCCTTTGCCTTCAACCATATCGGCTATCGCATCATCGAGGACTATGGCGACGGGCGGTTCTATTGTTTTGACGATCTCGGGGTGGAACCCATGGGCCGTCACTTTGGGAAGGACTGCAATGTGATGGGCGAGATCCTGCTCTCCCGTTACGAACTTTTCTTGAAAACGGGCATCCGTACCCATGCCACTACCAACTTGAACGCGGAGGAACTACAGGAGCGCTACGGACCAAGGGTCCGAAGCCGGATGCGGCAGCAGTTCAATCTGGTGGCCTTTGGAAAGGAGACAAAGGATAAAAGAACCTAGGCATCATCGATGCCATATTGATAAAATGGAATATTAAACTCAAAAAGATTCCCGCCGTTGCGGGAATGATAACAAAACAGAGAAATCATGAAAATAGCAACTTTTAACATCCAAAACCTGTTCCATCGGGACAACGAACTGATGAAAGGCCCTAAGGGCCAGAATTTCCAATCCTGGGTGGATGAGTTCCACGCCTTGATGGGCAAATCCCTGAGGAGCGATACAGATTTTGACCGGCTCCGGGAACTTGCCTTTTTGTTGGGCTTTACCTCCAAATCCACAGAGCCCTATCTGGTACTCCGGAAAAGGGGCGGACAGCTATATGTCAAACCCAGGGGCGTGGCCCTGGAGGAACGGGCGACGGCGAAGATCGGGTGGAACGGCTGGGTTCAGGTGCATTCCATACCCATCGATGAAAAGGCGGTCTCCCATAAGGTACGGATAGTCGCGGATGCCGACCCCGATATCCTGGTGCTCCAGGAAGTGGAGGACCGAATGTCCCTTTCGGATTTCAACGGCAAACTGGCCGAACAGTACGAGATTACCCCTTATGCCCAGCTCCTTTACCTGGAGGGCAACAGTGACCAAGGTCTCGGTATGGCCGTATTGGCCAAGAACGGTTATCTGGTGGACAGTATCAAGAGCCATGCCCATGAAAAGGGAAGAAGCGATGACCCATTGTTCGATATCGATTGTCCGGAGTACAGCATTATTACCCCCAAAGGCGAGTCCATTACCGTTATCAATGGTCACTTTCCGGAAAAGGACCAAGGGGATACCAAGGAAACACAGCGAAAGGCCCAGGCCAAAAGGGTCGCTGAACGCTACCGAAAATTGCTCTCGAAGGGAAGGGAACAGGTGGTGGTTTGTGGCACCTTGAACGATGTTTCCTATAGTGATGCCCTCTCCCCATTGTTGCGGGATACCCATATAAAGGACATTTCCCGTCATGATGAATTTCAGGTAATAGCGGACAAGGGAACGGACGGTGCCTATTTTCGGATGGGTGCCTACCAAAAAGGGGTGAACATCAGACAACGGGACTACCTTTTGTGCTCTCCGATCTTATTTGCCAAATTGGAGTCCAGTGGTATGGACCGACGGGGCATATGGCCCGTAGAAAAACCCAAGTGGCCGACCTATCCCACGGTGACTTCCAAAACGGTCCAGGCCAGTGACCACCCACTATTGTGGGCGCAGTTTCACGGAATCTGACCTATTTCCTTCGAAGACCGGCCAGGGCATTCCAAAAAGCCTTGGCCAGTATTTTAAGCTGGATGGCCAGCTCCTTAAAGATCTCCATCATTTTCCAGATGTTTAAAAATGCTTTTTAATAGGGCAAGTGCCAAGGCCGTTTGGGCGGTTTTTCGTTCGACATGTTCGGCCTCCTCAACATTGGATATAAAGCCGACCTCCAACAACAGGGCGGGGCATTGTTCCTTGGTCTCGCGAAGTACCTGAAAATTGGCCCTTTTGATGCCCCTATCCTTAATACCCAGCTGTTGGTTCAGTTCCTTGGACAGATAGTACCCCAAGGATACGGTCTCCTCCAAATAGGGATGTTCCGTTCCCGTTGCCGCATAGACTTCCGATCCTTGGGCGCGTTTGTTGGGTGCATCATTACAATGGATGGCAATAAACAGATTGGCCCTCAGTCCCCTGGCCAGACGGCTACGGTCCCCTAGCGAGATCAGGGTATCCGAATATCGGGTCAGGTAGAGTTCCAGTTCCCCATGATACAGTTCCTTGTTGAGCCGCAAGGCTTCCAGTGCAATCTCCAGGACAACCTCTTTTTCGAGGATACCGTTGATGCCAATGGCACCCGAATCGGTCCCACCGTGCCCGGGATCTAGCAGCACCTTTGTTTTGGAGGTCCCGTTCTGGCCGTGAAGCGGTGCCCAGAGTATGGATAAAATGAATGCACATATATACATTGGATAGGGTTTCATACGATAGGTTTTGATTGTGCAATATTCAACGAATATTCATTTTAGATAAAATATTCGTAAAATTTAACTTGTAATACTGTTAATATTTTAATATAATTTAGTTTTTGAACAAAAACATTGAAGATTTGTTAGTGAATCGTTCCGGGTCTCATCAACCCACAAAAAAGGGAACGCCAGTTTATTCATCAATCATTAACCAGGCCGGACCGAAAGGTTCGGTCTTAAACGAACAGTCATGAAAAACAAATTAAGGGCAGCCTTTTTGCTGCTATGGGCCACCTTGCCCACCTATGCCCAGATCGGGGGCATCGAGGATTCGGTCAACGATATCTCGGACACCATCCGTACCATCTTTCCCATCATCCTTGGGGTCATCTTCCTTATCGGATTCCTGTTCAATGCGGGACACTTCTTTGGGGAGAACGCCGACCTTAAAAAAGGGATCACACGCGTATTGGTCTTTGTGCTGATCGCTGGGGCCGTAGTGGGCATCTTTACCTATCTGATAACCCTCGTAGTATAACCCAGCCACATCGTGGCCTTAGTTAAAAAAGCCTTATGAAAACATTTCATGTCTACAGGGACATTCGGGTACGGGCCCTCATCTTTGGCCTGCCCGTAGCCCTGTTCGCCCTTCAGATGGTCGGGATCATCGGCTCTTTGTTGGTGGTCATCTTTTCCTTCAGTTTTGGGCTGGTCATCGGGGCCATGGTCCTTAACGGAGGCCTATACGTTGTGCTGTTAAAACTATCGAACGAGCCCCAATTGTTGAATAGGACCAACGTATTGCCCAAGGCCATCTCGAACAAAAAAACAAGCGCATTGTGCTATGAGGACAAATCTTAACGACCATTATCCATTGGTGGATATTGACGGGAACCGGGTATTTGCCAACAATGGCAACATCATTCTTTGCTACCGGTTGGAACTCCCCGAGATTTATTCGCTTTCCCCTACCGATTTTGGGGAACTGCACGGTACCTGGTTCCAGGCCCTGAAGTCACTTCCCTCGGGGACCGTGGTCCACAAACAGGACATATACCAAAAGGCATCATACGATGCAATGTTACTTTCGAACCATACCTTTTTGCAGCGGGCCACCCACGACCATTTTAAGGGTCGGAAGCATATGGTACATACATCCTACCTCCATTTTATCTGGCCCAGGAACAGGGGGCTGAATGCTGCCAAGTATGTGAACCCCTTCAAAGCGATACCCCGGTCGATTTCGTGGGAACTGTCCGAAGGGGCAAAAAACTTCATAGCCGCCGTAAAGGATGCCGTAGGGTTTCTTTCCAACGGCCACCGGCTGGTTTGCCATCCCCTGAACCAAGTGGAGATCCTGTCCCTGACGGACCGATATTTCAACGGTTTCAATGAGGACTTCGATACGGACATCCTGTTGGACAGGGACGGGACCCAGATCGGGGACCATTATTTTGACGTACTGGCCATCAACAACGAGGCCTGTTTCGGGGAGACCGTCCAGAGCAGCAAGGTCAACGAATCCTATACCGCGGACGATTTCACCTTCCACCAAGGCTTTATCGATGGGCTGGGGCTGTCCTTGGACGAAAACCATATCGTCAACCAGATCCTCTATCTGGACGACAGGCACAAATGGCGAAAACTATTGGAAAAACGGTTGGAGGAACTTTCCAAGAGCTCCAATTTCGGGACACAGAACAAGGTGCTGCATGGCAGGGTCAGCTCCATCCTGGACCGCATCAACCAAGACGATTCCGCAAGGATTATCCGTGGACAGCTCAATATCATCTACTGGTGTCGGGAAGCCCGAGAGTTGGAAAATATCGCTTCCAAGATCAAGGCTGAGTTCAAGGAGCTGGACATGCTTCCCTATGCCCCAAAAGGTCAGGAGCGCAATAACTATTTGGTCAACAGCTATTGGGGTTTTTCCTCCAACTTCTCGGATGCCGACCTGTATGTTGCCGATCTCAAACATGCGCTTTGCCCGATCATCAACAATACGAATTACCTATCGGATGGCACCGGTGTCGTTTTCAACGACCGCCAAAACAATATCCCTGTGCACAAGGATGTCTGGGACACGGACAAAAAACGCATCAAGGCCAGGAACTTTGCCATCTTCGCCCCCACGGGCGAGGGCAAGTCCTTTCTGGCCAACAACATCCTGCGCCAGTTCTTTGAGGAAGCGGTGCGACTGGTCATCATCGATCTGGGCGGCAGCTATACCAAGTTCGCCAAACTCTATCCAGGCGACCATACGGTGCTACGGTATGAGCAGGGAAAAAACCTGGGCATCAATCCCTTTTATGTAACAGAACCCCACAATGTGGGGCCTGAAAGGTTAGAGGATTTGGCGGTGTTCCTTTTTGAACTGATGGGCAGCGCCAATAAGCCCACCAAAGGGGAGGCCGTGGCCCTCAAGCGGATATTGAAAGCCTATTACCGGACAGTGTCCGGCAACTATGCATTGAGTGGATTTTATGGATTTGTAGAATCAAAAAAGGACTCCCTGTTGGAAAGCCTTGGTATCGATTCGGCCTATTTCAATGTGACCAACTTTCTGCACATCCTATCGGAATATGTCGGCGATGGGCTGTATAGCTTTCTCTTCGAGGTTACGGAGGATCAGTCCTATAAGTTGGAGGACAAACGGCTCATCATATTTGAACTGGACGAAGTGAAGGACAATAAAGAGGTGCTGTCCGTCATGCTGAAGCTCATCAAGTCTGCCGTCCAACGCACCATTTGGCAGAACCGCTCCGAGCGGGGCATCATCCTCTTCGATGAGTTTGCCAAACAACTGAAGTTCGACAACGTCTTGGAGAGCGTGGAGTTCTATTACCAAGCCATCCGGAAACAGAACGGGGCCATTGGCATTATCCTGCAGTCCATCAACCAACTGCCGGATAATTCGACCTCGGCCAGCATCCTGGAGAATACCCAGGTCATCTACAGCCTCCGCAATGAAAAAGGGTACGATGCCCTGGCCAAAAGGCTCAATCTGTCGTCCCACGATTTGAACCAACTCCGGTCCATCCGCAATGACCTGAAAGGGGAACGGAAATACACCGAAATCTTTATCAAGATCGGGAACGAGAGCAACATCTTCCGTTTGGAGGTCCCGCCCGAAGTGTATGCGGCCTATCTGACGGACGGCAGCGAATCCGAGGCCATAATGGTCCTTTATGAACAAACGGGCTGTATGGAAAAAGCAATCAAAGAATTCATAAACCAAAAAAGAGAATCATCAATTTAAAACCAGAAATCATGAGGAAAAACACGCGAACCTTAATCGTAATAACCCTGTTCTTTCTAATACCAAAGGGCCACGGTGTGGCCCAGGGGATGCCGGTGTATGACAATACGAATTTTGTCTCCCTCATCAAACAATTGGTGGAGGCCGGGAAACAGACCGCCGAGATGCTCAAGATGGTCAACCATCTGAAGGAGGTCAAGGAAAAACTCGAAAAGGTCAACAATGCCGTCAAGCAGTACAAGGCGGTTAGGGAGATTAACCGGAACAACCAGGAACTGTTGGATATGGTCAATAGAGATCTTAGGGAGATATTGAACTCCCCTTATATCGAACCCCAGGAGATCGATGCCGTATCGGGGAGTTTCAATACCATCATCGAGACCTCCCTGGACAATCTGGAATTTATGGGACAGGTGCTCTCCAACGACTTTTTGAACATGAGCGATGGCGAACGCCTGGAAATATTGGAGGCCCAAAAGGAGGAATCCCAAAAAATGGTGGCCGATATCCAGCTGAAGAACAAACGCTATCGTATGGTCATTTCCTTTCGGGAGATGCAGGCCAAGATCAATAATCGGGAAACGAACTATTAAACCAAGAAACGGATGTTTTTGTCCATTGGACTCGAATATGTGGATGCGGTCTTCCAGACCATCAAAGCGAGCAATTTTGCCACTTATACCATTGTTGGTATGAAGACCCTGGCCGTGCTCTTCTTTCTGATCAACATCCTGAAGAAGTACTATGAGGGGGGCGTGAACCGTCAAGGGCTCACCTGGGGGCTGAGCCCGACCGATCTAGTCAAGAATTTTGCCGTGGTGCTGGTGGTCCTGTTCTCCACCGAGGTGCTGGATGCCTTTGATACTATTTTGGTGGCGATCGAGGGACAATACCGTGGAACGGCACCAGCGTTGTTGCCGTTGCAGATGCAGCAGATCGAGATCGAGGAAGAGGCCGGGCTTTTTGATGCGACGGCCAAGGCCATGGGGCTTTTGTACGAATGGCTTGCCACGCCTTTTTTGGGCATACGCACGATTGCCCATGCCATGGGGATGTTCCTCTGGGTTTTGGACCTGTTCATATATCCCCTGTTCTTGGCGGAGCGCTATTTCCTGTTGGGGGTGATGCAGGCCTTTTTCCCCTTGGTCATCAGTATGGCGGTCTTTGAGAAGTTCCGGGAGATGGGCTATCGGTATTTCAAGCTATATGCAGCGGTCTATATGATCGTGCCCGCTTTCTTTTTGGTCAATGTGTTCGTCAACGAGCTCTACCGGGAAGTGACCGATAATTTTTGGCCCAACCTGTTCGGGACGGACTTTGGCAGTGAATTCTTTGCCCCGCTCATCGAGCTGGCAGGGGTCGGGTTTATCGTCCTGTTGAAGTTCAAGCTCTATAAACGGGCGACCAGTTTCACCTTTCGTCTTTTTTCGGGCTAGCCCAGTCGATAATCGACATTAATAATTAAAACAACTATGAAAACAAGCTATAAAAACATCACGGATATCCTTAGGCTCAACCGCTTTATCGTGTTGGCCGTTGTCGTCCTTTGCCTATTGACCAGCAGCTTTTCGTTGTGGACGGTCTTCCAATTTAACCGGACCATGCTCGGCAGTGCCTTTGCCGTCAATACGGACGGTTCCGTTATCCCCTTAAAGCTGGTTTCCCAAAAGGAAAATCTGGAGGTCGAGGCCCTATCGCATTTGAACCTTTTCCACCAGTATTTCTACGGGCTTGACGAGAGCAACTACGAAAAAAATCTCGAAAAGGCCCTGTGGCTGGGCGATAGTTCCGTGGACGAGGCCTACCGCCAGAAAAGGGCCGATGGGGTCTATAACCGCTTGTTGCAGTATTCCCTCGTGGAGAAGATCATTTCCATCAACATCCAATTGGATCTGTCAAAAGAACCCTACGGGTTCCAGGTGGAGACGCTGTTCGAGATCGACCGTGGTTCGGTAACCGACACTTATAAACTGATCACCACGGGCAAGTTGATCCATGTGGACCGTCATTTCCCGAACAATACCCATGGGTTGCTGATCACCGATTTTTTCGAAAAGTCGCTCCGAAAAGTGGATGATCCACAGTAAAACTTTAAAATATGAAACAGCAGAAGAACAAGATTATTTTTATTTCGGCCATCCTGGCGGTCATCGTTTTGATGGTCGTGTACTACGTTCAAGTAGTGGACGATGACAGTGGGGAGACCCAGCAATTGGAGCAGCCCCAAGTACCAGATCTGGAGGACACCCAGAAAGAATACAATTCCAAACTGGAGGCGGTCAATGACATCAAGGAGGAGCGGGAGACCACGGCCCCGAGCGTCTATCCCGAAACCTTTATCGATTCCACCGGGCTGTACGATCCCGATCTGGAGGAAATGCGGCGCCAACGGATCGTGGACAGTATCTATCGCCATGGACGGATCAATTATTCCAACGTTACTGACTCCAGTTCCAATAGCCGCGGTCGGACACTTCCCAAAACAGCGACCAAAAAAACGACCGGAACGAAAGAGGTCAGGGACTTTACTGCCGCCCATGCCGCGTTCTTCGCTTCATCGCCCCATGTGGAACTACCGAAGACCCCGGCCGGAACCCTTGCGACCGATGTCTTCATCGTAGTTGAAGTAAACGGGGAACAGACCGTTCGGGCGGAAGAGCGCTTGGAGCTGCGACTGGCCGTTGATGCCATTGTCGAAGGGCAAACAGTCCCCAGAAATACACTCGTTTTCGGTTTTGTGAGTTTTCAAGCGAACCGCGTGCTGCTCAATATCACCAATATCGAACATCGTCCCGTGAACCTGAAGGCCTATGACCTTTTGGACGGGAACGAGGGAATCTATATCAAGAACAGTTTCCATGCCGATGCCCAAAGGGAGGTGCTGGACGATGTGGTCCAGGATATCAATATTGCCGGGGTGCCACAGGTAAGCGGTATCAAACAGGTGTTCCGGCGCAACAACCGCAACGTCAAAGTGACGGTACGAAACCAATACCAACTTATCCTCAAGGGGTCATAGACCCCCTTAATTTAATCCATGCCCTATGAAAAAATTGATTCTTTTAATCCTTGTCTCATTACACGTTGTTAGGGGAAATTCGCAAGAAACCCTCTATGCCAATGACAGCCATACCATGGCGCTGTTCTTTCCCAGTCCGATACGTCAGGCGGTGACAGGGGCCGAACACTTTACCTTTAGCTATAACAAGGAGGCGGGACAGCATTTCGGATTGTTACAGGCCAACAGGGGCAATGACAGCAATCTGTTGGTGATCACCGAGGATGGTCGGGTCTATTCCTATCATCTGGAATACCATAAAGAACTTATGGAAAACTTTCGATTTGTGAACACCGTGGAGAGCGTTGGCAAGGAAAAGGAAACCCAAGTGTTGGACACCATAAGAAAGGTTCCTGTAGTCACGAGCACCAAAAAAACGTTGGACCTGGACAACCCTCGAAAGCTGATGGAAAAAGGGGCCGAATATGTGTTGGGCAGGAGAACAAAAGTTCTGAAAACCAAACGAAAGGATGGCTTGGCCCTACGATTAAAAGAACTGTTCTATCATGGCGACGAAGTCTATGTGGAAATGGAAATCCACAATCGGTCTGCCATTGATTTTGAAGTGGATGTACTGGAAGTTTATAGGGTCAACGGAAAAAAAGGACGGCGGTCCTCCCACCAAATGGTGCTATTGGAACCTATGTTAAAATATGGCTTTCCAGAAATCGTTAGGGTCGGCCAACGACATAGTTTTGTATATGTCCTGCCCAAGTTCACGCTGGGAGATGCAGAAAAACTGATGCTGGAGCTCCAGGAGAAAAAGGGGAGCCGGATATTATGGCTTCGATGGGATTAATATTGGGTAGTCACAAAAGAAGTTTGGTTTTAAAGAACTGGACTAGGGCTTTTAATGGGATACATTCTTAGCAACTGTTTTTATAAATTCCATTTTATGTTATTTAGTCGATTCCAAGTCTTTTATGCATTTCTCGCCATTCTTTACCAAACTCAATTTGTTTCTCTACTTCTTTTCGTTTTTCTTCAGGCAAACATTGAATACAAATAGGATATTGAATTCCCTTGTAGTACTCCTTACATTTAGGGCATAATTCCATTTTATACAAGTCATAGTTGGATGCACATTTTTTACAAGCGGTTATTGTATCTTCAAGGGAAAGGTATTTGATGTTGTCGTTTAGATAAAGTAAAAACGCTTTTTTTTCAATAGATTCAGCGTCTTTATGCTTTGCTATATTTCTTTGAAACCAATACTTGATATTTGATAGGTTATGTTTATTTCTCCATGTATCTTTTGACACAAAGCACTTATCCCGCACTTCGTAGGCATCCTCATCTTCGAAAAAAATAGAAATCAGTTCGATTGCTGGCCTATAAATCGCTTCTTCAAATTCGTGCTTACAATCCGCGCAACGATATTTTGGAATTTTTCTTACCCTTTCGCTCGGGTTCTTACCCATACAATTTGGGCACAAAGGAACCGGCACATATTCATAATTTTTTGATATGTAATCTCCAAACTTGGAGTTATCAATTTCGGAACTGTTATTTATGTAATCATTAGTGTACGCTCTTGTTATCTCTCTTAAATATGCGTTGTATCTCCTTGGATGGGAAAGATGCTGTATCGTCAATGTTTCTTTGCTACAGCATATTTCACATTTGTCCTTAATAATTTCTGCCCTTCTTTTTTTCCAGTCTTCCGTATGCCAAGAACGTTGTCCTTCTTTGAAACCTTTCCAACATTGTTCTTTTGCAAGTTCCAATCCAATCTCATTATTGATGAGTTTGTCTTTTAATGCTATAAGCTCATTATATGTTAACATTTGGATTTTTGGTTTTTTTTAATGGTTTCGAATACACCCCTTTTTGGAAACTCCTAATTTTGATTCATGGTGATTTTCTTATTGGGGCAGTCTAGAAACCAACACCCCCAAACCAGAAAATAAAAAGGGGAATACCAAACAGAATAAGTACGATGAGGATTTTAAACCACAGCGGTTGTTTGCGTTCCTCTTCAGAGGGAAACAGTACGGCGTGGATGTCCTCAAAAATTTTCTTCATAGTATTTATCAAACAGCTTAGGCATTGAGTTGTCTTCGGTAGCACATACTATCAGTCTTGGTTAGTCCATCCTAAGATACAAAATCAGGTTTGGATTTGTTTCCGCTTGGCTTTTTGGGCAAAGGGGTCCCTTTGAAAACTGGGTTCCTCAGGGCTTCGGGGGTCGGCCTTCAGGTGCATCTTTTTGGATCGGATGATGTTCATGCTATAATGTCCGAATTCCTCACTGATCTTTCCATAGCAGGCAAAGACCCCCCTGCCATGGATGGGGTATTTGTCCACAACATTGGTAAAATGGACCGCATCAAAATAGGCGCCTTCCCGATCAATAAAGGTGCTCAGCCGCATGTTTTTGCCGTGTTTGGTGGTATTGAACCGGGTGTTGACCACGATGCCATACAGTAACATCGGCTTGTTTTTATAGTGCGGCATATCCTTGGCCCTAAGGTCGTTCTTCAATTCCTCGGAAATCAGGTCAAAATAATCATAGAGTGGAAAGCCCAAAAGTTCCATTTGGTCATAGGCATCCTCCAACCAGTTGTGTTCCAGTTTGGGCAGCTCGAACTTCTTGTGCTTGGGCTTAAATAATTTGGGATGGCCTGTACTTTTTTTGGTGGCGTTCAGCTTAAAGATGGCCTGCCACAATAGTTCGCTCTTTTGCATGCCGGTAAACCGAAAGGCCCCAATACGGATCAGGATGGTCAATTGCTCCAGACTGATGGCCACACGGTCGATAAAGTCATCCAGGGATTTGAACTTCCCGTACAGTTGTCGTTCTGAGAGCAAACGTTGGATGACCAGACTTTCCAGATTGCGGAGGTAGCCAAGCCCCAGAAAGATGTCCTTACCTTGGATACAATTGGGATGGTCGCTTTGGTTCACACAGGACGGATGAATGATGCCACCACACATACGGGCCTCTTGGATATAGTGTTCCGTGGTGTAGAAACCGCCGCCATTGTTCAGTACGGCCACCATAAACTCCAGGGGATAGTAGCATTTAAGGTAGAGGCTCTGGTAGCTTTCCACCGCATAGGAAGCTGAATGTCCCTTGGCAAAGGCATAGCCCGCAAAGCTGGCTATCTGTTCCCAGACCTCTTTGGCCAATGCATCGGAATAGCCTTTTGTCCTGCAATTGGCAAAGAACTTGGCCTCCACTGCAGCAAACTCCGCACGGGAACGGAACTTGCCCGACATTCCGCGACGCAGGACATCGGCCTCCCCCAAATCCAGTCCCGCAAAATAATGCGCCACTTTCAGCACGTCCTCCTGATAGACCATAATGCCATAGGTCTCGGGCATGATCTCTGCAAGAATGGGATGCGCTTCCTTTCGTCGCTCTGGTTCCTTGTGCCTACGGATATATTCATCCTTCATCCCGGAGGAAGATACCCCTGGGCGGATGACCGAGCTGGCGGCTACCAGTCCCAAATAGTCGTTGACCCCCAGTTTTTTCATCAGGCCGCGCATAGCGGGGCTTTCAACATAATAGGCACCGATGGCCTTGCCCTGGCTCAATAGGGTATTGATGTTCGTATCGTTCTTAAAAGTTTCTACTTGATCGATCGGAATCGGTGGATTATCCGGTTGGTTTTCTGCAATGATCTCTACGGCATCCTTGATCTTGGCCAATCCCCGTTGCCCAAGGATATCGAACTTAAAGATACCGGCATCCTCGGCAATGATCATATCGAACTGTACCGTGGGGAAACCCTTGGGCGGGAGGTCAGTGGCGGAGTAATAGTGAATTGGTCGGTCCAATATCAGGATACCTGCAGCATGGACACTCAGATGGTTGGGCATGCCCTTGATGAACCCTGCGTATTTCAAGACCTGTTTTGCGTTGTTGTCCAAGGTTTCAAAAGTGTAACGGCCATCGCTCAGTTTGTCGATCTCCTCTTTGGGAAGCCCGAACACCTTACCGATTTCCCGAACCGCCGCCCGGTACTTAAAGGTATTGTAGGTGGCCAAGAGTGCGGTATTGGGAAAACGCTCAAAGATATAGGCGGTCATCTCCTCCCGGTCCTTCCAGGAAAAATCGATATCGAAGTCGGGGGGACTGGCCCGATAGGGATTGATAAAGCGTTCAAAATAGAGGTCCAACTCTATGGGGTCCACATCGGTGATACCGATGATATAGGCCACGATGCTATTGGCCCCGCTGCCCCGTCCCACATGGAAAAATCCTTTTTCCTTGGAATGGGAAACGATGTCGTGGTTGATCAGGAAATAGGACACAAAATCCAGTTTTTTGATAGTCTCCAGTTCCCGTTGCAACCGATCTTTGACCTCTTGGGTCGGGTCGGAATACCGTTTCGGAAGGCCCTGCCTGCAGAGACTTTCTAGCGTTTGAAAATCGACCTCCTTGGACCCCCCGAATACTTGTTGGTTTTGGGAGCTACGGCTCTCCCCAAATCCGAATTCAATAGAACATTGGTTCAAGAGATTTTGGCTGTTCTCGATAATATTGGGAAACTCTTGGTAGAGGGTGAGCAGTTCTGTTTGGGGCAGCATTTTTTCGGATGCACGTCCTTGGTCGGTCAATTGGAGTTTGCTGAGCAGGGTATTGTTATCGATGGCACGTAACAACCGATGCGTGTTGAAATCCCGTTTATCCCGAAAGGTCACCGGCTGTTGGATGACCAGTTTGTCTTTGTAATCCTTGTACTTGGAAAAGGGCAGGCGTCTGAGGTTCTCCACGGAAATACCGATGAACTCATGCTCCCGAAACGAGGTCTTTTCCAGTTGGAGCACCTTTTCAAAAGGGTAGATTGCAAAAGCATCCGTTAGGATAGGTGCTTCCTCCCACATTTGAAGGTCGTTATGGGAATGGTACGAACAGAGTTCGTTCAGTTCCTGAAACCCTTTATTGTTCTTTGCAACCCCAACAAACTGCTGCTCGGCCCCGTTCCTGAAATCAATGCCCACTAGGGGCTTGATCCCAAATTCAGGTGCCTTCCGGATAAAGTTGAGACAGGCCGAGGTGTTGTTGATGTCGGTAAGCACCAATTGGGAGACCCCATTTTCCTGGGCCATTTTCAAGAGTTCGATTTCGGAGAAGGTTCCGAAACGAAGGGAGTAGTAGCTGTGGCAATTCAAATACATAAAAAAAGTTTTGTTTTAAGGTTATTATTGGGTCCGGTGCGCCAAAACGATGGGCGGTTCCCCATTAAATGGATTGTGGAACCTTCCGATACTTTTTGCCCCCATGGACGAAGCGTACAGCACCTTTCGGTCGCCATAGCGTTTTCGGATACGGTCCATGGCGTTATAGAGGCTGAGCTTTTCCATCGTGTCGTCGAACAAATGGATCTGGTAGTTTCCGGAGACCAGATCCGTGAACCGCACCCCTACTAGGCGTACCAACATCCTGCGCTCATAGAGCTTTTCGAAAAGTGATAGGATTTTGGGGATCAAGATATGATCGGCACTGGTGTAGGGAATCCGCATTTGTTTGGAATAGGTCTGAAAGTCCGAATAGCGGATACGAACGGTAACACAGGCGGTCAGTTTATCATTGGTCCGTAGGTGGAAGGCCAGGTTTTCCACCATGGCAGTCAGGGTCGTCTTCAATTGCTCTACATTGATGGTATCCTTGCCAAAGGTGCGTTCCGTAGATATGGATTTCCGTTCATGGAAGGGTACCAAAGGAGGTCGGTCGATTCCCTGGGCCCGTTTCCAAATGGTCCGGCCATGCACGCCAAGTGCACTGGTCATCAGTTCGAGGGGCATTTCCTGGACGGTCTTCACTTTCAGGATGCCCAGGCTCCGCAAGGTCTCATAAGTCTTTTTGCCCACGGACGGGATTTTACGGATGGAAAGCGGTGCCAAAAAGGGTTTCTCCAAGCCAAAGTCCACCCGCATCTGATTGTTGGGCTTGGCCTCGTCCGTGGCGATCTTGGACACCACTTTGTTCGAGGAGAGCCCAAAGGAAATCGGAAGCCCCGTTTCTTTGATGATATAATTCCGCAGCTCCGTGGCATATTTGTAGGTACCGAAGAATTTGTCCATTCCGGTAAGGTCCGCATAGAATTCGTCCACACTGGATTTTTCAAAAACGGGTACCTTCTCTTTGATGATTTCCGTGACCTGCTGCGAGAATTTGGTATAGGTTCCGGCATTGCCGCGGATGACCGTGGCTTCGGGACAGAGTTGACGGGCCAATTTCATGGACATTCCCGAATGGATGCCGAACCTACGGGTCTCATAGCTACAGGCGGACACCATCCCACGGTCTCCGGTGCCGCCCACTAAGAGCGGACGGTGCAATAAACGGGAATCCAGGAGCCGTTCGCAGCTGACAAAAAAGGTGTCGAGATCAAGGTGTAGAATCTGTTCGTTCATAGCGAAAACAAACTTAGCTACATTTTGTAGCAAGTATTGCTTATATTTGTAGTAATTATGTATTTCGTAGGTAAAAATATTAGCCACCTCAGGCAACTTAAGAAGCTCTCTCAGGAAGAATTGGCAGAGGAGCTGGGGGTGACGCGTTCGACCATTGGTTCGAAGGAAGAAGGGCGTTCCATGCCCACGTTGGACCTTATGGTCAAAATCTCCGATTTTTTTAAGGTGCCTGTTGATATCTTGATCCGCAAGGATTTGACAAAAGCCAAGGATTTTTCGTTTATTGAGCTTGGAAACCAACGCGTACTTTTTCCCATTATGGTCAACCAAGAAAACGAGGACATGATTGAGGTGGTCCCGGTAAAGACCTCGGCTGGCTATCTGGCAGGTTATGACGACCCGGAATACATCGAGCAATTGGAAAAGATCAAGCTGCCTTTCTTGCCCACGGGCAAGCATCGGGCCTTTCCCATCAAGGGGGATTCCATGTTGCCCATGAAACCGGGCTCCTTTGTGATCGGTAAATTCGTGGAAGACCGTAAAGAGATTAAAAATGGGAAGACCTATGTACTATTGACCCAAAACGATGGCATGGTCTACAAGCGGGTGCAGAACCAGATAGAAGAAAATTGCACCTTAAAACTGGTGTCCGACAATAAAAGCTACCAACCTTATGAAGTGCCCATTTCCGAAGTCTTGGAGCTTTGGGAATTTACCTGCAGCATCAATACCCAGGAGTATGAACCCCATGAGCTAAAGCTGGACAGTATTATGCGGATGTTCAATGAACTAGGCGTGGAATTGGAAGCACTCCAAAAAGAAAAGGGGTGATTTCAGGAGATTGTGATTAACCCAACCATTAAGCTATTTGTTATGCGATGTGCTTATTCCATTCGTCAATGGCGTTTTTGTAGTCTTTCAAATCAAATTCAATCAAATCTCCCATATAACTGGCTATTTCTTCTTGTTGTTGGGCTGCCTCTTCCATTGCCTCGGCCATAGCTGTGTCAAACACCTTATTTTCTTCCAAACCCTTATAGAAGTCCAACACTTTCTTAAAAATTGGATTGACTTGGATGTCAATCCCTTGCGCTTTGAAAAAATCACTTTTGTTCAAGTAGTACACAATATTCAAATTGACCATAAACAGGCGGAGGAATGGATGTGGATGTGAATGTTCTTTGTAATAAATGTTGGGTAGGTCTTCACAAAAACTTGCAATATGGTTAAGCAAACAAGAACAGAGAACAACGATTGTAAACTCCACATTTTCTTGGGAAACCTTATCTCCAAAACTTTTCTTGATGTATTGTTGGACATGGGTTGCTATTGCTATGGCGGCCAGGGTGTCCGCATTGGTCTCTAAACAATGTGCCACACTATCATATTCTAATGCTCCGTTATACCGCTCCTGCAGGGACAATTTTTCTCTTTTTTTGGAAAACTGGACCAAATGGGCAAACTCATGATAATAGGTAAACTGTGTTGCTACCTGAAAGGCCAATGCGGTTATCGGATTGTCGTAATGTCCAAACATATACGGATAGGTTGCTTCTAAATACTCATCCAAGGCCTTGTTTTTTAAAAATTTCTCCGAGCAACCCACAATCAATCCCAGATTGATATGAATGGAAAAAGTGTCATTCTTCAATTGTGCACCAGCATTGGTCTCAAAAAAATTAGTGTAGATGAAAGCGGTCGGGTTAATGTTGTGCTTTTTCAGACTAGTGTTCAAGTGCTCCCTACAGAATGTATAGAAATCATCAAAAAGTGCCTCATTAGGAGTTTCCCTATAATCAAAAATATCACCCGCTTCAATAATATCTTTTTCTTTGGCCAATTTTATTTCATCATCGTAGTTCATGGTATTTCAAATCAAATAAAGTTTGTGTGGTCTATGTTAAATCCATCCTTGTTTCTGGGGAAACTGTCCTTTACAACTAGATGTCCCAATACCCTATGTATTTTGGGAGGTGTATGACACTTTTCAGGAAACCTAATTCAATCTCTCGTAAAAGGCTTTCAAATGTGCATTGGTAAAGATACACGATTAAATATCCAAGTCGTTTCCATCATTGATGTCCAACAACTTGAGTTCAGCAAATTTTTCACCTGCTTCAGGGATGGCATATTCAAAAGTAACATTTATGTTTTCCTCTTCTTCGATCTTGACCTTTGTTGTATCGAAGAAATGCCAGGTTTTATCGTCCCCATCGTAATAGCCCGAATTTTGGTCATCTGTGGTTATTTCGACTTCATATTGGACAATGGCCTCGGCCTCCAAATAAATGACCTCTTCGGATACACTGGTAATCTCATACTCCAAAAGTTCCACATAAACCTCTTGCACATCCATGTCATGTACTTCAAAATAATCGATGTGATGATAGTATTTTGATTCATCATCCAATTGTGTCTTCAACCAATCGGTGATTTGCGCAATATAGGTATCCGACTTATCCGCATACAATTGCGCTATCCTTGCCAGTCTTTTTGCTCGCTTTGCTGTGGCTTCCACCGTTTTTAGTTTTTCGTCAAGAAACTCATTGAAATTACGATGGGATAAAAGCTTGCTTTCATATTCAATCAAGTCCCGATCCTCTGCAAATAGGGTACAATTCTTATTATGGACCTTACACCATTCTTCGACGGAGATGAGGGCCAGGGCATCTGGAAACTCACTTTTCTTGATTCCAGCACCAAAGGGCTTTTTATTTTGGAAGTAACTATCGAAAATGATTTTGGTGTCCAGGATCGGATATCTGAGCATTTCAATGTTGGCCTCTTTAAGCGCTGCCTCGATAGCCGATGTCAGTTCTACAAGGCAGGCCTCTTGTTCCAAGGGGTCGAACTTTTCCCTTAAAGATGCTATATTTCTCAGGACACGGGTATCCCTCCGATAGCGATTGAAACTCTTCAAGGCTTCCTCCAAATTTTTGCGGGCCCTATTGAGAATTTCGTTGTAGGTGACCTCAGGCATGAGAATCTTAATATGACCCTCCTTTGCCAATCTGAAAACCTCCTGAATCCTTTTGCTTTCTATAAAATTGTTCGACTTAAAAATTGAAGTATCTATAAAAATGTAATCCATCCAAATCTATTCTAGGCTACGAAAAGTACGACATTCTGAACTACTATTTTTTATTCCCTACAGGATCATATGTTCCGATAAGGACCTGTTCCAGTATCAAGGCCTTTCTTTCCTTGGAGAGTTCCTTCGGACCACCAGATATTAATGTATCGACATAGTTTAAATCCAGCAAGGCGGTATACACAGGAGATTTTTGACTTTGGAGTAATTTAAAAAGATCACTGTCCTGCGATGAGGATTCCTGAAACTCCCTTCTTAAGCGTTCGCCAAAAGTAGCCCATACACCACTTGTTGTTTGACCTACGTAAAGGATGGTATGCTTGTTGAAATGAACATATACCCCTGATGCATTACCCGAGGTGCCCAGCTGACGTTTGGACCAAGGGGTTCCTAGTCCAGAGATGCTTATGGGTATTGACATTGCCCGTAATTTTTCAATCTCTGGAACTTTAATGGTTAAAAGCATTAAAAATAAATTTTGAGTTCCGGGAGTTATTAATTGATGATTTCCTTGAAATGGGATTTTCCAAATAACTGAACATCTAATTCCGGAAAACTGGCCTCGTCCATCAGATACCGAAATTCTTCCACAATTTTATGTACGGATGGGCCGTCGGTCAACCGTACCCGCGTCTCGTAATTGTGTTCCGTGCCGCTACGGGTAAAATTGAGCGACCCTAGATAAGCGATACGGTCATCGATGATATAGATCTTGCTATGGAGATAGGTGGTCCGTTGTCCAAAGGTGTTTGTTTGTGGCACGACCTTCAAGGGAAAGATAGGCTCATAGGTATAGGAATAGACCCTTTTGTTCCGCACCAGAAATCGAAAGAGCCATGCACCCAGTCCAGCCAGTGTGGTTAGGGCCAAACTGACCAATACGGGCTGCAGCGCTTGTTGGATAAAGAACCACCAGCTGGCTACCAAACCCATGCCCACCATGGCATAGCATCCCCAAACTGCAATTTTCAATCGCTTCCGCTGCTTCCGTGCCCTACCATCGATATGCACGTTCTGGCGAATGAGGTTTTGGAGCTTGCCATACCTTTGGTCGTCATCCGCTGTAGTGATTAGTTCCACTTTAACCCCTTTTTGGTGAAGCTCATTGAGACCTTCCAGCAACGGGGCCGATAAAAATGGGGATACAATCTTGACGGATTTCCGGGCCAAGGTCATTTCCTCCATGAGCTTTTTCCCAGCTCCGGTCCCGATATAGATGTCACATTGTGCATTGTTGAAATACATGATTTCCAGTTTTATAGATGACCATTAAAGTTACTTTATACATAACCAAAATCGGACCTGATTCCATCCGTAACAGATTAGTTATCAACAAATTTCGGAAATAGGATTTTGGTTCCATAGGGCAAGAATTCAAAAAAAACCCGATGGGAACGAGGGCCAACAACACTCCCGATTGCGGTCGCTGTTTTGGCGATAGAAAACCAATGTATCGAAGCCCAAGGCTATTCCTTGGAGGCAAAAAGGGAACGGGCCTCCATGTGAATGCGCTTGAAGTTGGCTTCGAAACGGCCATCGGTATTGGGGAAGGCAGGCTCTGGTAAACTTCGGACCGGTTTGGGGACAGGAAAGCGGATCTTTCGGTCCCTGCCGTCGGCAAAGGAGATGAACTCCCCCTGCTTCAATCGGAAGAACGCATCGGAACGTATCTTGCTCACCTCCCGTTCCCCCCTGGTGATGCGGGTATCCGAACGAAAAGGGTCCTGTCCCTTGCTCACGCTATGGGTAGGACGTTTGACCAGTTCAAAAAAGCGTTCGTAATAGCGTGCGGTGTCGGGGTCGTTGACCTTCCCGAAGAACTGATAGGAAAGGTTGCCCAGGATGGCCCGACTGGCCTTGTCCCCATACATCATGTCGTTCTGTACCTTGTCCTGCAGGACATAGACCGTAACAATGTCATAGCTGCGCAGGGTGGCCGGGATGCGGTGCATGTTGAGCTGCCGTAAGGTGGAGGCCTCCTCCATCAGGTCAAAGGAGGGCCTTCGTCCCCGGACGCTCATCTGTTTGGTGATGGTATGGAGGATGGTGGCAATGACCGGGGAATAGGCGGTCTCATATTTCGGATTGTTGACGATGGCCACCACCGATGGGTTCTTGGGATTGTTGATATCCAAGGGCACCTCGTCGGCGGAAAGTGCCATAAAGATCCGCTGGGTACTGATCTTCTTCAGGGCATTGGCCAGGGTACTGAGCACCCCTGCGGTCTGCCGCTCGGAGTCCCGGCCCGAGATAAAGGCATCGGCCATCGCCCGTGAGATGATGTTGGAGGAGAGCCAGTCGATCAGGTCATGGGTGTCCAGCTGTTGGTAGACCGCGATCAGGTGGGGCAGCGTACAATGTTCCGGATGTGCCGTCTTGAGTTTCCACAGCAGCCCGCCCAACAGGCCCTCCACGGCATCGTTGAAGAATTTGGAGGAACCGAAGACCGAGTTTTCCCGTTGCTCCAAGAGGTTCTCCAACAACACCCGGGAGACCTCGTTCACGGATTCCTCATCGGGAAGGTAGCGGGGTGCGATGGGGTTTACCCGCTTGTGGATATCATCGAAGGACACGATATGGAAGGGCAGTTTTGGGTCGGAGAAAAGCGGATGCGCCAGTTCGGTGATCTCAAAATGCTTGTAGTCATGGATGACCCCACAGAAGCTGTGCTTGCTAAAGTGCTGCAACAGGGCATGCACCACCGATTCCGTTTTTCCGCTCCCCGCCGAGGCGATGACGGACACCCCCCTGCGGATGTTCTTTAGGACCAAATGGCCGCTCTGGAGCTTGAGCTTGACCCGGTATCGGGGATGGACCTTTTGTTCGGGCCTGACCAGTTCGGGCAGGGCGAACAACAGGAGGTTCACCCCCTGGAGGGGCAGCAGTTGTACCAGGATACTTCCCCAAAACCGTTGTATGGGAAAGTGGTGATGGACCAATGCCCCGGCCAGGACCAGGATGCCGCTCCAAAAGAAATAAGCCCATGGGTTCTTCAGGTGTGTCCATACCATCAGGGCCAGGATCGCCCCATAGGCCGTTGTCAGCACGGCCAGGGGCTGCTCGGAAAAAGGATAGTCTATGGCTATGGGCATCATCATTAGATTTCGATGGAACTGGAACCCCTTGCTAGGTCCAGTCCCTTTTTTATGTGTTTGATGGATTTCAGGACCAGGTCCATTTTGGACTTGGGAATATCTGGCAAGGGGACCTTGACCCCCGACTTGCCCAGGACCTTTAGGGCTGCCGCCCGTTCGTTGGTCGGGAGCTTGGCCAGTTTTGCAAAATAGCGCAGGGGATCCCGGCCCAGTTCCTTTCTTCCGGCATAGCTCTCCACATAACTGCGCTCATGGCCGAACATGCGGTCAAAGGTCTTTTCGGCCGCCCCGAAGAACTGGTCCCGCTTGAAGCCCCGTTTCATGGTCTGCCCATGGAGCTTTCCCTCGGATCCACGGTGGCTGCTACCGGGCGACAGGCTGTACCTATTGGTGACATCCTTCCGGCTCATCACGATATGGACGTGCATCTGGTGGCCGGGCTTTTGCATCCCCTCCTTAATGGGCCTGCCATCGATTTGATGTGGCATTTCTTTGGAAAGTCGCTCGACCTGTCGTTTCATTTTTTGGGTGTCGCCCTGCAACTCGCCCCGCTCCACTTTTCGGAGGTCGTTTTGGAGCTTGGCGATCTCCGCCCTGTAGGGCCGGTTCTCCTGGATTTCTTTGTCCCTGCCCTTGTACAGCCGTTGGTGCTCGATCTTGGCGTAGTATTTCAACTGGTCCACATGGATGGCGTGTTCCCGGTAAAAGGCCGCCGCATAGTCCTTCATCACTTCCCGCACATAGGCCCGTAGCAGGGCAGGGTCATTGCCCATGGCCTTGAGTTCGCGCTTGCTGGGGTTAACGGTCAGGGAATAGAATTTGGGCTCCCTTTTTTTGAGCTTTGCGGTATTGGCATCGATCTCTTTGACCACGGTCTTGGCATCGATACGGTCATTGTACTGATCAAAGAAGGGCTCCTGCAGTTCGGGATGTTTGCCCTCGTTCTCCTTTTCCAGATAGGCCACAAAGTCCGTGGCACTCCGCATATAGGTGGCATCCATGTGCTGTTTGGTGATGGTAATGTACATGTCAGTCGTTTTTATAGCGTTGTTTGAGGGCCTTGAACTCCTCACCGGAAATAAAGAGTTTGACGTGGACCTTGCCCAAAAGGGGACGGACCAATTGGGCCTTTTCATGCAGCAGCCCATGGATTTCCCGTTGCATCAGGACCAGTCGGTCCTGGACCTTGAGCTTCTCCTCTTGGAGCTCGATCAGGGCAAAGCCCGGTCCGCTGGTGTCAATGTCCTGGGAAGGTGCCGAGTTGATGCTTTCCAGGGAAGGTTTTTGGGGATGCTTGCGCTTGGCCCCATGGTCGAAGAGCACCAGAAGGATGCTCAGGATACGGTCGATCTTGTCCTTTTCGGTGGCCCTGTTGATGGAGATGATGCGGTCGGTGTTTTGATCCCCTTGGGCCATCAAAAGCTTGACCACGGGATGGGACCTGAAATCCTTTTTGTGCGATCCTACCTGTGCATAGGTATCCATCAACAGGGCCAATGCCTCGGAATGCGTTTTGGCGATCTTGGGCGATAGGCCCCTGAATTTTTCGGCCACCGCGCCACTGACCTTAATGTTCACATTGGCTCCCATGAGTCTTGTTTTTTGGGGATGTTGCCCCCTCTCTTATCCTTGGTTTTAAAAGCCTCTCGGCCCATTTGACCCCTAAAGGTCCCCTTAAGGGGTCATATCTGGGTCAGATAGGGGTCAACCCCATTCCCATCCGGTTTCATACTATTTTTTTAAACCCTTGTTTTACAAGGGTTTAAATCAAATGAATCGTATGCAACACCGCCTCGGCGTGTTGCCCTCTTGCTGTTCCTTTTTCCCCGCAGGGGAAATTTTACAACGTATCTTGAAGGTAGTTTGAAGGCCATGGAAAATAAAGGGATTCGTAAATTTTAAGACGGAAACGCGAATATTTTTGAATAAAATTCACTGAATCGGAAATAACGTTAAATATCTTTCAATAGAAATTCATGCGCAAAAAAAACGGACAATCGAAATTGCCCGTTCCAAAACCTGTCATTGGAGTTTGTATTAAAGAAGTCCGTTATCGGCGAAACTGTAATAATCGCCATTGGGTACGATGATCAAATGGTCGAGTACTTTGATGTCCAATAGGTCTCCCGCCTTTTTGATTTTACTGGTGAGGTCCTTATCCGCTCCACTGGCTTCCAACTTGCCCGAAGGATGGTTATGGGAAATCAGGACGGCACATGCTGCAGTTTTGAGTGCGATTCCGAAAAGGATTCGCACATCCGCCAGTGTTCCGGTGATACCCCCTTTGGAAAGTTCATAGATGCCCTTGACCTTGTTGCTGTTGTTCAGGAAAACCACCTTAAAGGATTCATAGAGTCCAATGGTGTCCTTGTCCCAATGTTCGTAAAGCACTTCAGCGGCATCTTGTGAAGATTGGATTTTTTTCCAGAATTTGGCGTTGACGCGTTCTTTGTAACTCACTTTTATTTCGTTAACTTTAGTGTTCATTGTTTTACTATATGTTTAATGATGAGATAAGAGGGTGTAGCTGTCGCAATTAGGTACACCCTCGACTATTTTTAATATTCAGAGGGCAATAGGAGCGTATTGTCCACAAAGTACAGTCGCAGCTTGTCCAAGGGAAAATCGTTAATGTGGTATTTCTGTGTCGTAAATACCAAGCCGTTGCCATCGCTGTACTGGATGGTGGCATCATAACCGATTTCTTCCTTTTCCGCTTCGGTCAACCGCTTAAAATCCACGGTGATGAAATAGCTCTTTTCCATCAAGCTCTTGCCCATAATGGACGCATCGGTCAAGAGCCAATAGGCATTTGCCGTTGACGCCAAAAACTGGATGCCCTCGGTATACAATGTGCCACAAATGGGCAGGCGGTAGAATTGTGCCGAGCCGTGGAAGCGTCGCAACTGGTCGGATAGATTTTCTTGTGCTGTTTCCATAGGATTACATTTAATGGTCATGATCCTCATTATCGATAAAATCTGCATCCGTGACCCCATTGACCGCTTTGGCCAATCCGTTCAGGGCCTTTTGCAAGGTCATGCGCTGGCACGTTGTGGCTGTGTTGCCTTTTTGGGGCATTTTCCGAATGAGATGTTGAAACCCTTGGATCAGGGTTTCCGCTTGACGTTTGAATTTTGTTGCATCCATGTGGTTTCCTTTTTTGAAAAGCAAGGGACGTCCACAAGGGACATCCCCGATTCCTTTATTAAGCCTTTTTATCCTTTTCGGTACTTGTCTCCTTTTGGGCTTTGGCCGTGGTATTCTGCGCCTTGCTGGGGGCTTTGCCCTTGGACTTTTCGCCCAATAACAATACTTCGTTCGCCACGATTTCGGTCACATAACGTTGGTTGCCGTCATGCCCTTCGTAGGTTCGGGTCTTGAGTTTCCCGATGACCCCGATCTCACTCCCTTTGGTGGCGTACTTCTCGATGATCTCTGCGGTCTTGCCCCAAGCCACGATATTGTGCCAGTCCGTGCTTTCCACCTTTTGCCCTTTGGCATTCTTGTAATACTCATTGGTCGCCAAAGGAAAACGGCATACTTTTTTGCCACTTTCCAAATCTGCCACTTTGGGTTCATCCCCGATGTTCCCAATCAATTGTACATGGTTTCTAAAATTGCTCATGATAAATGTATTTATGTCCGCCTTTTGCGGACTGGTTAAAGAAAAATTGAACTCGTAATTGCCGTGCAAGCCAAACACACAGACCAATAGCCCCAAATACTCCGCATCCCCATCCAACCAAAAAGAAAAGAGACTTACTTATGCTATCTTGAGCGCCTCGCCCTTTTTTGATTTCTTTTGTTCCGCTTCCTTTTTTGTTGTCCGTGTGTGATTTCATGGTTTCCAGTCTTTGACTTACTTCTACTAGAGCTTTCACGCTCCCCTTTTTTTGATGCTGGATGTAGTACAAGATTCAGACCTGTTGGGGCCGTATAAAAAAGAGACCCCGCTGGGGGCGGGGTCCTGGCTTTATGCCGGCTACAGGATTGAATCTTGTTGTTTTGCCTATAAAAAAAGGGGAGCGCAAAGAGTTAAGGGTAGGTCAAAGAAGACCTATGAAAGGATACGGCCAACGGAAGTGGAACAAAAAATATATAAATGGTACGTTTTCTTCTGACTGAAGTTATTGTTCTACCTAGCCTGTTTAGGCTGATTTAATAGTAGTAATTGTTAAATTTTCCTACAACAATATTCTATCTTTATTCTACCAAAATCCAAACGATATGGCTGGAACCAGTACAAAGAAGGAATTAATAGATTTTTTATGGGAATGGGCGGAACCAAATGGGAACTGGGGTAAGTTATTACTTGCCAAGACCATTGCCAAACAGGATGCATTGAGTGATGAGGAACGCAATACAATTTTCAACTACTATCTGGAAGAGATAGGATTTGTATTTAACCCCCCACTAGCACCCATAGCGGTGAAGAAGCCCACTTTTAGTGTTGACGCCAAGAAGGTAGTCTTGAACAAGGTACACAAGGTCAAAGGGGTAAATCTTTTGGACGAGGACCAAGAGATGGAATTCAGTCGGGGCATTACGGTTGTTTATGGCAATAATGGAGTTGGTAAAACTGGGTATAGCCGTGTGCTGAAATCTTTGGGACACAGTTTTGACAGTTCCCGAGAAATCCTCTCCAATGTCAATGAAGCACAACAGGGCCAAAGCTGTGTTATTGATTACGAAATAGAAGATACTCCTAATAGCCATCATTGGAACGGGGTGCATACCACGGAAGACCTATCGGCCATATCGGTGTTCAACAGCGATTGCGTAAACATATCGCTTGGCAACAACAGGGAATTGCTAGTGGCCCCTCAGGGATTCTATATGTTTCGATTGGTCAAGGACGAACTGGCCAAATTGGAAGAATTACGACAACGACAGGTTAAGCTTTATCCCACAACCCTCCCTTGGAAAGAGCAACTTCATACCGGCACACCCCAGCATAAGTTCGTGGATGAATTGTCCGTGGACTCTGATTTAAAAGCGTTGGATGCATTGGCAAATTTTACACCAGAAGACCTAAAAACGCTCCAACAAAAAGAGGAAGAAGCCAAAGGGATGAACAAAGGTTTCTTGCTGACCACAAGAGGAAATTTGAACCTACACATCATGGATTTGGGCCGTATTATTGCCGCTATAAAACAGAACCAGGGTAAGCTCTCACCAACGGACTGGTCGAATCTACTCCAGTACAACGAGCAATTGCAGGGATTAAATGCACGAACACAGGTTACCTTATCTGCCATTGCAGAGCAAAATGGTGTGGAAAAGTTCAACACTCCGGAATTTTCCAATTTCTTGAAATCTGCCGATGCATATATTAAGGTGCTGAATAAGCAGGACTATCCAAAAAATCCCGATGATACGTGCGTGTACTGCAAGCAAAGTTTATCGGACGCGACTGCTCAAGATTTGGTGCAGAGTTATCAAGAGCTCATGAACGATACCACCCAAAGTGAAATAAATAGAATCACAATTCTTAAGAATGGAGTTGTCCAGAGAACAAGACTGGTGGATACCCAGCTAATTTTGCACCATCCAGTTTACGGGGTGGATGAAGCCGGGGCATTGATTCAGCCGAAAGCGTTGTTGGAATTGAACTCCAAAATGAAAACATTGAAGTCGCACGTGATTCAAGATACCTTGACGAAAGACGTAAAATTTGACGTTCAATTTGAAAAATACATTACTATCCTTGAAAAAAAGAAAAAGGAATTGGAGGGCGAAAGGGACGGTGTATCCAGGCAGTTGGACAATTTACTTGCTATTGAAAAGGGAATACAGGCAAGTATTGCAGAACTGAAGGATAGGCAACTGTTATCCCAAAAAAAACAAGCGGTAATAGACTGTCAAGCCAATCTCAGGGCACAGGCTGCTTTAGAGACCAATGCCAATAAATTTAATTCAGCCTCTTTGAGTGCCAAAACCACCAGTGCAAGGCAAGAGTTGATAGCACAGGACTTCAATACAAAATTTGATGAAGAATTAAAAAAATTCCGGAAATCCCATCTAGGGGTAAAAATTTCATTTTACACCTCAAAAGGGAGCTCCCGTCTAAGTCAAAACATTTCCACCTTTAACATAAACCAGGTATTAAGTGAGGGGGAACAGAAGGCCATAGCCCTGGCCGAATTCCTAACGGAGATGCAATTGGATGAAACCGTTGCCCCGGTCGTCTTTGATGATCCGGTCAATTCCCTGGACCATCATATCATTGATGATGTGGCAAGGAGACTTGTGGAACTGGCCAATGAGCGACAAGTGGTGGTGTTCACACATAGCATACTGCTGTACCATAGTCTGATGGATTTACAAAAATTGACCATTGGGAGTAACGTAGATTTTAAGTTTTATAATGTCCACAGAAATCTTGATAAAGCTGGAATTCTGACTGACGGTTTTGAAATCAATAGTTTGAGTGCTGAAATCAAGAAAATCAATATGCTATTGAATAATGGACAACAGGGGAGATTGGAAAGCGATGTGGCAGAGGAGGGTTATGGGTATTTGCGGGCAGCCTTGGAACTATTTGTTACCGACGTTGTTTTTCAAAAAATGGTCAAACGCTATCGAAAGCATATCATGACGACTACCTTGCCGAGGGTTAGCGGCCAACTTATCGACAAACACAAGGCTACCATAGAAGATTTGTTCGCCAGGTCCAGCAAATTTATAAACGCACATAGTGCTGCCCAAATCATACATAGCCCACCCACTTTGGATGACCTTAGAACAGATTTTGAAACCTTCAAAGGTGTCAAGCAAGAATTTCCATCTTAGTTTCTTTTGAGTAGCAGGAAGTAAAAAGAAGCCCCCAACGGCAAATATTATAAGCAATGAAAATTAGAAATTAGGCATTGACATCAAGACAAAATAAAGCAACGAAAAAAAAGTGCATTTATCTGGACCAGTTTGCGGTAAGTGATTTGTTGGCTCCGGATAGCAACTCTTTATGGGGCAGCATAAGAGCACTGATCTTAAAAAAAAGGGCTGAAGGCAAATTGTATTGTCCTTTGTCCCACGAACATTTCTTGGAAACTGCAAAAAAGAGAAAGACTGACGCCCAAAGACACGACCAGTTTTTGACCACATTATCCGACGGATTCGCATTTAAGCCTGATTTGTTTATAACCTCACAGCTCATTTCCTCCAGACTCCGAGGCAATAGGGTTACCCAAAAGACTTTTTTCTATGCCAATATTGATAGTAAAATGAGTACCGATGAGAACTATATTTTTTTTGATAAACTGGCAAATGAGCATAAGACCTTGATAGAGGACGCTGTTGCCGGCCTCAATAAACTAAGAGCGCAAACGCGGACCCAAAAAATCAAGGGTAAGGCAAAAAGCTCATTTATTCAGGCTTCAAAGTACATCCAAACGCAAAGTTTTATCCAACGGCTTGAGGAATTGATGAAACTGGAACGTCTTTATATTCGAGGCGATAGGATAGGGGATAAGGAAGTGCCGAATTGGGTGGATTTAATACTGGAGCAGCTATTAAAAAGACATAAACTGAAAAAAAAAGAGGTCAAAAGACTGCTACTAGAATTTAAGAGTAAGGGATTCGAAAATATAGCCACCTTGAATATTCGAACTACACTTCTGGCTTATCTGGCCCTGTACAGTAAAAAAGAAAGCCAAGCCGACCATATTGACATCATGCGCATCAGCACAGGATTACCGTTGTCCGATATCATGTTGGTCGACCGACAGCGAAAGGCTGAACTTGTAGAATCTGGATTGGCAGCTAAGTATAATACCTTGATTTATTCTGGGCGTAGCAACGATTTGAAGGAGTTAATGGAAAAACTGGAACAGCTATAGCGCAGATTAAATAGCTACTGAGAATTATTAAAGATTGATAGACTATGAATATTCGTGACCCCAAAGTGCTGATGAAATTGCAAACTTTTAAGGGGATTGACCCTGAGGATATTGTTATTTCACTTCAGACCCTCTTTGAATCTGGCAGGGGAATGAAGGATTCCGATTATATTGAAAAAGGTCTTGCCTTGGGCAAGGATGTGAATTTTGAGGATTTCTATGTGGAACAACTACAGGCATTCCATTTCAACATGGCCAATGGCTGGTCCTATCTGCATGAGCATAGACAGGTACAAACAAATCTGGAAATAGGGGATTTCCAGCCCAAAGAACTTGAGCAACAGATTTTCCATCTAAGAATGGCACTATCAGTTTCGCAGTATTGGCATGACCCTCAGAGGAAGTGTGAAGTGTTGACCAATTTGGGAATTCTGTTCAATACTATAGGCAGGTTTTCCGAAGCATTGCAATACTACCGCCGGGCCTTTGAAATAATACCAGAGTTTGGGCAAACTATGGCGAGTTATGCCCATACTATCCTTGGATACTCACGTTTTCTATATGATGGAGCCCAACAGGGCTATTTCTTCAAAATGGCTTACGAAGCCTTTGGCAAGGCGTTGGAAGGGGAGTTATATGCGGAAACCAGGACTTCCGTGATAGAAATAAGAGGAAATATTGAATCGCTCTTCCCAAACGATGAGCTGGGCCATGATTACGGGGAGGGCTCATTTGATTTGGGTAACGGACCTGAGGAAGTAGTGTATAGAAAATGGGTGCTGAATAATGGGTTGTTCCTCAACCCCATCAATGATTTAAGTAAAGAAAGTATAGCGGCCCATGATTGTCTTTTGTTACCCACTTTGAAGGCGGAGGACAATAGACCTGAATTCCATCAAATGCAATTCAACCAGATGAAACAGGAGTTTGTCTCAGCACGATATATCTATTATGAGGGCCTAGTGCATGCAAAACCCCATTTCTCGGACAAAGGGAATCTTCAAATGGATTTATCCAAAGGAATCAATTACGGCATGGCGGTAGAAAAGCTAAAAATATGTTTTCGGATGAACTATTCAATTTTGGATAAATTGGCATACCTCCTGAACGATTACATGGAATTGGGATGGCCTACAAAATCGGTCTCTTTTAGTAGAATTTGGTACAAACCGAAAACTAGAGATAGAACGGAGGTGATGGATAAGGTCAACGCCACTGAAAATTTGCCCTTTAGAGGGCTTTTTTGGCTGAACAAGGATTTTTATGATAAGGATTTACCCAATATTATTTCCATTGCTCCAGAATCCAAGGCCATGGCTGAAATTAGAAATTACTTGGAGCACAAGTCATTGAATATCATTTCCAACGAGGAATGGGACAAGGTCAAAGATGATAGCGGAAATAGCTATTGGATTAAACGTCAAGATTTCGTAGAAAAAACGTTGAATTTAATGCATGCAGTAAGGGCAGGCTTGATTTATCTGTCCTTGGGAGTAAACCTTGAAGAGAGCAAAAAACCGAATAATGGTCCAACAATACCTATATATCCCAATATAAAAGACGATAGCCAAAAGTTTTGATACAAAAACAATTCAATAAACCGCTAATAGATTGGATTAAGCAGGGGCATAGTTTGTAAAAGCTTCAAAACAGCCCCTTTTATTTAGCTTTAAGCTCTACTTGAAAAAGCATTAAATTTATATTGTTGTTACAGTCGTGTAATCAGCGGTTAGATATATGCACTGTGCATAATGCGAGAAAATCCAGCCACAAATGAACAGAGAGGAATATTTAGACAAAGTAAGTGATGAATTTATGTCCATTCTTCACAAGTACATCCCAAACAGAATGATTGAGGGCAATGGATATAGCGAAATGTCTTTTCAAGCAAGATTATCAAACAAAAACAACGCTTTTTCCAAGAGTCAATACTATTATAAGGCTGATAACAAATTTGTCCATTGGACTTCAGTTCAGAATTTGATGTCGATTATAAATTATCGGGAAATGAGGCTTTATAATCTTCACAATTCATCGGATGCAGATGAATTTGCTTATGCTGCAGAAAAACTGAACCTAGCGGATAACCAAATCGATTATTCCAAAAAGTATTTATATACACTTTCATTTTGCAAGGCATCCGAATTGGGTAATCCTGACCTATGGAAGGATTATGGAAAAAATTACGAAGGTGTTGCACTTGAATTTGAAATTGTGAACAATCCCAACGAATGGAATAATTTCATGCTTTCAGAGGTTTATTATGAAGTGCCTAAGGACTTTTTGGAATTGGAAAAGGAATTAAATGATTTCCATAAAAAATACCCGGATGCCAGAACCTTTATAGACTTGGGAAAACTAATCGCATTCCATAAAAGACCCGATTTTTCAAAAGAGTTAGAGGTTAGGTTATCAACCTACTTCCCTTTCAACAATACGGAGGCCTATGAAAAATTCTGTAACACAGAATTCCGATTTGAAAAAGGTAGACCAAGGGAAACGGACTATTTTGGACTTAAACTCTGGGTAAACAATGAATCACCATTTGTTAAAAGTGACAAACCAGAATTTGATAGGCGATTGGTAGTTGACCAATCATATTTTGTTGAAAAACCACAAATTAGGCTGACCAACATTTATTTTGGTAAGAATTGCGGAATTTCAATTCAAGAATTCGTTCCGTTTTGGACTAAATTGAAACGTATAACTCCTATGAAATTAGGATACGAAATTGAGGATTTAGCGCTCAATCTATATGGATAAAACTAGGGACAACAACCAATTCAATGAAAACCCTTAGTCCAGTTCCTTAAAAAGGAAATTTTTTTTGGGAATCTCGTCTTGCTTCCTAAACGGTACCAACAATCCGTCATTTTTGGAATCAAAATATTGAACAAATTGTCAAATAGCCAAAAAGTCTCATTCTCGGTCAATTTGGTAGTTTCAATAATTGATATTTTAAGGGACAAGTTCCTTTAGATTAGAACTTGTTGTCTGCATGAAGTAAATGCTTGTAAAATGAAATTTCGTACTGAGGTTTTTACTTTGTAATTTGTTTTAGAAAGGAAGTACTTTCTTTCATTCTGCCATCCATTTTCTCTTTAAGGATCTAATTACCTTCCAATTTAAGATTAAAGAAAAAAACTTGAGAGCTAACACCCACAATCATAGAGGACAAATGCGAACATCCCAAATCCGTGATAGGAGGGTTACAGGCAGGCGATAGGGACATGGTGTTAATAAAGTTTGATAAGTATGCTTTTAGTAAGGTCAAAGGTGAGGTATACAAACTGTATATTTATGTATGCAAAAACGATTGGGAACAAAGGAAGTTAAGGTTTTGGGCATTATCAGAAAGCATGTCAATTATAATGGCTTGGTACCGAGTGTTCGTCAGGTCATGAAGGAACTGGACTATAAATCTCCACGGTCCGCAGCCTTATTGATGCGGGCTTTGGAAGATAAGGGCATTCTGGAAAAAAAGGGAAATGGTCGTTATATACTAAAAGAATATCAAGTGCCGTCCGAAATGGAACTACCGAGGTACACGGTCAAAATTCCCTTATTGGGTAGTGTTGCCTGTGGATCTCCAATTTTTGCCGAAGAGAATATCGAAGCTGAAGTTTCAGTTTCTACAAAGTTGGTCAAGACGGGTCACAAATATTTTCTGTTAAAAGCAGAAGGAGATTCTATGGATTTAGCAGGGATTAATGATGGGAATCTTGTATTGATTCGACAGCAGCAACATGCAGAAAACGATGACTTGGTGCTGGCCCTGATCGATGACCATGCCACCATAAAAAAATACAGGCACAACGGTAACCACATCCTGTTGTTGCCCCAATCATCAAATAGAGACCATCAACCCATTATCATGTCGGAGGAATTTCGCATTCAGGGAGTGGTTGAAAGTGTAATCGCATTAGAGTAGTTTAAGTTATATGCTGAGCTTTAAATATTATAAGACCTCATGGCTGATTCCGGTAATATTGATACTTGCCGCAGGGCTTGATTTTGCTATTGTCGAATGGCTGATACCCGTGTTAAAGGAAAGAGATATGGATTTTCTTAGGGCACCCACCAATGTGGCACTTATTACGGGTTTTCTTAAGGTTTACGACAAGTACTTATGGAGGTTCAAAGGGCTCAACTTTCTTGTGAATGTGCCCAATATGTCCGGCAGATATAAGGGTTGTGTAAAGTATGAATGGGATAAGAAAAAGGAAAAGAAGCCCTGTTTCATAGAGATTAAGCAAACCGCCTCCAAAATTAAGATCAACGGTTATTTCAATGATGATAATGAGGAATCCACAGATTCCTATTCTCTAGTGGAAGACATTAGATTGGGGGAAGATACATTCTATTGGATTTATTTTTTCTACACCAATGGAGGGCATAAAATTAACGCGACCCTTGATGATCACGAAGGAGCAAATGTTTTCAAGTACTTACCAGCTGAAATAGGGGGCAAGGCAAAATTGAAAGGATACTATTTCACGAATAGGACAGTGCAGACCCGTGGTGCCATTGAGGCAGAGTATGAGACAAACAAATTAAAAGGAACATTTTAAAACAAGAGTTATGGCCAATTGCAATACGCTATTTCTTTCGTTCAATAAGTCGATACGCTTGGACGATGATAGAAGGATAAATCTCAGGGAAAAACGGGACAACCTCAGAAAGAGAATAAAAGGTGGTTTTGGCGAAGTCCGAAAACTACATACCGTAAATGAGGAGTTGGAGTTCCAAAGTCAAGGATCCTATGTTATGGATACCATTATCAATCCAGCCAATCCGGAGGATGAATATGATATTGATGATGGTGTATATTTTTTTGGTCAAAGGTCCAGGGAGCACCGAGGGGAAACCAAAAACTACCATGACTTTATTATAGCCTCGATAAAATCCGGAATAGGCCAGAACGAAATCGAGGAAATTAAGGAGAAGGATACCTGTGTCAGGGTACGGTACAGGGGCAAAAAGAACGATTTCAATTATCATGTGGACCTTCCGATATATTATGCCACTGACATGTACCATCCAGATTTGGCCCACAAAAAGAAATCATGGCTACTTAGCAACCCCGTAGATTTCATTCTGTGGTTCGAAAGGATTATCGATTCTGGCTTTGAGGCTAAGTACTTGGTGGAACGGAGCCGCTATGAGCAGGAATACCAAAGATGGTTGGACGATCGTAGAAAAAAGGACCATCAACTGCGAAGGATAGTCAGGTATTTAAAGGCTTGGGGAGACCATTTAAAAGGTGAGATGCCCCCTGGGGTTGTCATGACCATTTTAGCGGGATCAGACTCCAATTATGTAGCCAATGAAAGGGACGACATCAGCTTATTGGAAACCTTGAAAAATATCAGGCAATGGCTACGGAACAATCAATTCACGTGCCCGAGGCCTACGATACCCGTGGGCGAAGATTTGTTTGCAGATTATCCGCAGTCAAGAATCGATTATTTTAGGGATCGTTTGGACGCTTTCATAAGCAGCGGGGAACAAGCCTTGGAAAACCCGAATCAAAAGGATGCCTGTAAAAAATGGCAAAAGCATCTTGGGGACAGGTTTCCATGCTTTATGGCAAAGGATGAAATCGAAGGCGCAAAGACCTATGTGGCACCCGCTTATATTAAAAGTGATAATTCGAGAAGTGCATGACTGAATTCCAGCACGCCCTGAAAAAAGCCTTGGATTGGCTCGGAAAAATCGAGGAGGTACGGGTTCTGGATCAAGCCGAAAAAAGATGTGTTGGGTTAACTGAAAAAATAGATGTTTGGGAGGTTACCACCGAAATAACCAACAAATCATCAGGCATTGATACGATACGTTTACATATAATTTTTACTCCTGATTTTCCCCTAAGCTTTCCAATTGTGCTTTTGGCCAAAGAAGATTATGAAAGGTACAAACACATTCCCCATGTACAGGCCGATAGGTTAGTGTGCACCTTTGGCAACAAAATTCAGCCGGATCCGGCAAACCCCGATAAGGTAGTGGAGGAGGTCATTAGACGGTCCAAGCATATCATTGAAGCGGGTATAAAAGGGGATAATAACAGGGAAGAATTCCTGGAGGAGTTTGTCGCCTACTGGAATGGGGAATATTCGGAAAAGGATGTGGTGCTGGATTCGGCCCTTTTGGTAATTGAAAAACCAATAAACAAGAATGTAAAACTGATCACACTTGACAAACCGTACAACAAGATTCACCACATTATTCATACGGAAGAGGACATTGGGAAAAGGTTCATAACCTTTCTGGACAAGAAGAAAATCCGCTATAACGAGGTAGATGCACTTTTTGCTGGTGAGATAGGCATTCTAGAACCACCATTTTCCATAACCAATAGAAAAGCTTTTGACCTGTTGCACAATCGGCAAATTGAGAACAATATAGATTATCGGAGGTTCATCAATTCCAAGGTGTTTCCCAAATTGATTTTGTTTCAAAAAAAACTCGGTGGCGAAGTGAAGTATTTTGGGTGGTTCCATAAACCGGTCAAAGTGACTAGAAATGGTTTCAGGCCAGGCAGTCTATCCAATATCCAGGTTATGAAAACATTTCACGGGGAGGATCTGGTAACAAGGATCAATCCTGAAAAATACTCTCCGGCCAGACTGACCAAGCGTAGTGAAGGTTTTCAAAATTCCCCAAAACCGGGGATATATTGTCTTGCAGGTTTAGGGAGTATAGGGTCAAACTTGGTGCACTTTTTGAATTATGGGCCTGAATTGGAGTTTAGGTTCGTAGATAGCGATAAACTGAAGGTCGAGAACCTGGGCAGACATCTTTTGGGACTGAATTATTTAAAATGGTACAAGACAAAAGCTATTCAAGATCACCTGCTCAACCTTAACCCAATCCAAAAGGTCACAACGAAAGAAGTATCAATACATACGGTTCTGGAAAAGGAGCCCGATTACATCAATGATTCGGATATTTTATTTGTGGCCATAGGGGAAGCAAATATTGAAACTTGGATTGCAAAAAAATTAAAGGAAGGGGCGATTAAGGTCCCGATATTCTTCCTTTGGGTCGAACCATATCTGCTGGGCGGCCACTGTCTCTATGTTCCTCCCAAGTGCCCAAACTATGATTCCTATTTTGATGATAATGGACTGTTCAAGTTTAACATGATTGATGCGGATTTTCAGGGCAACCCTATACTTTCTGAAAAAGAGGCAGGTTGCCAATCCGATTTTACACCATATGGCGGCAACAGCATTCAGTTGTTCTTGGGAGCTATGTTTTTTAAGATTTCAGAAATCATGAACGGTCTCCCAGCTCAATCCCGGAGTTTCACCTGGGTTGGTGATAAAACCATGGCTGAAGAATTGGATATTGAAATATCCGCAACGGGGGAAGACTGTAATTTTGGGGAGGTTTTAAGCTTTGAATTATGAAGAGCCATAAATTGGGAAAGTACCAAATCTTAATTTCTGAGGATGTTCTAGGATTACTTGCCAAACACAAGCAGGTAAAGTTCCACCAAAAAGAATCAGGGGGTATACTTCTTGGGCAGGTAAGAGGAAATGAAATCTATATTCTAAAGGCTACGGTTCCGTCCTTACATGATAAGGCAACTAGGACTACCTTTGACCGCAATAAACAAAAATCACAGATAATTATTGATTATGAATTCAGTAACAGTGACCAAAGGACAATTTATTTAGGGGAATGGCACACACACCCGGAAAAGTATCCTACACCCTCAAGTACAGATTTGAAAATGATTAAGGACCAGTATGCAAAAAATGTATTAAACGAACCTTTTCTGATATTGGTCATTCAAGGTACGAAAGGTATTTATTTAGGCCTTTTAAGCCGCAAGGGATTAAGGTATAAAATGGTTTCGTGCACTTTATAAGAGCTTCAAGTTAAAATGCTACCTTTTTTCAAGTCACGACCAATTCATTGGCATCATCCAGCGCATCGTTCGTAAAGCTCTTTAAATATCCCTCTGTAGTTGATACACTTTGATGGCCAAGGGCATCACTAATCATAGATGTGGATATGCCCATATGCTTAGCAATCGTGGCCCAAGAATGTCTGAGATAGTAAGTGGTCAATTTCCCATCTATCCTTGCATCTTTAGCAATAATCTTTAAATTCTTATTCATCAATCTTCTATCTGAACGATACTTCTTGAACATTTCTGGAGAACCATCATTTCCAACTGGAAATACAAATTCATCGGGTCCTTTGTCCTTTAAGTAGTAATCCAATATCTCTTGGAGTTCGGGAATAATCTTTACCGATAGAGAATCATCGGTCTTACTACGGCCGTAGAAAATATAACCTGAATAAATATCCTTTACCTTGAGTTTGGCCAAATCTATAAAATTCATTCCCCTGGCCAAGAACATGACTATCATGTAATTCTTTGAATGCCAAAGACTACTATCATGGTCGTACTGGACTTCTTTGAGTCCATTTACGCTTTCCTTGGGAAGAGCTTTCTTTTTTACTCTTCGACTAGAGGGTATTTTGTACCTGGAGAAGGTATTTTTATCGGGGTCAAACACATCCTCCTTAATCGCTCCATTGTAGATTGCGCTGGCTCCCCTCATATAGGCACTAATGGTATTCGTGGTGTTTCCTCTGGAACGATGTTCGGTTTCAAAATCTTTAAGGAACTTGACAGTAATCTCAGAAAGTTTCAAGTCCTTTCCATTGTTTACGTCTTTGAACGCATCAATGGAGTCCCGATACCATTTGGCAGTGCTTGGTTTTTTTGCTTTCAGTTTACGTTTGATTAGTACCTTGCCAAATTCTTCAAGTGTAATGCAATCCTCGTACTTTCTTTTGATTTCGGAATCATTTTCGGCTTCCCATCTATTCTTGACCTCCTTTACTATGACGTCTACTGGAATGTTATTGATACTTTTCCCCAATTGGGCAATTGTTTTTTTTGCAGTATCCAATTTTTCATAGATTTCGATGTTTAAGGCATCACAATCAATGTGGGCATTTTCCCTTACCGATTTTCTGAGGACTTTATCTTTATCGTTCCAACCTTGAATGGAAGTGTAATGGGAGAGTCTAATGAGTCGGGGCTTTTTATGGAAAATACGTATAGCAATTGGAAACAATCCCGTAACTTTACTTTGGGATTCGGTTCTAGTGTCCAAAATTAGCCTAGCTCTTGCCATTGAATTGAAAATCTACCGTGAATGTAGAAAAATAAAAATGCACACTTTACGCACACCTTTCTTTTTCGTTAAATTCTAATAAATGGCACTAACCCTAATAAAAACAAGGGTTTCAAGAGATGAAATAATATGAATAGTACTAATTATATGGATATTTTATGCCTTCTAAGCAGACGGTCATAGGTTCGAATCCTATCGCGATCACTAGTATTTGTAGAGCCTTAGAGGATTTAACCCTTCTGAGGCTTTTTTATTTGCAAACAATTTGCAAACACTTCAAAATTTAGCAAATTTTAACATTTATTGAATCAATTTCTAACAGTAAATATTGATTCTTCATCTTTAACTAAAGTTCCATTATCTTCAAATAAATTCAAAAAGGCCAATTGATGTTTACAAATTTTAGCAGCGAAGCGGATAAGGTTTGTAAAGCAAGAGGGTAACACGCTAACGCGATGTTACGTATTACAATTCATTGATTTTCAATAAATTGGAAATTAAGCTAAAAATAATTTTGGCGTAAAAAATAGTAAAAGAACTGTTAGGCCCTATCAAACCTCAAAAAAAATACTGTAATGAAAACTGAAAAGAAGAAAAAAAGTGATTTCTCGGCCATAAGTATCAATCGTATAGTAGCGGGAAGATATCGGGAGTTTTCAAAGAAAATATCAAAGTCACATACACTTACCTTAGAACTAATGATGGATTTTTTTGAAGGAGCTAAGATTTCATCAAAGAACAAATATTTGATGAATCATATGGGATTTGAGCATCGACTAAATAAACGCTTTGATTATATAGAAGAACTGCTACGAAGAATCGAGCGGCAACAACTACGACCGACTCATGATAAGCTAAAGCAATTATTTGAATATGCTGAGAATGAAGAGAAGGATAGAAAAGAAAGTTTGGAGTTTGAAAAAAGACTATTTAAGCAGTCTTTAAAACAGGATAAGATTACCCAATATGATAACCGTATGCTAAAAGAGAATTGGAGAAAAGAACGGACTCAGATTCAAAAACTTTTAGACCAGATTAAACTAGAAAAGCCAAGCTTTGGGAAACCATATTATAAACTGGATATTATTGAAGGTGAATTAGAGAGTTTGAAAATGACTTTAAATACAAACCTATAATTGACCTCGCATAAAATAGAATGAAATTTGGCAAGTATTCCATGGACTTACCAAATAAAATCAATACTTTTTTTAAGATAATATTTTTCCTTCAACTCACCCTGTCTTTTTGTGGGGGTGTTTTGAAGGAAAAATGATGTTAGAAGGTATGCTACGATTTGGGTCTATAGCGAAAAATTTAATTACATTCACTTTTTACATACGGTTTCTCTAAGTTTTTCAATTTCATTTATAACTTTAAGAATATTGCTTTTTAGACTATGCCTGCCATCAAGTCTTAAAACTTCACTATTACAGGATTTCATCCATTTTTCATGAGAGAAAAGCGTATTGCCTTTGTAATTAGGATTCTCATACAGCTTGGCCCATTCTAGAAACAGTTTGGAGTTTTCTTTAACTTTATTATCATGTTTCAAAGCTTTTCCATAACGTTGGATTTCGCGTTTTCTTAGACGGGCCAATCTCAATTCATTTTCAAGTCTTATAAATACTGCCATGTCAAAGGCGGAGTGCCATTCTTTACCCCAGGTCATCATGCACCCACTAATAATCACATCATCATATTTTTTGAAGTCAACTTTAATCTTCCTATTTCTTGAGAAAAATGATCTTTTACCTTGAAATGTTGGACGAGTTTGTTTCCAATAATAATCATCCGAATCTAAGTGTTTAAAACCAACTCTTACCGCAACTTCTGAGGCTAAGGTGGTTTTTCCAACACCAGAACCACCAAATACCATCACTTTCATCACTATTGTCTTGATATGCTAATAAGCCCTATTCCTGCTAAAAATATCCAGCCAGCCATACTGAAAACGAAAATTCGAAAACCTAAGAGGCCGGTAAAGGCAAAATTTGAAGCCAATCCCACTATGGATAGGAAAAAGAGTACTAGTCCAAAATATCCAAGTAGCTTAAAAAAACTAGCTTTAGTAATCATTAGCATAGAGTACAGCGTAATTCCTGCCGCTAAAGCAACAATAAACACGTAATCAAGAGCCTTATTTATTGCAAAACCATAATTCATTATAAGATATAAAAGAGCTTCGTTGGTTTCTAAAGATGTTTTATTTTGACTAAGAAATTGAGGTAAAACCAGACCATTCAATAATGCGGCAAGCATAGCTGCAATAAGCCCAAATGCAATTATAGTAAATGCTAGAACTCCTAATTTTCGTTTTTCGGAGAGAAGATTAGTTAGGCCATAGAACCCAAACAACATAAACGGTAGACAGCAAATAGCAATTGTATGTGCGATTTGCATAGGTTTAGCTTCTGCAATAATGTCTAAGATTTCACCTCCAGCTGGATGCAGCAGCATTGTGACAATAGCAAGAATTGAACCTATAGCTAGTGACCAGCCTGTGCTTTTGTAAAAATGATTTTCCATTGATTTTATTTTTTAGGTAAAAATCAAGAGATTTTCATTGGGGAGCACTTGATAAAAGTCAAAAAGAAAAATTCTATGTCACTTTTTTACGAATCCGGCTAAGGGTCTCTGGTTTCATTTTTAAATAGGAAGCTATCATACCCAATGGGAATTTTTGAAGTATGTCCTGACGATGGTTTAGGATAAAACGATATTTCTCATCGGCAGAATTATTGTTGTCAAAAAAACTAAGTCGTGAACTAGTCTTTTCCAAGATTGAACCCAAACGAAGAAAACGTTGAGAATTGGCAATGAGTTTATGTATGGACTGAATCGAAATTTCGAAAATCAAGCTATCTTCAAAAGCTTCAATAAAATGTTGCGAAGCTGTTCTTGACACAAAACTTTTATGGTCCAACACCCAATCATTTTTGGTGTACAAATCTATAATCTCTTTATCTAAATCTGTGTTTAGTTTATATTGATAAAGACTACCAGAGACAACAAAATGAGCCAAAGAACAGACCTCACCCGGATTCAATATAATTTCACCTTTAGCTAGATGAATCTCCTTGATTTCCTTTAGTAATAAAGATTGTTCCTCTTCATCGAAATTACCCAAACTTTCAAGAATAAGAGATAATAATTCTCGCGTCATATTTTTATACTAATAGGTCAATATTTATCATTTTGTAGACACTTTGTATTCGTGCTGAATGGTTCTTTAAATATTTGTGGTATTTTTTTTAATCAAAACATCCTGCTCGTTTTTACTTTTCTTGAGAATGAACAAATTCAAGATAGCGAAAACAAAAGTGAGTATTGCAAAGAATTTCTCAAAAACTGTTTTAGCAAAAAGATTACCTATTGGGTTTAATGCAAAACAGCAGAGATAATGGCCAAGGGATTAGATATACTTTGCTCTAAGAAAATAACTTTCCAGTACTTTACTTTTATGACTAGCGCGATGAACAAAGGTTGATTTATGATTGATTCAATGTTTTAATGAGCCCATCTAAAGCCTCTTTTGCTTCTCTCATTATCGGCAAAAAGGGCCAAATATGGGGCATGTTTTTTCCTTCAATCAATTTGATATCTACATTGGCTTGTTTTGCTTTTCTGTATACTAATATTTGGTCAGGATAGGTAATATCCCTGTCTCCAGCATAGAGTACGGTTTCTGGAAGCCCTTCAAAACTGCCATATAGTGGGGAGATTATAGGGTTTTTGAGGTCATTATTCATTGCACACATCTTCTTGGCACTCAACAACCCTTTTTTCGAAAGCATGGGATCAATGGAATCTAATTTATCAATGTCTGGATTACTAAAAGAGGAATCCATAACGGGCGAAATCAATACTAACTTTTTTGGTAACGGCCATTCCTCTTGTATTAGTCTTTGGGCTAAAGTCGTAATCAATGTCCCGCCAACTGAATCTCCTAATAAGATTATGTTTTCGGTTTCAAAATTTTCGGTTGCCTTAGTGTAAATAGCGTCTATATTTTCTGATATTTCATTGATTTGATGCTCGGGTGCCTTTGGATAGTTGCACATCCAAATTGTGTATTCTGTTTTTTTAGTTATCGATTTAATTGTATCCCAATGATGCTGTGCCGGTCCTGAAATAAAAGCGCCCCCATGAATAAATATAATTAACTTGTCCGACCCATTGCCTTTCCCTATTGCAGTTATCGAAGTCTTCAAAACTTGAAATTGCCTTTGGATATGTTTCTTAAAAAAAATGCCCTTAGGGAGGAAGATATCTTCTTTTCGTATTTTTTGGAAATCTATAGGTTCTTGACTAAAACTCTTTTTAAGTCCTTTAAACTTAATAACTAAGAGGGTCAAGTAATATGTGAAGCCCTGTTTCATTTAAGATTACTATTATGTTTTAATTATCATTTTCTCCACCCGATTATGGATTCTTCTTCCCCAAACTCTTCCAGAACCATTTTTGCTTGGCTTATTTCAATAAGTCTGTATTCTTGGATTTCTTGTCCTTTGATGATTTTTAAAACGGAACTTGCTTGGCCATATTCCCATTGGCCTGTCGCCTTTTTTCCGTTGATCATATATTCGGCCTTTTGATTGGCGTTAAGGAGCATCCAAGTACGTTCTTGAAGTTCTGGGGCGAATTCCATTTTTTGGTTTTCAAGAATTACGTATTCAGCGAACCACTTACCAGAAGTTAGTAATTGAATGGTTTCATTTTGTTGTGTACTTGTTTTTTGAAGCACGGTGAGGATAAAAATGGGTAAAATCAATAGTTTGTTCATCAACTTTAGTTTAGAGCATTTTCTGCAACTCAGTTTATTTATATTTTTCTTAATTCCACACGCCGATTCTTCGCTTTTCCTTCTTCAGTATTGTTGGCACCAATTGGTTTTGTTTGTCCAAAGCCTTTGCTTTGTAACCGCGATATATCTACATCTTCATCAGTTAATGCTAAAAGTACCGATTGGGCCCTGTTTTTAGATAGCTTTAAGTTCGCCGCGGTATCTCCTGTAGCATCGGTATGACCTTCGATACTTATATTAAGATTAGGATTATTTTTCATCATTTTGACAACTTCTGCAATAACCTCATAAGATGTGGCTTTAATTCTTGATTTTCCCGTATCAAAATTGATATATAACGTAGCTACTCCCTCTTTTTCAATAGCATTAAGTATCTCATCAGCTGTTAATTTTTCTATGGTTTGAACAAGATTTTCATATTCTACAACTCCTATACTTTGGGAGTTAGCACCAATTTGAAAGCCTATTTTTTGGCTAGGTGTCTTGAGCACATAGAAACTAACGGGTTGATTCACCACATCTGTCGCATAAAATTCGTGCATGTGTTCATAGATGCTATTAGGGTCTGCTCCCCAATTTTGTGTAAATTCAGTTGGTATTTGACCATCAAATAGTAATTGTGCACCTATAGATTTCAAATAATCTGAAACACTTTTTTGAAAATAATATTCTTGCCATGCTTTATCATCCGTCATTTTCATTTTTAGTCGTTCTACCTTACCATCCAACAGAAAAAACGAATAACCATTGAAAAACTCCAGCTTATCAAACTCATAAGACGTTGAATATTCTTTGTCGATAACCATTCCCTTTGGAGAAGAGATATAAGGATAAGCGCCTATGTCAACTGTAGACTCTTGAATATCATTCCAATTAAAAGGTTGAGACCTTTTCTGATTGGAAGGTTCTTGATCCACTTCAACCAAGTCTATAGTTTTTGTTCCTACTTCAGGGATAGATTGCTCTTTGGGTTTTTCTTTACATCCTGTTATAGTAAAAAGTATAATTAGATGTATAAAGCTTATTTTTTTCATCTTAAATTCAATTTTTTCAGTTTACAGTCTTTTTCATGGTCTTGCGCAGTGCTTTTTTAAATGATGCTACAGATCTGGTTATATCTTTACTTGTTGTTGCCCAAGAACAAATACTTATCCTCATCACCTTTTTACTAAACCATACTGAACCTCCTAACCAACATTCTCTTAATTGTTGTATCTCATGTAGCACTGTATCGGTCATTTCATCAGTTTCACATCTAACAATGACTTGATTGAATACCACTTCATTTTCAATAAAATAGCCTTTAACTTCACCAATCTCTTGAGCAAATTGCTTGGCTCTGTGATGCATTGTCAAAATCATTTCATCTATTCCACTTTTGCCTAAGTTCTTTAATATGGCCCAGAGCTCAATAATTCTTGCCCTTCTAGACATTTCAGGTGTATAAAACATACCATCCCGTTCCTGACTTTCAATTAAGTAACTACCAGACATGTGCAATGATGATGTTATAGCTTCTTGGTCCCTGCATAAAACAATGCCGCAGTCGTAAGGTGTATTGAGTGTTTTATGACCATCCACTGCCCAAGAAGATGCTTTATGTAAACCCTGAGTTAAATATTTCAATTCAGTTACAGCGTTAGCCCATAAGCCAAATGCCCCATCAATGTGAACCCATGTATTTGCGTTATTAGCCATTTCGCAAAGACTTTCAAAATTGTCAAATGCCCCACTATTAACATTACCTGCTTGTAGAACCAGAATGGTGTTTTTATCTAGTTTTGGAAGTGTATCAAGTATAATACGACCTTGGTTATCCACCTCTACCCATTCAATATTTTGTTTTCCCAGGCCTAATATTGCAACAGCTTTTAAAACCGTTGAGTGCGTATGTCTGCCAGTCACTATTCTAATGGTGGGTGCATTTGTAAGCCCTTTTTCATTTACATCCCAGTTATTTTTTTGGAGAATTCTGTATCGTGCGGCAGCTAACGCACATAAATTTGCCGTAGAAGTACCGCTTACAAATCCAGCAGAGGTATTGTCAGGTAAATTAAATAAATCAATTAACCATTTTTCGACAACGCTTTCTAATTTACTGGCGATTGGGGAAAGTACATGCATTGCAGGTGCCTGATCCCAATAGGTGGCTAAATTTTTTGCTGCTAAACCTATAGGCAGGGCACTCCCACAGACAAAACCGAAATAGCGTCCACCTAAAGTTGCGGTAGTTGCAGGACCTCCAAACCTATGAAGTTGCTCAAGAACTTGCATGCCATTACAAGTTTCGTTGGGAAGTTCCTCCTCAAAAACAGATAGATTTTTTAGGGCTTTCTCTGAGGGGTATACATTTCTATCTAAAATGGTATCCAAATATGTTAAGGCATCCCCATGTGCTTGATTGAAGAGACTTCTATCCTCTAATTGCAAAAATAGCTGACGCTGTAAATCAGTCATGATTTTCAATTAACATTATTATGATGGTTATAGCATTCAGTGATGATTGCTACAACCTAAATTATTTTTTATTAGGTGATATTCCATATTAATTCAGCAAACCTAGCAAGCGCTGCTTCCCACCCATTGGCAACACCCATCTTTTCTTGTTGGATTTTATACGCTTCTGTAGGATGAATAACGTTAAGTGTAAATTGAGTGGTATTACTCTCAGGTTCAAACAAGATTTCTAATCCAACGCCTTCAGTTTTTGGTTTGAAATTGGCTTCAGTAAGTATCTTTTTCATGGGAATAATTTCTTTGAACTTTCCTTCTGCTATAAACTCCATGTCGTTTGGCATTTTCATAATATATTGCCACGCTCCTCCAGCTTTAAAATTGTAATGAACAATAGCGGTCTCCATGCCTTGAGGACTCCACCACTTTGAAATATACTCTGGCTCTGTGTACGCTTTCCATACTAAGTCTATTGAGGCATGGAAGGTTCTTTTAAAACTTAAGGTGTTTATTGATGTATTCATGACTATTTAAAGTATTAGGATAATTAATCTAGGCTTTCTCGCTCCATGACCAGTTGCCCTTGCTCGGTTTCAGTAACCTGCTTAAGTGTTTGTCTTGTTGCTTTATCTATATAAAAAGTGGTCATAAACTTATTGTCAGAAATGTCATTAGTGGTTTTAACCTCCCAAACTTTTCTTTCTTTCCCATTAAAATCAATTTCAATTGACTTAGTGTCCAAAATGGTTGCTTTCATAATTCCAATTTTGGACTTTGGGTTGTAATCAAACATAGATATGGTAGTAGCATATTCATCTTTAAGCGGCAGTAATCTTATTAAGTAAGGATAAAAATTGCTATCAAAAAAAGGTTCAGTCGATGTTTCTAAAATTTGAGTTTTAGAATCTGTCATTAAATCTTTATAATATCCAGTAATTTTTTCTCCAAACTTCATAACCATTTCTCGCTGGGGATTTTTAGACGAATGAAATAAAGGTTCAAAGTTTATTGAATTAACAACAGTGCTATCTATCCATTGATTTTTAGGTTGATTTGGCATTTGTAATTTTGTTGTAATAGCAATATTGTTATCTTTTTTAACTAACGAAGTGTGAAATTTTCCCATTGGCCTCTTTAGAGAATCCACAACAAAAAACATATTCATCGTATACTTTTCCGGAAATACAAAGGCTTTATCTATTTTGAGATTTGATGGATTAATTGCATTTTGACAGTTTACGGTTAATAAACTTGTGAAACAGCATAAACAGAATAAGACGATTTTTTTCATGTTTGTATTATTGATTGATAAGGGTCAAAAATGAGAATTTGCCAAAAGAATATATTTGACATATATCAAATAATAGATAGCTTAACATATAAGTGATAAGAAAGTGAAGATTTGAAGTAACAAAACACCTATATATACCGTCATAGATATGAAACCTTGAAGATTAAAAAATAGAGAATACGTGGAATGGAAAACTTATTAAAAACCTTCCGAGATGTTGGAAGTTTATCCCCAGAAAATGAAAAGCTTTTGCTCAGTACTATTGAACGAGTAGAATATCCTGCTAAAACTGTACTCCTTGAAGAAGGCAAAGTATGTAACAAACTTTATTTTGTTGAGAAGGGTTTAACCAGAATCTACCTTTATAGAGGTGGTAAAGATGTGACTTGTTGGATAGGGCCAGAAAATGAATTTGTTGGTGCGATAGGAAGTTTTTTCACAAGAGACCCAAGTAATAAATGGATAGAAACTTTAGAACCATGCATCTTATGGGAATTTGAATATACTAAATTAGAAAAACTGTTTTCAACTAGTCGCGAACTAGAAAAAATAGGTCGATTATTTAGCAATCAAGGAATTTTATTATTAGATAAAAGACTTGACAATATTCATTTTAACACTGCTGCAGAGCGCTATGAGATATTCATTAAAAGTCACCCTGATATCTTGCAAAGAGTTCCATTAAGTATGATAGCCTCTTATTTAGGCATGAGCCAAGAGACCTTAAGCAGAATTCGAGCGGAAAAATAACTTTTTGATAATTGTCAAAGGATTTTAGTTCCTCAAAAATTAATTTTACGGAAACGTAAAAATTAAAAATGCGGAGGAATAAGTATTAATTTTAATGGTAAAGAGAGACTGGTTTGGAAAGTGGAAACTACAGATGATATTTTAAACAACACCACTTTGAGTACTTATTATATAGATACATCAACACGAAAAATACTCAAGCAAGAAATTGATTTCAATGGAAGAAAAATGGTCATTCGATTGGAGGAGTGATACGCTAATTAATTGTTTAAAATCTTTGGTTTTTTTGAGGAAAGTAAAAGAGACAGGATTCATATTATTTTTAATCCTTACCCTCGTAAGTTGCATCAGTAAAGAGAATAATATCGAAAAGAACTATTTGTCTGATAAGGTTCCTGGTAAAATCCCTATTTCTTTTAAACCAGAACTAGTCCCTAAGAATAAAATAATACATAAAGGAATTTTCAGTCCCGATTTAAGTCATTTTTTTTACACGATTTCAGACAAAAATTTTAGCAATTTTACTGTGTATACTATTCGTAAGAAGAATGGAATTTGGACTAAACCTGAAGAAGCATTCTTCAACAGTAAGTATGATGAGCATGGTATGAGCTTTTCTCCGGATGGAAATTCACTCTATTTTAGCTCGACCCGACCAGTCTATATTGAAAATATTGCCTCAACGTGGCACATCTGGAAATCGGAAAAAATCAATGGTGAATGGACCACGCCTGTTTATGTTGATATTCCAAATTTGAGAAAAAAGCTAATATCACACCCCACAATTTCAAATTCTAGAACATTATACTTCCATTCCAGTAATTTGGATTACAGTGAAATGGAGATTTATTCTTCTAAACTAGTAAAAGGTAAATTTCAAAATGCTGAAAAAGTCCCAATTCCTTTATACACTGATATCGCTAAATGTACTCCTTACATTTCTCCAGATGAGAAATTCATGATTTTTGCCAGTATTGGAGATCAACTTGATTTGTACATAAGCTATAAAGATTCTTTTGGGAATTGGTCGAAAACAGATAGACTAAATGGTACTATCAATACTTATGGACAAGGAAACCCATACGTTACACCAGATGATAAATTCCTTCTGTACACTGTTGGCCGAAATAATGGTGAAAAATGGAATGTAAAATGGTTGAATATTACGTCTGAATTAAAAAACGACTAAAAATATGAATACAAAAGCTTTGATGATCTGTAGTGCATTATTTTTAATAACCGTTGGACTCGGATTGACATTTATACCACAAGAAATAGCCAAATACTTAGAATTTAATCAAAGTCAAGCTATATTTCTAACCTTACAAATACAAGGGTCTTTATATCTAGGTTTTGGCATACTCAACTGGATGACCAAAAATAACCTTATCGGCGGAATTTATAGTCGGCCTCTGGTAATTGGAAATCTTATGCATTTTATGGTTAGCTCCATAGCATTGATCAAAGTGGTTGGCAAATTCAATAGCAGTGAATCTTCTATATTTCTCGTGGTCAGTATCGTCTATTTTGTATTTGCTTTGCTTTTTGGGTATGTCTTTATTACGAACCCAAAACAAGTCAAATAAATAGCCGAATAGGACGGAATTATTAAAATAACGGAAAATAATATATTCCGTCAATACATTTTTAAAACGAAGAACGCAACATTTCATATACGTAACCGATAGCAACAATTAAATACAACATGAGAATAGTAAAACGAATTCTTAAATTTATTGCCATACTTATTGGAATTTTATTAACAACAATGGTTATAATAATATTCGTTGATAACCAAAGTACCAAATACCTAAAAGTTGAAAATAATGAATTTGCAAAAAGTAATTCCTATTTGATTACCAATGTAAATGTTATCCCAATGAATCAAGACACTATTTTAGTCAACAAAATGGTATATATCAAAAATGGTATAATTAAGAACATCGCAGACAATATTGAAATCAAAGATGTTAAAATTATCGATGCAAAAAATAAATATTTGACACCTGGTCTTATAGACATGCACGTTCACATATGGGATAGATACGAACTTGGGCTATATCTATCTAATGGAGTTACATCAGTTCGAAATTTATGGGGTATGCCAATGCATTTAAGACTTAAAAAAGATATAAATAATGATGAAATTATTTCTCCAATATTTTTCACGACAAGTCCTAAACTTACAGGACCAGAATTTTTAGGAGATGATAACTTACAATTAGTGAACCCAAGTGATGCAAAAGAAAAAGTAATTTCATATAAAAAAAGAGGATATGATTTTATTAAAACTTTTTATGGCTTAACCGAAGATATCTTTGATGCTGTTATTGAACAGGCCAAAATTTCTGATATGGACATAGTTGCTCATCCGTCACAAAAAGTACCTTATTCCTATCATTTTAATCCACAAATAAAATCTATAGAACATGCCGAGGATATTATACAACAACCTCTAAACTATACTTTGGACACATTAAAATTAAAAGAGGTGATTAATGATTTTGCAAAATCAAAACATAGTTCTTTTAGTCCAACTTTAACGGTTTATAATAACATTTATCAAATGCTAATTGATGATAATATTTTAGAATCAGAGCAATTACAATTTATGAACCCTCTAATTAAAAAGGTCGATAGCAAAGCGGAATTTGAAAGGTGGTCTACTGCAAAATTAAATGATTCTTCTGTTGTTAATACTATAAAAAAACAGCACGACTTTCATATAAATATTATCAAAAAACTTCATGAGGCTGATGTCACCTTTATTTGTGGTACCGATGCTGGAATAGGTGTTACAATACCTGGATTTTCAATTCATCAAGAATTTTCTTTTTACAAAGAAGCAGGACTTTCTAATTATGAGATATTGAAAACCGCCACAGTAAATGCTTCAAAAACTCATTCAATTATGAATGAAATAGGAACTATTGAAGTTGGTAAAATTGCTAACCTTCTATTAATAGATGATAATCCTTTACTCAATTTGTCTACATTGCGAAATCCTTCGGCTGTTTTTATAAAGGGAAGAAAATTAAATAAAGAAACCCTTAATGATTTTGAAAAACAGGCTAAAAATCGAAATAATTTGATTGTTTCTGCCCTGAGGTATGTTGAATACTTAATAGTTGAAAAATAAACTGTTGCTAACAACGGTAACCGTTGCACAAGCCTAAATCTGGAGAAATAATCAGGTTTTTAAATTTCTGTTAACCCCTAAAGCATTGATTTTCAGTTGAAATTATTAATGCGATTAAGTAAAAACAGCTTTATTTGATAAGATATTTAGTTGTGCAGCAACCACAATGTATAAAAAGAATCAGCCTTCAAAAGGCATGTGAAAATATCCTACTATTTGATAAAATAGTCTGACGGAATTATCAATTCGACAGTTTGTATGGGTTTTAAACCTTTTTTTTGACAGGAATTTAAAATGTTTAAAAATTATGTTTAAAAAATATAAATGGCTCAAACGGATAGCAATTTTCATTCTTCTTCTAATTATTGGGATTTTTTCTTTCGGATTTTGGTTTAAGAGTTTAATACCACCTAAAGACCTTTCTTTAGAAACTATAAACAAAAATGATTTGCCTTACTTGTCTCAAAATAGAATACCCAAAAGAGGAAAGATTTTGGTGGTAGTAACGAGTACGGCTACTATGGGTACTAGTGGAAAAACTACAGGATATGAATTAACAGAATTAGCGCGGGCCTATTATGTGTTTGAAGCTAATGGCTTTGAAGTTGATATTGCAAGCCCCAAAGGCGGAAAATCACCAGTAGTTATTGATGATGAAGATATGGGGTCTTATGATTATGCCTTTTTAAATGATTCAATTGCGCAACATAAGGCGACTAATACCCTTCCAATAAATGGAGTAGGCCCTGAAAATTATGTTGCCATATATTTTGCAGGTGGTAAAGGTACAATGTATGATTTTCCTAATAACGAAGCCATTCAATCTATTGTCAAAAATCATTATCAATCTAAAAAGGTTATAGGTGCAGTCTGCCACGGACCTTCTGCTCTCGTAAATATAACGTTAGATAATGGTCGACACCTCTTGGAAAATAAAAAAATAAGTGCATTCACCAACAAAGAAGAGTTGTTGCTAATTTCAGATGCAGCATCCATATTTCCATTTCTATTACAAGATAAAATAATTGAAAGTGGTGCGAAATTTAATGAAGGTGATTTATATCTAGAAAAAATTAGTTTCGATGATAATATAATAACAGGACAAAATCCATGGTCTACTTGGGGCGTTGCTGAAGGAATGGTTAAACAAATGGGGTATCAACCAAAACCAAGAGTAGTAACCGATGAAGAAAATGCTGTAAAAGTCTTATCAACCTATAAATCGTTTGGTAAATCTAAGGCCAAGGATATGATAACATCTATTCTTCTCAAAGAGAAAAAACCTTTAAATAGATTATTAATAGCAAAGCACAGTATTATGGCGGCTATGCAAGGTAAAATGGGCGACTTCTATAACCTTAGTGGTTTGGTATCTTTTGCTAAAGATTGTGAATCTAAAGTAGATGGAGACCAATAAAAATCAACATGAGTTGATGCCAGGTAAAGTAATATTGTACTACTATTTTCAAAAAATTAAACACCTTTTTTTCGGTATAAAGACGGCGTTGTGCCCTGAAATTTTTTGAAAGCACTATTAAATGAGGATAAACTACTAAAGCCCGAATCGAAAGCAATGGATGATATAGTATATTTTTCATTACTTTGATTTATTAAAAGTTTTTTTGCTTCTTCTATGCGATAACAATTGATATAATCATTAAAATTTTGTTTGGCATATTCATTAATAATTTGTGAAGTTTTTTGAGTACTCTCACCTATTATTTTACTCAAGGAAGCAAGCGAAATGGTAGATTCTAAATATAATTTTTCATCAATAATTAGTGAGGATATTTTACTAAATAATTGGCTGCCATTATCTGTTTTAAATACATTTCCGTCTATGTCAATTATTTTAAGTTGGTAAGCTTTAAAGCTTAAAAAATAAATGACGAAAGAATAAAGAATAGGGCCAATAATATAAGGGATTGAATTGTCTACAATGTTTGAAACATATGAGACCCATATGATGATGAAACCAATAATTAATAAACGCAACCACTCAAATATTGCTCTTTGGGACTTTGTTTGATTTAGATTTTTTTTCTTTAATTTTTTCGTAGCATTATTTGCAATAAAAATATAGGTTATAAGATGTAAATAACAAAAGATTAAAATACTACTGAATAGTATTATAATTTTTTGCTGACTGGTTTCAAAAATGTTTTCAGGAACAAAAAAACTAATAACAAAAATGGTTAAGAATGGAATAATCTCAATTAAAGAAAAAAATGAAAATTTAAAGTCAGTTGTTGTCATTGCCTTAACATACCATCTTAACAATGGTCCAATCAACAAAAGCAACGCCAAACCAGAAAAGATAAATAAAGGCTCTAAATTATCGCCAAAATTGAGCATAACAGACTTACCAATTCTAAAAGCCATGATGAGCAAAATTAAGGATAGAAGATAATTAGTTATTGATTTTTTCTTCTTGAAAAAAGTAAGATAAATAGCAAATGTAATTCCGTGCAGAAGCCCTGCGCTGCTAATAAGAATAAGAAAAATATCTATAAAACTCATACTAACATACTAATTAACTAACATAAATATTCATGCAAATATATCTGCACAAAAACGGATATTATTTCAAGAATATAAATAATTAAAGGTTCTTTAAATGAGACGATTCGTTTTTGCCTTTGTTACTATTTTATAATAAATCCTATTGATGAAGAAAAAAATCATTAAATCAATTAAAGTTCTATTTACATTCATTTCACTACTTCTTCTAGTTTTTGGAATAGCTATTTCATGGCCTTTGCCAAACTTTAAGACACCAAAAAAGTACCCTAGTACTTTGATTAAATCTATAAACCTAATTGATGTTAAATCTGGGGAAATATTGTCTAATAGAACTATTTTAATAAAAGATAATATCATCATATCTATTGACACTTTAAAATACCAAGTACAAGAAGCAGACTTAGTAATTGAGGGAAAAGGAAAATACATAATTCCTGGGTTATGGGATATGCATACGCACTCTAATCAGCATTCAGAATGGCTTCATCACCCATTGTACATTGCAAATGGAATTACAGGAATACGGGACATGTCTGGTCAACTGAACAAAAAAGATAGTTATTGGGTAGGCAGTGAAGAACGTTTAAAATGGAACGAAGAGGTTAATAAAAATTTACGAGTAGCACCAAAATATGTATTACAAAGTAGTTATCAAATGGATGGTTCTTCTTCCGTACCAGACAACTATTCAGAATATTTTAAACTTCAAAAAAATGACGATGTTGACTCAGTTTTGAACTTTTATAAAAATAAGAATGTTGATTTCATAAAAGTATATCAGCAAATTTCACCTAGTTCTTACAAGAGACTCGCAACCCAAGCACCAAAACATGGATTACACTTAGCTGGACACAAACCTATTTTTATCAGTTTAGAAGAAGCTATAAAGTTGGGTCAACGCAGTTTTGAACACGGCCGAGTTTTTATGTATGAAGCTTTCCCTAAAGCCGATAGTCTTAGAATATCTAAAGACTGGATACACTTTTTTCAAAAATCAAAAAATTCAATGGTGAATGATTTTAATATAGAAAAAGCTGCTGAATTGATGCATCTTATGAAAGAGTATAATGCGTATTGGACACCTACATTACAAACTTTGAAATTTGAAGCGCTTGCACATAAAGACTCATTTTTAAGTAATCCTAACCTAAAATATATTTCTTGGGTTAGAAAAAAGCTATGGTGGGGATTTGATGTGAATCGTAATAAAAAGCAAAATACATCATTGGCAAACAAAGGTCTGAGTGCTTCTTTTTATGAGGCTTCAAAAAAACAACTTAGTATGGCCAATAAAATAGGTGTACCTATTATGGCGGGAACAGATGTTACAGACTCTTATACTTTTGCAGGATTTAGTATTCATGACGAATTGGAAGAGTTAACCAAAAGTGGTTTTTCAAACCTAGAAGCCTTACGAAGTGCAACTATTATTCCTGCACAATTTGCAAATATGGAAAACAAATATGGAACTATTGAAAACGGAAAAATAGCGGACTTAGTTATTCTAGACAAAAATCCTTTAAAAAAAATAACTAATTCAAAATCAATCAACAGTGTTATTCTTAATGGCACATATTATAGTTCCAGTACCTTACAAGAATTAAAAGACTTCACGCAATCTATAGCTTCTAGTTTTCATATGAATGTTAAAGTGATGTATAGTTTTATAAGTAGTCCATTAATTAGAGTACAGTTTGCAGACTAAAAATCTACTGACTGTATTGGTTTATATTATTTAACCTTTTAATCTTAATGGTAGTTTTTATCTGATTGTCCACTTTTTTTTGCAAGTCCAAAAACTTGTAAGTAAATCAGGTACTATTTCTAAAAAAGAGAATAAAATAGTTTGGATAGATTCATTTTTAACACGTGCACATCGTATTTATTCCGAGAATTTAAAGAGTTTGGAGAAATAAAGACAAAAGATTCATTTTTATTTATAGTGTTGTTTTTAGGTCTTCGGTATATGCCTTCTATTTCTTAACTGCTCTAAGACACATAAAAGCTGGAAATTCTATAAGTTCTTCATAATGCTTTTGATCTAATTTTTCAAACTCTTTTAAGGGTTTTGGTTCTATCAATTTGTCGATATAAAACCCATTCTTTGTTAAGGGTGAAATACAATCGTGAAGTGGTCTTCTGTGACTATTGATTTCAATTGGTTTTCCAAACCCTGACCAAATACATTTAACGGGTTCTGTTTTAAAATAATCTTTAGATTCATAGTAATTGTATTCAAAAAATGGATGTTCAATTGAGATAATTAATTGACCTTTGGTTTTGAGAACCCTGTGAAATTCTTTGATTGTTAAGTTCCAATCTTCTATGTAATGTAAAGCCAATGCACATAGAACAAAATCAAAGGATTTGTCATCTATCATTGTCAGAGGACTACTTAAGTCGTGCACAAAGAACTTACCTTTACTTTGGTTTCTTTCTTTAGCAAATTTTATCATTTCAGAACTGAAGTCAAATCCAGTTACATGCGCATTTTTTGAAAGCAATATTTCCGCATATTTTCCAGGACCACAAGCTGCATCGAGAACTGATTTGTTGTTTACGTCTTCAAGTAAACTTAATGTATTAGGTCTATCGTAATAAGCATTATGAGGTTTGTGCTCTATCAATCTACTATAGCTTTCGGCTAATTCATTATATGCCGCTTTGATTTTTAGTTTGTTCATAACTACGCCTTGTTAGATTGAATTAATGATATTCCTGAACATAAAATCCAAACGGCAACACTAAAAACAAAAATCCTAAAACCAATTAAGCTTGTGAAAGCAAAACCTGTAAGACCACCAATTATTGAAAATATTAATATTAATAATCCGAAATAGCCTAAGTACTTAGAGATTTTTTGAGTTTTAATTATTAAAATAGAGTAGATTAAGATTCCAAAAATAAGAGCAACAATAAATACATAGTCTAATGCCTTATTAATGGTAAAACCATAACTTACTAGGATCTTCAAAAAAGACTCGCTTTGTTCTAGACTTTTTGCGTGTTGGTTTAAAAAATTCGGTAATATTAAGCCATTGAATAGAGCTGCTAACATTGCTGAAAAAAGTCCAAGAGTAACCGAAATAAGGGCAAGTTTAGAAATTTTTCTTAGACCTAAAAGCCTATCGGTTAAGCCATAAAATCCAAACAACATAAATGGTATACAAGCAATAGCAATTGAATGTGCAATTTGCATCTTAGCTGCTTGATTAATAATTTCTTGGAAGCTGCCACCTGATGGATGTAAAATCATGGTAATGATAGCCAAGAAGGAACCTGCTGACAAAGAAATCCCTGTAATCTTATAAAATTGACTTTTCATTGAAGAGAAATTTAAAATATCGACAAATATTCATCTTATTCTAAGATCTCTCTCTTGACTAAAGTCAATTAATTCTTTTTCTAACACGACTTAATGTTTCTGGAGATATCTTCAGATATGAAGCAATAATTGTTAAAGGAAATTTTTGAATCAGCATCGGCTTTTGAGTTAGTATATATCTATACTTTTCATCAGCAGATTTGTTTTGATCAAAAAACTCTAGACGATTATTGGCTATATCTAATATTTTCCCAAGCTTAAGAAAACTAGGAGATATTGCTATGAGCTCATGTATTGATTCTATGGACAGTTCATACACCGTGCTGTCTTCAAAAGCTTCAATAGAGTTTTGTGATGGTTTTCTTGAAGTAAAACTTCGATGATTTAACATCCAATCTTCTTTAGAATATAAGTCAATAACTTTTATATTAAAATCGTCATCATGGTTGTATTGGTAGAAACTTCCTGAAATAATAAAATAAGCTGATGAGCACACATCACCAATATTAAGTAATGAATCGCCTTTCTTTAATTCTAAATGATTAAGCTTATTCTTTACGAAGTCTGTTTCTCTTTTAGAAAGCTTAATGGTTTGTATTAAATAATTTTGAAGTGAATTATTCTTTGACATAAGTCTATTTTAAAAAGAATCTAACTTATCGGTTTAATACAGAGCCGAATTTCTATGGTTTCTTTTTCTAAAAGCCAAATTAAAAATTTGGCGGACTTTCTAAATATACACAAACCTTTAGGTTTAGCATTTACCAGCAATGTTTTATACACCGTGTTGGCGGTAGTTATATCTTAATTTTTTGGTCTTAAGTTCTCTACAACTTGCATACTCACCCAAAAAATATCCACATTCTCATATTCTTTTGAACCCATGTTCCTGTTGAAGAAAAGATACTTTCCATCCGGCGTAACACTCGCCGATGCTTCCCAAGCTTCAGTGTTTATTTTATTTCCTAAATTAATAGGATTACCCCAAGAACCATTTTGTTGACGAAAACTAATATAAATATCAGAATCCCCAAATCCGTCTTCTCTTTTGCTATCAAAAAGTAGATATGATTCATCTGGAGCAATAAATGGGTGAAAGCTTTTTCCTTTGTTAATCTCTTTATTGAGTAGCCTCGGTTCTTCATATTTTCCGTTTACAAGTCGCGAGTAACGAATATCACCTGTAAAGTCCTTTTTGAACTCATCAAAAAAGTAGGTGCCCTTAGAAGAAGCCGTAAGACGCATGATCGGTAAGCTGTCAAAAGGAGAATCAAGTTCCTTTATTTCAGACCATTCTTCGTTATCATTACGTTCCTTATATCTTCTACCTAAGTGCATAGTCTTACCATCGGGAGAGATAAAAGGTGTACCAACTCTAGAGGATATTACTGAATCTTGCCATTGATTATGAGTTCTTTTCATAACGACGAATTCCGTTCTCTTATCTTCTTTAGTTTTTCCTACTTCTCTTAGAAAATAGAATTCTTTTAAATCCGGTGTGAAATCTCCATAATATTCCCAGCCTTGAGTAGTAACTAATCCAGGGGCAAAAGGCTCTGGTATTAAGCCAGGTGGTTTTTGACCTAGGTAAAGAATCTCTTTTTTTGATGAATCATTCTCTTTTGTGTTCGACTTATCAGGCTTGCAAGCATTTAAAAATAGAATGAAAATAAGTGCTGAAAATTTAATTATGTTGTTTTTCAAGTTCTCTTTAGTTTAATTACCGCCAACATAAGAATATACAAACCTCTCGGTTTGGTAATTATTAGCTATGTTTTATACACTGTGTTACAGTCAGTTTTCATTTTGAATCCTAACTCTTATTGAATTCTATTTCAACTGTAAAGCAACGTTCCATAAGTCAAAATCACTGCTGTAATATTGAAGTGAATTACCACAGTGGACAATTACAGTTTCTTTTTGTGGTATAATGTAAATATTCTGTCCTAGGTTTCCGTTTGCATAGAAATGAAAAGAACCATCTTTATTTACATGCCCCCACCATTGGTAGTTATAGTAAATTCTTTTTTCTCCTCTACCAAACCATTTAGGGTATATAGCTCTAGGAATTGATTTGTTTTCTCTAGTAGATTCCCAAACCCAATCTTTGGATATAATTTGATTACCATTCCAGTTTCCTTCGTTTAGCATTAACTGACCGAAACGCGCATAATCAATCGCTCGGGCAATCAAACGACTTGGCATATATTCAAAATTAGATTCTTTGCTGTCTATGGAAAAAAGCGCATCATATTCCATAATTCTTGACCATAATTTCTGCTCCAAATAATTTGATACAGATAAGTTAGTAGCTCTTTCTAGAATTAATCCTAAATAGCTTGTATTATAATTAGAATATTGAAAATCTTTTCCTGGTTCGGATAAAACTTCTACATCCTTAAGCAACAACTTTCGAACATTGGGATGATAGTATCCAACCGCTTCGTCGTGCCAAGGAGAATGAATATTAGTGAAGGGTATTCGACTTGTGTTGTACTCAAGCCCTGAACGCATTTCAAGTAAATGTTCGATGGTTATTTTTTCGAAGTTTGAATCTCGCTCTATAAGTTCAGGAATATAATTTGTGATGGGTTCATTAACACTTTTTATAAAACCATCATCAATAGCAGTCCCAATTAAAAACGATATAAAAGACTTTGCCATAGATTGAGAATGGAAATAGGAATCTCTACTAAAACCATTAAAATATTTCTCATAAATGACTGTATCTCTTTTTATAACAATAAGAGCAGTCGTTTGAGACCCGGTTGCCCAGTCTTTAAAGCTGTTAAATCCAGTTTTAGTTACGAGTTCTTCAAATAGGGATTCTATATACTTCTCTTTTGGATTTGAAATAAATGTATTCGCATGTTTTGCTCCTTTAATCCTATGATTTTCAAAATTGTTATAATCATAAACATCCGCTACATTCATAATTATGAGTCGATAAACGTAAGTAGGTGTATATTGAATTGATAAAAGTACAATTAGGAATAGGACAATTGAAAGAATTGTGAGTAATGTACTCTTCAGTAACTTTTTCATTTGATATTTTTTATAAATTCGTTGTAACTACGTTAATAAGGACCTTTGGTTCTTCAAAAATCATTTCTGGATTATTTATAAACCTAACAAGATTTTTTTGGACCAATTTTGGTGCTTCCAATTGAGGAAAGTGCCCAATGGAATCAAGCGTAATTAGGTTTGGGTTTGGAACAATCTTTCTGTATCTATCAACGGTCTCTTTGCCAGTCACAGGATCTTGTAGTCCATTTATAAAAAGTATGGGAATTCTATCTTGAACAAGTGTATTTCTCCATCGTTCTTGATTGACGATTCTGTCGTTGCTGGCATGAACTAATTTATGATTGATTCTGTTGCCTCCTTGTTGGCATATTAAATACCATTGGTCAATAAGATCTTGTTTTGATGGAAGGAATTGCGCTCCGAAAACTTTTTTAAAGCTATTCTCAAAGAGTGATTGATTAACAAGAGGGGAAATAAGACTTCCTAATGGGCTCGCTAGTAAAGATTGCACCCTGGTAGGCTTATGAGTTTCTGGGAACAAGCCTCCATTCAACAGTGTTGCTGACCTGATTTGGAAAGGATATTTTGATCCGCTTTCCATAAAGCGCGCGATCATTTCTTGAGCAACGTTGTCTCCATAATCATGAGCCAAAATATGGAACCTTTTAATCTGGAGATTTTTTAAAATAGCCTCTTGGATGTCCGCCTGAAGAGAAATGGAATACTGAATATCACTAGGTTTATCGGACAGACCAAAACCCAACATGTCTAAAGCTATGAGTCTGTAGTTTTTTTTCAGATCTTCCCATAGTAAGCTCCAATCAAAGGACGACGTTGGATATCCATGAAGCAATACAATAACCTCTTTGGATGCATCCTTGGTGTCGAAATAGGAAATATTGAATTGTTGGAATTGAAAGACTTCCGAGTTTGATTTCCAATTCCTTAATTCTTTGCTAATGGTATCTTCAGAAGGACTTTTATCTATTTTGGTATACACAAAAAGAATTACAACAATCAATACGAGCACTGCTAAAATTGTCTTTCCGATCTTTTTCATCCGATTTTTTTTAGCTTATGAGGAGCTGCTATGAACAAGAAAGTAGCGCTACAGGTCATCAATATTTTTGTGTTCATAATTTGATTTTATCGGTTTTTATAAGTGTTCTATTTGATCAAACTTTTCCCGGCTATTAAGGAAGGTTGTAACCATTTTGAAATGAATGATTTTCCAATTCTCCTTCAATATTCACCCATTGAATCTTCCATGAGTCTCCCTCTTTGCCAGTTGCTAAAAACAAAAACTTGTTGTCTGGTGTTACATATGGGTTTCCTTGTCCATGCGTATTTATTTTTTTATCCAATTTTATCGGATTGGACCAATGCCCCTGACCATCACGATGACTAATCATCAAATCAAGCTGATTTCCAACCAAAGCAAAGATCAAATAGTCTTCATTAGGTGAAACATATGGCGTACAGGTTGGTATTTCTGAATTGTTGAAAAATGAGACTTGCTTTGCCTCTTGAAAAACTCCTTTCACTTTTTTAGATCGATAAATGCTCATTTCACTATAGTCAAGGTTACTCGAATGAAAGTAAAGGGTTCCTGAATTGGTAACGGTGGGATGAGAAACCAGCTTACTCCTTAAATTGGGAATGTCTACAAAAACAGGCTCACTCCATCGTCCATTCAATTTCTCAGACTTCCACAGGTGCCATGTTGCACTGACTCCTTCCATTGGAATCGGTCTCGTAGAACTGAAATAAAGAGTATTTCCATCCGGAGAAAAACTCATTCCATGCTCATTGTATTGACTATTAAAAAAAGCAAGTTCGGGTTCGGACCAGCCATGATTTAGGCTATGAATTATATAGACCTGAAAGTTTCCGAAGTTCGTGTCGGAAACTGTGTAATAGTACTCTTTAAGGTCGGGGCTAAAAATTCCTCTATGGATGATTTTTCCTTCGGGAACAAGTTCACTTTTGAAGTCAATTGGAAAATGATTCGGACTCTGTTCCAGAGTATATAGTGTATTCTTATTTTCGGGGACACAGGCTCCAACCAACAAGAATAAAAAGAGGATGTAGAATTTTACTAGAGCTTTATAAAATATTTTTTTGTCAACTATTTTCATCATGATCATCAGTTTAACGATACGGGATCTTTTAAGCTTGAAAAAATTTCTTCGGCATGATCAAATATCAATAAATGTCCATGGTTAGGGTATGTTTTCAAACTGGATCGCTCTATTTGATTCGCCATAAATTCGGCCCACTCATAAGGAACGTTATTGTCTTTCTCTCCTTGCCAAAATGATATAGGAACTTGTGTCTTGCTATAATCAAACCCCCAATCTTTTACCAATATCTTAGAAATCTCATAAGCAACCCCTTTGCTGCCATTTCTATAGGCTTCTGTAAACATATTTTGAAGCACCTTAATCACCGCTGGGTTCTCAAGGATTTTTTTGTCTGAGTCATTCATCATTTTTAAAAAACTTTGAAGTACTTTCTCAGGGTTCTTAGCTATTTGCTTCGCCTGAAACCTTAAGAGTAGGGCAAAGAATTTAGGAAATGATTTTGACACACCAAGCATCAGCTTAATTTTTCTAGACAAAGCTTTCTTATTATGCTTTGTTAGAGGAGCAAATCCACTAACAATAGCCATTTGATTAATTTTCTCAGGAATTTTATAAACAATACCGAAAGCAAAAGGAGCTCCAGCAGACATGGCTGCAACTGAGAATCGATCTATCTTGAGGAACCCCATCAGTTCTTTGATGTCTCGTGCAAATTCAAGAATACTACCCTTTGGATTAAAGTCTGACATCCCATGACCTGGCCTATCTACTGCAATAATTCTTAGCTGATGGGTAATTGTAAAAGAAAGATCATAATGCATTTCTAATCTTGAGCTTTGTGAGCCGGGACAATAGACTATTGGATATCCGTCACGAGGACCGTATTCAGCAAAACCCAGATGTCTTTTATCTCTGAGTTGAATACGCTGTTTGGTTCTATTTATCTTCGTTTCTATTATTTCCGAATTCATTGAGTAAATCTAAATTTATACATCAAGTATACCATTTACTAAGTTCTGAAAGCGTTATATTTTCATTTCATTGCCAAGGCTAAGGTTTTTTGAAATTACTTCAAGGGTCAATCACTTTACTGTTTAAATCATCATTCAAATAATACTCATAGAAACCTCCATCCATAATAAAATAGGCCGATGAACACACTCCTACCATATTTAGGATGGTCTAACCCATTTTGAACTTCAAAGGCTTTAACTTTTTCTCTAAAGGACTGATCTCTTCTTCCAAGGATTTGCTCGTTGTTGTTATACATTTCAATAATAAATCTTCCATAAAAGCCCTTTTTGGATGATCCGTTTAAGTTAGTTTGAAAGGTTTCAACCCTGTTGTAAAAGATTATTCTAATTTTCCAATTAATCCCCAGCCATTAGCTTTTTCTATAACCACACAATGAATTTTGTTTTCACCTTTTTTAAGTGGAAGATATAGTTTGTTGGTATTGATATCTATGTGCCCCATAAATTGGACGCCTTTTTGTCTAAAAGCGTTATTACCATTAAAAAAAAGTTTACCGTTTATAAATACCAAAACTTTATCACTATAGTCAAAAGAAAAAATCTGTGTTTTATTTGTCTTTGAATTGATGGATGTAGTGGCAACCACATATTCTTCCTTATTTCGTTCAAAGCTACCAGAGGTTGTCTTTTTAACATACTTGGATATAGGTAATAATCCAGATGCTTCGGTTGATACCGTAGTGTAATTTTCTTTTGAAAAATCTTCGAATCTTACTTTACCTTCTTCGTAGGGATACGCTTTTGTGATTTCCCAATACCTTATGATATTCATGTCCCTATTTGGTGTTTCTATTTCAGCTTGCTTTTCAGAAATACTGCCATGCGTAACCCTAAAGTTTGAGAATCGGTTCCCAAATAAAGCCCAAAGTCCGATAATACCTTCTTTTTGTTCTGTTCTTAAGTTATCCACAGTCATAACCTTGACGTTATTCACAAATACTTGAACGCTTCGGTTTTTTAATTCTATGCGCAAGGTATTCCAACCTTCATCCTTAAAAGATGTATTTGCTTGGTGTTCCCGATATAGTTGCCAGTTGGATTCGTTGTTAAACATAGGTGTGTACTGTACCGCATCTGCCTGATTGGATTTGTGTAATCGCATGTAAACCTCTTCTAATGTATCGTCTTGTTCCCTAAAGCTGATACCGGCAAAACTTCTTTTAGATTTAGCATATACATCTACCTCGATAGATCCATTAGTAAAATTCAAATTCTTTACTGTTGCTCTACCATTTTTTAGAACAAGGGTTTTTCTATTGTCAAATTTTTCAAACAAGGCATCATTGGGGACGTTCCAATTAGAAGGAATCATCTCAATTTGAGTTTGAGTATTTTGTGCTACTAAAATTTGGATGCCAAATAAGCAGATTACAAGGTAAAGGAGTTGTTTCATGATTTTTTTGTTGAAGAATTTCGGTAGAATTTATCTTGTGGTTTTTTCTTAAGGATGATAAAAATCAGAAGGGAGAACATAAAAGTGAGTATGGCAAAGAATTTCTCGATATGTGTTTTAGCGAAAAGATTTCCAATCGTATTTAAGACAAACAGAAAAAGAAAAAACCATAAAATGATATTTACGAATTTCATTGATATAACCTCTTTCAAATACGTAGCCTTTATAAGGAGCGCTGTACACAAAAGTAGGTTGAGTAGGATTGAAATGCTTTCGAAAATGTACATCTCCATATCACTTTTTAATCTACCTCCCCAGGTGATTTCAAAAGGCACCAGTTTAAATATGACGGTAAAGTGAAAGAATATGATGCCTGCCAATGCCCATAACATTATCTTGATTGCCAATTTGGAATTCATATTTTAAATTACATTGTATTTCATGTCGATTGGTTTGCGAATTAATGTCATACCAATCCATATAAACCAAATGATTTGGCTAATTCCGAAAACCTCTTTGAATATATCAATAGGTAAAACAGTTAAGATACCTGCAAAACCCACAAGCAAGCCTATAAAGTTCAATGACCTTGAAAAAAGGGAACTTTTGAGGTTTATAGTACTTAATAGCAGCACCCAAATCCCCCCAACTATCTCATTGCCGCCACCTAGTCCTTCTGAAACAATACCCACGCTAGACCAGATTGTCATGGCTTTTTCAGGATTCTCAATTCCAATTTCCAATACCAAATTAAGTCCAATATTTGCAATCATTCCACTGGCAACAACCAAACCAACCCAGATGATACCAAAGGCAGATGTAACCAAAGAACTGTTGGGAAAACTATCTTTTACTCGCTGATGCATAACTATCACCAGAACAGCTAGTATTATCCCGAACAAGACGTAGCTAATAAAAGTTATTGAGGATAGCACTAAGTAATTATCTGACAAGAATGCTAGTCTTTCAGTTTCAGATGCTTCTTTGCTCGGATAATCTAATATCCCACCATAGACTACGAAGGCTAAGATGTAAATTAAACCTAATGAAATTGAGGAGAACCCGCCTATTTTTTGAAATGTCTTTATCTTCATAATTAAGATTTTTAATTAATTATTTTTTGAACTCCACCTAAAAAACTTAGGACCTTACTTGCAGCAAAAGCGCCAGCGTATAAGGATTTTTTAATGTCTTTTGTATAAAACCATTCTATGCTAAATGCTGCTTGAAAGGCATCGCCACATCCTGTCGTGTCAATTATTTTATCAACTTCAATTGCTTTTTGAAAGTATCTTTTGTTTTCAAAAAAAGCGATACTGCCTTTTGCCCCCATTGTAGGAACAATCAAAGTTTGCTTTTTTACAGATAGTTCAAAAAGGTCATTTAATTGATTTTCTTTTCCGCTTAAAAAAACAATATCAATATTGTCTATATGTTTTTCTATATAATCTAATCCCAAATAGTCTAAAAAATCAATCACTACCAATTGATCCGGATGTCTTCTATCCAGCAGTTCTATTAAATTGGGATCACCTGCTGGCATGGCTATTATTTGACTATTTCTAACGGAATCCCAGTCATTTTCAGATAATCTGAATGTATCAAAAGCTCCTCCATTCCAACTATCTTCTTTAAAGAACCGATCTCCATTTTTATCAATAAAAATTTTGTTTGATGCCGTAGGTTCGCCACTAGCGTATACTCTAGAAGTATTTATAGTATAGCTATGTAAATGTTGTTGGATAAGATCTCCAAATGTATCTTTTCCAATGGCACCAATTACTGAAATATTAGGTTGACCTAATATTCTACATTGTGTAGCAAAATTTAAAGAATTACCACCTACATATGTTGTGCCGATTTCTGGAAAGAAGTCAACGCAGAAAGAGGTTAAAGCTGTGATTTTAATTGGATTGTTATGCAAAATATTTAGGATTTAGACTGTCTTTAACTGTATTCAAGAGATTAAACTGATAACTTATTCAGAGAATTACCTAGATTATTCTTTGATTTTGGTTATTAATCCATTTAATGCCATCTTCGCTTCTTTCATAATAGGTAAAAAGGGCCAAATATGAGGCATGTTCTCTCCCTCAATCAGTTTGATGTTTACGTTAGCTTTTTTTGCTTTTTTGTAGGCCAAAATTTGGTCAGGATAGGTAATGTCCCTTTCCCCCGCATAAAGAATCGTTTCTGGAAAACCCTCAAAACTTCCATAAATAGGGGAAATGATAGGGTCTTTTAAATGGTAGTCCTTTGCGCACATTTTCTTTGCACTTAACAGCCCTTTTTTTGAGAGCATGGGGTCAAAGGAATCTATCTTATCAATATCTGGATTGGTAAAAGAAGCATCCATTACTGGTGAAATCAATAGTAATTTTTTGGGCAATTGCCATTCTTCTTGTAACAGTCTTTGCACTAAACTTGTGATTAATGTTCCGCCCACGGAATCTCCTAATAAGATTATGTTTTTGGGTTCAAACACTTCAGTAGCCTTCATAAAAACAGCATCAATATTCTCTGAGATGTCACTGATATGAAATTCGGGCGCCTTTGGATAATTGCACATCCAAATTGTGCAATCTGTACTTTGAACAATAGATTTTACGGTATCCCAGTGATGTTTACCAGGACCAGAGATAAACGCTCCACCGTGTATAAACAATATGAGTTTATTTGAATCATTAAGCCCAATTTCAGTAATTGAGGTGTTTAATATCTGTAACCTATTAGTTATGTTCTTTTTAAAGAACTTTCCATTGGGTTTATATACATCTTCTTTGCGTATGGATTCATAATCAATAGGGTCTTGACTAAATTTTTGTTTTAAACCTTTTAATTTGATTATTATGAGTGTAAGATAATATGTAAAGCTATGTTTCATTGTGTATTTTTTATACCAGTCTCTCATAATTGAAAAAAGTAGGAATCGTTAGTTATTTATACGATTTGGTTTTGAGTTTGGGAATTTTGGTAAATCCAAACACATTCAAGTTTGTCAAATTGCGGGTAAACTTTGTAACCCAAATTCTTAATTAAATGTAAACTCAACAGAATCAACAGTACCAGGGCCGTTAATCGTAATCTCTTTTTCAGCAACAGTTTCAGAGTCCACTTTTATTATAAATTTAATATTATATGGCTCAAAAGGAACTCCAATCTCTCCGCCTGAGTTATCTTCATATGTAATACCTAATAGTGTTTGGAAGGGAATTGATTGTTTCAAATATTCCCTTGTCAAAGGTAGATGGGACTGACTATAAGAAGAATTAGAAATTTCCACACCATTCCCTATAATCTTAATTGTTACTCTTGATAATCGATCCGTGTCAGAAGATGTAACAGAAAATGAAATGTCCTTTTTTTTGGGGTAATTATCTCTCGGGTCATCATCTGAAGAACAAGATAATGTTAATAAAGCTAATATAGTTATTGCTAAAAATTGTTTTTTAATCATTTTTCTTTTTATTGATATTCTAGTTTAATCAAGATTCTTTTTGCTTAAATACCATTCTTGCTCAACATCGAAGTCAATACTTACCGTTAGTTTCTCTTCAGTATCAACACTTAATAATTCGAGTTGAGCTTCTCCTTTTACTCGATATTTGCCGGTTGTGTAGTACAAGCTTTTTTCTGTAATTCCTAAATTGATTACATCATTAATTTTTAAGACGTTAGGATAATCAGATACAAGTGCATAGCTTCCTTCTATCTCATGTAATAGATTATTTTTTTTAGTTTCCTCAAAATTTTGTTCACTAATTACACTTTCACCAATTCGAAAGCTTAAACTATCATCTTCGATATCTGAAAAAAGTGGAATTATTTTGTAAGTTCCAACTTCGAGTTTTGGATCTATAGAGTTATGAACTCTATTTAAGCTGATATAAAGTTCATATTTTTCATACATCGCATCGTTCAGTGAGATACCAAATAATGTTAATATGTTTTCTTTTTTCATGGCATTACTACTGCTCATTAGGTAATCTGTAGTAACCCCTTCGTCATTATTGATTTTTACTTTACAGTAATAGTCTGACTGCTCTTTTAAATCGACATTTAAATAATCAAATGATTTTTTTTCTTGGTTTAAAATTGATATCTCTTTAGCTTTATCATGTTTGCATGATTGTAATATTGAAGATATTCCAAAGACGATAATTAATAGTTTTTTCATTAGCTTTAAGATTTGAACTTATTCAATAACTCCGTTTTTTCAATCAGTTTAGTTTTCTTAATTCAACCCTTCTATTCTTCGCTTTTCCTTCTTCAGTAGTATTTGTATCAATTGGTTTTGTTTGGCCAAAACCTTTGCTCTGTAGCCTTGCAGCATCTACATCTTCATCAGTTAGGGCTAAAAGCACAGTTTGAGCCCTGCTTTTAGATAGTCTCATGTTATCCATTGGGTTACCTGTAGCATCGGTGTGGCCTTCTATACTAATTCTTAGGTTTGGATTGTCTATCATCATTTTAGCAACTTCGCCAATAACTTCATAAGATGTGGCTTTGATTCTAGATTTTCCCGTATCAAAATTGATGTACAATGTGGCTACTCCCTCTTTTTCAATAGCCTTAAAAATATCATCTGCTGATATTTTTTCTATAGTTTGTACAAATGCACTGTTTTCTACAATACCTATTCTTTTTGAGGTTGGCGAAACTTGAACACCTATTTTTTTATTCGGTGTCTTAAGGACATAAATACTAACGGGGTAATTCACAACATCGCCTGCATAGAATTCATGCATATGGGCATATATGGCATTAGGGTCCTCTCCCCATTTCTGGATAAACTCATTCGGTATTTGCCCTTCAAATAGTAGTTGTGCCCCTATGGATTTTAAATATTCTGAAATACTTTTTTGAAAGTAGTATTCTTGCCACTCTTTATCACCTTCCATTTCTGTCTTAATCCTTTCTACCCTACCATCTAAAACAAAGGAAGAGTTGCCATCAAAAAATTCGAGTTTATCGAACTCATAAGACGTCGAATATTCTTTATCTACAACCATTCCCTCCGGAGGAGAGATATATGGAAAAGCACCAATATCAACAGTTGATTCGGCTATATCATCCCAATTGAATTGTTTTATTTTTTCTTGATTGGATGTTTTAGTTGCTTTTGATGAATCTGGCACTCTAGGTGTTTTTTTGGATTCAGATAACTTTTTGGTCTTATCGTTGCAGCCTATTATAAGCAACAGTAAGACAAAACTTATTAAGTATGTTTTTTTCATTATTTGTAGTAAGTTTTAATTAAAATCAGTGTCCCAATCTTTTAATTTTTTTACTGAAATTTTATTCTATTTTACGTCTAAAAGTATGTCTGCGCTTACCCAATAAACCTCTCCTTTTTCCACTCCAACCCATCCTTTTTTGTTGGGGTCATTGTATCGTCTGGAATAGAAAAAATACTTTCCATCTGAAGACATGTAAGGACAATAATACCTCCAATCACTATCATAGTTTAAGGGTATTTCTTTCGGTTTAGTCCATTCGCCATTTTTTTTAAACGTTATTTGAAATCTACCCTGTCCATTGGTAATGGCATATCGCTCATCTGGTGAAACATAGGTTATTAGTTCTTTGTGCTCTGTCTTAAGGTTTACTAAAACAGGTGTTTCAAATTTTCCATCTCCCAGGTAATGCGCACGATAGGTCTGCATTCCTCCTTTATTATTGGGTCTGTTTGAACGAAAATATAAACTCCCATCAGCCGTAACCACAGGATAGGTTTCTATATATTCAGTGGAAACTGAAAAATCCACTTTAGAGGCTAACTCCCACTTTCCTTTCACTTTTCTGCTTCTATAAATGTCTGGAGGTATTTTATAAAGTTCTTCTCTAGTAACATCATTAGTATATAACCCTGGGTCAACACCAAGAAAATACATGGTTTTTCCGTCTTTAGTAATAGTAGGGTCACAGGCAACAGAAACTAAAACATCATCGGCATACATTTTAACGGGTTCGATATTGGACCATTCACCATTTATAAGTTCAGAATGATGTATCACAAAACTATTCTCTACAATTCTTGAGAAGAACATTTCTGTATGATCATAATTAAAAACCACATTAAGTTCAATCCTATTAGTATTGACCAAATTAGGAGCAAATAATACCGGTGTTGTGGTAGGAAGCGTTTTGTTGAAATACGAAAGATTGGTACTCTTACAACTACACATAAATATTAATAGTAGCAAGATGGATGGATAGCTATTTACTTTTTTTAAAATATCAATCATATCACAACAATTGATGGATAAAAATCCCAAAGTTCTCCTGTTTTGTTTTATCAGGACCGTAAAAGTCCATATTAAAACCTAAACCCAAACTGGTTCTTTTAATAGTAAGTCCCGTACGTAGATAAAGAAGACTTCTTTCATGAAGGTTATTTTTTAATTTAATGTTATAAATTCCCTGTACTCTGGTGTATAGCTTTAATATATTTGAAATACAAGGCTTAAACTCCATAATACCAACATTTTGAAAGCTAGTGTTTAACGCAAAAGCAATGCTTGAACTAAGAACAAATAGCCATTTGGCATTTGCGGGAAAAAACTGGAAACCACTAGCAGGAACAACTCCCTTTAGAAAATGGTACTGCAGCCCTCCCGTAGCAAACAATTTTTTACTTAATTTATAAGTCAATGCGTTAGAAACAATTAATTCATTAGGGCCATTGGTCTTATCATATGGAGCAGCAATAGTGATTACACTGAAATAACTTAACTTCTTACTGTTCCCTAACTTATTATTTAATATTGACAGATAGTTTACTTTTCGATTACCGAACATCGTTTCTACTGGAATGGAAGATTTTGTTGATTTTTCTGCAGTGGTAGCTGTACTAATTTTTGAAATCCTATTTGCTAAACTATCTTGTTTTTGTTGCGAAAATCCAATGCTCCGAACCATTAGGAATAGAAAAATGCTGATTTTAAGGGTATTGGTCATAACTTGATTTTCTTCCAATCCAAGAAGTATTTTACGCTGAAATTCACTCGTCTATTTTCAAATAGTATTATTGTAGTGGTTATACTGATTCGATGGAATCTTATGTTGATATGATTTTTTGATTATGATAAATTCCATATACATTCAGCAAACCTATCAATAGCTGCTTCCCATCCGCTATCTACGCCCATTTGTTCTTGTGCCAGTTTGTATTCTTCGGTGGGGTGTACCACATTAAATTTTAATTTGGTTTGTAACCCTTGATTCTCAAAGAGTGTTTCCAGAAGAACACCTTCAGTTTTTGGACGAAAATGGGCTTCGGTTACAATTTTAATGGGAGCTTCAATCTCTTTAAATTGGCCTTCAGCAATAAATTCTTGTCCATTTGGCAGCTTCATAATATATTTCCAGGTGTTCCCTTCACTAAATTCGTAATGGTTTATTTGGGTTTCCATTCCTTTGGGACTCCACCATTTGGCAATATGTTCTGGGTTTGTCCACACTTTCCAAACCAGTTTTAGTGGTGCATTAATGGTTCTTTCTAATTCTATTGTTCTATTTTCTTTGCTCATTTATAGGTGTTTATTTAATTGACTTTGATTGTGTCAATGGTTACTTATTCTGTGCGCTCCATAACAAGTTGCCCACGTTCATTTTCAGTAACCTGTTTCAGTGTTTGTCTTGTTGTTTTATCTATATAGAAGGTGGTAATGAATTTATTATCAGAAATGTCATTAGTGGTTTTAACCACCCAAATTTTTCTTTCTTTTCCATTAAAATCAATTTCACTTGACTTAGTGTCCAAAATGGTTGCTTTCATAATTCCAATTTTTGATTTTGGGTTGTAATCAAACATGTATATTGCAGTAGCATATTCATCTTCAAGCGGTAGTAACCGTATTAGATAAGGGTAAAAGTTGCTGTCAAAAAAAGGTTCAATAGTCGTCTCTAAAATTTGAGTTTTAGAACCGGTCATTAAATCTTTATAATAACCGGTGATTTTTTTACCAAATTCCATAACCATTTCTCGTTGAGGGTTTTTTGACGAATGATATAAAGGCTTAAAATTTGTAGAATTAACAACGGTGCTATCTATCCATTGACCATCCGTTTGATTTGGCATTTGTAACTTGGTTATGATAGCAATATTCTCGTTTACTTTAACTAATGAGGTATGAATTTTCCCCATTGGTATTTTTTGAGAATCCACAATAAAGAACATATTCATTGTGTACTTTTCTGGAAATATAAAGGCTTTGTCTATCTTGAGATTTGATGGGTTAATTGCATTTTGAGATATTACTGTTGATGTACTAATTAAGCAGAATAAAGAGAATAGGACGATTTTTTTCATGTTTATATTATTGATTGATGAATGGCAAAAATGAAAATTTGCCAATAGAATATATTTGATATATATCAAATAATAGGGAGCGTAACATATAGATGATAAGAAAGTGAAAATTTGAAGTAACAAAACACTTGTGATAGCGTCTTAGAAATGAAACCTTGAAGATTAAAAAATAGAGAATACGTGGAATGGAAAACTTATTGAGAACCTTCCGGGATATTGGTAATTTGTCCCCCGAAAATGAAAAGCTACTGCTTAGTACTATCGAAAGGGTAGAATACCCATCTAAAACGATACTTCTTGAAGAAGGCAATGTATGCAATAACCTTTATTTTGTAGAGAAAGGTTTGATCAGAATCTATCTCTATAAAGATGGTAAAGATGTGACTTGTTGGATAGGCCCAGAAAATGAATTTGTTGGAGCCATTGGAAGTTTTTTTACAAGAGAGCCAAGCAATAAATGGATAGAAACTTTGGAGCCATGTGTCTTATGGAAATTTGAATATGCTAAATTGGAAGAACTGTTTTCTTCTAGCCGTGAACTCGAAAAAATAGGCCGACTATTTAGTAATCAAGGAATCTTATTGTTAGACAAAAGACTTGACAACATTCATTTTAATACTGCCGCAGAACGTTATGAAATATTCATCAACACTCACCCTGGTATCTTACAAAGAGTTCCGTTAAGCATGATAGCCTCGTATTTAGGAATGACCCAAGAGACATTGAGCAGAATCCGTTCAGGTAGATGATTTTTTGATGCTTTTCGATGAAAAATAGTTTTCATAGAATAGGTTTAGTTAAACCGGCTTTTTTTAAAACTAGTTGGTTTATTAAATTTTTAGGAACTATTCACTTTTCCTATATCATTTCTATCAACTGCTGATTATAATCATCAAGTATATTTGTTGGTAAAGACTTTAGGTAAATTTGGGTGGTGTTTAGTTTACTATGACCAAGCATGGCAGAGATAGCTTGCAAAGGTACATTGTTGAGCATAGCTTGTGTGGCAAAACTGTGACGCGAAACATATGTGGTTAGTCTTTGTTCAATACCACACATTTCCCCTATAGTCTTTAAGCCTCTATTGTAGCGTTGGCGTTCCCAAGAAATCTCTCGCTCTTGTAGTTCTGGATTTTCTCTTTTTATTACTGGGAAAATATAGTCCTCTTTACCCTTTCCCTTTAGATATATGATAAGAATTTGAGCTAATTGCTCCGTTATTTTGATATCATATAGTTTAGAAGTTTTTCTTCTTCTGAATTTGATTCTACCATCTACAATATTTTTCAATTTGAGATAGCACATATCTGTAAAGTTCATCCCATATAATAGAAAAGAACAAATGAAATAGTTTCGGTATCGATACAAAACCATATCCTTCGGAATTTCTAGTTCCATAATTTTTCTAATATCATCAATATTCAGTGCTCGCTTTTCTGTTGGAGTTTGTCGTATGGAATAATTAGCAAATGGATAAGCTTCTTTTTCAACCAGTCCGGCTTTGATACCTTTGTTATAAATAGCCTTAATAGCTCTTAGATAAACTGAAAGACTATTGATGCTGTTTCCTTTAGCTAGATGGTAGCGTTCAAATCGCTTTATAAAGTCATAGTTGAGTTCATTAAACTTTAAGTCTTTTCCTTTGGTAAAAGTCCTTAGTATGGAAATAATTCCTCTATAGCTCCTAGACGTGCCATATTGATGTGAGACTTTCAATTCCTCAGAAAGTAATTCTCCATATTTATAAAATGAATCATAGGTATTGTTTCGGGTGATCCTATTTTTTACCTGAGTAATAGAAAAATAATTAAGCTTTCCCTTATCATATAGTTGATTAATGATATCATTTGCCCTTGCTTCCTCTTTAAGAAGCAAAGTGTTTAGCCTAGCAATGGATTCTACTCTAGTATAGTTCCTTTTAATTGTACATTTTTTAGAATCCCAATATTTTTCTAATATTGAATAACCGGTAGAAATCGAGGTAGTTCTCCGTAGGTGTGTAAGACGAAAAATTATAGGAAAGGAACCATCTTTTTTTGCTCTTCTAGTATCCAATAAAAGGGTCAAATATGTCCTCATATTCTTAAAGATACTTAAAAAATTTGCAAACAATTTGCAAACAATTTGCAAACAAATGGATGATATCAAATCATTTCAATTACTATCAAATATTATTTAAGTATTTGTAAATCAATAAATTATATTGACTCTTCTATTTTGAAGAAGTTCCTTTAAAGAAGCTTCTAAGCAGACGGTCATAGGTTCGAATCCTATCGCGATCACCAATACTATTGTAGTCTCAGAAGATTTATACCTTCTGAGGCTTTTTTATTTGCAAACACTTCTCACGCAAAATTTGGTACTACAAAGTTTATTTTGTTTCAATAAGATTGAATTGCGTAACATTTACAGACTTAGTAGTGGATATGCTATTCATGGTAAAAAGAGAAAAGCTAAGAAAAATTTCTTGGCTTTTCTCAAATGGCCAACAATAAAAATTATTTAAACTTTAAAAATTCATAGCATGTGTGACCTTTTGGCTTTGAAACATTCTAATCATAATTCCCATAATACTAACTTTAACGGTCCTTAGCATGGGGGATGCATCAAATATTACGCGCTTAATTATAAATAATAAGGATTAAAATTTGTATCCAATACCAAATAAGAAATTATTATACTTAAGGTTTGGCGTATCTGAAAAGGCTTCATCGTCAAAGTTGATATCCTCATTAAATCTATTGGTTAGTGCAAATGAATACCTAGCTTCAATAAAAACGCTATTAGAAAAATCATATCCTACACCCAAACCTAAATCTAAGCCCAACTCTTTATTAGTATTGAAAGGGTCATCTAAAATTATTGTCAGTTGCGGTCCAGTACTAAAATAGATACCAGTTTTTGTTTCATAACTTAAAAAGATAGGTATGTGCAAAAAACCAACATCACTATAGCTTGCATAAAGAATTTTTGGTTGGAGGCTTAGGCTTTTGGAAACTGAAAAATCTAGGGATGCGCCAAGAAAAAAACCAGATTGGGTATCGCCTCCAAAAATATTTGAATTGATATCTATCAATGCATAGCCAAGATGGACTCCAAATTCTGGGGTATTTGTCTTATTTTGACATTGTAAAGAATTGAATGACACTGAAAATAAAATTAGACCTAAAACAATTTTTTTTATCATAAAAAATAGTAGTTAATTACAATTCCCATCACAAGGCATTGCTATATCAAAATCATTTACAGTAAAAATATATTCAGCTCGATTATCTGAATTCGCCCTAAATGACAATATATTTCTTGAATTTTCGCAATTGTTGCTTTCATCACCGTTTGCACAAGAATATGATACTTTTCGTTCATTGCCATATATAATTTCAATATTGTCTGTCCCAAAAAATGTACGGAATGAAAAATTAGCATCTCTAGTGTTTATTTCAATTACCTCAGAAAAAGCATCATTATTTGCAACTAAAAAAGACGACCTTACACTCGTAGGGAATTGTTCACTAATAGGAGGGTTAGGATTTATTCTAATATCAATGCCAGACTCATTGATTATTACAAAATCTATAAACTCTTCGTTATAGTCAGGACCGCATGAACAAAAAAAGACGACACATACAACAATTATTTTGATCCCCAATGATTTCTTAATTCCCATAATCGATTTTCAGTTGGATTATTTAGTTTTTGTAGCTCTCTCACAACACCTGAATAATCAGTTCTTTTAAATACTGCATCTTCAATTTGGCGAAAAGTATAACCTTCTACCAAATCGTTCGGCAGCGCATTATCACCCAGTCTAGTTCTTTGGTTAAAATCATCCCATAAATCTATGAAAAAAGAAGTATATACATTCTCTTCAGCTCGAGTAAACCCCTGTCTAAATCCATTAATTTCAAAATTGGGATTCCCAGTAAGATTTTGATAGTACCTATTAGTTATTATTGTCTCAATAAATTCTGCATAACTCTCTCGATGTCTTTTTGTTGCCAAGGGAAAATTTATCACAGAGTTTGCCGCATGTGTAGAGTGCGCAATTTCGTGGGTTGTTGTAGAAAAAACATCCCTTGATGGTGCTCTATACTCTTTTATTGTAATGGTTGGCCAAATACCCCCAGTCAAATAAGGTAGGTAAAACTCGTTGACCCCATCACAACATGTTTCCCTTGCTCTTATCTTGGTTTGTCTATTGGTAAAGTTATTTGGTGGTCTTCTTAGACCATTTATATTTCCATAGTAGTAGTTATGAGCAGCTCTATGAATATTAGCACGGTATTCCATACGACCGCCTCTTATTTGATAGTTCCATGCTTGTTTATATAGCTTTGGACCTTTATCCTCAGCTTGAAAAAGTCCACCATTATCACGAACACTATATTGGTATCTTTCCCATTGAATAAGATATTTTACTTTTGCTCGCACAGAACTAAAACGATAATCCCCATTATTATCAGTAATTGCGTTTCCTAAAGTCCAAGTATCTCTTATCAAAACTTGAGCTCCAACTAAAGGAATATAACTTCCATTTTCCTGTACTGTTCTGTTGGTACAAACAGTGGTAGTGACCGTTCTTGGGCAGTTTGCATAATCCCCGTTATAACATGGAGTGTAATCATAACTTACTTCATCACGACAATCTCTTACAGTTCTTGAAGTTGTTCCAACATGGTCATCCCATATTTGAATATTCCCACTAGGATTCCATTTTGCACGAAGGTTAATTCCCAAAAAGCATGTTTCACAAGTTTCACCTTTTTTATCAATTGGAGGATCTGGCAATAAGTCTTCATTATCCGTTGCGGCATAAGCCTCTTCTAATAAATGATTCATGAAATCTATTTCATCATTAACTTCACCTCTTTTAGTGGCATCATTTCCTCCCTTTTTATTGTCATATTTTGGGTCCTTTTCAGGGATATACATTTCTTGAAGTATTACATAGGGTATATTCTTCGGTAATTTCTTTCCAATGGGCACACTTGTCCAATAAGAAGAGATTTCATCCTCATCCCTTTTTATGGTTTTTCTATAGTCATTTGGATTTTCGTATTCTAGAGGGTAATCCACAACCGTAAATCTCTTTTTCTCCTTAAGCCTTTGTTCTTGCCTAGTGTTTTTAGGGTCAAATCGTACATAAAGATAATTTGGTTCAATTTGGGTTGTGTCTCCTTTGGAAGTCATCTTAAAACCTTTTCCAGTTTTAACGTCTCCTTGTTCAATTTCGCCCAATACTTTTAGGTAGGCTTGTCGAATATTGGAAATTTCATATGGATTTTTTAGCATTTCTCCTTGAAGAAAAATTTCTTCTTCGATTACAGAATCAACATTTTCATTGTTAATGAAATCATCTTCTTTTTGACAACTTATAAATATTATAATGGTTGAAAAAACTATTATTAGGTTACGTAGTAAAAGGTTTTTTTTCATCGTTTTTATGATTAGGTCAGTGTTAATGTTCTTAACAAGAAAGATAATATTCCTTAAAAAAGAAGATTTTTACTGTTAAAAAAATATAAATTTTTATCAATATGCTATGTTCAATCTAAATACTGTATTCTTCTTTCCATTCTATCTATAAAATAAATTTGCATATATTAATCTTCCCTTTTTAAGTATAACATTTGCTACATTTGAGAAATAACTTTTGTTATTTCTCAAATGTATTATTTAGGAATAGATTTAGGGAGTTCTTCTATAAAAGTGGCCTTGGTAGAAGTTGCTACGGGCTTGAGTAAGCACCTCGTGCAAGAACCAGAAAAAGAGATGTCGATTTCTGCTCCTGAAAAAGGATGGGCTGAACAGAATCCTAAAGACTGGTGGCATTATACTTGTAGAGCCATCAAGCGCATCAAAATGGAAAGTGAAGTTTCTGAGAACGATATTCAAGGCATTGGCATTGCTTATCAAATGCATGGATTGGTGTTAGTAGATAAAGATGGAAATTCCTTGAGAAACTCTATTATCTGGTGTGATAGCAGAGCTGTAGAAATTGGGAATAAAGCTTATCAAAAGATAGGTGCCAAAAAATGTGATGAACATTTATTGAATTCGCCAGCTAATTTCACAGCTTCTAAGTTAAGATGGGTACAAGAGAATGAACCCGAAATCTACAATAGTATTTTTAAGTTCATGTTACCAGGCGATTATATAGCCTATAGATTTTCAGATATAATCAATACAACAATTTCTGGTTTATCAGAAGGTATTTTTTGGGATTTCAAAGAAGATGAAATCTCACAGGATATTTTAAATTATTATGGAATTCCAAAAGGTATGATTCCTGATGTAGCAACAACTTTTAGTAATCAAGGAATTGTTTCGAGCAAGGGTGCAACTGAAAGTGGACTTAAAGAGGGGACATCTATTTTATATCGTGCTGGTGACCAACCTAACAATGCACTTTCACTCAATGTATTTAATCCTGGGGAAGTTGCAGCTACCGGAGGAACATCAGGTGTAGTATATGCGGTAACGGATAATTTATCGGTTAAAGAAAGCTCGAGAGTCAACAATTTTGCGCATGTAAATTATAAAAAAGGAGTTCTAAAAAATATTGGAAAATTACTATGTATAAATGGTGCAGGAATTCAGTATAGGTGGTTATTGAATAATTTTGATGTACAATCATATCAAGAAATGAATGATTTAGCGGCTACAGTAACTGTTGGAGCTGACGGCCTATGTATACTTCCCTTTGGTAATGGTGCAGAAAGGATGCTCAACAACCAAGATATAGGTACAAGAGTTCTTAATTTGAATTTGAACAGGCATAATAAGGCCCACATGTGTAGAGCAGCACTAGAGGGTATTGCATTTTCATTTGTATATGGAATTGAAATTATGGAATCTGATGGTATTGTTCCTAAAGTAATAAGGGCAGGAAACGATAATCTTTTTAGGTCTTCTCTATTTTCGAATACTATTGCCACCTTGATAGATAAAGAGATTGAAATTTATAATACTACTGGAGCAATTGGAGCAGCTAGAGCTTGTGCTATTACAGAGAAAGGTTTTGATACATTCTCAGAATTCATGAAAAATGATTACGTACTATCTTTCCATCCTTCAGAAGATAAAAAGGCTTACCAGATTGCTTTTGAAAACTGGAAAAAAGAATTAAAGTCAATAATCAATTAATAGAATGAACCATGGCTGTTATAGGTGATAAAGAATTTTTTAAGGGTATAAGTGAAATAAAATATGAGGGGTCAAAATCTGACAATCCCTTAGCTTATAAATTTTATAATCCAGAACAATTGGTTGCTGGTAAAACAATGCGGGAGCACTTTAAGTTTGCAGTAGCTTATTGGCATACCTTATGTGGTACTGGTGGTGACCCATTTGGACCTGGAACAAAAAGCTTTCCTTGGGCTACAGCTTCGAATCCAATAAAAGCAGCGGAAGACAAAGCAGATGCTGCTTTTGAATTTATTACAAAAATGGGTTTTGATTACTACTGTTTTCATGATTTTGACCTAGTGGACGAAGCTAATACCTTAGTAGAATCGGAGAAAAGAATACAAAAAACAGTAGAATATCTAAAACAAAAGCAAGAGGCTTCTGGAGTTAAATTACTTTGGGGAACATCCAACTGTTTTTCGAATCCTAGATATATGAACGGAGCTGCCTCCAACCCAAATTTTGATGTTGTTGCTAGAGCCGGGGCTCAGGTTAAGATTGCTTTAGATGCCACAATAGAACTTGGTGGTGAGAATTATGTGTTTTGGGGGGGTAGAGAAGGATATATGTCCTTGTTGAACACAAACATGAAGCTAGAGCAGGATAATATAGGACGTTTCTTAAATATGGCGAAGGATTATGCTAGGAGTCAAGGTTTTAAAGGTACTTTCTTTATAGAGCCCAAACCCATGGAACCCACTAAACATCAGTATGATTTTGATGCGGCTACTTCAATAAACAGTATTAGGGAATATGGGCTTGAAAATGATTTTAAATTGAATATAGAAGTCAATCACGCTACGTTGGCACAACACACTTTTCAGCATGAACTACAAGTTGCTGCGAATGCAGGAATGCTGGGCAGTATTGATGCTAATAGAGGTGACTATCAAAATGGTTGGGACACAGACCAATTCCCAAATAATGTAATGGAAACTACAGAGGCAATGTTAGTTTTCCTAAAATCTGGTGGTTTACAAGGTGGTGGAATTAACTTTGACGCTAAAACCAGAAGAAACTCAACTGATCTCGAGGATATTTTTATTGCTCATATTGGGGGTGCTGATACGTTTGCCAGAGCACTCTTAATAGCTGATAATATTATCCAGAATTCTTCTTATGAGTCCTTGCTCAATAAAAGGTACAAGTCTTTTACTTCTGGTAAAGGTGCAGATTTCTCCGCTGGAAAGCTTGAACTTAAAGACCTGTACGATTATGCTCAACATAGTGGTGAGCCAGAGCAAATTAGTGGCAAACAAGAGCTTTTCGAGAATATATTGAACCAGTTTAGCTAAAACCGGAATGAAAAATTGCTATGTATTGAAAATAAGATCAGCACTTACACTTCTGATAATTTTTTTAGTCCAAGGATGCGCTGGGCAAAGTCAACTAATAGATGCTGAACTTGAGACCGTTACTACCGAAAACCTACAATATTATCTGTATTACCCAGCTGAATATGAGGAAAATCAAAATGATGAATTCGGTTTGTTGTTATTTCTACACGGTGGAGGAGAAGCTGGGGGAGAGTTGGATGAAATTAAAAAGAACGGCCCACCAAAACTATTAGTAGAGGGCAAACAGTTTCCTTTTTTAGTATTGGCACCTCAAAACCCTCATAAGCGCAAATGGTGGAACATAAATGCAATTAACCAATTGTTGGATTCCGTGGTGGCAACTAATCGGGTTGACCCAAAACGTATTTATTTATCTGGATTGAGCAGGGGAGGTAGTGCTGCTTGGGATTTGGCCGTACAATACCCCAAGAAATGGGCAGCATTGGCAGTAGTGTGTGGTATGGCACCGTTGCCTTATGCACATTGGATAGATAAAAAATTACCCATCTGGGTTTTTCATGGGGATTTGGATGCCGTCATATCCGTTGAAGAATCGGATGGTATGGTGGCAAAACTTAAGGAAATGGGTTATGATGTCACGTATACACGTTATCAAGATGTGGGGCATAATTCTTGGGAAAAAGCCTACCTGAATGAAGAATTGTACACTTGGATGGCAAAACAAGAACGAAAATGATAAAGTATTTAAGTATTGTTTTTTTGGCGTTGTTTTCAATCTCGTGCAAACAAAAAGCGGCTGAAGATAAGGTTGAGAAAACTGTATCTGAAAAAGTAATCGTTCAGAGAGATACCATAGAAAAACAGCTTCAAACCCAACAATTACGGTCTTTTGAAGGTTTGGCAGATACTACTTTTATTCGTTTGGCAGATTTTAGTGCTGATTTTGCCTATGATATGCGCTATGCTACAGAAAATAACTTTCTAAAGGCCAAAGTGTATGATTGTGCGGAATGCTATACCCGTGTAAAGACAGCAAAAGCTTTATTAAAAGCGAACAAGGATTTTTTGGAAAAAGGCTTCAAGATTAAATTTTTTGACTGCTACCGACCCAACTCGGTACAATATAAAATGTGGGAGATAGTTCCCAATCCACAATATGTAGCTAACCCTGTTAAAGGCTCTATTCATAATAAGGGTGGTGCTGTGGATATTACTTTGGTAGATTTGGAAGGTAATGAATTGGACATGGGAACCGACTTTGACTTCTTTGGCAAGCGTGCCTATCATGATAACTTAGATTTGCCCCAAAAGATTCTTGACAATAGAAAACTACTCAAGGAAACCATGGAAAAACATGGTTTTTGGTCCATAAGAACGGAATGGTGGCATTATAACTTGTCTGCCGGAAGTAATGCTAAAATTGCCAATTTTAAGTGGGAGTGTGAGTGATTATCGTGACGAAAACCATCAGTTCTAATTTTTTCTGGAGTGAACATGGAATTTTAGTATTTCCCAATGACTATCACTGAGCTTTTGTAGCCCCATATAGTTTCATTGCTTTTAGATAGTTTTGAGCACCTTTCATAGTTAAATCATTGATAAAACCATTTAGTTCTGGATGATTCGAAGTTGTCCAAGCAACTAAAGAATCCCGTTCTTTTTGCCAGACTGTCCAATCCACATCAATACAATCCAGTATTTCAATTTTAGAGATTTTCCCAGAGGTAAAGGAGGTTCTACGTTTACAGGTTAAAGGGTTGTTTTTTAAAAACTCGTAGCGCACAGATTTTGAAGCTATAGTAGCTAAAACCTGGTTGTTTTCTTCTTTTATTTCTAAAATCTCATAAGATGGTTTAAATATAGAGTCCCATTTAAAATGCTCATAGTAACTATCATGGTCAAAGGTGGTGATAAAATCTCCTTCTGTAATGGTTAGGCTATCGCTAACCAGTGCTTTTATTTGACTGTAGTTACGAGAATTAAATGCATTAAAATAGCTTGTGACAATTTCTTTATGGGTTGGTTTCTGCTCGTTGCATCCTAATAATACAGAAAACAATGATAGTGTAAGAAAAGTGTTTTTCATTGGTTGTTAGTTATTTTTTATACTCAACTAGGGTACAATTATGTCTTTTTACAATGGACCACCACTCGTTCATTATTTAAATTGGTGGTAAAAAACAGATAGTCGTCGCCGCCATCTTTAATTTTTAGCTTTCTGCGAATAGTTGCCACGGATTCAGGGAAATTACGTGTAGTTATATTCGCTTTTTTTATAGCTAGCTTTAAAATAGCTTTCTTACTATACGGAACAACAGAATGAATTTTAAAAACCCGTCCAGGGAAATTAATTAGTGTATCTGAAGTATATAGATGAGAATGCTCGTGAAGTTTATTCAAGTCAAAGGCACTACCAATACTTTTAAACCCGCCAGATTTTAGCACAGCAGTATTAGGTTCATAGAGATATTTTTGCGGTAAGTCATATTCCACATTCGCTTCTTTTTCATCTTTCTTTAAAAACTCAAAACGCTCTTCACCATCTTTTTTTAAGTTGACGGTTTTAATCTTAATGTTTTCCTCAGCATCTTTTCTCAAAAGAAACAATACTTCTTTTACTTCATTTTGCACGGCAATCACATGAATTTCTGTTACCCATTTTAGCTCTTTTATTCCTAAAGTTAAATCGAGTAGGGGAGATACTTTTAGTAAAATAGAATCGGTATGCTCAAATAGTAAATCTAAATTTTTTGGAATATTTGGAATGCAATCTGCTAATTTAAACACCTTTCCTTTTGCATTATCTCTTCGAGATGGATCGGCATAAATCCAATCAAAATTCTTATTGAAATTTTCCAAAAAACCCAGTCCATTTTGTGCTTTAAAAACGATGTTTTTTTGATTTAAAATTTGAGCATTGTAAGAGGCAATTTCAGATAAATTTTTGTCCAGTTCGCAGTGAATGATTTGGAGTAATTTCTGGGCAAAAAAATGACTGTCGATTCCAAAGCCCCCAGTGATGTCCAAGAGCGATTTTCCGCTTACTAAATTAGCTTTATATTGCGCTGTGGTTTCGGAACTGGTTTGTTCAATATTCAGTTTGTTAGGGTAATAAATTTGTTCTGCGTTAAACCAAGAGGGGAGCTTATTTTGACATTTTTTTTTAGCCTCGAGCTGTTCTGCGAGTTCTTTTTGTGAAACTCCCTCAAATTGTTGCTTTTTTAGCAAAACTGACACGATGTCAGTATCCCAATAATTTTTTATAAATTCCTGAACACCAGTTTTTAATATGTTTTTATTCAAACTAAAACTATAAATTCTTAGTCAACTTTTTTACAAAGCTATTTTCGCTTAAAAATTCCTTCAAAACCACCTTAATTGCTGTATATCCGGGCACTGCAATGACCATTCCCACCACCCCAAAAAGTAGTCCTGCAATGATGATGATTAAGAAAATTTCCAACGGATGGGACTTCACCGAATTAGAAAAAATAAAGGGTTGCGAAAAGAAATTATCTACTAACTGACCAATGGTTAAACCAATGAAAACATAGAGTGCTTTTGGCAATATTACGGTGCTAAAATCCATCCCCAAATTACTGGTCATGGTAAGGGTAATCATAAGCACTCCTCCAATGATTGGACCCACGTATGGAATGATGTTAAAAAGGGCACACAAAAAGGCAATCACGATAGCGTTTTCTACCCCAACAATAAATAACGTAATTGTGTAGATGACAAACAGGATAAAAAGCTGTAAAAGTATGCCGCCAAAATATCTAGAAAGTAAATTATTGATTTTATCAATGGACTTAACCATGTTCCCTTCTTTGTTGTCAGGAACAAAAGTCAGAATACCATTTTGGAAAAGTTTACTGTCCTTTAAAAAGAAAAACGAAATAAATAAGACAGAAAAAAGGCCAACGCTGAAGTTGCTCAATACATTTAAAAAGGAATTTAAAAAATTGGGGATAAAATTAAGATTAAGACCTTCTAGAACATTTTTCTCAATGTCCGAGTCTTCAATAATTTCATTAACATTGGAAGTTGTGATTCCAAAGTAATCCACGATTTGAAGATAAAGTGTATTTACATCTGCTTTAAGTGCTTCAATATCCAATAGCGATAGATTTTTACTCTGTTCATTGATCAAAGGAATAAAAAGAGCTAAAACCCCTATAAATACTCCTAGCATTAGCAGCATGGTTAAAATTACCGCGAGCAGATTGGGCATTTTTAATTTTCTTCTTAGAAACAGGACTATTGGCCTACCCAACAAGGCGATTACCGCAGCAATTGCCAAATAGGCCAGAACAGATTGGATTTTAAACAGAAAATAACCTAAAAGAACAATGGCAGCTAAAATAAATACTGCCCTTAGAATTCCGTTTGCAATGTTTTTAGAGGTCATTATTAAGATTTAAAAACGTAAGCTACAATATTTGCTCCCATTTGCAAGGCTTTTAAACGGATTGCTTCCGGGTCGTTATGGACAGAAGGGTCTTCCCAGCCATCCCCTAAATCACTTTCATAGGTATAAAGAAGTACTAATCTACCTTCATGAAATATACCTAGGGCTTGTGGTCTTTTCCCATCGTGTTCATGGATTTTTGGCAAACCTTCGGAGAATTGAAACCTCTGGTTAAAAATTGGGTGGTCAGCTCCAAGCTCTTCCAAATCCTTACTTGGGAACACTTTTACGAGTTCCCTTTTTAAATAAGGTTCCATGCCATAGTTATCATCAATATGTAAAAAACCACCTGATAATAAATACATTCTTAGGTTTTCCGCTTCTTCCTCAGAAAAAAAAACATTGCCATGCCCTGTCATATGCAAAAATGGAAATTGAAAAATATTTACATCTCCAGCTTCAACAGTCTCAGGTTTTGTGTCTATTGCCGTATCAATGTTCTGATTGCAAAATTGTATTAGATTTGGTAATGCCGTTGGGTTGGAATACCAATCGCCTCCTCCACCATATTTAAGGATGGCCAATTCCTGCGCTCTAAGTGGAACAATCACAAAAAAAGTTAAAAAAAGAGCTAGACCAGTAAGGTATTTCATTTGCTGACGAATAATTAATAAACTCAAAAATAGGGTATTTCATGTATAAAAAAATCATAATTCCGACGCTAGGTCTAACTGTAGTGTTCTTCACTTCAATATTATTTTTGTCTCATAAGACAGCAACCATTATACCTAGGTTGGACGATGTTGGGAGTTTTGAGCCTATTGTAGTGTTGGAGCTTTTCACCTCTCAAGGATGTTCCAGTTGTCCACCTGCGGATATTCTTTTGGATAAGGCCAAGAAGCAATATCCTAATAAGATTTATGCACTTTCTTATCATGTAGATTATTGGAATTATATTGGATGGGAAGATCCGTACAGCAAATCAATCTATACTAAAAAACAACGTTTTTATAATCAAAAATTCAGGTACAGAAGTAATTATACACCGCAATTGGTGGTGAATGGAAAGGAACATTTTGTGGGCTCCAACGGAAGTAAATTAGCCGCAAAGATTTCTGAATATGGAAAACTACAATCGGAAAATAAGATTACAATTCCCAATGTCACGAAAGATAATGAGTATGTGAATTTTGATTATAACATTGAAGGTGAACTTAAGGATAAGCAATTACGCGTGGTTTTGGTGTTGGATGAAAGGACAACTTCTGTAAAAAGAGGAGAAAATAGAGATAGAACACTAAAAAATTCAAATATTGTCATAGCTGAAAAGTACATTGAACTTGAAAATGGTAAAGATAATAGTACTGTTAAAATTCCATCTTTAGTGGCTAAAAAGGATAAAATCACCTTATTGTTACTTATTGAAAATGAAACTGCAGATATAACAGGAGCAGCTAAGAAAGCTATTTAGCTATTGATAATAGATACCACAGTACAGGCATAAATAGCCGCAGTTTCGGTGCGTAAACGGTTTCTTCCTAAGGATACCGGAACAAAACCTTTTTCATGAGCAAACTCAATCTCGTCATGTGAAAAATCTCCCTCTGGGCCAATTAGTATGATAACATCTTTATCTGCGGCAAGGCGTCTTTTTAATTCTACTTTTTCCTCGTCTTCGCAATGCGCAATGAACTTTAAATCTCCAACTGCGTTTTCTAAAAAGTCTTTGTAGGTTGTCAATGGGTTTAACTTGGGCAAATAGGTCTGTAAGGACTGTTTCATGGCAGATTGTAATACTTTTTCCAAACGTTCGGGTTTAATTACTTTGCGTTCGGAGTGGTCGCATAGGATAGGTGTAATTTCATTGATGCCTATTTCCGTCGCTTTTTCTAAAAACCATTCAAAGCGGTCGTTCATTTTGGTTGGGGCAACAGCCAAATGCAGGGTGTGTAATCTGGATAACGTCTTTTCTGAGGATACAATCTGGGCCTTACACTTCTTTGAATTTGCTTCTAAAATTTCTGCTTCAAATAAGTAGCCCTTACCATTTGTAATTTTTAAAATATCACCTTCTTTTTTTCGCAAAACTTTTATGATGTGTTTGCTCTCTTCAGTAGCAAAACTGAATTGTTTAAAACTATTGTCCAAAGAAGCATTGTAAAAAAGTTGCATGGGCGCAGTTTAACTGTGTTTTTCTATCTCAAAAAGTAATGATTTTTTTACAGTTGGCCATTCGTTTTTGATAATCGAAAAAACCACAGTATCCCTTAAGGTGCCATCGCTATTCATTCTATGGTTCCTTAAAACCCCATCCTGTTTGGCGCCAAGTCTCGTTATTGCTTTCCGAGATGCATAATTGAACCAATTCGTCCTAAATTCTACAGCAATGACGTTTAAGTTTTCAAAAGCGTGTTGTAACAGCAACAATTTACACTTGGTATTAACACCAGTTCTTTGATGAGATTTTGAATACCAAGTGTAACCTATCTCCAATCTTTTGTTTGATGCATCAACGTTGCAAAATCTGGTTGAACCAATAATGGCATTTGTTTTTGTGTCCACTACAACAAAAGGCAAGGATTTTTGCAACTGCTGTTCAGAAAGGGCTATAGCTATATATTCATCTATGGTATCCTTTGATGGAACCGAAGTGACCCAAAGTTTCCAAAGGTCGCCATCCGATGCAGCTTTTAATAAAGCTTCTTTATGCTGTTTTTCTAACGGAATTAGTTTAACCCCGTTTAGCTCCAATTCAATCTTATCTAACCAACTGTCCATTATTTTGAATTGATATACTACTTCAACTTTTCTTTTGCATGTTCGACCCCTAATTCAACCCAATACTGTAAGTCTTCCTCACTTTTTAAACCATCTAACCCAACGAAAACAAATTCTTTCATCGGTTTTCCAGTGAAATTCATAGGTCTCACAAAATCCTTTTGAAGCTCTCTATCAATTTTTGAAGAAATCACTCTGACCATTAAATCATTGTTAATGGTGCCAATTGTCATTTTTCCTTCAAGTAAAAAAGCAACTCCACCAAACATTTTCTTTTCGGTAAAGTTTTCAGGAAAACTTTTTAAAGCCGCCTTTATCCTTAAAACCAATCTCTCATCGTAGGCCATAATTTATATGATATATCTAGCCTTAGCAGCAATATTTTGTTCAGCAAAATCTTTTTCCAAAAACTTTAGATATCCAACAATTCCAATCATAGCGGCATTATCAGTACAATAAGCAAACTTGGGAATATACGTTTCCCAGCCCAATTCCTTTTCCGCATCGCGTAAGCGTGAACGTATTCCAGAATTAGCTGCTACACCACCGCCAATGGCAATTTGTGTTATTCCGGTCTGCTTAACGGCAAGTTTTAATTTCTGCATCAGTATTTCCAAAATGGTAAACTGAATTGATGCACAGATATCATTCAAATTATTTTTGATAAATTCAGGGTCTTGCTTGGTTTTCTTTTGGATAAAATATAAAATACTCGTTTTTAAACCGCTAAAGCTAAAGTTTAGACCTTCCACTTTTGGCTTGGGAAACTCAAAGGCTTTTTCATTTCCCAGTTTCGCATGTTTGTCTATCAATGGACCGCCAGGGTAAGGGAGTCCCAAGAGCTTGGCACTTTTGTCAAATGCTTCCCCCACGGCATCATCCAAAGTTTCCCCAAGGATTTCCATTTTAAAATAATGTTCAACCAAAACGATTTGGGTATGCCCTCCACTTATGGTCATTGCTAGAAATGGAAACTTGGGTGCTTTTTGCTCCTTATCTTCTATAAAATGCGCCAATATATGGGCCTGCATATGATTTACTTCAATCAGGGGAATATCCAAACCCAATGCCAATGATTTGGCAAAAGATGTTCCGACCAATAACGAGCCCATGAGCCCAGGTCCTCTAGTAAATGCTATGGTTGATAGTTGTTTTTTATCGATATTTGCTTGAGCCAACGCCTGATGTACAACTGGAACTATATTTTGTTGATGTGCCCTTGATGCCAATTCAGGTACAACACCACCATATTTTTTGTGTATTTCTTGTGTTGCCACCACATTGCTGAGCACTTTTTTATTGCAAAGCACCGCGGCGGAAGTATCATCACATGATGATTCTATGGCTAGAATATAATTTTCTTGACTTTTCACCTATTTTGGAACAAAAGTTGGTCGTACAAAGATAAAAGGTAATACACTATCAAAAAATTTAAAAAAATACTGCTCAGAATCGTATTGATTCTTCTTTTGATAGGAGTAATTACATCAATAATCTTCTCTTTGCCTGTGGTGCAAACCCGTCTTGCTAGATATGCTACAGATACTTTGAATGAAGAATTTGGAACGAGCATAAACATAGAAAGACTTAAGTTTTCGCCGTTTTCCATGAGTGCGGACATAAAAGGTATATATGTTGAAGATTACAAAAAAGATACCCTCATACATATTCATAAATTGACCACATCGGTTTTGAGTATTGGTAACATGATTAATGGGACTTTGGAGTTTGGGGATATTGAAGTAGACCGTCTTTACTTAAATATGAAGACTTATGCAGGGGAAAATGATACGAACCTTGATGTTTTTGTAGATAAATTGGACGATGGTAAACCTAGGGAACCTGGTACGCCTCCCTTTTTTATGTCTTCGTCCAGTATTGCTTTATCAGAAAGTAGATATAAGCTTTCTGATGAAAATTTGGAAACCGTTACTATTTTGGATTTCTCCCAGATTGAAATTAATTCCAGTGATTTCCAAATTATAGGTCCCGAAGTTTCTTTAGAGATGGACCAATTGTCACTAGCTAGTAAAAGAGGGTTGCGAATAAACAATTTGGCTACCGATTTTAAATACACAAAAGAGCAAATGCGTTTTGACGCCTTGTCCATAAAAACCCCAGAGTCAAAATTGATTGGGAGCATAGTTTTTGATTACAACAGGGAAGACTTCAAAGAATTTTTAGACAAAGTAAAACTAACAGCGGAATTCAATGAATCCTTAGTGGCTTTTAATGAGGTTAATACCTATTTTAATGAGTTTGGAACAGATAAAACAGCAGTGTTTTCAACAAAAGCGGAAGGCGTGCTAAATGATTTGGTTTTTAAGGATTTGATACTTCGTTCAGATAACACGGGTATACGAGGGGATTTTAAGTTTAAAAACTTATTTAGACAAACAGAGCCTTTTGTAATGAATGCGGAAATGGACAATGTTACTTCAAGTTATTATCAACTCCGTGCACTGCTGCCCAATATTCTTGGTAAAACAATTCCAACATCGTTTCAAAAGTTTGGGCAATTTACAATTAGAGGTGATGCCGAGGTAACAGAAACATCGATTGACGCCCAAGTAAACTTAAATACTGCTATTGGTAGTAGCTATTCTGACCTACAAATGACCAATATTAATAATATTGATGATGCCTCTTATAGGGGCTTTATATCGTTGACAGATTTTGATCTAGGGGATTTTATAGATAATCCAAAGTTTGGTAAAACATCATTAGATGTAAATGTAGAGGGGCGGGGCTTTATAGCAGAATATCTAAATACGGAAGCTATAGGGGAAATTTATAAGTTGGAATTCAATGACTACGAATACAACGACATCAAGGTTTCTGGAATCTTAAAGGATGAACTTTTTGATGGGAGCCTTATCTGTAACGATAGAAACTTACGTTTTGATTTTGAAGGTTTGGCGGACTTTAGTGAAGAGCGTAATGACTTTAATTTTAGTGCGGATGTCGATTATGCAGATTTGAAGCTCATGAACTTTATCAATGATAGTATCTCTATATTTAAGGGTGAAGTAAAAATGGATATTTCCGGGAACTCACTTGATAACCTAAGTGGTGATGTAAAGTTTGAAAATACGACCTATCAAAACAAAAATGAGATCTACTTTTTTGATGATTTTGCAGTTTCTTCAACTTTTGAAGAAGACACGGTCAGAACCATAAAAATAGAATCACCTGATATTGTTTCTGGTTATTTAAAAGGAAAGTACAAGGTTGGCGAACTTGGGAAACTAATTCAAAATTCGGTAGGAAGTATCTACACAAATTATAAGCCTTATGAGATTTCCCCCGGGCAGCGCATTAACTTCAACTTTAAAATCTATAATAAGTTTGTTGGTGTGTTTTTTCCTGAAGTCAGTTTAGGACCTGAGACATTTATCAGGGGGAATATTATAGCAGATCAGGGAGATTTTAAATTAACGTTCAAGTCCCCAGAAATTGCAGCTTACAAAAATGCATTCAATGATGTTGAATTACAGATAGATAATAAGAACCCACTTTTTAATACATTTCTGTCCGTAGAAAATATGTCCACGGTTTATTATGATGTGAAGGAATTTAACCTAATAAATACAAAGCTTAAGGACACTTTATTTTTTAGGACGGAATTTAAAGGTGGCAGTCAATATAATGATGCCTATAACCTAAATTTTTACCACACTTTTGATAAAGAAAATAGGTCCGTTATAGGACTAAAAAAGTCAGATGTAAGCTTTAAGGATAATAATTGGGTAATTAATGAAGATGGTAATGACAAAAACAAAATTATACTTAACAAAAGCCTGGATAGTATTACAATTAGAGAAATTGTAATGAACAACAACCAAGAGGAACAGATACGATTACGGGGGGAATTGGCAGATTCAACGTATAAAGATTTGGAACTTCAGTTTAAAATAGTATCACTTAATAAAATTACACCTGCAATCGATAGCCTTAAATTGGATGGCCAGGTGGATGGCTTTTTAAATATTTTGCAAAAGGATAATAAATACCTCCCAACATCAAGTTTGAACATTAAAGATTTCGCAGTAAATAAAATTGAACTTGGAGATTTGGAAATGATGATTTTTGGAAATAACGACCTAACAGAATTTGGTGTTAATACTTGGCTAAGAAAAGATGGTATTGAAAAAATGAACATCAATGGTAAAGTTTTTGACCAAAGAAAAACCACCTTGGATTTATCAGCTTCTTTTAATGACTTTAACTTGAAGCCTTTTGCCCCATTAGGGGAAGATGTTATTTCCAATATTCGCGGTATGCTTAGTGGACAAGCAAAAATTACTGGGAATGCTAGAAATCCTGAGATTAATGGTGAGCTGACTTTAACGGATGCGGGCATTGGAATTCCTTATTTGAATGTTAACTATGATTTTGCCCCTAGGTCCAGAATTATCTTATCTGGTAGCTCGTTTAATTTTGATGATATTGAGTTAACAGATATAGCAGAGCGTACAAACGCGACCTTAGATGGTAGTATTTCACACACGGGCTTTGACGATTGGATGCTGAACCTAAATTTAGATACTAACGACAACCGCTTTTTAATATTGAACACGGAGTTTAATGAAGAGGCTTTGTATTATGGAACGGGCTTTGTGAATGGTACAGGCAGTATTTTTGGTTCCACAAATGCTCTGAACATAAATTTTGAAGGTTCCACAGCCAGAGGCAGTTCTCTAAAAATACCTCTAAGTGATCTAACCACTGTTGGGGACTATTCTTTCATCAATTTTATAGATAAAAATGAAGTTAAATCTTTTGAAGAGGAAAGAGTACTTGACGATTACCAGGGTATTGAAATGGCTTTTGATTTGGATGTAACTCCCGATGCTGAAGTTGAGATTGTTATTGATCAAAATACCGGAAGCTCTTTAAAAGGAACTGGTGCCGGACTTTTATTGATAGAGATCAACACCAACGGAAAATTTAATATGTATGGTGAGTTTGTTAGTGTAACGGGGGAATACAATTTTAAAAGAGCTGGTCTAATAGATAAAACTTTTAGTGTAAGACCAGGCGGTAGAGTGGTATGGCAAGGTGACCCTTTGGAAGCCACATTGGATATGGAAGCAGTTTATCCACTTAATGCAAATCCTGCACCCCTGCTTGACGATAATGGGTTTACTGGGAGAATACCTACCGAAGTGGTCATACTTTTAAATGGAGAGTTAGAAAGTCCGCTAATCGATTTTGATATAGAGTTCCCAGGCACAAACTCGGTAATAAAATCAGAACTGGAATATCGGTTGCAAGACCCTACCATTAAAAGCAATAACGCCTTTTTCTTATTGGCACAAGGTACTTTTTGGAGTGAGCAAACCAACATTACGAGTCAAGCTGCTATAGGTAATGCCCTACAGTCAGCATCAGGTTATTTGAACCAACTACTGGCGGGTGATAATGACAAGTTAAATTTTGGAGTTTCTTATGAGCAAGGTTATACTGATGAGCAAGCAGATTTATTTACCCAAGATAGAATAGGGGTAACTGTCTCCACACAGATTTCTGACAGGGTCTTGGTAAACGGTAGGGTAGGTGTTCCGGTTGGGGGACTTTCTGAAACTGTAGTGGCCGGAGATGTAGAGGTAGAAGTTCTAATTAATGAAGATGGTACGCTTAGGGCAAAAATATTCAACAGAGAAAATCAAATTCAACAATTTTTTGGGGAGCAGGGCTATACCCAAGGTGTTGGTCTATCGTATCAAGTAGATTTTAATACTTTTAAAGAGCTAATGCAAAAAGTACTTAAAAAGAAAGACAAGAAACCAGAGAAAACGAAAGCAGCTCCATCGTCTGGCAATGTCATGGGAAAAGATAGTCTTATCCGTTTTTACACTAAAAAAGAGCTTCCACAACCCTAAAATTCCCACTATTTTTTTTGAAACCTAAAAAAACTTTAAGCGAAAACGTTTGAGTTGTTTATGCATTGATAAATAGAACAATACGACGTTCTTTTATTGGAATAAGTTTGCTAGTTTTGATTTCTCAAAATTTGAAATGACCAAGAAAATCAAAAAAATAGCGGTTTTTACTTCAGGTGGTGACTCACCTGGTATGAATTCCGCAATACGCTCTGTTGTTCGTACTTGTGCATTTATGAAATTGGAATGCGTTGCGATTTACAGAGGTTATCAAGGAATGATAGATGGTGATTTTAAACCAATGGATGCACGAAGCGTAAACAACATAATTAACAAGGGAGGTACGGTCCTTAAATCTGCTCGTTGCGAAGACTTTAGAACACCCGAGGGTAGAAAAAGAGCATATGAACAATTGGTAAAGGCAGAAATTGATGCTTTTGTGGTCATTGGTGGCAATGGAAGCTTTGCCGGCGCCCAATTATTCAATGAAGAGTATGATTTCCCAGTTATAGGTATTCCAGGTACCATAGACAATGATATCATTGGAACATCATATACTATTGGTTTTGATACAGCAATAAATACTGTAGTAGATGTAATTGATAAGATTAGAGATACTGCAAGTTCTCATAATCGTTTGTTTTTTGTAGAGGTTATGGGACGAGATGTAGGGCATATTGCATTGAACGCTGGTGTTGGAGCAGGAGCAGAGGAAATTTTGATTCCAGAACAGAATTTAGGTTTGGAAAGATTACTAGATTCTTTAAAGAGGAGTAAAAAATCTGGTAAATCTTCTAGTATAGTAATAGTTGCTGAAGGTGATAAAACTGGAAAGAATGTTTTTGAGCTGAAAGAATATGTAGAGGAAAACCTTCCAATTTATGATGTTAGGGTTTCAGTATTGGGACATATGCAACGAGGAGGTAACCCTACCTGTTTTGATAGGGTTTTAGCTAGTAGAATGGGTGTAAAGGCGGTTGAAGCCTTGCAGGAGGGGAAAACAAATTATATGGTTGGAATTCGTGATACCAAATTGGTATTGGTCCCAATCAAAGACGCGATAAGTGCACATACAGCAATAGACGAGGAGCTTATACGAGTTTCAGATATAATGACAACATAATTTCAACTTTTTTAAAAACAAAAGAATGGCACAAGTGAAAATAGGTATAAATGGATTTGGAAGAATTGGTAGATTAGTCTTTAGGGCTTCGGTAAAGCGAGATAACGTTGACGTTGTTGCCATTAACGATCTTTTGGATGTAGAGCATTTAGCGTACCTCCTTAAATATGATTCTGTTCATGGTAGATTTGATGGTACAGTAGATGTTAAGGATGGACATTTGGTAGTTAATGGAAAAACCATTAGAATCACAGCGGAAAGAGACCCAAAAAACTTAAAATGGGATGAAGCAGGTGCTGATATTGTAGCTGAGTGTACTGGTATTTTCACCACAATGGATACAGCTCAGTACCATATTGATGGTGGGGCAAAAAAAGTAGTGATTTCTGCTCCTTCAAAAGATGCACCAATGTTTGTTATGGGTGTAAATCACAACGAGGTAAAAGCCTCTGATATAATTGTCTCTAACGCATCTTGTACAACAAACTGTTTGGCTCCGCTTGCAAAAGTATTGAACGACAATTTTGGAATTGAGGAAGGACTGATGACCACTGTCCACGCAACTACTGCGACCCAACTAACTGTAGATGGACCATCTAAAAAGGATTTTAGAGGTGGTAGAAGTGCAATGTTGAATATTATTCCAGCATCTACTGGTGCCGCTAAGGCCGTTACCAAGGTTATTCCGGCTTTGGAAGGTAAGTTGACAGGTATGGCATTCAGAGTGCCTACTGCAGATGTATCCGTTGTTGATTTAACAGTTAGATTAGAAAAAGAAACTACTTACGAAGAAATTAAAAAAGTCTTTAAAGCAGCTTCTGAAGGAGAAATGAACGGAGTTTTAGGTTATACGGAAGATGCTGTTGTTTCTCAAGACTTCGTTTCTGACATACATACAAGTATTTTTGATGCTGGAGCTGGGATTGAATTAAATTCAAAGTTTTTCAAGCTAATTTCTTGGTATGATAATGAAGCAGGCTTTTCCAACAAAATGATAGATTTAGCGCAGCACGTAGCTAGCCTTTAAATATAGCCCTTAAATTATTCCTGAAAATAATGGATAAATTCTTTATTTTCAGGAATACTTATTTTAGAACATATGATTTTAATAGTTGATAGTGGCGCCACAAAGTCTGATTGGATTGCACTGGATGAAAAAGGAGAACAGCTTTTTGTTACACAAACTTTGGGACTTAGTCCAGAGGTATTGACAAGAGAGGTAATTGAAGATCGTCTGGCCAATAATTTTGAGTTATCGAAAAATAGGGCTAAGGTAACCCACCTATATTTCTATGGAGCCGGATGTGGCACGGATAGAATGAAGAAGTTTTTGAAGGAAATTTTCAATGATTTTTTTCCCGATGCAAAAACAGAAGTGAGGGAAGACACCTATGCGGCAATTTATTCAACTACTAAAATAGGTCATCAGGGAATAGTCTGTATTTTGGGAACCGGTTCTAACTGTAGCTATTATGATGGCCATCAATTATTTCAGAAAGTAACATCATTAGGTTATATCCTAATGGATGACGGTAGTGGCAATTTCTTTGGCAGAAAACTATTAAGAGATTATTATTTCCATAAAATGCCCCAAGATTTAGGGATTAAATTCGCTAAGGAGTATGATTTGGATGCAGACGTAATAAAAGAACATCTGTACAAGCAGCCCAACCCAAATACGTATTTGGCAACGTTTGCAAAATTTATTGTTGAAAATAAGGACCATCCGTACTGCCGTGGGGTTATCGACAAAGCGTTTCAGCAATTTGTAAACAATTATATTATGCAGTTTGAGTTGGCCACCAAAGTACCTGTGAGTTTTGTAGGTAGCATTGCTTATTACTTAAGGGAAGAACTGGCAACGGTCGTACACCGCAATGATCTTATTTTAGGGGTAATTAGACAACGACCAATAGATGGCTTGGTTGAATTCCATAAAAGCACTATTTAATTGCAATCATAGATATTTCCACATTTACAAATTTTGGCAAATTGGCAACTTCTACAGTTTCTCTAGCTGGTGCAGTTTTGGAGTTAAAATATGCACCATAAGCTTCATTTATTTCACTAAACTGATGCATGTCCTTTACAAAAATTGAAGTTTTAACTACATTTTCAAAAGTCATTTCAGCTGCTGCTAATATTGCCTTTAGATTTTCCATAGATTGTGTAGTCTCTTTTTTGATATCTCCTTCTACTAATTCTCCTGTAGCTGGGTCTATCGGAATTTGTCCAGAAATGTAAAGGGTCTCATGTATTAACGTTGCTTGATTGTAAGGTCCAATTGGAGCTGGAGCATTTGGTGTTGTAATTATCTTTTTCATCTTTTACTTCTTTGTTAATTTTCTGAATTATCTTATTCGTTGACTTCTACTTTCCCATTTTAAGTCTTGTAGAATGGAACTGCTTATCCCTATGAAAAAGTCCCAGCGTTCGTTGCGCCCAAAAGGTACCCAATTAAAACGAAGATCAAAACTCTTTAAGTTTCGTTGAAAACCAAGTTGTGTTTGTGTAAAACCTGGTTTGTTGTTATTGTTGCGGCCAAGAAAGTCATACCCAGAAGAAATCCTTACGCTCCACCTTGGTGAGGGTGAAATATTGCCAGAGAACATTAAAGAGGCGGTGCCAAATTCATTCTGTCTATTGCTATTGTTATAAGAGGTGGTGAATTGCATGCGTAAATCCCAAGGAATTACCGTGCCATAAATTGGATTTTCTATATCATCATTATTTTTACTACTGTTCCTGTTAAAAGTATCATCATTAAGGCCAAAGCCAAAGAGGTCATCTGTTCTACCTCCACTTCTAGCCCGGTATTCATCATTCAGTGCACTTTCATTGTCTTCTTCTCCACCTTCTTTTTTTCTTTTAAAAGTTTCATTGTTTAGGGAATAGCTAAAGTTCATACTGGCTCTTGTTAAACGTAGCAGACTACCACCATTGGAAACATTAAAGGTATTAATTCTTCTGCCGTTGTTGTCAACGGCATAAGGATCCATACTTCCAGAAAAGTTAATGTTCATCTTATTGTTCAAGATACTAGTCCCTCCATTAAAACCTATTGGAGCTAATTTTAGGGAATCTGCTTCAAAATTATAAGCGGTGGAAAGATTAAAATTACTGAGGAGCTTTATTTTTTTTGGTTCTAGTTTGGTAGAATCTTTATCCCTGACTTTTGCTTCTAACGTATTTTGCAGGGAGAAACTAACTGAATTGGATTTATTTAAACTTGGAGCACCATTTAAAGTCCCTTCAAATCTACTGAACAATACCTCCTCATCATTTAGGTCTGTATAACTATCATAAAATTGTTCAAATGAAGGTGTATAACCCCAGCCTATAGAAGGACGCATAACATGACGAATAGCTTGAATTTTCTTATCCTCTCCAAAATTGAACGTTCCATAGATGGTTGTTCCTATGCTTGCGCTTAATCCGTAACGATTATACCTGTCAAAACCGTTAATAGTGTCCAATACTACTTCTGCATTGCTGTCTGGGTTATTGGGGTCTAAACCTCTTTGGAAAGTTTGGGCCGTCCATATGTCCTCATAGTTACCACCAACAGAAACACTAAAGTATTTGGCTACCTTAAAGTTTGTATTCAATGGAATGGTATGTCTTGCACCAATTTGGGCATTCTCAAACATTCTGCCTGTTAGAAAATCTTCATCATTGGTACGAATACGGTTTTCCGCCCTAACGTTGTATTGGAAGTTGACATTTTGTATGATTCCCTTTTTAATTCCATCACGCTTTGCAAAGGGGAATATACGTTCCATACTTGCCTGTAAGGTGGGTAAGGTCAAGGTGATGTTATCAGTTCCAGAAGTGGCATTGCTGCTAATGTTTTGATTATGTGTAGCTGTTAAACTTACATTTACCGATGGATACTCGGGAAATGTTTTAGAATAGGAAATAGATGAGGACAGGTTATTGTTCTGAGTGTTCTGTACGTTAATTTGATTAAATGAATTGGTGAAATATTGACTACTTCCTAGATTTACTTGAGCAGAAAATCTAGAATTGGGACTCGCTTTAGGATCCTGGCTATGTGATATTTGAATATTGTAAAGCGTACTTCTTAAAAAATCATCAAACCCTTTCTGGCTGGTAATTTGGTTCTCATACCTAAAATTAACGGTACCTCTGTAGCGGTATCGTTTTGTATATATGGATTGGGTCCTAAATCCATAACTACCATTGGTAAAGAAGTCCCCTAGAATACTAAAATCCACATAATCACTTATTGGAAAATAATACCCTCCATTTTGTATGGCATAGCCTCTTCTTGGATCATTGGTAAAAGTTGGAAAAATTAGCCCACCAGTTCTACCGGTTGTTAATGGAAAATAGGCAAAGGGCAATGCAATTGGAGTAGGTACATCCACCAAATACATGTTACTGAACCCAGCAATTATTTTTTTTCCAGGAACAAACTTTGCTTTGTGGATCTTAATATAATAATCTGGATCTAGGGTATCTTTTGATGTGGTAAGTCTAGCAGACTTTAAAAAGTAAACTGAATCGTTTTCTTTTTTGGTTATTTCTGCAAGTACTTTCATAGCATCAGTTCCCAATGAACCTGCACCAGCTTGCTGCTCAGTTCTTGAATTCCATATTAATGCTTTTTGAGTATCAAAATTAAATCGAATGGAATCTGGAATCACTACATTTTCTCCCTGTTTAAAATATGGCAATTGCGAATAGGTGCCTGTAGAATCTTTTATTCTGCCTGCATATACTTCATTTTTTACATAATCCATTATAATGATACCTGCCTTAAGCTCAGTGTCTTGATAATAGATTTCGGCTTCATTGTACAAATAGATTTTATTTTCTTTTTGACTCAATCTCACATAATCTTTTGCCTTATACTTTATCTTATCGAGTAATAACGGCTTTTTGTTTTGTGATGAGTCTTGGCCAATAGAATCAACCAGGATAGAATCATTTAATATATTTGGTGGTAGCAGGGGTGCAGTTAACGTATCTCTTACTGCTTTTATGGGCAATGGTGTAATTGGGTCTTCTTGGGCTGCCAAAAATTGCACACTTGTTACCAGCACCAATAGGAAAAGAAGAAGATGTTTGTTTGCTTGCAACGTGATAAATCCTATTTTTGTAGCAGGTTGGCTTGGTTTTTGAAGCTCAAACTTACATATATTTTTTGTTCTGTTAATTGGACATTACGATAAATTTAACCAAGGCTGAACATTGAAAATGAAATGCTCTTATGATTAAAAATCGGTTATTACCAATACTCTTTAGTGCACTTTTTTTGCTCTTTACTTCTTTTATCAAAAATAATACCGAAGCACCACAGAAAGATAAATTTATTGTTGTTTTAGATGCTGGACATGGTGGTCATGACCCGGGAAACCTTGGAAATGGATATCTGGAAAAAGATATTGCCTTGGCAATAGTCCTTAAAGTAGGGGAGCTATTGGATAAGAAAGAAGACATAGAAGTTATATTCACTAGGGATGACGATACTTTTGTGGACCTTTTTGAAAGAGGGGAAATAGCCAATAAAGCTAACGCCAACCTTTTTGTTTCTGTACATTGTGATTCCCATACATCGGATGCCAATGGTGCAGGAACTTTTGTGCTTGGGCTGCATGCCAACAAGCAAAATTTTGAGGTTGCAAAAAAGGAAAACTCGGTAATATATTTAGAGGATAATTACGAACAAAAATATGCAAAGTACGACATAAACTCACCTGAGTCCGTAATAGGATTGACGATTATGCAGGAGGAATTTCTTGAGCAAAGTATTCAGTTGGCAAAATTAATGCAGGACAATTTTGCCAAGAAGTTAAAACGTAAGGATAGAAAAGTAAAGCAAGCGGGTTTTATTGTGCTTCACCAAACATTCATGCCCAGTGTTTTAGTAGAAACAGGTTTTTTAACCAATAAAGGTGAAGGAGCTTATTTGAATTCAGCAAAAGGGCAAAATGAAATGGGTACCGCTATTGCCAATGCTATACTAAGTTATAAAGATGGGGTTGATGCCAATCTTATAGAATTGGATAAAAGTACCCCTAAAGAAGTTATCGTTAAAAATGATGAACCTATAAAAGAAGTTAAAGATAAAGTTATCACGCCACCAAAAAAGGAAATTGTTGTAAAAACCGAAGAGAAAGCTCCAGATGTTGTAAAAGCGACAAAGATAGTGACCAAAGAAACTAAGCCACAAAAAATGGAAACTGTGGCTGCGGATAACGTGATTTTTAAGGTACAATTAATGGCAAGCTCCAAGATTATCCCTTTGGATGGTAATAATTTTAAAGGTTTAAATACCTTATCAAAAGAACCTGTTAAAAATTTGTATCGCTACATGTATGGCAATACCAACTCTTATTTAAAAGCTAAATTGCTTAAATCCAATGCAGATGCTAAGGGGTATACCACTTCGTATATAGTTGCTTATAAAAACGGAGTTAGAATCCCGTTACAGGAAGCTTTAAAATCTGTTCCAGTTCAATAAACATATGTCTTAAAATTATTCCTAATTTTGTTTAGAACAGAAAACTAAACCTTTGAAACTATCTAGAGAAGTTAAAACAGGTCTTATTGTTATTCTTGGTATCCTTTGCGTCATATTTGGATACAGCTATTTAAAAGCATCTTCAATTTTTGACAATAGCAAAACATTTTATGCGGTATATGACAATGTTGGTGGTTTACAACCAGGAACTGAGGTTGTAATAAATGGATTTAGCGTTGGAAATGTAAACAGTATCCGTTTTAAGGACGACTCAGGAAAACTATTGGTTACTTTCTCTGTCAATAGCGATTTTAATTTTTCAAAAAACAGTAAGGCCGAGTTATATGACACTGGCATCATTGGTGGAAAAGGAATTCAAATAAAACCAGTATTTGACAATGCCCCAATGGCAAAATCTGGAGATACCCTAAGCGCAAATATTAAACCAGGACTTACTGCATTGGTTCAAGAAAAATTAACTCCCTTGCAGTTAAAGGTCGAGGGGGCTGTTTCCAATGCGGATTCATTGCTTATGAATTTTAATGATGTCTTGGATGACCAAACCAAAAGAGAACTTCGCCAAAGTATTGCGGGGTTAAATACACTGGTCAGAAATTTCCAAACTACTGCGAGTGCCATGAATGAACTTTTAGAAGGCAACAAGCTTCAATTAGACAGTTCCATTAAAAACATCAATACCACGAGTACAAATTTTGCCAAATTATCAGAATCTTTGGTAGAAGCTGATTTGGCTAAAACAATGAACAATTTACAGACGACAATTTCAAGCTTAAATGGAATATTGGGAAAAATCGAAAAAGGTGAAGGTTCCTTAGGTAAAATGGCTAACAATGATGAGTTATATGATAACCTCTCCAATGCTTCACGTGAATTGGATTTACTACTTCAGGACTTTAGACTGAACCCTAAGCGTTATGTTAATGTTTCTGTTTTTGGTAAGAAACAAAAAGAATACGAGCTTCCAGAAAACGATCCTGCAGCTAAGAATAATAACTAACCAACTATATGCAATATCTTCCTAACATTTTATTTGCGATTGCCCTTTTATTAGGTATTGGTTTTTTTGTTAGAAACGTTAGAAAACTATCCAGGAACATAAAGTTAGGTAAAGCCGTTGAAGTTGGTGACAATAAGTCCCAGCGTTGGAAAAATATGGCGAGAATAGCCCTTGGTCAGACCAAAATGGTGGTAAGGCCAATTGCCGGGCTTATGCATATCATAGTGTATGTTGGTTTTGTAATTATCAATATAGAGGTACTGGAAATCATTATAGACGGTTTATTAGGTACGCATAGAATTTTTGCCCCATTAGGTTCTGCATATGATTTTTTAATAGGTTCTTTTGAAATACTGGCATTTTTGGTTATTGTCGCCGTGGTAATTTTTTGGATAAGAAGAAATATTATTAAACTGAAACGATTTATTAAACCAGAAATGGAAGGTTGGCCGAAAAAAGATGGAAACCTAATTCTTTATATTGAGTTGGTGTTGATGTTTTTGTTTTTGACCATGAATGCTGCAGATTTTCAGTTGCAGCAATTAGGGGCTGAACATTATGTTGAGGCAGGATCTTTTCCTATAAGCCAGTTCATAGCCCCATTATTTGATGGTATATCAATCTCCAATTTAATAATGATAGAGCGTACAGCTTGGTGGTTGCATATTCTAGGGATATTAGGTTTTTTAAACTATTTATATTACTCGAAGCATTTACACATTCTACTTGCGTTTCCAAACACCTACTATGGAAAACTAAAGCCAAATGGGGAGTTTGATAATTTGGAGGCCGTAACCAATGAAGTTAAATTGATGATGGACCCTTCAGCTGACCCATTTGCCGCTCCGGCAGAAGATACTGCCGAACCTGAAAAATTTGGAGCTTCGGACGTAATGGATTTAAGTTGGGTGCAATTATTGAATGCTTATACCTGTACAGAATGTGGTAGATGTACTTCGGAATGTCCTGCAAACCAGACAGGTAAAAAATTATCACCCAGAAAAATAATGATGGATACTCGCGACCGCTTGGAAGAGGTGGGTAAGAACATGGACAAAAACAAGGGAACTTTTGTTGATGATGGAAAACAGCTTTTAGGAGATTACATTACCAATGAAGAACTTTGGGCATGTACCACTTGCAATGCCTGTGTAGAAGCTTGTCCTGTGAGTATAGACCCCCTTTCCATTATTGTGGAAATGAGGCGCTATTTGGTGATGGAGCAATCCGCTGCTCCTACTGAGTTGAACAATATGATGTCCAATATTGAAAACAATGGTGCGCCATGGCCCTATAATCAGATGGATCGCTTAAACTGGGTAAACGAATAAATCAAAAACTATGAGTGAAACACTTAAGGTAAAGACTATGGAAGAATTCATGGCGCAGGGCACACAGCCTGAAATCTTATTTTGGGTTGGTTCTGCAGGTAGTTATGATGATAGAGCTAAAAAAATTTCTAGGGCTTTTGTTAAAATACTCAATAAAGCTAATGTTGACTTTGCTGTTTTAGGTTCAGAAGAGAGCTGTACAGGGGATGTTGCAAAGCGTGCTGGCAACGAGTTTTTGTTTCAGATGCAAGCTATGATGAATATTGAAATCTTAAATGGCCACGAAATAAAACGTATCGTAACATGTGACCCACATTCCTATAACACGCTTAAAAATGAATATCCAAGTTTGGGTGGTAACTATAACGTAGTTCATCACACACAATATATTAAGGAACTTATTGATAACGGACGTTTAGAGGTTGAGGGTGAATTTTACAAAGGGAAGCGAATTACGTTTCACGACCCGTGTTACTTAGGAAGGGCAAATTCAGTTTATGACGCTCCAAGAAATGTTCTTCAAAAAACCAATGCGGATATTATAGAGATGAAACGCCACAAAAAGACTGCTCTGTGTTGTGGGGCAGGAGGTGCACAGATGTTTAAAGAACCTGAAAAAGGAGATATGGACATCAATGTGTTACGTACTAAAGATGCTTTAGAGACTAATCCTAATATTATCGCTACCGGCTGCCCATATTGTAATACAATGATGACAGACGGGATTAAAGCACATGAAAAAGAAGAAGATATTACTGTATTGGACGTAGCTGAACTTATCGCAAATTCTATTTAAAATGCTAGTTGACTTTGAATCTTTACCAGGTGAATCGAGAATCTGGATTTATCAATGTAACCGTAGTTTTTCCAAACAAGAAATGGATGAGGTTACAGTTGGGCTGAACACATTTCTGACCCAGTGGACTGCTCACGGTAGTGATTTAAAGGCTGGTTTTGAGATTAAATACAATCGTTTTATTGTAATTGGACTAGATCAAACAGAAGCTAATGCATCGGGCTGTTCCATAGATGCTTCAGTGCATTATATTCAAAGTCTGGAGAAAAAGTACAATGTGAATTTATTGGATAAAATGAATGTATCTTACAAGCAAGGAGAATATGTTGCATATAAAGACCTAAAAGACTTCAAAAAAATGGCGAAAGAGCGTGCAGTTTCTAAAAACACCGTAGTTTTTAACAATCTAGTAGCCACAAAACAAGATTATTTGGAGAACTGGGAAGTGCCTGCTTCAGAAAGTTGGCATGCCCGTTTTATGTGAATTTTATCCCAAATATGTTTGATTTCCCCTATTTTCTTCAGTTTCTTCGATGAAATACAATATTTTTATTTGCTTTAAGTTGATGCCCTAGACAATTTAGTATGCGTAAATACTTTTACTCTCTTTTCTCTTTATTGGCTTTTACTATTGTACATGGACAAGTAAACCCCTTGGTTACAGCAGATTCCATTGCACAGCAGGAATGGGTGGAAGATAGGTACACTGAAATGACACTTGAAGAAAAAGTAGGACAGTTGTTTATGGTTAGTGTAGCATCAAGTCAGGATAAAAATGCTACTGATGCTATTAAGAAACTTATTGAAGAAGAATATATTGGTGGTGTAATTTTCTCTACAGGTGGTCCTGGACGCCAAGCAAAATTGACCAATGCTTATCAAGCTGCATCAAAAATACCACTGTTAATAGGAATGGATGCGGAGTGGGGTTTAGCCATGCGCTTGGATTCCACTTATGCCTTTCCTTGGAATATGACGCTAGGTGCTGTAAAGGATGATTCTATTGTACAAAAGGTTGGACACCAAATTGGGAATCATGCGAAGCGCTTGGGAGTGCATATCAATTTTGCTCCGGATATAGATATCAACATCAATCCAAAAAACCCAATCATTGGTAACCGTTCCTTTGGTGAGGATAAAGAGAATGTTGCCCATAAGGGGATTGCTTTTATGAAAGGGATGGAGCGGGCAGGTGTCTTATCTTCAGGTAAGCATTTTCCAGGTCATGGTGACACTGAGACAGATTCCCATAAAGCACTTCCATATCTAGATTTTACCGAAGAACGTTTGGATAGTATTGAACTTTACCCATTTAAGAGGCTTATTGCAAATGGGCTTAGCAGTGTAATGGTTGCCCATTTAGATATTCCGAGCTTGGAAAAGAAAGAAGGATATCCTTCATCACTATCAAAAAGTATAATTACAGATTTACTTAAAAAAGAACTTGGATTCAAAGGTTTGGTGTTTACGGATGCCTTGAATATGAAGGCTGTTTCAGAATTCGCTCCTGAAGGAGAGGTAGAGCTTTCTGCGTTTATGGCTGGTAATGATATTCTTTTAATGCCGGTTGATGTAAAGAACGCAAAATCAAAAATAATCGAAGCTTATAATTATGGCTTGATTACAGAACAGCGATTAAGCGAATCTGTTAAGAAAATATTGATGGCAAAATATAAGGCTGGACTGCAAGATTATAAACCTGTGGTTGTTGATAATTTGTACGAAGACATAAATAATCTAGAGAACGATGTTATTTATGAAGAGGCGATTGAAAATGCAATAACTGTTGTAAAAAATAAATTTGATTTAGTTCCAATTAAAAATTTGGACAATAAAAGAATTGCCTATGTGAAATTTGGTGATGATGACGGAACACCATTTTACAATACATTGAAAAAGTATGCTGAAGTTACACAAATTGAAGCCAAAGATATTGCTGGGTATCGCGAGAAACTTAAAAATTTTAATCTGGTAATTATAGGTTTTCATAAAAATAATGATAGCCCATGGAAAGGTTATAAGTTTTCTAAAAACGAATTATTTTGGTTACAAGAAATCTCAAGATTACGCACAAGCAATACTGTTTTGACAGTTTTTGCAAAACCATATGCATTACTTGATGTAGTAAACTTTAGCAGTATTGATGCCGCTATCATCGGTTACCAGAATAGTAAAATTGCTCAAGAGAAAACTGCTCAAGTACTGTTTGGTGCACTACCAGGAAAAGGAGAATTGCCAGTTTCGGTAAGTACAGCTTTCCCAGTCAAAACAAGTATTAAAACTAAGGAGATTGCACGTTTAGGCTATAGTATTCCAGAACGTGTAGGTTTAAGTAGTTCTAAACTTAAGGTTGTGGACAGTTTGGTGCAAATTGGAATGGATTCTTTAATGTTTCCTGGTGCTCAAGTTTTGGTTGCAAAGAAAGGTAAGATCGTATATCAAAAAAATTTTGGAAAACCAAAATACAATTCTTCAGATAGTATTACTGATAAGCATATCTATGATTTAGCGTCTTTAACTAAAATTTTATCCACTTTGCCATTACTAATGAAAATGGAAGAGGACAATAAAATTGAACTGAACGATACTTTCCAGGATTTAATTCCACAATATGCTGAGTCAGATTTAAAAGATGTTACTGTTCTAAAAGCATTATCGCACTATGGTAGATTACCAGCATGGATAGCATTCTACGCAAGCACATTAGACAAAAAACGGCAGCCTTCACCAGAGTTTTATAGGAATAGACCATCTGACGGTTTTAGTATAAGAGTTACAGATAAGCTTTATTTGACCGATGCATATAAAGACTCAATTTACAATCGAATAGGGCGTCAGGAATTAAAATCCAATCGTTATCGATATAGTGATGTCGCCTATTATGTTTTTAAAAAATATATAGAGGACACCGAAGGAAAACGACTTGATGTACTTATTGATGATTTTATACTCAAGTCTTTGGGAGCTACTCGGACTAGTTTTAACCCCATAGAAAAGTTTGAGAAAAAAGAGATAGTTCCATCAGAGGAAGATAATTATTATCGTTATGCGACCGTACAAGGCTATGTCCATGATATGGGAGCGGCAATGCAAGGTGGAGTAGGAGGACATGCAGGTTTGTTTGGAAATGCCAATGACGTCGCAAAAATTATGCAAATGTATCTTCAAGGTGGACGCTATGGCGGCAAACGCTACTTAGATGCTAGAACTATAGAAAAATTTAATAAGTGTTATTTCTGCGATAAAGATGTTAGGCGAGGTGTTGGTTTTGATAAGCCACAGCTTAAAGATAGTGGGCCAACCTGTGGTTGTGTTTCAAGAAAAAGTTTTGGACATAGCGGTTTTACAGGAACTTATACTTGGGCAGACCCAGATGAAGAATTGGTATATGTCTTTTTGTCCAATAGGACTTACCCATCTTCAAGAAACAATATTCTTGTAAAATCTGGATTGCGAACTAGAATCCAACAAGCGATTTATGATTCTATTATCAATTAGCAAATAAAATATAAGCTAATTTTATACCTATGAAGATAGCTATAGTATGTTACCCAACATTTGGAGGGAGTGGAGTAGTGGCAACTGAATTAGGTATAGCTCTTGCCGAAAGAGGTCATGAAGTACATTTTGTGACTTACAAACAACCAGTACGTTTGGACCTTTTAAGTAATAACATTCATTTTCATGAAGTAAATGTTCCAGACTATCCTTTATTTAAATATCAGCCCTATGAGCTGGCACTATCCAGTAAATTGGTTGACACCGTTCGCCAATTTGGAATAGAAGTTTTGCATGTTCACTATGCAATTCCGCATGCTTATGCAGGATATATGGCAAAAAAAATGCTGCAAGAAGAAGGTATTTTTATTCCAATGATTACAACATTACATGGCACTGATATTACACTAGTGGGTAAGCACCCATTTTATAAACCTGCGGTTACTTTTAGTATAAATAAATCTGATATAGTCACCTCAGTTTCCGAGAATTTAAAGAAAAGCACTAATGAGATTTTTGAAGTTGAAAAAGAAATTGAAGTAATTCCGAACTTCATTGATAAGAAAAAATATAGCTCGGATTATACAGATTGTCAGCGCTCACTGATGGCAAACGATAATGAAAAGATTATTACCCATATCAGTAATTTTAGAAAAGTAAAGCGCATTCCTGATGTAGTAAATGTATTCCATAAGATTCAAGAAAAAATGCCCGCTAAGTTAATAATGGTAGGAGAGGGACCCGAAAAAGAAAAGGCGGAACAATTATGTGAAAGACTTGGAATAAAAAATAAAATCGTTTTCTTAGGAAACAGTAATGAAATTGATAGAATCTTATGCTTCTCAGACCTATTTTTATTGCCTTCTGAGACGGAAAGTTTTGGTTTGGCAGCATTAGAAGCTATGATTAATAAAGTTCCAGTAGTTTCCTCAAATGCGGGAGGTATACCAGAGGTTAATAAACATGATGTTACAGGATTTTTAAGTGATATTGGCAACATTAATGAAATGGCTGAAAATTCTATCAAGATATTGAGTAATGAGAATACACTTGAAAAATTTAAAAACGAAGCTTTTAATTGGGCATTACAGTTTGATATTTTAAACATTTTGCCCATGTATGAAGAGGTATATGATAAGGCATACAAATCTCGATTTAAGAATTCTTATTAGTGGCTCATGAAACTTATTCTGATTGCGATAATAATTTTAACTTCTTCTTGTAAAAATCAAAAAAGTTTGGCAGAAGCTGATATTAAGCAAGATAATGAACTCACACTTTTGGTCCAGGATAGTTACTTCTTTACGGATACGATGGAAACAAGTATAGTTAGGGACGAGAAAACGTTGAAGTCTTTCTTTTCTCGAGTTAATAGGACACGTAAGCCAGGTATACCTTTACCAAAAATCAATTTTGAAGAAGAAATAGCACTAGTTGTTTGCATGGGTGAACAGAAAACATCAGCTATGCCCTTTCTAAAACTATTGAAAGATGATGATCAAGAAATTAAAATAGCAATAGAGATGAAGAATAAGTCTAAAAAGGAAGATAAGGTTGTTTCATATCCTTTCTGTGTCTATAAAATGTCTATTTCTGAAAATAAAATCGTTTTCAAACTGCTTTAAAATCATCTTTCGGTCTATTATCGATTATTAATCACATTTAGCGGTAGTTTTTTCAGCTGTTCTGGCATTATTCTACATTTGTTGAGATATACCCCAAATAAGTTTTTATGAAAACTACAAGAATAACCTTGCTTGTAACTGCATTATTAATTTTTGCGGTTAGTTTCTCTCAAGATTCTGAATTGACAAAAAATGATTCTATTATCCAAAGTTCTTGGATTTTTGGAATAGGTTTTAATGTTGTTGATGATGCAGGTTCCGAATTTACGAACTTATTTAACACAGAAGATAACTGGAATATAGTTCCATTTCCCTCTCGCCTAAGTATTGGTAAATACTTTAAGAATGGTCTTGGATTGGAGTTAATAGGATCTTATAACAAATACAAAGAAGGAAAAACAATTGACAACCAAATTAATACGGAAGATATAGATTATTATGCTGCAGATTTTCGTATTAGCTATGATTTGAATAAGATATTGGGCGAAACTGGGTTTTTTGACCCTTATGTAGGAATTGGCGCAGGATATACAGACGCTAATAATGTTGGTAGGGGTACTTATAATGCATCAGTTGGTTTTAGAACATGGTTTTCCGACAGGCTAGGTCTAGATTTTAATTCTACAGGTAAGTGGGCCATGAGTACAGAGAATGCGACTAATCATATACAACATGCTGCTGGACTTGTATACCGATTTAATGTTGAAAAGAGGCTTTCTAAGAAAGGAGAGGAAAAATTAACCCTTTTGAAAGAGCTTGAAAAAGAACAGCAAAGAGTTCAAGATTCTATTTCCGAAGCTAATAAGTCAGAAAGAGAGGCAAAAGAACTTGCTGAACGTTTAAAAAGAGAAGAAGCTGAAAAGCTCAAAGCTCCCAAAAAAGCTCAACTTGATACCGAATCGACACAAAAAAAAGCTATCGAAGATAAAATCAATGCGCTTGGATTGGTATATTTTGATTTGAATTCTTCTTATTTAAGTTCCAAGGATAAGCAGATTTTGGAGAAATTGATTACTATTTTAAATGAAAATCCAGAAATAAACATTCAAATATCGGCTCACACGGACTCTAGGGGTACAGATAAATATAATAAATGGCTATCCGAAAAAAGAGCAAAACGCTCTGTAAAATATTTAGCTACAAGAGGGGTTTCAGAAGAAAGAATTATAACTAAAGCTTTAGGGGAGAAAGAATTGGTAAATGAATGTGATGATAATGTAGCTTGTCCAGAAAACAAACATAGTGAAAATAGGAGGTCTGCCTTTCAAATAGTTAGAGAAAGTTCTAATATAACAAATAGGTAGTAATTTACTAGGCTCAACTTGTAAATAGGACTATCTCATAAAGTTTGTAAATTAAAAAACCGCAGAGGCATGCGCCTGCGGTTTTTTAATTTTAAATATTTCCACTGGTATAAAGAAAGAAGAACTATTAGGAGCTATTTTTTAAGCAATTTGAATTAAGAGGTAATCAACAATTTTTTAAAGAAACTTTTAAAAGCTTGGTATTGAGAACCTACCTGATAGTGTCTATAGTTCATAATAATCTCCTTGGCTATTTGATGGACATTGCTAAGTTCACTTACTTCTTTCTGTTTGGGTTTACTATTTCCATCCTCAAATCTTTATTCGCCTAAGTCTCTTAAGGGATGTAAAGCTACTAGGTGGATAACTTCTTAACCTCACTTTATATCAGCAACTTTAATGCCATTGTCTATCCTTTTTTGCAATCTTCACGAGTTAGAAATGTGCGCATACTTTGTGCACGTTTTCATTGAAAACACACAGATAGGGTTAAACAACAGATTTTTAAGCAGTTTATCGATTTTATTTTACAAACGTTAAATTATAAATAAATAAAAGTTAATTTAATATTAAATTAAGGTTAATTTTTTTACATAAAATACATATTTCAGTCTTGTACAATCATAAGGATATTTTAAGGACTATAAATTTACTCTACCCCCCTTATTTAGTGTTATTGGTTTTGAGTCCTGTTCTATTGGGATTCTTTATCGATAATGAATTGTCAGATAGTTTTTCCTTACTGGCAAATCTAATGTGGATGTTAGGGTTTACAATTCCTTTTGCCATTTTTCAAAAAAAATGGATTTATAAAATTGCTTTATGGGCATATTTTTTAATTGGCTTTATTGAGATTGGTCATTGGATTACAATGAAAGGTCCTTTAACATTTACAAGCCTTATTATAATTTTAAATACTAATTATGAGGAAGCTGTTTCATTTCTAGAATTGAAATCGACATGGGGTTTAATCGTGTTGATTATATATTCTGCTATATTCATTTTTGCTTTAAGAATATCACCGAAAAAGAAAAAGGTTAAAAACAAATTAATTCATATTGGAAGTGTTGTAATTATTTTTGGTGTAGTCGTGGTTAGTCTAATAAGCACGATACCCAAGTATCGATTTCTTCCTCAGGTGGCTAAGATGTCTTATACTTTCATCAACAATTTTAGTGATTATAAAAAGACAGGCGAAGAGAATAAACTTCAAATAGTGGATGCTACATTTCCACAGAACCAAGATCAACAACATACTTTTGTCTTAATAATTGGTGAATCTTGTAGTAGAAACCATATGTCTTTATACGGAGCAAATATAAATACCAATCCTAGGCTTAGAAATAGAAAGGATATTATAAAATACTCTGATATAGTCTCAGGATACAATTACACATTTCAAAGCGTCTCAGCTATGTTATCGCAGTCAAGCTTGGAAAATGAACTTGATATTACTGAAAGTATTGATATTTTAGATGTTTTTCATTCTTCAGGATTTGAAACATTTTGGATTTCGAATCAGTCTCCAATTGGTTTTGTTGATAATGTAATTAGTGGCATAGCTAGGAAGTCAGATTATTCAAAGTTTGTTAATGCGAATGGTAATTCTACAGCAGAGTCATTCTTTGCCCGTGCATATGATGAAGATTTATTCGAATCTTTTGAATCGGTTTTAAAAAATAAAAGAGGGAAAAATAAATTTATAGTATTGCATTTAATGGGTAGTCATTACACCTACAATAAAAGATATCCTTCTAATTTTAATCACTTTAAAGGTGAAAATTCTAAAAGAGAAAAACTGATTGCTGAATATCGTAATTCTATCCTTTACAATGATTTTGTGGTAGATACAATTCTGACCATTCTAGATAAATATACCTTATCAGAAGAAGGAGATGTTTCATCTGCAATTTATTTATCAGATCATGGAGAGAATGTATATGATGAAATGAATAAAATTGGGCATGATTTTTCAAAAGAAATGCCTAAGGTTTTAGTAGAAATTCCTTTCATCGTGTGGTTGTCACCCAATTATTTAAAAAATAATAAAAATAAGGTAGCTACTATATTTGCGAACAAAGATAGACCATATGTGACTGATGATTTATTCCATTCTATGATTGATATTAGTAATATAAAAAGTCCTTTACTTGAGGAAACTAAAAGCGTATTCAACAAGAACTTCAATTATAATCGTAAACGAATATTAATAGATGGTAAAGATTATGATAGGAATAATTTTTTAGCCCTAACCAAAAGATGATAACTTGGTAAGTGCATAGGATTAAAGATTATTAAAGTAGGATTTTGTCTAAAAATGGAAAGAAATCATTCATCATTCACTGATTGAAAAAAACCTTGCTCCATAGTTGTTTATTGAGTCAACCACCTTCACCAATTAAAGAAATTGACCAGTGTCTGATGGCAAAGAGACAATATTTTTTAAGCCTTGATTGTTTTATAGGTAAATATACGAGTAGAATTAACCTCAGCTAATCTTTAAAATTCCATTTTTATTAGGATGATTAATGAAAAAAGACTCCAGAAGGAGTCTTTTTATATTTTGTTAAGCTGAATTTCCACTGAGCTACTTACTAGTGGAGTCAAAAACTTGGAAGGCCTGACAAAAAATTAGGGGAATTGTTGAAATTTCTTATATCTATCTGGTACTGGAAATTCAGGAGTTACACCATGCCAAAACATGTTGATGATGCACCATCTGTCTTGATAATAGGCCAATTGAATGCTTTTTACATCTTGTTTATAAGGCTTGTTGTTGGCCATATCTTCCTTACTATGGAAAGCTTCACAATGACTAAAGGCATGACCTATATTTCCATAGGTTTCTACAACTCTGCCTAACTCTCTTTCATAAAAAGCGGTTTCTCTGGTATTGTTAAACCAAAAACCAATACGTTCTATATAATCATTTGGGTGTATCCATTGAGGTCTAAAGTTCCGATTGATATCGTATTCATAACCAATTTTCATCCCTTGCGGATGAAATAAAAATTTCATGAACTCCCAGTCTCTTTTTTCACCGGGTTCACCCCCAAGGCAAGCGTAAAATGCAGTAATTAAGTCATCTATAGTTTGTACCTTTTCTAAATACTCTTTTTTCATTATTTCTGGTTTTATTAGTATCCAATTTATTATCAAATGGCTAGACGCGAAGTAAAACCAATTATTTCAAAAAAAATAAAATTTCAATAATTTTTGGGTTATTTACCCCTTTGTGCCGCTGAATGGTAATATATGATCTTAAAGTTATTTATACTTTTTTGTTTTTGAGCTTTGTTTTAAAAATTGATTGTTCTTTAAGGCTAGCAATTGTTGTATTACACCTATTGGGCAATTAGCGGAGAATTTTAATCTTCTATATATTCGAAAGTAGTGCTGATACAGACAAGCTTACTGTCCACGGGCTTTGATGATTAAATTTGCGACAAAAACCCTGATTTTACATTCAATTTCTTCAAAACCTATGTTATTTTCCCTTAATTTCATGCAGAGTTATACATAGAAACTAAAGTGTCGATAGGTTAATTTACCGAATTTCAACTGATTGTACAACTTTTTCTAAACGAGCCATAGGTTAATAAGTACATTTTTTTAATGTCGCAGAGTTTGACTGAAATCAGCATAATCATTACTTTAAAAAACTACACCAAGAATATTTTTGATGCTATTAAAGACTTTAAAAAAGAAGAGAAGAACAATAGCTTTGAAACAGGCCAGATGGCTGGGTGTAAATTTTTCTAATTTTTTACTCCACCTATCATATTTAATTAAAAATTCTAATCATTTTAGAAAGTATGCTCACATCAAAACCTTATCTAATCGATCTGATTTCTATGAAACAATCAAAAACAAAGAAAACCTAAGAAAAGAGGATATTTTTTTTATTGAGTTTGGTGTATGGAAAGGGCAAAGCTTTAAATGGTGGTTAGCACATAATACCAACAAAAATTCACGATTTACCGGTTTTGATAGCTTTGAAGGATTGCCTGAGGATTGGAAAAAAAATCATTTCAAGGGAAAATTCTCAACACTGGGGAAGACTCCGGAAGGTGTTAATGATGAAAGAAGTAGTTTTGAAAAAGGTCTTTTTCAAGAGACACTGTTTGCGTTCACACGTGAAAATGATTTAGCTCTAAAAAATAAAAAGCTGGTTATCCATTTGGATGCTGATTTGTATTCATCTACTATTTATGTGCTTTCAACTTTGCTACCTTTTATAAAACAATCAGATATTTTAATTTTTGATGAATTCTATATTTTGCAAAGCCCACATCATGAGTTTAGGGCATTTTTAGACTTTGTTACTATGACTGGTTGCGAATATGAAGGTATAGCAAAGACCAATACCCAATTTGCTTTAAAAATAATGTAACTAAACAGTCTATGTATTTTTAGTGAAATTCAGCTTTTAGTATAATAAGTCTGACAATTTCATTCCAATTTTGGTTGTGGCATTAACGAAAGACTGTATTTTGGTGAAGTTTAATTCAGCGGTCTGTGATTTGAACTGATAGCTTATCTTTTGTTTGACCTTTATGGTTTTGATTATCTTTTTCAGAGTGTTGTAGTACTGAGGCACATCATTCTTATTAATTGAGTCGGACTGGGCAGAGATAAGGTTCGCATGGGTTGACACCTAAATTTTCTGACTCTCCTCAAAGAAGATATGACTATTACCTTACAGTTAAGGGCCGAGTGTATGGGTGCAAACCTGTGATATTTAAATAACTTGGCTTAAATACTTACAAAAGAGGAGCAAATCTTAAACAGTTTTTTATTTATCCTCTTAGAAATGATTTCATGTCAAAGGATAAGAGAAAACCTATCGGGGAATGCTACTAATTGATGCAAGGGGTTTTTGAATCCGTATGGGCTAAGGCATGAGTCTTAATCAAAGCTATTGAACTCTTCCAAATTCGCTACCCTATCCACGCGCAATAGAAAACTAGTTAAGCTTTTAACTGTAACATATGCTAAGTTCAATCATTAAGGTAAAATATATAAGCAAGTATCTGAAGAGCTGGGGCTAACTATTAACACCCAAATTTCGCAGTCAGGAAGATGTAAACAAATTTGCTTACGAGATGCTTGGCAACCTATGTCTAAGACTATATCATAATCTGCACCTAATTTGCCTAAAGCCCGCTTATTTCTCGTAATTTGATTTAAAATTATGCATCTGAATTGAGAGGTAGTTGTTTCAACTTCTTCGTATTCAGCAGTATGTATAACCTGCTCTGGAGGCACTACAGACTAAACAGATATTTGTTATACATTTGTTAATATTCATGTTTAATTCACCTTAGGAAATAGGTGACAATTTTTAAGAGTAAATGAGAATACTAATTATTGGAGGGAATTCTAGTGTTTCAAGGTACCTAATGCCATTGATATCTGAGGATTATGAAATAATTACCGTTGGTCGCAGGGACTGTGATATTAATTTGAATCAAAATAAGTCTTTAGCTGATCAGTTACCCGACCATGCAGACATTGTAATTCACACAGCTGCTGCATTTGGTAGAGCAACAGATGAGGAGATTTATGAAACAGAAAAGTATAATGTATTAGATACTATGGAATTGTGTTTTCATTTGAAAAAAATGAATGTGAAACACTTTGTTTTTATATCAAGCATATTTGTCCATTTGGAGGAATCATCACCACTCTATAGTATATACAATATTTCTAAACAACATGCGGAAGAAATTATTAAATATTGTTTAGGTAAGGATGAAATTCCTTACACCATATTAAGGCCTTCGCAATTATATGGCAATGACCCTGCTTTTGTAAAACACCATCCTTTTCTTTATCAACTAATAGAAATGGCATCTAAAGGTGAGAAAATCACCTTATTTGGAAAGCATGGTGGAAGTGCGAACTACCTTCACATTACGGATTTTACTGAAACCATTTATAGGGTAGTCAAAAATGGAGTGTTCGGGGTGTATGATTCTATTACAAGGGTTCCTAATACTTATTTGGAGATTGCCAGTATCGTCTATGAGTTAACGAATAACCCTATAAATATCGAATTTTTAGAAGATAGACAAGAGTCGGGTCAAGGATTTACATTCGATGATACCATATACAAAAAGATAGACTTTTTTCCAAAAATGTCTATAAAAGATGGTTTGTCAGAGATACTAGATATAAAGTGACTTGGATATAAGAATTCCATAAGTCCTAAGTCCTTGAAAAACCACCCGTATAGCTTCAGGTGCACTATAAGAAATTGAGTTTTCTTTTCTAATTAGTAGGGTAGTAGATTGATAGTGCCTCTAAATGGCATGTTATCGACCCAAATACCCTCCATCTACAGGAATTATAGTTCCCGTAACATAATCGCTTGCGGCAGATGCTAAAAAAACCGTCAGCCCTTGTAAGTCTTCGCCTTTCCCCCATCTTTTCATAGGTACTCTCATAAATACCTCATCAGTACGTTTTTTGTCATTGATCAGCGCAGTGTTCAATTGAGTATCCATGTATCCCGGTGCAATTGCATTGACACAAATACCTTTTGCCGCCCAATCATTAGAGAGGGCTTTAGTAAGCTGCCCAACCCCTCCTTTGGAAGCTGCATAAGCCGGAATTGTGATACCACCAAGAAAACTCATCAAAGAAGCGATATTTATAATTTTTCCACCGCCATTTTCAATCATATTATTCCCGGCATACTTACAATAGTAGAACGTGGCGTCTAGATTAATTGCTATTACCTTACTCCATTCCTCTTCTGGAAAGTCTTCACTGGGATATCTTCTTTGGATACCAGCAGAGTTTATTAAGATATCAACCGTGCCGCCTAGTATTTCGAGTGAAGTAGCATAAGACTCTTTAATTTGTTCAATCTGACTTACATCTGCTTGAATTGCACTTACATTAAGACCATTTGCCTTGAACTCATCACAAATCTCAAAAACTCGCTGATCAAAATCAATGACCACTGTTTGTGCCCCCGCTTGACTTATTGCTTCTACCATGGATTTGCCGAGATCTCCTGCCCCTCCTACGACAATTGCCTTCTTTCCCTTTAAACTAAATTTGTCCAAAATATTCATTCTATAAATTTTTTAACATGTTAATATTGAGAAAAATAAGTAGTGTTGATATAATTCCTGTGAAAATACTTGAATTTTAACTAAAAATATAATCCTCGGTTTTCCAAGGTTTCAACCACTCGATTACCATATCTTCACCATTAGAATCGCTAACCTTAAGTGTATTTTTTATGTCTTCGATGGTTTGATTTATACCAAAAATGGAATCTGCTGCCGTATAAATTCTAAATAAGACCTGTCTTTCGGTTCCAATCCACTCATCCTTCACGGTATCCCCAGCTTTAAATCGTTCGACGACGAAATTCACATTATTATGGGATTTTATGGCGTCTAACCCTTCAATTGATTCGATTTTTCCACCCTTTAATAACACCCAAATAGAACAAGCGGCGCCTCCCTTTAACATGTAATCATTTTTCTCTGAAAAATCACTTTCGCCAAAAACACCTGTTAGTGCATAATTAATCAACATCTTACGATGATCAAACCCATTAATGTGGGCTAGGTGTATATGTGGCGCTTCCCCTTGTAGACGAAATCCTGGGTCGTAGCTATAAAAAACATTATCCTCTACAAAAAATTGTACATTGAGAACACCTGTTTGGATTTCTAGGCCTTCGAACATCTCGCATAGTTTGGGATGTACATTTTTCACAAACAAATCGGTATATGTCGATGGGTATACGGTACCAATGGCGATTGGACTTGAATCGCCTTGAAGTCTTGTAAGATATCTATCATAGGTGGCCGAAAGGGAAGGGATACCGTCTTTGAACGTATAATAAACCGCCATGTCATCACAATGGGAGTCCATGTATTTTTCTACTAACACCACGCCTTTTTTAGAGTACTTCAATACATTCTGAACAGTTGCAATATAGTCTTCTTCATCACGACAAATCTTCATACCTACACCTCCACCACTATCCACTGGTTTAACCATCAATGGAAAATCTACATTTTCGGGTTTTTTTATGGCATTATCCCGAGTCAAGTAAATTCCTGGAATATCCTGAACACCATATTGAGCGCAATAGCGCTTGTAACCGTCCTTACTACAAAATGCTTCAATGGTTTTTTTATTGGCATAACAAGGCAAATCTAGCCTCTCACAGATCTCCCTGTAAGGCTTGACTAAAATATCGGCAACACCGACTAAAACACCATTAACCTTTTCTTTTCTTGCAACAGCAACAATTCCATCAATATCAAAGCCATCGATATCGTATGTTTTAGCTGCAAATTTTTTTGCTGGTGCATCTGGATTTGGATCAATCACTATAGTATGGACGCCCATTGAGTTTGCAACTTCTACCAAAACACCTGTTTCTGGATTTCCACCAAGAATTATAAGTTTTTTTTGCATGATTTTAATCAATTATAGATTTTTTAAAACTCCGTGGATGTTATTTTTATAGAACAAGAGTTTTATTAAATTTAGTTGTTGTTATATATGAAATCTTCATTGAACCCTAGATGTGATAACAGGTTGTCAATTACAGTTTCATCTGTATTAATTTTTGTAAACTTAGTTTGATTTATGCCCATAAGCAACAACTCTTGTTGAATAGATTTATGGGTAGAAGGATTTATCGTTGCGATTATCAAATGGTCGAAAATGTCATTTTTTATAGAACTAATAGGTTCTACAACGTTCTCTCCTATTTTCATATCATGAAAATCAACATCTATCCATTTTATAATCTTGAAAAAATTAGATTTGAGATTGGTAGCCAGTATATGCTGACCAAACGAACCAGAGCTATAGATTACTACCTTCGAGTTTTCTTTTACACTTAAAAATGGATTATGAAGTACTTTATTTGATGTATTCAGGATTAACCCTCCAGAACGCACTAAAATTTGCGAGTACAAATAATACTTGATTTGCTTATTTAAGTTCTCTGAATCTAATACTTCACTCAACCTTATCTTTAAAAAGTTCATTAGTAAGCCCAACCTGTAATACTCTTTCTTTGGATTCTCTACGGACTTTACTATAGAGTCATGTCTTTGTCGGTAATAGCACAATGGAATTCTACTGATGACAAGTTTTCTAGTAATAGCTAAATAGGAATATGAAATAGCTGCATCTTCTCCCATGATAATATCATTTGGTACATCCATAAGAATAGAAGCAAGTAGTTCCTTTTTAAATAGCTTATTCCATACGTAAGTAGAGATACCATGTTCACAGAACTCTCCATTATAAATAGCTTTTGGTATAATAGAGGTTTTTATTTCTTTTTCCTCATAGATACCTGCTGTTTTAGGCTTGATAGTTTCTATTTTACCATCAAATTCTCTAAAATGCCCTGTAACCACAAGGTCTGCATCATTGGCAATAGCAAGTTTGTATAATGTATCTAAGTAAAACTTATCTACCCAATCATCACCATCTACAAAGGCTATGTATTTACCGCTGGAATTTTCTAGCCCTGCTTTTCTTGCACTTAACAATCCACCATTTTCTTTATGGATTACTTTAATTCTTGTATCTCTTTTTACAAAGGTATCACAGATTTCAGGGCAATTATCTGGACTTCCGTCATCCACAAGAATTAACTCAAAGTTAAAAAAGGACTGATCTAATAGACTATCAATACACTTTGGTAGATAGGCCTCAATACCATAAATAGGAACAATTACACTAACTAACGGTAGACTCATTTACTGGAAATTATTGTTCTCAAAATAAAACAAACCTCCTCCCAAATTATTGTCTTGGGTATGAGATTTTGCTGTAGAAACGAACATTCCTCCTTTATTATCAAAAGTGCAGGAGGTTACATTTGGGCAAGGTAATTTCAACACCCTCAGTTTTTTCCCTGAAGTTGCATTCCAAAGCGATACACATCCCCCTCCCCATTCTGCAATCCAAAGATTTCCATTATTATCCATGCACATTCCGTCAGGACTTCCATCTTCTTTGAACTCAATAACATTTGTTTCAAATTTGACATTGCCACTGGTTATATCGTAAGAATACCTTGCCACCCTTTTAGAAGGAGTGTCGATGAAGTAGAGTAATGAATTATCTTTGGAGAATGCGAGACCATTTGAAATGGTAGTATTCTCAATAATAGTCTTGCATTTTCCTTGGTAATAGGAAAAGACCTTTCCTCGATTGGACTTCACTTCAGGATAACCCATAGTGCCAATAAGGAATCGACCTTTAGCATCTTCTATACCATCATTAAATCGCATATCATCATCAATTTCAATTTGAAAGACAAAGGTTGCTTGCAGTGTATTAAAATCTATTTCATAAAAACCATTCTTAGATGCCGCCATAACCTTTTTATAATCTTTGAGATAAACATTACTAACTGGCGAATCTAGTCTTACACTTAGTATTTTTTTAGTATCAGTTTCATAGCAATAAACCAAACCATCAAAAATTGAAACAAAGTACAGCAGGTTATTACTTGAATCGAATATTGGACCTTCCAATAGTTCGTTGTCCGCATAAAAAACGAGTTGGGCTTTCATAGGCAATTAAATATATTCACCTCCAGTAATTCTAATCAATGAACCTGTGGTCATTGCAGATTCGTCTGAAATAAAATATAGTACTGCAGGTACGGGATCCGTTGGATTCAGCATTCGCCCCATTGGAATAATACCCTTGGCTTTGTTTTTTAAGTCTTCTTCGCTTACCCCTTCACTGGCCCTTAACTCAACTTCTCCCTCAGTATGAGTCCAACCCATAACTAGGTAATTTGAGCGAATTCCATATTTCGCATAATGACGGGCAATGTGGGTCGATAGAGTATAAAGCGTACTTTTTGTAAGAGCATAGGCCGCTCTGTCCTCTTCACCATAATCCATATGCGCCGATCCAAAAAATACTATTGATCCAGTATGTACCTCTACCATGGTTTGTAATACATGTTTTAACAAAAAGTAAGGTGCTTTAAGATTAACATTAAAAACACTGTCGTAAATATCTTCTTCCGTATCCAAAATAGATGCAACAGGTGTAATCCCTGCATATAAAATCAATGCATCAATTTTTCCAAATCTTTTTAAGGTTTCATCGTGATATCTTTTGAGTTCATCAATTTTATTCAAATCCAGATGGTGAAAATAAAGCTGATTTACCGTGTTTGAAGATTCTACGATTTCGTTACCAAGCTTTTTGTTACGACCACAAAAGGAAACATTGTAACCTTTGTCTAAGCAGGAATAGAGGATTTGCTTGCCAACTCCTTTTGCTCCACCCAATATCATTACTGTTTTCATTAATAATGGTTTATTTCGAATTTGATTCTACCATTTTCAAATTTAGTTATTTATACCATTGTAATTTTTTTTCTTCTATGTATTTAAAATATTCTCGTTTAATTGGAAGGGATCTCCATTGCATTTTAAAGTCTTAAGTCGGTTTGTATCAGTTACCCATTGAATTTGACACTTTGCCTTCAGGAGTATTACCTTGATACCAAGGGATTGATTGTAGTAACTAGAGTGTTATGTCATGGCTAACCAATGACTTGAAGCATTCTTACACTTAGATTATGGATTAAATGAAACAGTTGTCAGTTACTGATATTACACTGTTTTTGTTAAAAGCTATCTGGTCCGAATTTTTTGTTTTTAGTCGATAAAACTCTAATGTGACAAATAATTGTACTTTATTTGAATCATCAAATCAATTGTTATATGTTGGCCTTTGTTGTTCCTGTTAAAAGTAAAGCGGTAACTTCAGACTGGAATAAGTTCAGTCAATTATTGGAGAGAACCCTAAAGTCAATTTGTAACCAGACAGATTCAAATTTTAAAGTCGTGGTAGTCTGTCATGAAATTCCAGAAACTACTTTTAGTCATCAAAACCTTCATTACGTACAAGTTGATTTCGAACCTCCAATTCCCAATGACTTCGAAAGTTCTAAGAGCTTTTATAAAGCCAAGGAAATGGACAAAGGAAAGAAAATATTGCTAGGGGTGGAGTATGCTTCCAAAGAGTTCAAGACAGATTACATAATGACTGTAGATTCAGATGACTATGTAAGTAAAAATATTTCGACATTTGTGAACAACAGTAGCGGACATATTCCTGGTTGGTATATTAAAAATGGATATATTCATGTTGAAGGCAGAAAGTTTTTAGTTAAAACATTTAAGTTCAACCACCTCTGTGGGAGTTCAATAATTGTTAAGCCTGAACTTGTAAGATATTTTATAGGGATTAATTCAACATTTTACTTTGATCACCGATTGACAATCCTTAACACAAACATAGCGTTACAGAAAGTTCCTTTTCCGGCTGGGATATACGACGTGGGAAACGGTGAAAATATTTTCATGTCTTTCCAAAACGTTAAATCGTTTGGTCAACATGGGAATTGGATTTCTTTGAAGGGTCTCAAAAGATTATACTTTAGGTTGAAAAACTACCGTTTTAGATTCATTACTCGTGGATTGCGCAAGGAATTCAATTTTTACCCAGCTATGTATGAACAATTAGATTGACAAAAATTTTGAGCCAGCTTGGCATCGGTTCTCTTTTATTACTTCCGATCAGGTAACGACCCTAAAGTATTTTTTAGTAAGGCTAAGTAGCCATGCTACAGTTGGGGAATACTGGCTATCTCCAAATATCGATTGCGAAAATCAACGTATAAATTTTCTTTAAAGGAGCTTACCTAACTTTTTCCTTTAAGACAATGACTTTCTTTAATCAACTTTACCGCTAAAAATTCGTATTCTGCGTCAATTGATTTGTCTTTATAGACAAAAGTTTTATGTTTTACTTCTGAAGACTTACCGTTTTGAAGGCTTTCCTGTACAAAAACAGGTAAGTCTTCACTACTACTTAAAAAATCCAATTCTCCGACTTTTTAAATTTATAGAGAACCGTAGAAGTTATACACCTTTTAATAAACATGGTTTTTAGCTACAGGCTTATTATTAGATGAAATTAGGTACCTGAATTAAGTAAAATTGTCACTTTAAAAAAGTGGTAATCCGGTTAAATTAATTGTTTCTGTATTCTTTAGGATTTTGGAAGGGTATTGCTCCAATAGTTTGGCATTTCATAACAAAATAATCTAACTGAATAGTTACAAGTACTGGAAAAAAGCAAAACACTCTAAGAATTAGTGAAGTTTAGGCCATATGCATAGCCTTTTTCAGTTATAAATACAGTTTAGGGGTTCCCCTCCCAACCCGTAAATATAGTGGCATCTTCAATAGAAGACACTGCCTTCCTATTTACTATTTTTTCAACAGTTTTCCACAAGATTTTCAAATCGTTCTTAAAATTTAAATTATCGACATACCAAACGTCATAAGTAAATCTTTCTTCATACGATACAGTTGCGCGTCCATTTACTTGGGCCCAACCAGTAATACCAGGTTTAACATTATGCCTTCTTGCTTGTTCTGCATTATATAGCGGAAGATAATCGATTAATAGTGGTCTAGGACCAATGAGCGACATATCGCCCTTTAACACATTAACCAATTGCAAAAGTTCGTCCAAGGAAGTTTTTCTAATAAAGGCACCAACTTTTGTAATACGCTGCTCTTGATCGCTTAACTCAGTTTCATTCTTTCTAGGATCCCTCATGGTCTTAAACTTAATGATGGTAAATATTTTTGTATACCTCCCTGGTCTTTTTTGAAAAAAGAACGGTTTGCCATTATTGGCAAACATCAATAAAATGATTAATGCAATAATCACTGGTGATAGTAAAATCAACGCCACAAGCGATATTGAAAAGTCTAAAATTCTTTTAAAATACTTTTTGTACATAGAATTATATTCCTTAATTAATGCCTTTTACCATATCAATTAGCAGTCTAAAATATCTTGCAGAATTATTAAAACAATTTAAGTAAAACTTATCATTTTTTCAAAGCTCCACTAAAGTCTAATACAACCTTGTTATCGAGTTCAATTAGTTCTTTAAATTCCTTGTGAGCAACCAAAATGGCAATGATATCTGCTTCTGTAACTGCAACTGAAACATCAGTTAATTTAAATACGTTGTGATCATCAATATTGGGTTCAACAATATAATAATCCTCGTTATTAGAATCTTGTAAGACACGTTGAACTATATATTTGGCTGGTGACTCCCTTAAATCATCAATATTTGGTTTAAATGCTAATCCTAAAAGCGCAATTTTTGGTTTTCTGCCATGACGTAATTCAAATTCTAGCTTGGTTGAAACAATTTTTTCGGCACACCAGAAAGATTTATAGTTATTTACCTCTCTGGCTTTTCCGATTATCCTGGATTCCATAGGGTACTCTGCAACTATGAAATATGGATCAACGGCAATACAATGTCCTCCAACGCCACATCCTGGCTGCAAGATGTTTACTCTTGGATGTTTGTTAGCTAGGTTAATTAATTCCCAAACATCAATATCGGCCTTGTCACAAATAAGGGAAAGTTCATTTGCAAAAGCAATTTGCACATCACGGGACGAGTTTTCCACCAATTTACACATTTCAGCGGTTCGTGCATTAGTTTCATGTAACTCCCCAGTAACATATTTCCGATAAAAATCGACAGCCTTTTTAGTACTTTTCGCATCGATTCCTCCAATAACACGATCGTTGTTTACAAGTTCGTACATCACATTACCTGGTAATACTCGTTCTGGACAGTATGCAATAAAAACTTCTTCTTTTAATTCAGGTCTTTCTTCATAGATTAAGTTCATCATTTTTTCAGTGGTGCCTACTGGAGAGGTTGATTCAATGATGTACGTATCTCCTTTTTTTAATAGGGGTATTATATTTTTGGTAGCAGACTCCACATAGGAAATATCTGGTTCATGATTATTTTTAAAGGGTGTTGGTACCACTATTAGATAAGTGTTTGCTATTATTGCCTCCGTACTTGCCTTTAAAAATCCATTTGAAACGGCGTGTGAAACAGCTTCGCCTAAATCGGGTTCTACGATATGAATTTTTCCATCGTTGATTGTTTTTACAACATCTGGGTTAATATCTACTCCATGCACATATGTGCCGTTTTTTGATATTAATGCGGCAGTTGGTAGACCAATATAACCTAGTCCTAGAATATTTACTTCTGGATTTTCCATTATTTAGAGTTTTTTAATGTATTCTACTATTTTTTTACAGGCGTTTCCATCTCCATACGGGTTATGTAATTTACTCATGGATTTATATCTATCTACATCAGTTAGCAGGCTATTGGCCTCGTTAACTATTTTTTGTGTATCAGTTCCTACTAAAATAACAGTTCCTGCATCTACTGCTTCTGGTCGCTCCGTAGTATCTCTCATTACCAATACAGGCTTGCCTAAGCTAGGTGCTTCTTCTTGTACACCACCACTATCGGTAATAATAAGTTCTGACTTATTCATTAACCAAACAAAAGCAGGATAGGCTAGAGGCTGAATTAGTTTTACATTAGAAAGATTTCCTAAAATTTCATGTACAGGTTTTAGTACTTTTGGGTTTAAGTGTACAGGATATACGATTTGTACATCTGGATTATTAGCAACAATTTCTTTTAAAGCATTACAAATGTTAATAAAGCCTTGTCCGTGATTTTCACGTCTATGCCCAGTAACCAACACAATTTTTTTATCAAAATCTAAGGTTCGCTTTAACTCCTCTATTTCGTTATCCTTCATGTTTTGCACTTTCGAAGAACTCTCTAAAAGTGCGTCTATAACAGTATTTCCGGTAATTAAAATAGATGATTTAGCTACGTTTTCTCTCAGTAAATTTTCTTGAGAGGTTGTAGTAGGGGCAAAGTGGTAGTCCGCAATTCGGCCAGTAATAGATCTATTAATTTCTTCAGGGAAAGGAGCATATTTGTTAAAGGTGCGTAGGCCAGCTTCTACATGGCAAACTTTTGCTCCTGCATAGAATCCAGCGATACCTGCAGCCATGGTTGTTGTTGTATCCCCATGTACATATACAAAATCTGGTTTAAACGATTCTAATACGGGTTGCAGCTCTGTTATAATCGCTGCTGTTAGTCCGTAAAGATTTTGCCCAGGTTTCATTAGATCTAAATCATAGTCTGGTGTAATTTCAAAAAAATCGAGTACTTGGTCTAGCATCTCGCGGTGTTGTGCTGTTACACAAACCTTAGTTTCAAAATCACTAGATTTCTTAAACTCTTTTACTAAAGGAGCCATTTTAATGGCTTCTGGTCGTGTTCCAAAAATTATAAGGTTCTTTTTTTTCATAGATGAAAGATTTCTTTTTGTTTTACCAAGAGTTTGTCTTTATTAGTTCTTTTGAAACATTTAATTATTTGAGAGCTATTTTTTTAATTTC
>NZ_BTGR01000008.1:0-212637 GCF_036985525.1 Croceitalea sp. MTPC6
GGCATTAATTTCTACAACACCAGGCACCATTGCCATTTGCCGTTGCACAATCCAATCTTGCATTGTACGTAAATCGGATAATGAATATTTATCTTCAAATTCAGGTTCTACCTTTAAGGTATATTGGTACACTTCCCCCAAACCTGTTGAAATTGGCCCCATACTTGGCTGTCCAAAACCCTCTGGGATTTGTTCACGTACTTCGGTCAGTTTTTCAGAAACAAGTTGACGCGGTAAATAGGTACCCATATCATCGTCAAAAACGACGGTTACTACGGAAAGGCCAAAGCGGGACACCGAACGAATTTCCTTTACATTGGGCAAGTTGCTCATTGCAACTTCGACGGGATAGGTTACGAATTGCTCAATATCTTCCGTTCCCAGATTAGGGGATTGTGTGATGACCTGTACTTGGTTATTAGTAATATCCGGCACGGCATCAATGGGCACTTGGGTCATACTATATATACCAGCACCAATCAATGCCAGCGTGAGCAGACCGATTATAAATTTGTTATTGATTGAAAAATCAATGATTCTATTAATCATAGATAAGGGTGTTAATTCAGTTGAAATTTTGGTTCTATACATTGAATTAAATGCAATGCACAATGTTGACGAATCCAATAGATGGACACGTCAAAACAGGATATAGTTATCCTATTAAAACTGAATTATGCCTGAGGGGGCTGAAAAAGGGAATGGGGAATATCTTTGCCGAGGTCATCAAAATGGACAAAGAATTCGTGTGGAATAGCAGGCTGTAGCGGTTGAAATGCAACAAGCCCAAAATTTATCGTGTGAACGTGGCAGCAATGACATTGGCAAAAAGGCGAGCATAACTCACAGTCTTGGTCGTGGTCGCCATCAATATCTATTACCGTAACAACTTGGGTGTCATCGGCACTATTTGTCGCATCGCTACAAGGCACTACATTGAGTGCCAAGAAATAAAACGATAAAATGATTGCTACAACTTTCACAATGCAAAGATAAAAATATTTTGGTGCAACTGTGTTGCAAATGATTTTTACAACGAATCAATCACACTTCCGCAAGTCAACATTGCATCGCCATAGTATGGATTTCTTATTTCTTCTTCCATACTTAACCATACCGCACCTTTATTGTTATTTGCCATAGGGCATTTCTGAATGTAATAATTTGTCGAGTTTTCTATGCTCATTGCAATAGGCACGATATTCTCGTTTAGAATGACGAAGTGAGCGCGCTGGTTTTCCAGAATGTCATTGTTTGCAATGGCATCCAGCATCTCAATACTTTTGGTTAAATGTTGTTTTTCCATCGTACCTAAATCATCAGTCGATATTGCTTTTAATTTTTCTGATGTCGCTTTCGCGAAAGCGGAAACTTGACTTGCATCGCTTGCTACAAGGGCATCTTTCATTTTGAGATATGATGGTAATGCTTTGTCGAAATCAGAACTAAACGCATCGCTGAAACTCATTTCCATATCGCCGATCATTGCTGATTCGTCCTGCATCATTTGCTGATTCATCATTGATTTTTTACCCTGTAATTGTGCTGCTGCATCTACCGTGAACGTTCCATTGGTTACTATTTCATCGCCATTATTTAATCCGGAAGATACTTGGTAAGTTTCGCCAGAGCGATTGCCCAAGGTTACTTCGTGCATTTCAAATACAGGCTCGTTAGGATTGGTTTTCACATATACCAATGAGCGCTCGCCCGTCCATAACACAGCACTTGCAGGCACGGTAAGGGTGTTTTCCATAGTTTGTGTTGCGCCTTTAACCTTACCTGTAACAAACATTCCTGGTTTAAATAGGTTGTCTCTATTTTGAAGGGTTGCACGTACCGTTACCGTTCTTGTAGCATTATTTAAAATTGGGTCAATAAATGAAATTGTTCCCTCAAATTCTTTATTTGGATAGGCATTGGTCGTGATGTTGATTTTTTGCCTAACGTTGAATAGCGCTATTTGATTTTCATAGGCATCAAATTCTGCCCAAACCGAATTGAGGTTGCTCAACTTCACAATAGGCTGTCCTTGATTTACATAATCGCCTTGTGCTGCCATTACTTCTGAAACCGTTCCGGAAACCGTTGCATAAATCGGGAAATTCTCTCGTACCGTTCCACTTTCTTCAATAGCATTGATTTGTGTATCTGAAAGTTTCCAGTTTTTGAGTTTATTGCGAACTGCTTTATACAAAGCGGGTTGCGATTCTTTCAACGATGCTGCGGTAATCAATTCCTGTTGTGCCGCTACAAGGTCTGGTGCGTAAATGGTTGCGAGCAGCTGACCACGATTTACTTGTTGACCTTCATAGTTGACGTTGAGTCTTTCTATTCTTCCTTTGAAATAGCTGGCTTGCACAGTATTGTTTTCTTCATTAGCAGCTATTTTTCCAGAAAGGGATATCATCCCATCATCATCGCTGGCTTCTGCATCGCCCACGATAGTGGTTTGAATATTTGCTAATGCCATAGCATTTTCGGTCATTTTTATCTCGTTTGCTGCGAGACCTTCAGCACCAGCTTCAGCAGGGATTAAGTCCATTCCACATATAGGACAATCGCCAGCTTCGGATTGCATTATCTGTGGGTGCATAGAGCACGTCCACATCTGTTCTGCGCTCTCGCCAGAGTGGTCGTGGTCGGACATATCAGACGTATCCTTATTTGCTGCATTGTCTGAGCTATTTCCAAAAATGAGCCAGCCAGCGCCCAAACCTATGATAACGACTATTGCTATATATAAAATGTTCTTTTTCATATTCATAATTTTATTTTCCTAATTTCAAAATATTAAGAGCGCCACGGACAACTACTATAAAAACGATTGCGCCTACAATCAAATCAGGCAATCGTGAGCCAGTCCATAGTACCAAAAGCCCAGCAAGAATAACCCCAGAATTAATAATGACATCATTTGATGTGAAAATCATACTGGCCTGCATATGGGCTTCTTTACTTTTAGATTTTTGAAGAAGAAATAGACATAGCCCGTTGGCCAATAGTGCCAATATTGAGACTATAATCATTGTTTTAAAATCCGGAACTTCTGTTGGATTTATAAACCTTCTCACTATTTCTACAATTCCTATAACCGCAAGAAGTATCTGAAAATAACCGGCAGTTGTCGCTATTCTTTTTTTAAGTAGTTGGGAACCGCCTACTGCAAAAAGACTTAAACCATATACAAATGAATCTGCCAGCATATCAAGACTGTCTGCAACGAGGCCCATTGATTTTGAAATCAATCCTGTAGTCATTTCAATGACAAAAAAAATAAAATTGATAATCAAAACTGACCATAGTAACCTACTCTGGTTGCTTGCTTCTTCCGCAATTACTTCATCGGTTGGTTCTGAAGAAATCAATTCTTCATTAAACTTTAGGTCTGCAATGGCTTTCTGAATTTCTTCCAAGTTGCCATTATGTAAAACCGTTAGTTTTCTGTTTGGAATATCGAAATCCAATTTTAAAATATGACCAACTGAATCCAACTTCATTCGAATCATAGATTCCTCAGAAGGACAATCCATTTTTGATATTTTGAATATTGATTTATCCACTTTGTTTTACTCGTTTTCTAAACGCTCAATCATTGCTTTCATTTCAGCAATTTCCCTACGTTGCGCTTTAATGATTTCTTCAGCCAGTTTCTTAACTTCTGGGTCTTCAATATCTGCTCGTTCACTTGTTAAAATGGCGATGGAATGGTGTGGTATCATTGCTTTCATCCAAAGTACATCGCCTACGGTTGACTTTTGGTCACGTACGAGTCCTAATGCACCTACAAAGAGAACGATACTTCCCAAAACTATGGCGATATTCTTCTTTTTATTTTGATACATTCCACGCATTGCTACAAACATAATGATGGCCATAGCTGCGATACCAAGGCAGACCATATAAAATCTCGTTAGACTAAACCAAACGTGGTCCCATTCATAGGTATTTAAATACATTGTAATATACATTGCTACAAAAGAGCAAGCGAGCATCGCTACAAAACGTGTGTAATGATTTTTGGATTTTCCTGAATTTTTGTGTTCGTTTGATTTCATAATTTTTGGTTTTATAATTAATTATTGAATTGATTTTGTTCTTAATCTGAGGGCGTTGGCGATAACCGATACAGAACTAAAGCTCATCGCCAAAGCCGCAATCATTGGCGATAAGAGTATTCCAAAAAACGGATACAGTAGTCCTGCTGCAATAGGGATACCCAGCGTGTTATAAATCATTGCAAAAAAGAGGTTTTGTTTGATATTGCGCATTACTGCATCACTTAGATTTCTTGCCTTTACGATACCGTGTAAATCGCCTTTCACCAAGGTAATGGCTGCACTTTCAATGGCAACATCCGTACCTGTTCCCATTGCGATACCTACATCACTTTTAGCGAGTGCAGGTGCATCATTGATACCATCGCCTGCCATTGCAACCACCTTGCCTTGCACTTGTAATTTCTCGACTTCCTGCAATTTGTTTTCTGGTAGCATACTTGCTTGAAAATCCGCAAGGTTAAGCTCATCTGCGACAGCTTGGGCGGTGTCGTGATTATCACCAGTAAGCATAATGACCGCAATTCCCTTATTCTGCAAATCCTTGATAGCTTTTGCACTCGTTTCCTTGATTTTGTCGCCGATAACGACGTAGCCGGCAACTTGACCTTCAACAGCGAGATAGGAAACCGTTTTCCCTTGTTTTTGGTAGGATTGTGCCTCTTCTTCCATAGCTTCGGTAAGTGTGGCATTTGCCTGTTCCATCATTTTGACGTTACCTAAAGCCACTTCTTTATTGTTCACTTTACCTTCAACGCCTTTTCCAGTAACTGCGTTAAATCCATCTGCTTTTAAAAACTCTGCGTTTTGTTCTTTTCCATATTTTACGGTGGCTTCCGCCAGCGGATGTTCACTTTGGCTGTTCAAGGAAACGATATATTGCAGCACTTCATTTTCGGTAAACCCCTTGTCAAAAGAACCCACTTTCTCAACTGTAGGTTTTCCTTCAGTTATCGTTCCGGTCTTATCGACAATGAGAGTATCTACCTTATCCATTTTTTCAAGGGCTTCGGCATTTTTGATAAGCACCCCATTCTGCGCTCCTTTACCAACACCGACCATTACAGACATTGGTGTCGCAAGCCCCAAAGCACACGGACAGGCGATAATTAATACGGCAATCGCATTGACCAAAGCATAAACATAGGCTGGCTCTGGGCCCCAAATCGCCCAAACGCCGAAGGTCACGGCAGCGATGATGACCACGATTGGCACGAAATATCCCGAAACGGTATCGGCCAACTTTTGGATGGGTGCACGGCTTCGACTGGCATCATTGACCATCTGTATAATCTGTGATAACAGGGTGTCAGACCCAACCTTTTCAGCTTTCATCAAGAAGGACTGATTGCCGTTGATAGTTCCGCTACTTACTTTATCATCTACTGATTTGTTTACAGGAATGGGTTCGCCTGTAATCATCGATTCATCGATGGAAGTTTCGCCTTCGGTAATAACGCCATCCACAGGAATCTTATCGCCCGGCTTCACACGTAGGATATCGCCCAATTCAATTTCATCGATGGCCACTTCCTGTTCTTCCCCATCAACTACCTTTATAGCCTTGTTAGGTGCCAATTTTAAAAGTTCCTTGACTGCGGAATTGGTCTTGCTATGCGCACGAGCTTCGAGGACTTGACCAAGTAGAACCAAAGTTAGAATCACCGTAGCAGCCTCAAAATAGACGTGAACCGTACCGGCTTCGGTCTTGAATTGGTCAGGGAAAAAATCGGGTACGAGCATCCCGAACACGCTGAAGAGCCAAGCAACGCCAGCACCGATACCGATAAGCGTAAACATATTTAAGTTCCACGTCTTTATACTGCGGTAGGCACGTTCAAAGAACATCCAAGTAGCGTAGAATACCACAGGAATAGAAAGCGCAAATTGAATCCAGTTCCAATATTTTAATTCTAAAACATCATATAAGGGGTTGTTGGGCAGCATTTCGGACATTGCAATGATAAAAATGGGCAAGGTAAAAGCGACCGCTATCCAGAACTTTTTAAGCAGTTTTTTATAGGTCTTTTCTTCTGCGGATAAATCGGGTTCCATAGGAACTAAATCCATCCCACAAATTGGACAGCTTCCCGGTTCATCCTTAATAATTTCGGGATGCATCGGACAGGTATATTGGGTGTCGGAAGTAACCGTTAGGTTAACTTCTTCAACCAAATCCATTCCGCAAACAGGACAGTCGCCTGGTTGGTCATAGGTTTTATCGCCCTCGCAATGCATCGGACAATAGAACGTTCCCGTTCCTTTGCCTTTGGGTTGTGGTTTTTGTTTTTCGACTTCGGTAGTGTGACGTTGTCCAGCTTTATAAATAGTGTAGGTATCTCCATCGTTTTTTAAAACCTCCTGAAAAGTTTCATACGGAATGATACTTTTCATATCTATGAAGGCTTCAGCTTTTTCTAAATCGACGGTAACATCTAAGACACCGTCAACTTGTGATAAAGTCTTTTCTACGTGTGCTCTGCAACCATTACACGTCATACCATTTATGGGATAAGTGCGCGTTTTGATTCCATCAGGTTTGATTGGATGTATATGATATTTAGCCTTTCTCTCTTGGACCGCATTTTCAAATTCTTCAATTTCAATGTGTTGCTCCATCTCAATGGTAGCCGTTTGATTTTCAAAATTAATAGCTACGTCTGTAACTCCTACAACATCTGATAACGCACTTTTTACCGTTCTCAGACAACCTTTACAAGACATTCCTTGTATTTGATATGTGTGTTTCATTCTTGATTTATTTTAATCTGATTAACATTTGCGATTCCAAAGATAAGCACAAAGAATCGCAATCCCACTTCCAAAATCACTGTCGATTTAGCCACTATAGAAACTGGAACTATATCTCCGTATCCAACAGATGAAAATGTTATAATACTCAAGTAGAAATACTCAAAGAACACCGTCCAGATAGAACTATTTATATCATAGTTGCTCTTAAAATTATTGTCATCTATGAGGTGTAATGCTGCGAAGTCGCTTGCAAAAGAAAAGATGATTAAACCTATTAATAAGGTAAATAGAACAAGTACGTGACTAAGTAAATGGCTTTGACTTATAATTTTTACAAGTTGGCTGAAAGAAAGATGCACAATGAAGAATATTTTTACAACAGTAAGCATAAATACCATCCATACATTCCAATTATACTCAATGTTAGAAATAAGACCTATATCTACAAATGCAACTACCAGAATTACAGCTATTGTAAGTCCAGCTTTGCGAAAAAGCTGCTTGTAAAATGAGTCTATTTTTTCTAGTTCCATTTTTATAATTACTGTATTTGTGCCTGATACGAGAAAGGTTCTAACCAACCATCAATGAAAATTACTTTTCCCGTATCAGGACTTAATCTTCTCTTAAGCTATCCATATAGCCTATAATTTCTTTTACTGCGGTACTGTCCATTCGCGCATCACCGTGAATGAGCTCGTAACTATCCATCGGCATTTCGCCGCTTTCTATTTGTTTTATAATAGAACGCAACTTGCTGTTTTTCCTTCGGCTGGAATAGGTGTCCCATTCATTAAAATTAAGTTCATCCTTTCCCTCCTGTATGTGGTCCTCCAGATACCAAGCGGCAGGCTGTATCTTGCTGTACCACGGATACTCTGTATTGTTGCTATGGCAATCATAGCAAGAAACCTGCAACTGATTTTTAATCGTTGCAGGTACTTGATTTACTATCATAAAATCATTTTGTGGTACAGTATCGCTCTCGTTCAAGGTTACTGGAAAGAGCTGGATCACTACCAATGCCACAAGTGAAAGCCACGCTATGATTTTTAAATACTTCAATTAGTTGATTTCTCGCTGTACTTTACCACATCTCAACATTGAACTTCCATAATAGGGATTCAATACATTTTCTTCTTTGCTCAACCACGCTGTACCACCATCGTACATAGGGCAAAATTGCTCGTAAAGTTTAGTCTTTGTACCAGTAATTGCCACCATATCGGTTACATCCTTACTTAATATCTTAAAATGTTCACGCTGATGCTTGATGTCACTTTCTGAAATGTGTTCTGCGTGTTCTGTGGCATCTTCGATAATGTCATTTAATTCTGATTTTTCATTATCGGAATAGTTTGAGGCATCAAAAGATTTAAGAGATTGAGCCAATGTATTTCCCAATTCTTTCGCCTTGCCATTATCATCGCCTACAAGCGCATCTTTTAAATTGAAATAATCCTTCAGGATTGCTTCTGCTTTTGCATCTTGGTTGTCATTCATCGCCATATCCTTTTTGTCATCCATAGACTCTTGGTGCATCTCGCTGCTCATAGGTGCAGTAGATTCATTTTTGTTTCCATCTTTACAGGAAACCGTTAGTACCATTGTGGCAGCAAGTGCCATTATACCTATTGTTCTTTTTACTGTTTTCATCTTGTTTATTTTAAATTGTTAATTATTAAAATCGGGCTAAAAGACCGCCACCCCAGCCATATTTATTATTGTAGTTTCCTTGTATTGAAAAATTACGAGAAATGATATATGAAAGTCCAACCAGCCATTGGGTTTCACTTTCAAAAGATAAATTGTTATCCAAATTATTGACCCAACCAAAATCTGCTCTGTACTCATACTCTCCTTCTAAAAATATTCTTGGAAAAATCAATAGTTCTCTGTCCAAGCGTATTCTTGGGCGTAGTTGGTGGTCCATACTCACATCTACATTAAACCTGTAAGGCGTAAAATATTTAACCCCAACTAATCCTACAGTATTAAATGTGTCATAAGAATCTGGTGTTGAAGTTTCGGTGTTTACTCCTGCATACACCCGTACCCAATCATTGAGGTATCGATTGTAGTTCACTTCTATCTCGGCATTTTGGCTATAATCAAATTCGGCTCGTAAACTAAATTCATTTCTGATATTGCTTGACGTTAAAAAGAGTTCATTAAAGTTTGAACCAGCACGAGCCAATCCCCACGAATAGTAATGGTCTGTCTCATCAATTAGGTTTTGTACTGGATAAGGTTTCATCCTTTCATCTCGTGGTGTATCATAGCTAAATATTCTTGCCATACCACCCAGCATATGGTATAATACGTGACAATGAAAAAACCAATCGCCATATTCTTCGTTATAAAATTCGATGACCACTTTTTGCATCGGTGGTACGTTAACCGTGTGCTTTAATGGTGAACGCTCTCCATTTTCATTAATCACCCTAAAATAATGTCCGTGCAAGTGCATTGGATGGTGCATCATTGTCATATTGTTAAGCGTTATTCGTACAACTTCTCCCTGATTGATTTTTATTTTATCGGTTTCTGAAAGTGGTACTCCGTTTATTGACCATACATATCGGTTCATATTACCAGTTAGGTTAAATAGCATCTCACGTGTAGGTCTGTCTTCGTCAAATTCGGTACTTTCTGGCGCTTTTAAATAGTGATAATTAAATGGGGATTGAAACCGAAACCATAGGCATCAACACATCTTTCCCATTATCGCTGAAGTTGACATCGCTACGTTCCGTTACGGGCAAATAATCCACGCCAAAACCAATCATAGGCAAACTCTCACGCTGGTTGAGCAGTTCAGATTGTGCCACCGATTCATAAAGTTTGTCATATTTGAGCAGTTCAGGGTTGAGTGCAAGCGCTTCATTGTCATAAAAAGGGTCTTCCTGCGGAATTTCCATTTCTGGAACAACGTCAACCGTCATCATTGATTCGCGGTTGAGCAAATTGTTGAAAGCCGTTTGTTCTGCTGTAAATTCTTCTTCCAGCACTTCCTTTTGTTGTTGTAATTCATTTTGTCTAATCTGAAGTCGCAATACATCTACGGCACTCGCTTTGCCCACTTCTACAGATGTGAGTGCAAGTTGCTCGTAGGTTTCCAGAAGCTGTATATTTTCATCCAGCACAGCTTGCTTGGCACGTATAGAATACAGGCTATAATAGGATTGTGCGACCGAAAGTGCGAGCTTGCGCTTTGCAATCGTGATGTCCACATATTCGGCATCTGCCATTGCGGTGGCATAATTTTCACGAGCGGTAATGGTGCCGAACCACGGCAACATTTGCTTGATACCTATTCGTGCACGTTGTGCGCCAACTCTGGTTTCAGGCTCGCTCACAAAGTAGCCAGCACTTACTTCGGTATTGGGAATCCAGTTGGCTTCGTTTACCTTTTCTTCGGCGATATTATAGCGCAGTTCAAAAGCTTGAATTTCTGGATTGTTCGCTTCAGCTTCTTGGATGTAGGATTGTAGTTGTTGCGCCTGCCCGCCGATTCCGACAAGAAGCAACGCTAAAATCACCAAGGCGTTCAGGCGGGCTTTCGCACTTCGTCTTCGCTCAGTATGAACTTCAGCGGAAACAAACAAAAACACGAGTATATATTTTAATTTTTTCATCTGTTTGCTTTTTTAAGTTGGTATTCCTTTTTCCAACTGTATAGGACTGGCAGTAGAAAATAGGACGTAACGTCGATTATCATTCCGCCAAAAATGGGTATCGCCATCGGTATCATTATATCGCTTCCCTTGCCTGTGGATGTGAGTACAGGAAGTAATGCCAACACCGTAGTTACAGTAGTCATCAAACACGGACGAATACGTTTACCTGCGGCTTCCAAAGTTGCGAGACGAATGCCCTTTTTATTGTCTGGTTCGTTGCTTTTAAAAGATTGGTCTAAATAGGTGGCCATTACTACACCATCATCCGTTGCGATCCCGAAAAGGGCAATAAAACCTACCCAAACGGCCACACTTAAATTGATAGTTTTCATATTGAACAAATCCCGCAGATTTTCGCCGAAAAAGCCGAAGTTGAAAAACCAATCTTGTCCGTATAGCCATATCATTATAAAGCCACCAGCAAAGGCCACGGCGATTGCGGTAAACACCATAAGCGATGTGGAAACCGACCTGAATTGGAAATACAAAATCAAGAAAATAACCAGCAAACAAAGCGGTACGACAACCGATAGCGTTTTTTCTGCTCGTAACTGATTTTCATAGGTTCCCGTAAAGCGATAGCTCACGCCTTGTGGTACGACCAGCGAACCGTTATCAATATTTTCTTGAATTAAGGCTTGGGCATTTTCCACCACATCTACTTCGGCAAAGCCATCGAGTTTATCAAACAGCACATAGCCAATTAGAAAAGTATCTTCACTCTTAATGACCTGTGGTCCTTGCTCGTATCGAATTTCAACCAATTCGCCCAGCGGTACGGGACTTCCTTTTTCAACAGGAACATAGATATTATGCAAGTCGTCTGGATTTGCCCGCAATTCTCGTGGATAGCGAACCCGAACGGCATAACGCTCACGACCTTCCACGGTTTGCGTTAGTGGCATACCGCCCACGGCCACTTGAAGGATTTCCTGCACGTCCATTATGGACACCCCATATCGAGCCAATTGGTCTCGCTTAATATCGATGAGCAAGTAGGGTTTGCCCACGATACGGTCTGCAAAGACAGCTTGTTCTTTAACGCCTTCGGCTTGTTTCAAGATGTCTTCCAGTTGCAGTCCAAAATTTTCTATGGACTTTAAATCCGGACCTTTTACCTTGATGCCCATAGGCGCACGCATTCCCGTTTGTAGCATTACCAAACGTGTTTCGATGGGTTGCAACTTGGGTGCAGATGTCACGCCTGGTAGTTTGGTTACTCGAACTATCTCGTTCCAAATATCATCTGGACTCTCGATGTCTGGTCGCCAATTTCGGTAGTACTCGCCATCTTCATCTTCAATCAAGTCTTCGCGTGTGGCAGTAGTTTTTAGCGATATTTCGTCATAGTTGGCATCTTCATCTATCTCGTTGTTCGGATTGATAATGAATTTGTCGTTCTTCAGTACAAACAATCCATCATCATTGACTTTATAGCGTTGTCGTTGGCCAGATGCATTGCGCATATATTCAGATTTATACTGAATGACATTCTCATACATTGAAAGTGGTGCTGGGTCGAGTGCGCTTTCCGTTCTTCCAGCTTTTCCCACCACAGTTTCAATCTCTGGGATGCTTGCCACCGCCATATCCAGCTGTTGCAATACACGTTTGTTTTCTTCAACGCCTGCGTGCGGTAAGGATGTGGGCATCAATAAGAATGAACCTTCATTGAGTGCTGGCATAAATTCCTTACCTGTGTTGCGCATAATGATGATGCCCAACGTGAGCACCGTAGCCGGAATGATTAAGAACAGATATCGGTTCTGAAGTGCCCATCGCAAAATACGCGCATAGTATATCCTAAAAATCGAGAACACACCGAGCAGTCCAAAACAGATGATGGAAACAAATATCAGGTTCATAACAATGCTTCGGTCAAAGCCTAATGGTCGCCAGTATTCTGCTAATAAAACTACGATAGCAATAGATGAAATGATGATGTCAAGCAGGTTTTTGCGCTTTTGCGAAAGCGTACCGCGCATCTTTAAAAATGATGTGATGGCAAAGGCGATTAGAATTAGTCCTAACCAAAAGCCGTAAACGATGGCGAGAATTCCCAATAAAACAAGTGCGCCATTGATGACGTACTGTGTCCGTTCACGCAAATTCGTCTTACGGAAAAGGAATGCCGCAATGGGTGGAATGAGAAACAGCGCAATAATGAGCGATGCCGTGAGTGCCATTGTTTTAGTAAAGGCGAGCGGGCGGAATAGTTTACCTTCAGCACCTATCATTGTGAATACTGGTAGGAAACTGATTATGGTCGTTAAAACTGCCGTAAGGATAGCGCCGGAAACTTCGGCAGTTGCGTTGTAGATGATTTCGTTTGTGGTGTATTCTTTACCGTTTTCATTAAGGCGTAACTTTTCATCTTCCAAGTGCCGTATCATATTTTCGGCGAGTATCACGCCCACGTCCACCATTGTACCGATGGCAATGGCAATACCTGAAAGTGCGACGATATTTGCATCTACATTAAAGAGCTTCATCGTGATGAAAACCATCAAAACGGCTACGGGTAACAACCCTGAAATAAGGATGGATGCACGCAGATTGAAAACCATTATAATAATGACCAAAATGGTAATTAGGATTTCCAAAGTGAGTGCTTCATTGAGCGTTCCCAGCGTTTCTTGTATGAGTTCTGTCCGGTCATAAAATGGTACAATGGTAACTTGCGAAATGCGACCATCTGATAAAGTTTTTGTGGGAAGTCCAGAGCTTATTTCGGCAATTTGCGCCTTGACATTATTGATAACTTCCAACGGATTTGCACCGTAGCGAGCGACTACGACACCACCTACGACTTCGGCCCCTTCCTTATCGAGAATACCACGTCTGGTAGCAGGCCCCAAATGGACGTTAGCCACATCTTTGATGCGGATGGAAGTGAAATTTTCAGAATCTACAACTGCATTTTCAATATCTGCTATGGACTTGACGTAACCCAATCCGCGTACGAGGTATTCGGCTTGATTGATTTCGAGAGTCTGTGCCCCTATATCTTGATTGCTCTGTTTGACGGCTTTAACCACATCGCCCATACTCACATTGTACTGGCGCATTTTTTCTGGGTCAATGTCCACTTGGTATTCCTGAACATAGCCACCAATGGAAGCTACTTCAGAAACACCACTTGCCGATGACAATCCATATTTCACATAGTAATCCTGTATGCTACGCAATTCCTGTAAATCCCATCCGCCAGTTACGTTGCCGTCTTTATCACGACCTTCCAGCGTGTACCAAAAAATCTGTCCCAGACCTGTGGCATCTGGCCCAAGAGATGGATTGACACCATCGGGCAAAAGGTTTGCAGGAAGTGAGTTCAGTTTTTCCAGTATGCGACTGCGCGACCAATAGAACTCGATGTCTTCTTCAAAAATGATGTAGATGCTGGAAAATCCAAACATCGAAGAACTACGAATAGTTTTTACGCCTGGAATACCAAGAAGGGAAGTGGTAAGCGGATATGTGATTTGGTCTTCAATATCCTGTGGCGAGCGACCTTGCCACTTGGTAAAAACAATTTGTTGGTTCTCGCCAATATCAGGTATGGCATCAACGGCAACTGGGTCTGTGGGCAAAAAGCCTGTTTCCCAATTAAAGGGTGCGTTGACGATGCCCCAACCCACAAATAGGGCGAGTAGTAGAACGGCAACAAGTTTGTTTTCTATGAGAAATTTAATGCTCTTATTTAGCATAGCATTTGATTATTAGATAATTGGAATTACGTGTTGCAGAATATGGCAAACACGAGTTTTAGCCCACGACAGCGTAGCTGTTGGGCTTCATTCTGAAAATCTAATAAATCAAATTAAGAAAGTCTGGTGCAGCACTTGCACATCCCGTTTGACAAAGGGTCGCGGGTAATCGTTGAAAGGAACTTCTTCAGATTCGGTTACTTCAAATAAGTTTATATAAGAATAGGTAAAAGCAGCGACGAACGTTTGCTGCTCGAAAGAAAGTGTGTCAAAAGATATTTTAAGGTCGTCTTTGCCTTCCTTTACAATTTGTTGGTCAGTACAACAAGATTTCTCAGTCATTTTAGGATTCTCACAAGTTTTGGTAGGTTGCGCTTTTTCCATTCCGCAACCTTCAGCTTTTGAGAATAAACTGAAATCGACCAAATTGTCCCCACAATAATGCATATCCACAGTAAATGACATAGTAGAGAACATCACTACAAAGGCCATCGAAATGGATAATATTTTATGGAAAGCCTGTTTCATCGTTGCAAAATTACAAAAATTTAACAGTTTTTATTGGGATTAACAGAAATTTAATTTTCTCATTAAGTTTATAGACAACAATTATTTCCAATGTCCAGTTGCAATTAAAAGCCTTTTCATCTTAATGAGTTGGTCTTCATCTTTGAAATATTTATGGTTAAGCATCTTTTTAAGCTGACCAATTGTTTCAGTCGAAGTTAATCCCGTCTTTTCACAAATTTGATGAAACTTTTGAAGTTCCTCTAACTTAAATTTTGCCTTTTCAACAAATTGTTCGCCATTTTCAGATTCTTCATAACTTGATTGAATTTCGAAATGTTTTTCTATTGTTCCTGGCTTTCCAATTATCAACTTCTCAGCATTACTCTGAATGATAGCGTTGGTCGTAAACACATAATCCCTATCGTGAACCATTCTATGAATTATAGTTTGACCATCAGCAATGCTGTTCGGAAAGATTTCCAAATAATATTGAGTATCTAACGGTAAAGTTATTACTGAGTCAGGATTGAAAAGGCCTTCGAATCGCGTTGATTTTATACCACGTATAGATACTGGATTATCGCAGGTAATCAATGGTGCATCTTTATCATTAATTCGATGGACATTTATCGTGCAATCATATTTAAAGTCCACAAACTCTTTCCATTTCTCTAAGTGCTGCACCAAGAATTTAATCCTGTTTCGCTCTTTAAATTCTTGTCTAACTTTATCTATATCCTTTATATTGAACTCGTGTCTTTCTTCTTCAAACGTAAATTTCACCTCGCCATTTTCGTCTGCATACAGTAGCATTCTATCTAAAATTTGGTCAGTAAAGGCATTTTGATGATTAAGAAATCTTGGTGTTCTAAAGTAAAGAGATAGACATACGTATAATACCTGTTTCTTTTGCTCAGGGGTCAATATTTTCACACTTTCATCAACAAGTAGTCTATATATTTTGGGAAATTCTGAATCTACGTGTTCGGCGTAATGGTGTTCTAAATCGTATTTCCTATCAACTTCAGCATTCGGAATTGTGTAAAGATTTTTTTTGAAACAGATACTTTTCGTGCTAATCTTTTCAAGTAGCAAATCGTCTTCAAGTCTATAAGCATCTACTAAATAGTTGCCCTTTTTGGCTTCGACACCAAAATTTTTTAGGTAGGAACGTGGTATGTAGTGTTGTTTGATGGGTTCGTTTTTTGCCATATCTTAAATATTTAATTGTACAGTCCAGGAATATATGTTTTAGGTGTAAGAAAAGGAATTGATAATCTCGCTTGAACGGTTTGATTAAAATTAAAATTTTTGAAATCTGTTATTTCGTAAAAATCGTTTCGTGTGGGTTCAGAATCTAAAGCATAAACAACACCAAATGGTGGGAAGGTAATTTCACCAAGATGATGAAACCCTTTTTCGGTTCTTGCCATTCCCCAGCCATTTCTAACTTGTTTTGTAATGGTGTGGTAAACAAATACTCTCAAGCTATCTGGAAGCGCCCTTGAATCCTTATCCAAAATAAAATCCGCAAGCCCTTCTAAATTTAAAAGTTGGTCGCTTGTATCTATCGCCATAAACATTGCTAAAATCTGTTTGAGAATGTTTAGTGGCTGTAAGGCATATTCAAAAGTAATATCTTTTGATGCCAAAATTCTATGTGTCAGCGCCATCATTCCCATATAGGCGAATTTCTTGTAGCTGTCCCCATAGTAACTACCTGTGAGATTGTTACAAGATTTGCATAAGTAATATCCACCTGCACCTTGATTACTTCGAATTTTTTTACCGTATAGAAAACTTTTTTTGTCGTGAAGATGGACGGACTTTTGAAAGAATACAGGGTTAGAATTGAAGGCACTTTGTGGCGGAACGTGCTCGAACGTCAATTTTGCATACTTACCGCAGATTCTGCAAATTCCTACTTTCTTCAACTAATACTTAGTAATTAAGATTTTTAATTTTCTCAGTTAAACCATCACATTGAATTCTTTCTTTGGCTTCTCGTTCAATCCTTAAACCCAGACCTTTCGTCTGGTTAATATGGTTTGATGTAAGTTGATTGACATAGGCATAGATTATTCCAACTTCCGTATTCATTTTTGTGTTCCAGTCGAAATCATACAGTTCTTTCAATTCTTCAGTTGGTGTTGTTCTAAAGACGAAATTTGGATTTTTATAGTGTCTGCCATCGTCCAGCAATATGACCATAAGAAAGACCCTACTAAAACCTATGTTTATGTAACCATCTGCTTGCTTTGTCCCTTTTTTCTGAACGCTTGTAATCTTGTTGATTTTTGGCGGTTGATTTTCTAAGGATTCTGATTTTACTATTTTACATTCTATGCCAACTGCATTGCTTTCATTGCCTTCTTTGTAAAGAAGGATGTCAATGTCGCCAGGTTTCTTTTTAGGTTCTGTTATTGGTTCTTTCACGCCACAATGATGGATGACAGAGGATGATGAAAATAGATTTTTGAAAAGTATATGTTTAAAGTCGGCATTGCTCATCAACCAATTAATAACATCGTCTTCATTTTCAAAGGTTCTGGTCACGCTTGCACCAGGCTGAGGATTATTCACAAAAAATGAAATTTTTGATGCACCTGTAATAGGTTGTCTATCTGAAATAACAAATTGTGTAACCTCGTATTCAGGCGGTGGTTCTTTTTGAATGAAAGTCCTAATTGTTTTTTTGAGTCTCGCCAGTATTTTCATAAATTAGAATGGCAATATTTGGTCGGTAAATTGCTTGAATATCTCGCTGGCAAGTGTTTTGTTTAAAGCCCTTGCAGCAATTAAATCCCCGAGTTTTGACTTTAACAATTGCCCGAAAGATTTCTTACTTAGCTTGGGAATATCATCTCGTAGCTCATCAAATTCATCAAAAATGATTTGCTGGCCAATTCCCAATTTTTCGACTTCTTTTAGAACACCCTCAATAAGTGCTTTTAACTCTTCATCAGAACTACTAATTTTCGTGTAGTCTGTAACTTGCGCTTTTCTTGACTGTTCTATTGCATACTTTCCTTCCAGCGTAAGTCTGGCGCCTGTATCTTTTGTAGTAATAGTATCAATAAGATTTCTGTTTTCAAGCATTTTGGCATAATCCCAATCTTCGCCGTGATTGTTCAACTTTATACCATTGCCTTCCAGAATCCATTTGATAGAATGATATAATCTGTCATCATAAAGCTCATAGAGTTTGCTAAGAATGAGGTCGAGCCTACCTTCGGTGTCAAGATTCTTGCGTTCTTCTAAATTAATTTCTTCAGCTCTTATTATTGCATCGGAAATGAATAGCATTTTCAAGTAGTAGTCAAGACCATTGATTTCATCTTTTAGGTCTTGAATTATGTTTTTAATCCTTTGGTCAATACCTAATTTCAAGCCAGTATTATAACCTCTTTGGGCTTTGAATTCATATCTAAAGTTTGTATGTTCAGGTTCAAAGGAAGTTTTTACATAGTCTATGACCTCATTTTCCCAACGTTGCTTTTCTTCCTTTAGGCTTTCTAAATCATTTTCAGTTCTTGAAGACCTATATTTTTCGACCAGAGCTTCGCCTTTAGCTTTCTGTTCTTCAATTTTATTTTTAAAATCTATCCATTTGACCTTTAAAACCATACGCAAAAAGTTTAGCTTGTAAAGGTAGAAGAATGAAGTTCTAAAATGTTAAAATTTCTATTTAAGATGTTCACAGCTGGTAAACAATTTGCCTAAAAATTGACAACGCTGTCCAAAGCATCATCTGCATCTTTATGGATGAAATTGGCTTGATATTTTATTGTAGTAGTAACGGATGAATGCCTGTAAAGTTTTTGAAGCATTTTAATAGGAATTTTGTCTTCTGAGATATGGCCAAAGCTGTGTCGAGCTATATGCATAGTTACCTTTTTGGTAATTTTTGCTTTCTTGGCGACCCCAACCAAATATTTATTGAACTTTTTAGTAGCCGTTTTGGTCTTGGCATAGACATCTTTCGCATCTTTTAAATCTGCCTTTTTCATTTCGGGAAAAACGAAATCGTCATTGTCCCGTTTTTCAGATTTGTAATATTCCAATATAGGGAAGACTTTTTCTGGTATTTTGAGAGATAGTAATTTGGAATTTTTATTCATACGGTAGTGAAGTCTATCATCATAAATATCTGACCATCTAATTTTCAGCAAATCGGCAGCTCTGATACCTGCAAAATAGAAACTGAATAACCATACGTTTCGTGCGTGAGTTTCATTTTCAGTAAGATTTTTAGCAGATTCAAACGACTTTATTTCTTTCTTGGTCAATCCTATTTTTTCAGTTTCAGGGAATTTTATCCTAATCTTACCTGAGCCAAATGGATAAAATTTTCTATCAACAACACCCATTTTTATCGCTCTGTTGTATATTGTTCTTATAACAACAAGATTATTAACTATCGACCTTTCAGAGAGATTTAATTTTTTCAAATAAATCTTAAATTTTCTCAAAAAGGCTTCGTCTATTTCTTGAAAGGTCAACTGCTTTGACTTATTAAAGTTTATTACGTGGTTAACACGAGCCTTATCGGTAGACAGTTGAGAGAGCTTTTTATTGGATTCAAGTTCGGAAAGAAAATCTCTTGCAACTTCATAAAAAGTACTCGATTTTGACTCTGAATAGAGTGCTTCTTTTATTTGATTTGCAGAGAAATCTTTTTTATCTGACTGTAAATCTATTAGTGTTTTATTGGCCTCTAATAGCTTGGTGGAAATCAAATTATTTAATCTGTTAGCATTAGTATGGGATTTCCTAACACGTAAGTTCTTCTCATCCCAATCTTTTAAATCTATGTAATGACCAACATAGTGATATGTTGAGCGACGGTTCTTGGTTATGCGGATTGCCAAAGGATAAAGCCCTTCTTTATTTGGTTTCTTTCTTATAACTACTTTTGCATTTGAGGCCATACCATTGAATTTTAGATTATAAAGATAATCAATTTTGGTACAACATAGGTACAACATTTATTGATTTTAAATCATATTAAATGAAATCAATTAATATTAAATATTTATTAATCAGTTGATTATAAGTATATTTAGCTAAATTTACCATCAAATACGCTGGATTCAAAATCCAGTTCCTTTGGAGTGTGGGTTCGATTCCCACCTCGAGTACAGCAAAGACCTCACAAATTCTTGTGAGGTCTTTTTAGTTTCGAGAAATCAAATCTGCAGACTCTTAAGAACATGCATAATATCGATTATTTGTACATAATACCTTACAAATGAGTCGAGTTTAGTAATTGTGAGTTTTATTTGTTATGTAATTCCAGACAAACAATAGTTTGTCTATACAAAAAAATGCCATTTCCCAAAGGTGGTATTGATTAAAACCTACTTTATGCAATATTTATTTACCTATTTAAAGGTAATTTGCGGCTACATATGTGCTATTATCTTTTTGGTTCCCTATAGCATTGAGGCCCAAAGCCATGATAAGGTCAATTTTAAAGAATCTATTTCTATTCGTTCAAATGCCAGTATTTTAAGTGCGGGTACGCAAGAATATGATTTTGAAACCATCAATAAAAAGTCAAAAGAACTCCCTTTTGTTCCCTTACTGGAAATAAAAGAAAATCTTGGGTTTACGGATGGTAACTACTGGATAAAATTTAATCTTGAGAATTCAGCTCCCCAGGCTAAGAACTACTATTTAGAAACTGGGAGGCCAATTACAGATATTGCAAATCTATATTTGGTAAGAGCTAATGGACAAGTAAGCAATCAATATAGTGGTGATAAAATTCCGTTTGGCGAAAAAACAGTGCTCCATAGAAAATCAATTTTCAATATCAATTTGGGAGCCAATGAAAAGGTTGAGGCATTTATTCATTTAAAAAGTGATGGAGAGGTTTTGATGCTGCCTTTAAGATTGTATGAGAAAGATACTTTTTTATACCTGACCTATAAAGAACAAGTATTTTATGGCTTTTTCTATGGAATACTGATCCTAGCATTTATTATTTATTTGTTTTTCTATTTTGCCTTGAATGATAGGGCATTTATTTACTATGGGCTTTATGCCTTTTTTATTGCTACTTTACAATTTACCTTGGATGGTTTTTTCCATCAATATATAACTCCACAAGGAGGTTGGCTTTCAGATAGGTCTGTTTTGATTGCGGCACTACTTTCATTGACTTTCTTTAATAAATACGGGAAACAATTTCTAGCTATCGCATCCCACGGCAAATTTTTGCTCATCACCAATAATCTGTTCAATATTCTTTTGTTGGCATCTTTAGCTTTACTTGTTTGTTTACCTAATGCCCTAAAGGTGCTATATCCTATTGCTAATGTTTTAGGAATGTTGGTAATAGCACAAATGATAGCTTCAATAGGATTTTTAAAAGTAAAAAGAGTGCCTGTAGATGGCTGGTTTATGATTGGAATCTCTTTCTTAGTGCTTGGGTTTATCGTGTTTATTCTTAATAATTTCAACTTAGTGGAAAACTCATTCTTAACAGATAATGGGGCAAAGTTTGGAATTGGATTGGAAATAATTTTTCTGTCTATATCCATGAGCAATAGGATTCGAAATTTAAGAATGGAGAATGAAAAAAATCAATTATTGGCCTTACAACGTTCGGAAGACATGAACCAGATAAAATCATCGTTGTTATCCAATATAAGCCATGAACTTAGAACGCCTTTAAATCTTATTATGGGAATGACTTCATCTTTACAGAACGATAATGGGGATGGAAATTTAAATGAAAAGTATAGACATATCATGAATTCATCTGAAAACCTGTTGGGTTATATAGATGATATTTTGGATTTTACCGTAATTGAAAAAGGAGAGCAAGAGCTGAAAGAAAACAATTTTAATTTAGAAGATTTAGTATCTAGAGTTGCAAAAATCAATGCAAAAAAAGCAGCAGCAAAAAATTTAGAATTCAACTATAAAATAGCTGAGAATCTTCCCAAAGAAATAGTAGGCGACAAGTCTAAAATTGCCCAAATAATGAATAATTTGTTGGATAATGCAATTAAGTTCACTACTTCTGGACAGGTAGATTTTAAAGTAAGATATAACCAAAAGAAAGATGCTGGTTTTGTATTGGAATTTTTGATAGCTGACACAGGTATTGGTATTTCTGAAGAAAAGATGAGTACCATGTATGAGTCTTTTACTAAAAAATCATTTGTTGATAATAGAAAGTTTAGCGGTCTAGGTCTAGGTTTATTTGTGGCTAAGAAGTATGTGGAACTCCACAATGGAACTATTTCAATAAAAAATAATACTACTTTAAATGGGGTTACGTGTAAAGTTTCTTTAAATCTTAAAGAGAATAAGAAACACATTGAAATGGAAACTTCTAAGGAATTAAATTCTGCTTCATTCGATTTAAATAATGCCAGTATATTATTGGTAGAAGACAATAAGATGAACCAAGAAGTGATTAAACTCTTGGTCAAAAAATGGAAGAATGTTTCATTGACAATTGCCAATCATGGAGAAGAAGCAATTAGAATTTTAGGAAAGAACACTTTTGATTTAATTCTAATGGATTTACAAATGCCGATCATGGATGGTTTTGAAGCTACAGAAATGATAAGGAGCGGTAATGCGCCCTGCCAAAGTAATATTCCTATAGTGGTGATTACTGCGGATTGTACCAGTGAATCAAAAGAACGAATTTTGGGCTTGGATGTGAATGATTTTATGACAAAACCCATCAAATCTGCATTACTTTTTCAAAAAATTCAAGGAAATCTTTTCAAAAACGTTGGAACACTTACTAAGCAGGGGATTTCAATGAGTGCTTAATTTTTAAGTTGTTTTGGCATTAAAAGAAAGTACAAATGAGGTCTCCACATTAGGTTTTGAAAATACTTTTAAATTGCCGCCATGCAAGTGCATAATCTGTTTGGATAAACTTAATCCAATTCCAGTTCCTTTTTCTTTGGTCGTAAAAAATGGAATAAAGATGTCTTCTAGAATATCGGTTGGTATTCCTGGGCCATTGTCTTTAACTTCTATATTTTTATTTCCTTTAATATCAACGTAGGCACTAATTTTAAGTTTCCCACCTTTTGTATTTTCTATAGACTGTAGACCATTTTTGACTAGATTAATCAAAACTTGAGTGAGTTGTTTTTCATCTATAAACAGTTCTAAATCTTCAGGTTCATAGTGCCAGGTTATTTCAGTTCCAGCACTAGGATCTAATTGCATTAATACTTGGGCTTTTTCAAATAGTTTCTTTGCACTAACCAGTTCTCTATCGGGCTTTGGAACACTTAATAAACTTCTATAGGATTGTACAAATTCCATTAGATCATTCCCTTGGTTTTTTATTACTTCTATACCTTTAGCCGTACTGCTCAATTTATTTTCATCCAATTGTTCGGATTTAACCAGGCCATCGGGTGTCTTATAGTATTTTAAAATCGATTCAGAAATAGAGGTTATTGGTGTAATGGTGTTCATGATTTCATGGGTCAATACGCGAATTAATCTAATCCATGAATCTGTTTCCTTTTCATCCAGTTCTTTATGGATATCCTGCACCACCACTAATAAAAGCGATTGACCATCCAACGTAATTGGTGTAGACTTTAATGCAAGTTGTATTTGTTCTCGTTCGTTGGTGAGCTGAACCATCTTGCGTTCAAAAGGCTGAAAATTTTTGAAAATGGCATATAATTTTTCATCAATCTTCGCCAGTTGTTTAATATGGTTCAAAGGAGCATAGTTTAATAATTTCTCTAAAGTTGGGTTGGAATAAAGTATATGTCCTTTGTCATTAAAAGTTAAGATACCGATACTGGCTTGCTTTAAAATCTCTTGATAATATTGCTCTCGAACCTGCAACTGTAGATGTACCTCTTGTATTAAACCATTTACCCTATTCAAGCTTTGGTTCAACTCTTTGAATGATTTTATAGAGACCCTTTCTGGGAAACGCAGTGTGAAATCTTCATTTCTGATTGCATCAAAAAAATAGGCTATCTTACGATTGGTACTATTAATAAAGCTTATTAGGGAATAGGTTTGTATGCATATTAGGGCGGCCATTGCTAACGAAAAGTACCATTCTTTTACAACGGCTACAGCTAAAAAGATTGAGGTAAGGGTAATAAAGAGTACCCTGAAAATAAGCTGAAAATAAAAATTTCTACTAGCCATTATTTATCTTCTTTAACTTGTTGTACAAAGTTTGCCTTGACACTCCTAATTGGTCGGCTGCAGCGCTATAGTTCCCATCATTTTCATCTAAGGCTTTTAGAATCATTTGTTTTTCCATTTCCTCTAGCGTGGTTGGACTGTTTGTTAAAGCTGTGGAAGATTTATTGTTTAGAAGAAAATCCTCTGCTTTTAATACTGCTCCTTCGCTAAGTATCACAGCACGTTCTATAGTGTGCAATAATTCCCGTACGTTTCCTGGCCAGCCATATGCCATTAATTTATCTTGTGCAGAATTGTTTATGCGAAGTGCAGGTTTGTCATACTTATTGCCAAAACGCTTTAAGTAAAAATCTGCTAAGATTAGAATGTCTTCATCCCTATCTCTTAACGCAGGAACTTCAACAGAAATCGTATTGATTCGGTATAGCAAATCCTCTCTAAATAGTCCATCGTTTACCATTTGTTCCAAGTTGCAGTTGGTTGCACATATCAACCTAATATCCACCGGAATAGTTTTGTTCGATCCCACTCTAACAATGGATTTATTCTGAATTGCAGAAAGTAACTTTGCCTGTGCCTGTAGGGATAGATTTCCTATTTCATCTAAGAACAGTGTGCCTTTATGTGCAGCTTCAAATTTTCCAGTTCTATTTTCTTTGGCATCTGTGAAAGAACCTTTAACATGGCCGAACAATTCACTTTCCAAAAGATTCTCTGAAATGGAACCCATATCTACTGCTATAAAAACTTCACCTTTTCTTTTGGAAGTTTTGTGGAGTTCTCTAGCTATTAGTTCTTTTCCCGTACCATTTTCTCCAGTAATTAGAACATTGACATCAGTTTTTGCAACTTTTCTGGTAAGGCTCAAAACTGTATTTAAGGCCTTGGAATTACCTATAATATAATTTTTGTCTTCGTTAATGACTTGCTTTAAATTGCTCTCTTTCTTCTTTAGTTGATGTATCTCCTGTTTCGATTTTCTAAGCTCAAAAGCTGCTTTTACGGTAGCTAAAAGCTTATCGTTGTTCCATGGTTTCAATATAAAATCCGAAGCGCCTTCTTTTAGCGCTTGTACTGCTAAGTCTACCGCTCCGTAGGCTGTCATCATAATTACAGACGTATGAGCTGCCTTCTTTTTAATCTCCCTTAACCAAAAAAGACCCTCATTACCTGTATTGACTCCGGCAGAAAAATTCATGTCCAAAAGGATGATATCAACTTCTTTTAAATCTTTAGATGAGATTTGATTAGGGTTAGAAATAGTTTCCACAGTTTTATATTCAAACTGCAATAGAATTTCTAAAGCGCTCAATACACTCTTGTTATCATCTATTACTAAGATTTTTGCGTCTGTCATAGTCTTTTTGCTAAAAAAGCTAAGTTAAAACTACAATATGAATTTTAGTTTTATTTTAAAGTGTAAAATATTTTGACAATATCTGTATAATAATTTTACACGAATCTTATAGCTCAATATCTACTTACAATTTAATTAATTGACTATCAATTAATTAAAATATTGGCATAAGAATAGTATATAGTTTGGCACATTAGTTTTTTATGATAGCAAGAATTAAAATAACCATCCTTCTCATTTGTGCGATTAGCTCCAATGCACTGGCCCAACAAAAATGGTCTTTGGACGAATGCGTTTCCTATGCTTTGGAGCATAATCTGCAATTGAAAGATTTCCAATATACTACAGAATCAAATAGAGAAACCTACAGGCAATCCATAAGAAATTTACTGCCCACTGTAAATGGCTTTGCAAATTATTTTATTCGTTATGGGCGTCAAATAAATCCAGAGGATAACAGTATTGTAAATACTGATATTTTTTCGAATAATTATTCTTTAGATGCCTCTTTTGATTTATTTCAAGGATTTCAAAAAATAAATGCCATTAAAGTTTCAAAGTTTTTACATAAAGCGACTAAAGAAGAAAGTCAACAACAAAAATATCTATTGGCTTTTCGGGTGATGTCAGCTTATTATGATATTCAATTCATAGAGGGACTTATTGTCATTTCGGAAGAGCAGGTCACTATCTCCCAAACCAATTACGACCTTGTTAAAAAACAAATAGAGTTGGGCCTTATGGCTAGAGCAGACCTTTATGAGGCGGAATCGCTATTGTTGACCGATAAATTAACGCTTACACAAAATAAAAACCAATTGAAAGCGGCAAAACTTACACTGCTTCAAGCTATGAATGTTGAGGGTGAAAGTGATATATCCATAATAACAGAATCGATTTCCCCAGAAAAAAAGGAGTCATCAGAAATGGTGGCTACCGATTCCATTTTTGTAAAGGCCAAAGATTTTATACCCTCTATTAAGGCTCAAGAATACCGTATAAAGGCCGCCAAAAAACAGTTAGGGGTAACTCGTGGCGGATTACTTCCTTCACTTACTATAGGAGGAGGTGTAGGTACTGGCTATTTTGAAACGATCAGGGATTCTATTACAAGCGAAACAGTTCCCTTCAGAGAACAATTCCGCAATAATACCTTTGAATATGTTGGGGCCACATTAAATGTGCCTATTTTCAATGGTTGGGCAAATCGTTCTAGGATTAAGCAACAGAAAATAGCCTTAGAACGTGCTAAAAATAATGCTAAAGTCACAGAGCAAGAACTTTATCAAATCGTTCAACAATTAGTACAAGAGCATGATGCTCTTGGCGCAGAGACTGAACAAACGCAAAAGAGAATGAGATTGCAAGAACTTGCCTTTAACATTGCTCAGAAGCGTTATGAAAGAGGCATGATAAACACGATAGAACTCGGTCAAGCAAAAACACTTTTTGCTACTGCACAAAACCAAAATTTACAGGCACAGTTACGATTACTGGTCAACACTACAACACTGGATTTTTACAAAGGACTTCCAGTGTTTAATATAAACTAGAATAGAAAATCATAGCATGGATATTAAAATAGAAAAGAAAAAAGGATTAAAACCAAAACATTTTGGCTACATAGCTCTTGGAGCTTTATTGTTATTTGTTGGTTATCAATTGCTTTCTCCTTCGGTCTCTACATTTAGAACAGAGAAAGACAAACTTTCCATTGCGCAAATTTCTCAAGGAAAGTTTGATGACTATATCACAATTAACGGTAATGTTGCTCCAATTTCTACAATATACATGGATGCTTATGAAGGTGGGAGGGTAACTGAAAAATTGATAGAAGAAGGAGCTACCGTAAAAAAAGGGGATATTATTCTTAAGCTTGAAAATATCAACCTTTACGAACAGATTCTCAATAGTGAAAGTGATTTGGCCTTAAAACAGAATGATTTGCGTTCCACAAGATTAAATTTTGATTCTCGTCAAGTAGAAGGTCGCCGTTCTTTAGCTACAGCAACCACAGATTTACAGCGATTGAAGCGAAATTTTGAGCAGAACGAAGCTTTGTTTAAAGAAGAATTGATTTCAAGGGAAGAATATCAATTATCAAAGGAAAACTACGAACTGTCCAAAAAACAGTACGAAATTTTGAAAGCCCAAACAGAGACTGATGATGAGCTAAGAAAAACTTCGCTTACCGGATTGGATGCAGATTTATCTAGAATGCAGAAAACATTGGGGATGGTGTATCAAAGATTGGACCACCTAAATGTACGAGCTCCAGCCGACGGACAGCTTGGATTTTTAGATGCAGAGATAGGGCAGAATATCACTCAAGGACAACGTATTGGACAGGTTAACGTGTTGACCGATTATAAGATTGAAGCAGATATTGATGAACATTATATTGATAGGGTCAAAAGGGATTTAGTCGCTGTGTTGGAACGTAATGGCACGGAGTATCCATTACGATTGCGCAAGGTATATCCTGAAGTAAGGAACGGAAGATTTAGAGTAGACTTGGTTTTTACAGATGCTAAACCGGAAACTATTAGAACAGGCCAAAGTTATAATATCAAATTACAATTGGGCGAATCTAGTGATGCCCTGTTATTGCCAAAAGGAAGCTTCTTTACAAGTACTGGAGGACAGTGGATTTTTGTTGTTGCTCCTGGTGGTGATGAGGCCTTAAGGCGACCCATCCGTGTTGGAAAGCAAAACTCAAGGTATTATGAGGTTTTGGAAGGTTTAGATGCTGGAGAAGAAGTGATAACAAGTAACTATGACTCTTTTGGCGAAGCGGAAAGAATAGTTTTAAAATAAAATAGAAAATCGTCACAAAAGGCGGAAAATAATTGTCTTTATACTAACTGAAATAATCGAATAGAAATGATAACAATCAAGAATTTAAAAAAGAGCTTTAGAACAGAAGAGGTAGAAACATTAGCACTTAATAATGTTAATCTACATGTAGAGGACGGAGAGTTCGTTGCCATCATGGGACCTTCAGGATGTGGAAAATCCACATTGCTTAATATTATTGGAATGTTGGACAACCCAACAGAAGGAAGCTACAATTTTGCAGGAAATGAAGTTGGCGGACTTAAAGAAAGCCAACGTACCCAGCTTCGAAAAGGAAACTTAGGTTTCGTTTTCCAAAGTTTTAATCTCATTGATGAGCTTACAGTATATGAAAACGTAGAGCTACCGCTCATTTATTTAAAAATGGGCAAAAGCGAGCGTAAAGAAAAGGTCATGGCTGTTTTGGAACGCATGAAGATTGCACATAGGGAAAAGCATTTTCCGCAACAGTTATCAGGTGGTCAACAGCAACGTGTGGCCATTTCACGAGCAGTGGTAACCAATCCAAAATTAATATTGGCAGATGAGCCAACAGGTAACCTGGATTCCAAAAACGGAATCGAGGTAATGAACTTGTTGACAGAGTTGAACCAAGAAGGTACAACCATAGTTATGGTGACTCATTCAGACAGAGATTCGCATTATGCACACAGAGTCGTAAACCTATTTGATGGTCAAATAGTAACAGAGAGTCAGAACAGGGCAATTGGTGCTATGGTGTAGGAGTTTATTCATCTCCCCGAACTTGTTTCCGGGACAATCAATTCAGAAGTTATCAACAAATCAAAAAATGAACAGTCATGAAACTCATTCAAACAAAATTAGCCAAAACAATATTTACTATACTGCTTACATGGTTTGTATCAGAGTGGTCTTTTGCACAAGTAAAAACTTACGAAACTAATCACTTCGATAAGGTTATAGTTAGTCCGCACATCTCAGTAAATTTTGTTGAAGGAGACTCGGAGACAGTTATTGTAAATAGTAGTACTGAACCTATAGAAAAATTAAATATTGAGGTGATTGGAAAAACACTTCGTATTTATCTTGATGATGCCAAAATGGTTACCAAACAAGAAAAGGTTAAAAATGATACATGGAAAGGTAAACAGGATATTTATAAAGGAACTGTTATAAAAGCAACAGTAACATATAAGAGTCTTAGGGAGCTTTCTTTAAGAGGGGAACAAAAATTTATTTGCGAAAGCCCTTTAAGCGGAAAAGACTTCAGACTAAAACTTTATGGTGAGTCACAAGTATACCTTAATGAAGTTGATTTGGAAAATCTGCATACCACTATATATGGTGAAAGCTATCTTGAACTGAAAAAAGGGAAATTAAACTATCAAAAAATCACTGCTTATGGAGAGACTACAATAAATAGCCTAGAAGTCCAAACCAAAAGGGCAAAGGTTACTGCTTATGGCGAAGGGAGTTATCGATTAAAAATTTCCGATAGACTAAAAGTTACTGCGTATGGAGAAGCTACTATTGCTTATGAAGGTTCTCCAGAAATTGACAAAGGAATAATAATAGGTGAGGCCACCATTCAAAAAATATAAGTCATGTTCAAGAATTATTTGAAAATCGCTTGGCGAAACCTCCTTAAAAACAAGGTTTATTCGTTTATAAATATTGGCGGGTTAGCTATTGGAATAACAGCATGCTTGTTGATTTTGCAATATGTGGCCTTTGAAACCAGTTATGAGGATTTTCACGAAAACAAAGATTTGGTTTATCGCGTAAAGCAAGACCGATACAATGATGGTGTCTTGACAACGGAATGGGCTGCAGGTGCTTTTGCCGCAGGGACACAATTTAGTGAAGCCATCCCCGAAATAGAAGAATACGTTAAATTAGTTGATGCAGGTCAAGTAATCGTTGATAACGGGGATGAAACTTTAAAAATCGAAGACGTATTCTATTCAAGTGGGGCATTTTTTGAAATTTTCTCATACCCATTGCTTTCAGGAGACAAGGGAACCGTTTTAGAAGAGAACAGAACTGCCGTACTTTCTGAATCTACAGCGCTAAAAACATATGGCACTACAGATATCATTGGCAAAACGATTGAATTCAATGGCAATAGCCGTTATCGGATAACGGGTGTCTTTAAAGATATGCCCACGAACACTCAGCTTAAACCCAACATATTATTATCCTATACCACCTTTAGGGAAAGAATCTTGGCTGAAAATGACCAAGATCCAGATGCGGATTCCGATACTTGGTGGTTTTCTGACGGCTGTTTGACTTATTTTAAATTGAAGAAGGGTGTTGCCCCTTCCGTTGTAGAGAACAAGTTTGTTTCTGTTGTAGAAGAACAAGCTGGAGAAGAATTGAAAGCGTCCAACTCCAATGCGGTCTATACTTTGATTCCACTAACAGATATTCACCTCTATTCCAACTATATGATGGAACCAGGAACAAATGGTGATGGCAAAACTGTATACCTATTGTTAGGGATTGCATTTTTTATAGTGGTCATTGCATGGGTGAATTACATAAACCTTGCCACCGCTAGGGCCATCAGTAGAGCAAAAGAAGTAGGAATTAGAAAGACTTTGGGATCTCAAAGAAAACAACTGATAGTTCAATTTTTCATTGAATCATTTCTTTTTAATGGATTGGCATTGCTCATTGCCTTGGTTCTAACAGCAATTAGCATCCCATTTTTCAATGATATTTCTGGACAAGAATTGACTATTAACTTTCTTATCGATGGTGGTTTTTGGCTAGGTTTGGTTTCATTATTTTTCTTAGGAGTATTACTTTCAGGTGCTTACCCCGCATTTGTACTATCAAGATTTCGACCGGTAGAAGTTTTAAAAGGTAAGATGGTCAGTACCAAGGAAGGCTCTTTGTTACGCAAAGGTTTGGTTGTTTTTCAGTTTGCCGCTTCCCTATTTTTATTAATAGGTACTTTAACTGTGTACCAGCAAATACAATTCATGCGAAAGCAGTCCCTCGGTCTTGATATTGATAAAACATTAGTAGTCGTTCCACCAATAGTTACTGATTCTACCTACATGGGCCAGATGAGGTCATTTAAAGAAAGCCTTTTACGATACCCTTCAATTAAAAGTGTAGCTGCTGCATCTACTATTCCAGGACAACCAGTAGGTTGGAATGCTGGAGGGATAAAATTGACAACTCAAGAGGAAACTGAAGGAAAACAATATAGAGTTATCGGTGTAGATTATGACTATATGGATCAGTTTGGACTGGAAGTGATAGCAGGTCGGGCATTTTCTGAAGAATTTGGAACTGACCCTGAATCGGTGATTTTTAATAGAGCTGGTATTTCTCAACTCGGTTTTAAAAATCCTGAAGATGCATTGGGTAAGAAAGTTGATTTTTGGGGAAACCAATACACGATTGTAGGGGTCGCTGAAAACTTCAATCAAGAATCGTTAAGACTTCCTTATGAGCCCTTGGTTCTTAGACTAATTCCAGATGTTAGGGGTTATTTTGCCATCAAGCAAAGTTCGCAGGATATTGCCCAGACTGTGGCTCAGGTAGGTCAAGAATGGGATAAGTTTTTCCCTGGAAATACTTATGAGTATTTCTTTTTGGACGATCATTTCAATGAACAATACAATGCTGACCAAAGATTTGGAAAAGTGTTTGGGCTTTTTACGGGATTGGCAATTTTAGTAGCCTGTTTAGGACTTTTTGGATTGGCGTCTTTTACAACTTTGCAGCGCACCAAAGAGATTGGGATTCGAAAGGTCTTGGGTGCCTCCATACCAGGAATTCTAAAACTTTTGTACAAGGAATTTGCGATTCTTTTGGTATTTGCCTTTTTGATTGCAATTCCTATCGCATGGTTTACTTCTAGTAATTGGCTGGAAGGCTATGCTTTTAGAATTGATATGCACTGGTCATATTTCTTACTGCCTTTTCTTGTAATTGTTTTAATTGCATTGGTAACCGTTAGTTTTCAAACTATAAAGGCTTCATTGGTAAACCCCGTAAAAAGTTTACGTACCGAATAACCAATCAAAAACGAAAAATCATGTTCAAAAACTATTTAAAAATCGCTTGGAGAAACTTGTTAAAAAACAAGGGGTATTCTTTGATTAATATCGGAGGCTTGGCCTTAGGTATGGCTGTGACACTTATTATTGGGCTATGGATGCATGATGAGTTAACTTATAACGACTACTTCAACAATAAAGAGAAGATTGCACAAGTATGGCAGTCACAGACCTTCAATGGTAATGTGGGAACTGGACAGGCAATACCTTTGCCCTTGGAACCAGCTTTACGAGATGGTTATGGTGATAACTTTAAGCATTTGATGATGGCCTCATGGACTCAGGATAGTTATATCAAATACAAGGATAACAGTATTTCTAGGCCTGGCAACTATATGCAGCCTATGGCCACAGAGTTATTAAATCTTGAAATCCTTAAAGGTGAAAAAGATGGCTTGCGCGAAATAAATTCCATTATGCTCTCAAAGTCTACAGCTGATGCCTTGTTTGGAGAAGAAGACCCAGTAGGAAAAGTGGTAAAAATTAGTAATCAGTATGATTTGAATGTCAGCGCTGTCTACAATGATATTCCTTATAATAATACATTTAACGATACGGATTATATCATTCCATGGGACCACTATGTTGCCAATCGCGAGTGGATTCAAAATTCATTGGATAACTGGGGCAACAACTCTTTTCAGATGTTTGTACAGTTGTCGGAGAATACCAGTATGGAAAATGTATCCAATACAATTAGGAATGTTAAAAAAGATTTGAACGAAGATACTGCAGAGTTTAATCCTCAAATTTTTCTGCTTCCAATGGAAGATTGGTATCTGCGCAACAACTTTGAACAGGGTATACAAACTGGTGGTCGAATCAAATATGTGTGGCTATTTGGAATCATTGGAGCATTTGTTTTGCTATTGGCTTGTATAAATTTTATGAACCTTAGCACCGCACGCTCTGAAAAGCGAGCAAAAGAAGTTGGTATCCGAAAGTCTATCGGGTCACAAAAAGGACAATTGATCTATCAGTTTTTGAGCGAATCTTTTTTGGTGGTTCTTTTTGCCTATTTCATCGCCATTGTCGTTGTGTTGTTGTGCCTTAATGGCTTTAATGAATTAGCTCGAAAAGAAATTGTATTTCCATGGAATAGCTCAATTTTTTGGACACTTTCAATCGTATTTATTCTTTTTACCGCTTTGTTGGCAGGGAGCTACCCCGCATTATATTTATCTTCTTTTAGACCTGTAGACGTTTTAAAAGGAACTTTTAAAGCTGGAAAATATGCAGGTCTACCAAGAAAGATATTGGTGGTGCTACAGTTTACGGTTTCCGTGGCTTTTATTATTGGTACGGTAATAGTCATGCAACAAATTAACCATGCCAAAAATCGTCCAATAGGCTACGATAGGGAAGGATTAATACAGATTCCCACATGGTCTGCAGATTTTGAGGGCAAAACCGATTTAATGCGGGAACAATTTATAAATTCTGGTGCTGCAATTGCCATGGCAACATCTAGTAGTCCAACAACCCAAATATGGTCTAATAGAAGCGGTTTTACGTGGGAAGGAAAGCCCGAAGGTTTTCAAGAAGACTTCGCCTGGACTGAAGTATCGCCGGAATATGCCAACACACTAGACCTAAAAGTAGTGCAGGGAAGGGATTTTTCTAGGGATATGGCTTCGGATTCATTAGGAATACTTATCAACAAAACTGCTGTAGAATATATGGGGCTGAAAAATCCTGTAGGCACTATAATTCGTGATTCTGATGAAGAAGATCCAGGGCCTGATAGGAAAATTATCGGTGTGGTTGAGGATATTATTGCACAATCGCCTTACGAACCTGTGAAACAAGGTTGGTATGTATACGACCGACACGACAATTTCAGTTATTACAATTTAAGGTTAAACCCAGAACAGAGTGCTAGTCAAAGTATAGCAATTATTGAACGGGTATTTAAGGATAACTTTCCAGCGATTCCTTTTCAATATGACTTTGTAGATGATCAATATGCCAGAAAATTTGCTTCTGAACAACGTATTGGGACTTTGTCAGGAATATTTACGGCATTAGCTATCCTGATCAGCTGTTTGGGCCTTTTTGGTCTTACATCTTATGTGGCGGAGCAAAGAACTAAAGAGATAGGGGTACGAAAAGTATTGGGAGCATCAGTTTTTAATGTATGGAACATGCTCTCTAAAGATTTCTTAAAGTTAGTTGTTATTTCCTGTTTTATAGCTGTGCCAATTGCCTATTATGTAATGAATGGTTGGTTACAGGAATACCCATATCGAGTAATTCTTAAATGGTGGATTTTCGCCTTGGCCATGTTAGCAGCTATGGGTGTTACGGTACTTACAGTAAGCTTTCAGGCAATACGTGCTGCAAAGCAAAATCCGGTGAAAAGTTTACGAACGGAGTAAACTTGATGACTGATTGTTCGGTACTTGAGGGATTTTTTTGGTTTACTAGATAATAGTTCCTTAAAAATTGTAAACTAATTGTACAGATGCTGTCTAAAAATTTTACATAGAATTATTGCAATTGTTTTTTAAATAACTGTTTTTCAGCATATTAAAATATGGCATGAAAATAGGACTACCAAAAACATTATCAATCAAAAAATGAACGGTCATGTTAAGAAATCAATTTAAAATCGCATGGAGAAGCATTAAAAAACAACCCTTTTTAAATGCCTTAAATACTTTTGGCCTAGCTATTGGAATAGCCGGAACACTTTTGATTTGCCTCTACATATATGATGAGTTGAGTTATGATAAAATGTTTGCCGAGGCCGAAAGAATTCACAGGATTAATGTAGATATGAAATTTGGAGGACCGGATAGGGAGATGTCACAAGTTTCGGGTCCAATGGCGGAAGCAGTGCTTAATGATATCCCTCAGGTTGAAAGTACTGTTCGTTTTAAGCCTTGGGGCTCATCCTCCTTAAACAAAACGGAAAACACCAATCTAGTTCTGGAAGATAAAACTGCCTTTGTGGATAGTACTTTGGTATCAATGTTTGGTTTAAACATGATATTTGGAAATCCAGATAAAGCACTTACGGAACCCAATACTTTAATTCTTACCAAAACTGCTGCCGAAAAGCATTTTCCTGTTGCAAGCGCTATTGGACAAAAACTAATTCTAAATGAAGGCATTACTTATACTGTTACTGGAATTATTGAAGATTTACCTGAAAACTCTTTTTTGGAAGGTTACTCGGTGTTTATGTCAATGACAAGCTATGTAGATAACTATTTAAATTGGGGAAGCCATAATTACAACACATTTATCAAACTAAAACCAAATACTGATGCGAGTGATATTGCCGAACCCTTACAAGGCATGATGGAACGTTATTTAATGCCTTATGCCCAACAATTTTTCCCAGGAATTACTATGGAACAATTTGCTGCCTCGGGCAACTATGTCAACTATTCCACCACTCCATTAACAGATTTACATTTGTATTCGCATAGGGAGCAAGATATGGGAAGAAATGGGAACATAGACAATATTTACATTCTTGGTTTTATCGCAATTTTTCTGATTTTGTTGGCCAGCATTAACTATATGAACTTATCTACGGCTTATTCATTAAAAAGAGCTAAAGAAGTAGGTATCCGAAAGACACTTGGTTCAAACAAAGGGTCTCTGGTAAAACAGTTCTTGACCGAATCTGGCTTGATAACTTTTGGTGCCATGTTGGTTGCAATTTTATTATCAATAATTGCCTTACCATTTTTTAACCAGTTGGCTGATAAATCCATTGATGTTCCTCTGCTAAATCCTGTTTTTTGGGCGGTTCTGATTTTGTCTACCGTCCTTTTAGCTCTTTTTTCAGGTAGTTATCCTGCTTTTTTTATGTCAAAATTCAAACCTGTCAAAGTATTGAAAGGAAGTGGAGAGGCTAGTGCAGGTGGTTCAAAATTTAGAAAGACCTTGGTTGTTTTTCAGTTTGCCGTTTCAGTTTTTTTGATTGTTGGCACTTTAGTAGTGTCTAAACAAATAAGCTATATGCAAAACAAAGACTTAGGTTATAGTAAAGATCAAATCCTGTTGGTAAACAACATGAATAGGTTAAACGACCAGGCTGATCCTTTTAAGGAAGAAGTAATGCAATTAGCTCAAGTTTCAAATGCATCTCTTAGCGGTTATGTTCCTACTCCATCGTACAGAAGTGATTCTTCCTATTTCTTGGAAGATAAATTAGAGCAAGAATCGGCAATAAACATGCAAGGGTGGCTCGTTGATTTTGATTACATGGAAACCTTAGATTTAGAGTTACTATCTGGACGGACTTTTGACCCAAATATCACAACCGATTCTACTGCAATAATTGTTAATGAGTCTGCCCTAAAAGTTACAGGCCTTAACCAGCAAGAGGTTTTAGGTAAGCGTATTTTCAATGGAATAGGAGAAGAAGATATTTCTGAGTTCACGGTAATCGGGGTAGTAAAAAATTTTCATTTTGAGACCATGCGACAAGAGGTTCGGCCTCTTTCGCTACAAATAGGAAGAAGTACTGGAAACCTTATCGTGAAACTTAAATCAGGTAGTTTTAAAAACACCATTTCCCAAATACAAGAACTATGGGAAGCAAAATCACCAAGTTTGGCATTTAGTTATCAATTTATGGACGAGTCTTTCAATGAGGTCTATGAAAACGAAAAAAGATTAAGTGATATTTTCATCATATTTACTTCACTTTCAATTTTTATAGCTTGTCTTGGACTTTTTGGACTGGCCGCGTTCAACGCTCAAAAACGTATTAAAGAAATTGGAGTACGGAAAGTACTGGGGGCTAGTGTAAGTCAAATTTCATATAGACTTACCATAGACTTTTTAAGACTGGTAGGAGTAGGTGTTTTAATATCCTTGCCATTGAGTTGGTTTGCTATGAATAGATGGTTACAGGATTTTTCATATCGCATAGAAGTCAGCTGGTGGATTTTGGCATTGGCCGGGCTTTTGGCAATTACAATCGCCATAATTACGGTAAGTTACCAGAGTATAAAAGCTGCTATTGTAAATCCTGTAAAAAGCCTAAGAACCGAATAGAAGAATCAATCAAAGACAATCAATTATGATTAAGAATTATATCAAAATTGCCTGGAGGAACTTATTAAAAAGAAAAGTATTCACAGCCATTAATGTTCTAGGTCTAGCGATAGGTTTTGGCAGTTGTATCCTAATTTTTCTATTTCTTAATTATCACCTGTCATTTGATAATTTTCATGCCAATGCAGACCGCATTTACAGAATAAATACGGAAGAAATTACCGATGATATAGAGTACAATGCAAGCGTACCCCCAGCATTTGCAAAGGTATTTAGAGAAGAATATGACTATTCTGAAAAAGTTGCCAAAATTGTACAACGAAATGATATAATACTTGATATCAATGAAAACGGGAAGCTTAATAAGCTAAAAGAGAATGTCGTTTTTGTAGAAGAAGATTTTTTTGAAATCTTTAATTATCCTTTGATTTATGGTGGAGAAAAAGTACGCCTTGCAGCCCCCAATACGGCTGTACTTACTGAAGATATGGCAATTAAAATGTATAGTAGAGCTGATGTCGTTGGTAATAACTTCGTTTTAGAGAATGATAAGACCATAACAATTACTGGAGTATTGAAAAACCTGCCTCAGTCTACTTTTCTAGATAGAGAACTCTTTATCAGTTTTGAAAATCTAGGTGATAATGCTGGATTTGCGGCCAGTGAAAGCTGGGGCGGTATTACTGGTAACTTACAGTGTTATGCTTTATTAAGACCTAATCAGAATATTGCCAATATCGAAAAAGCTTTAATTGAGCTTCCAAAAAGGCATCGGCCAAATAGTAAGAACAAACATGTATACAAACTACAACCACTTTCTGACATCCATTTTAATGCTGATTACGGCGGACTAAACCCTGTTCTACTATGGATTTTTGGTATTGTTGGCCTTTTCCTTATCGTCATTGCCAGTATCAATTTTATTAATATCTCTACTGCACAGGCTTTCTACCGATCTAAAGAAATTGGCATTAGAAAAGTGCTGGGTAGCTTTAAACAGCATCTATTTTGGCAATTCATATCGGAAACATTTATTATCAGTCTTGTTGCGCTCTTCATAGGCTTTGTACTTTCGGTTTTGTTTTTGCCATCTTTCAATGATCTTTTTAATATTAAACTAGTTATAAATGATTTATGGACTCCTGACTTTATAGGTTTCATTGCTCTTGTATTAGTAGTAGTTTCCTTTTTATCGGGAAGTTACCCTGGAATTCTTATGAGTCGAATAGTTCCTGTATTGGCACTGAAAGGTAAATTGGGGCATAACGATACTGGTGGTGTAGCTACCCGAAAGGTTTTGGTAGTGACTCAGTTTGTCATATCCATAGTCCTTATTGCAACAACAATTATTATCTCAAGGCAAATTGATTATGCTGTGAACTCCGATTTGGGTTTTGACAAAGAGTCACTTGTTATGGTAGAAATCCCAAGCAATATTGAAGAAGACCAACTCTATAGTCTCAAAGAACGGTTAAAACAAATTCCAAGTGTAAGAGAAGTTTCAACTTGTTTCAGTAGTCCTGGTGCATCAAGTAATAATTGGGGTACAAACATTAGATATGGTACAAGACCAGAAGATGAAGAGTTTAGTATCAATGCTAAATTTGCTGATGTAGATTACATTAACACTTTCGGTCTAGAGCTTTCGTATGGCAGAAACTTCTTTAAAAAAGATTCTATTGATGAAGTGGTAGTTAATGAAAGACTAGCCGAAAAACTGGGTCTTTCTTCTCCAGAACACATGTTGGGGCAACAAATTGCTGTAAACGGCGGAACCATAGGTGGAACTATTGTAGGTATCATAAAAGACTTTCATAATAACAGTTTTACAGAAGGTATCAGCCCAGTAATTATAGCGCCTTTAGCCGATACTTATGGCGAGATTGCATTAAAGATAAATAGTAAAAATACGAAACAGGCCTTAGCTCAAATAGATGAAAAGTGGTCAGAAACTTTTGATGGCTATCTTTTCGAATATCGATTTTTAGAAGATAGAGTGACGGAACAATATGAACAAGAGCAACGTTACTTATCTCTTTCAAAGGTTTTCTCTGGTCTTGCCATTTTTATTGGCTGTTTAGGCCTTTACGGGCTTATTCTCTTTTTTGTAGGGCAGCGGACAAAAGAAATTGGGATTAGAAAAGTACTGGGAAGTAACATGGCAAATATACTTACTTTATTGTCACAAGATTTTCTCAGACTTATACTTGTTGCCGGTATATTAGCCACGCCTATTACTTGGTATTTTATGGCGCAGTGGCTCCAAGGATATGCCTATAGAACAGAGATTCATTGGTGGTATTTTGCCATTGCTATTTTAGCAATCATTATAATTACAATAGCAACAATAAGTTATCAAACTTTAAAAGTGGCCATCAAAAGCCCCGTTGATAGCTTAAGAACGGAATGAAATCATCAATCAAAAAAAATCATGTTTAAAAATTATTTAAAAATCTCGTGGCGTAGTCTTCTCAAGAATAAAACATTTACCGTTTTAAATAGTATTGGCCTGTCTGTTGCTTTTGCTGTTGCCATTCTATTGTCCATGGCTGGTTTTTTTGACTTGTCGTATGACCAATTCCACACTAATGGCAAGGACATTTACAAGGTATACTCTATGTGGCAAAATCCTAAAGGACCACAAGTAAGTGTAAGCCATGCTGCTCCTTTGTTGCCCACTATTATGGATGAAGTTCCGGGAATTGAGAGAGCCACTCGCCATTTGCAGCAGGAAGCGGTATTAACATATGGCGAAAAAGAAATTAATATGGATGCTATATGGGTTGATGCTGATTTCTTCAACATGTTTACTTTTCCAGCTATTAAGGGAAAAATGGACAATCCTTTGGAAAAACAATCAGATATCGTCATCACGGAAGAAATAGCAAAATCGTTGTTCGGTGATGAAGAGTCCATAGGTAAAACAGTACAAATTTTAATTAATGGAAAAGACGAGCCTTTTACCATAGGAACTGTAGTAAAGAATAACCCATCACAGAGTACATTGGAATTTGAAGTTGCTGTGCGGTTTGAAAAAGAGGCCGACTATTTAGAAAGCAAAGATGAATGGGGTGCGAGGTATCATGATATATATGTACAATTGGCCAAAAATGTTGCTCCCGGCCAATTTGATATGGCGACACGCTCACTAGTCGCGAATAATTTTAAAGAACGAATAGATAATGCTATACGAGATGGGGCTCATCCAGATGCAGAGGGACTTTATTACAAGGTTGAACTTTTGCCATTACTGGATGAAAATTTTGCGACCTTCAAAAATGGATATATAGAAGTCAGCCGCAGTAACGTCTATTTGGTATTGGGAGTTGCTTTTTTGATTCTATTTATTGCTTGTGTCAACTTTATAAATATGAGTATTGCCAGAAGTGGACTGCGCTTAAAAGAAATTGGAATGCGAAAAACACTTGGAGCGAAACGCAAACAGCTCTTTTTCCAGTTTTGGACAGAAAGCTTACTCGTATTTCTGTTTTCTGTAGGTGTTGGATTGGTGATAAGTATTTTACTCCTTGATGAATTCAAAACTCTGTTCAGAACAGATGTCTCCTTTGGATTAATTTTATCCCCGGTTACCATCCTACTTTTTTTACTCAGCATACTAATAATAACCCTAATTGTAGGTGGTTATCCTGCATTGTTAATGAGTAAGTTAGGTGCTATTCAATCTTTAAAAGGAAAATTGGACTCCTCTGGCAAGAACAAAGTTAGGGACGCTTTAATGATTCTACAATTTGGTATTGCCATATTAATGATAACAGGAACTTTAGTGCTGCATAGTCAGTTAGATTTTATGCGCAATAAAGACCTTGGTTTTAATAAGGAGCAAGTACTCTCTTTTCCTTTGGATGGAAAGAAGAATAGCTATGATGCTCTGGAATTACTGAGAAATGAATTAGCAGGTAATCCTGATATTTTGGAAATATCAGGAGCAGACAATAATTTGGGATACGGAAAAGATGGAAGTGTCTCGAGTAGTATGTTTGGTTTTGAGTATAAGAATAGGGTAATCAATACTAACTATCTAACGGTGGACTATGATTATGTGGAGACATTGGATTTGGAGCTCGTAGCTGGTCGAAACTTTAATAGGGAATTTGCAAGTGATCGCTCAGGGGTGGTCATCAATGAAGCCATGGCAAAGGAGTTTGGGGAAGAAGATCCATTGACGGCATATATTAGTTTTAGTGATTCACTACGTTTTCCTGTAATTGGGGTGGTCAAAGATTATCACTTTGAAGAATTGGATAAGACCATAGCCCCCATTACCATGATGATGAGCCGTGATTATGACTTGTATTATGCCTATGTAAAAGTAGCTCCGGTTAACCTTGCAAAATCCTATGATGCCATTAAAGACGCGTGGGCTCGAGTCTCTCCCAATTCAAAATTCTTGGGATCGTTCTTGGATGAAAACATTAACCGTACTTTTAGAAAAGAGGAGCGAGTGACCACTATGATTACAAGTGGTTCTATACTTGCAATCGCATTGAGCTGTATAGGTCTTTTTGCTATTTCATTGTTGATTGTAAATCAGCGTACTAAAGAAATAGGGGTTCGAAAAGTAGTAGGTGCCAGTGTAACCAACATTACATTTTTATTAACAAAAGACTTTTTGAAATTGGTTGGGATATCATTTTTAATTGCCTCCCCAATAGCCTGGTGGTTTATGAAAGAATGGTTAAAGAATTATCCTTTTAAGATAAACCTTAGCCCCTTATTTTTTATCGCTGCAGGATTGTTGGCCGCAATCATTGCCATATGTACCGTTAGTTTCAGAACGATTAATGCAGCAAAGCAAAACCCAGTAAAAAGTTTACGGACAGAATAGCTAATTAAGTGTAAACATATTATACAAAAACTGTCCAATTATTTTACACTTTAAAAATTAGTATGAGTATATAATAATCTCACATTCATACACTTAAATGTTTGGCATAAAAATCGTTTACCGTACACCATAAAGATTCCATTAACGACTTAAACAAAAAATATGTTCAAGCTTTTTCTCAAAATTGCAACAAGGTATTTGCTTAAAAACAAGTTATACTCTTTTATTAATATTTTTGGCTTGGCTATCGGTGTAACATCCTTTATACTTATTATGCTGTATGTAAATTATGAGCGCAGCTATGATAAGTTTGAGGGTTCAGAAAATGTTTACAGACCGTATATGGATTATTTGGAGGGTGGGACATTTGCTCCAGGTGATGCCATGACGTATAACCTTTCTGGTCCAACCTTAAAAGAGAAATTTCCAGAAGTATTAGATTATGTAAGGTTCTATTATTTTGAAAAACTGACTTTTAAAGTTGGTGATAGAATATTGGAACAACCTTTAGGTTCGTTATCGGATTCATCCTATTTTGATATTTTCAATTATCCCTTATTGAAAGGGGATAAAGAGACTGTTCTTGCCGAACCTTATTCCATTGTACTATCCAAATCATTTGCGGAAAAGCTTTTTGGTAATGAAGATCCTTTACAAAAAACAGTCTCTGCTTTTCAAGATGGTCGAGAAGCGGTATTGACCGTTACTGGGGTAATGGAGGATGTTCCGAAAACAGCTCACTATAGAAATTCGTTTTTAATTTCTTACGAGACAGAGAAAACATGGACAGATTGGGGTCCAAGAGCCCATGAGCTCAACTGGAATATGAATAATTACTATACCTATATTAAGGTAGCTCCAAATACTAATGCCGAACTTCTACGCCAAAAAATAATTGATAGCGATATTGAAGAAGACACAGAAGAACGTCACAATATTGAAGCTATTGAAAGTATTCACTTATATTCTAACAAGCCTTATGAAGTATCTGCTAATGGTAGTGTTACGCGAATCAAGTTTTTAACAGCGATTGCCTTTATTATTCTTATTCTCTCTTGGTTGAACTATGTGAATCTTTCTACAACAAAATCTATGGAAAGGGCAAAAGAAGCTGGTATAAGAAAAGTTGCTGGAGCAAAAAAATCGCAGCTGATTATTCAATCTTTAGTAGAGTCGGTTTTACTCAATTTTATTGCTATGGCAATAGCCCTGACTATGGTTTTAATATTATTGCCCATTTATAACAATATCACAGGCACAGACCTTAGCCTTAATCTAGAAAGCCTTTTCAGTTTCTTGCCCTATTTCGCTTTCATCCTATTAGGCATGATAGTGGCAGGTCTTTATCCAGCACTTTTATTAAGCAGTTATTCGCCTGCGAAGGCACTAAAAGGAAAAATAAAAACTTCAACCCAAGGTCTAAGTATTAGAAAAGGGCTAATTGTCACTCAATTTTTAGCTACTATAATTTTATTGGTAGGCACTTTGGTGGTTACTAAGCAAATAAACTTTTTAGAGAGCCAGCCAATAGGAGCTGATATTAATCAAACTATAGCACTTCGCGGAGAAGTGGTTACCAATGAAGCCGATTCTTTGGTGGTTAATGATTTTAAGGTTTTAAAAGAGGAACTTAAGAATTTACCTTTTGTCAAAAAAAGCGCTATTGCACAGACTTATCCTGGCGATAGTTTTGATAATCTCTCCTCAACGCGAGGAATTATGTTGCCTGATGGACGGAGAGTAGATGAGAAAATATTTTACAGCTATCATTCACAGCCAGATTATTTTGACTTGATAGGATTTGAATTCTTGGCAGGAAGTACATTTCTTCCTTCATCTGATTGGAAAGGTAATCAAGTTGTGGTCAATGAAACTTTCTTAAAGACAATGGGTATTTCATCTCCTGACGAAATATTAAATAAGACCATTAGCTTCTGGGGTAATAATGATTGGAAGGTTACCGGTGTGATTAAGGATTACTACCATTTTGGCTTAAAAAGTCCAGTTTTACCTATTGTTATTAGATACCAAAATCAAGTTAGCAATCTATTAGTGAAGTTAGACGCTTCTGCAACTTCAACCGCAGGGTTTGGTTCGGCAATAAGCCAGATTGAAACTAGATGGAAACAAATCTTTCCGCAGAGTACGTTTAATTATACGTTTTTAGACCAAAAGTTTGAAGCCCAATATGAACAGGACAAAGCTTTTAAATCGGCCTTTCAGATCTTTACATTGCTTGCTATTATTATTGCATCAATGGGTCTTTTTGGGCTTACCTCATACACAGTTGTGCAAAGGAAAAAAGAAATTGGTATCCGAAAGGTAAATGGTGCAACAATAACCCAAGTGCTTACACTATTAAATAAGGACTTTGTAAAATGGGTAGCTTTTGCATTTATCATTGCCGTGCCTGTTTCTTGGTACGTAATGAATCAATGGTTAGAAGGGTTCACTTACAGAACAACACTTAGTTGGTGGGTATTTGGCCTAGCAGGGATTTCAGCATTGTTAATTGCTTTGTTAACGGTAAGCTGGCAAAGCTTCAAAGCGGCCATCACAAATCCGGTAGAATCTTTAAGAGATGAATAAACCATTAATTAATCCGAAAATGATGATAAAGAACTTTTATAAAATCGCTTGGCGAAATTTGATAAAGAACAAACTAAGTTCATTTATCAATATTTTCGGATTAACTCTTGGAATTAGTGTCTGTATTGTGATTCTAATATTTGTTCACTATGAATCGACATTTGATGCGTTTCACGATAAATCTGAGGAAACATTTCGGGTTGTACAACATAACAAGCTACCTAATGAAACATTATATTGGAATACCACAGCTTATCCATTAGCAGAAGCATTACGAAATGATTTTCCACAAGTTGATATTGTCACACAAATTGCCGGACCAGTAAGTCGGGTATTTAAAATTGAAGACTCCTTTAAAAATGAAAACTTATTTGAAGAGCCCAGCGTTTTATTTGTAGATAATTATTATCCAAAAACTTTTGATGTAGAATGGTTGGCTGGAGATAAAGATACTGCCTTAAGGGAAACAGCGTCCGTGGTGTTAACAGAAAAACTTGCAAATAGATATTTTGGCCTCTCTACAGCCAATTACCAAAACGCTCTAGGTAAAACCATCTTATTGCAAAGCAAAGACCCCTTAACAGTTACTGGGGTAATTAAAAGCCCAAAAGGCAATTCTGACCATCAATATAATATGTTAATCCCGTATGAATTTTTTAAAATCAATAACCCCTATTTTTCAGCAAATTGGTCAGGGAATTATCAAGGAACAACTTATGTTGTTCTAAATGAAGCCTCACAAAAAGCAAGTTTTGAATCGAAAATTACCAACTGGAAGAGCAAATATTTAAACCCGCAAGACGATAAACGTATTTCATACCATTTACAACCACTTACTGAAGTACATAATGAGACCATATACGGAGCAAGTCCTGGAGGTTATATCATGCCTAAAAACATATTGAACATAGCATCTGTTGTTGCATTATTTATCTTCATTATTGCCTTAATCAATTTTGTAAACTTGGTAACGGCGCAATCAAACGCTAGATCAAAAGAAGTAGGTGTCAGAAAAGTAATGGGCGGAAGCAGGGCAAACTTAACATTGCAATTTGTTTTTGAAAATGCTTTTATCATTTTATTTGCTGCTGTACTATCTATTGTTGTAATTCAAGGATTTATTCAATTATTGAATAACAACTTAGCTACAATTAACCTTCAACTGGAATTTGAAGCAACTCATTTGCTTTATATACTTTTTGCCATTATTTCGGCCGTAGTTCTTGGTGCGGTATATCCAGCGATTATTCTATCAGGATTTAAACCTATTCAAGCATTAAAAAATAAGTTTAGCAGTCCTACTGGCACTAAAATTAATTTGAGGAAATCATTGGTGACGTTTCAGTTTGTTATGGTTCAGTTATTCGTTATAGCAGCTATTATTTTGGCCTTTCAAATGAATCATTTTAAAAATAGTGAACTGGGTTTTCATAGAGAAGCAGTGGTCATCACAGAGTCTCCGGATTATGAAAAATCTACTGTTTTTAGGGAAAAATTACTTGCTAATGGTGGAATTTCAAAAGTTTCATATGGATCAGGACCACCTATGGCTGTAAACGGATTTCAATTGGGCACCAATTACCGTTTGCCTGAACAGTCGGAAGAAGAATCAATGGATACAGAAATGAAAATAGGTGATTTGCACTATCTTGATTTTTTTAATCTAGAATTATTAGCTGGAAGAAATTTTCTTTCCAACAAAGAAGCTTTTGATGAATTCATCGTAAATGAAACTTTTTTGGCCTCTTTTGGATGGAAACCGAGTGATGCTATTGGTAAGAAAATACAAATAAATGAAGGCCAAGCTACTATTGTTGGTGTAGTAAAAGATTTTCATAATAACTCGTTGCAATATGAAATTACACCTTGTATTCTATTAAACTGGACGTATTATCAAAATAATGCCTTTATTAAAATGAGTGATTCGAATTACACCGCGCTTAATACCATTAAAAGTAATTGGGAAGAAACTTACACCAACGCTATTTACGATTTTCAATTTTTAGATGATGGGATAGCTAAACAATATATGGTTGAAAATATGATTTTTACCGGGTTTGGAATCTTTTCAGTACTCTCTATTTTAATCGGCTGCCTAGGGTTGTTCGGTCTAATGTCATTTATTGTTGCCCAAAAGAGAAAAGAAATAGGGATACGAAAAGTTTTGGGTGCATCCATATTGGAAAATATCTCCTTCTTTACCAAAGAGTATTTTTATTTGGTGCTACTGTCATTTATTATAGCCACGCCTATAGTTTATTATTTTATGAACTTATGGTTAGAGAGTTTTACTTATCGGATTCAACCCTCATTTTGGATGTTTTTAATTGGAGGACTTTCAACTTTTTTAATTGCCATGGTAACTTGTAGTTTTCAATCGATAAAGGCTTCAAGGGCAAACCCAATTATTGCGCTCAGAGAGGAATAAAAAACAAAACAGATTCCCATCTATCTGGGGTTACATAAAATATATAAGTATTATGCTACTACAACTAAACAATGTTTTTAAATGGGTCAATTCTGGAGGCCAGCGTATTTTTTTGCTAAAGGATATTAATCTAGGAGTTGAAGAAGGGGAATTTATTTCTGTGATGGGGCCATCTGGCTCAGGCAAATCCACCTTGCTCAACGTAATTGGTATGTTAGATGGATTTGATGAAGGAGAATATAGTTTTCTATACGAGTCTGTTCATAAGCTTAAGGAAAAACATAGAGCAAACTTGTACAAAGAATATATTGGCTTCGTATTCCAATCCTATCATTTGCTAGATGAACTAACTGTTCAGGAAAACCTTGAAATGCCTTTGCTCTATAAAAAGTTTAAAGGTTCTGAAAGAAAAGCTATGGTTGCAGATATGCTGGACCGCTTTAACATTGTTGGGAAGAAGGATTTGTTTCCTGCTCAATTGAGCGGGGGACAACAGCAACTAGTTGGCGTGGCTCGTGCTCTGATTGCTAATCCAAAATTAATCCTAGCTGATGAACCTACGGGTAATCTTAATTCCAGTCAAAGTGAAGAAATCATGGAACTATTTAAGCAACTTAATCAAGAAGGGGTAACAATTATTCAGGTTACCCATTCTGAACAAAACGCAGCTTATGGTTCTCGAATTATTAACCTGCTGGATGGTAGAATGATATAAAAATTGAAACTAGAATAAAATAAAAAGCCTTCAACGAATGTTGAAGGCTTTTGCGGTCTGGACGGGATGCTGCCCCAGTAATTTAACTTTTCATTAACATACATTATTATACTGATAATCAGTATTTTATGTAAAATAAATTTTTGATTTTACATCATAAAACACTATTTTTGGCAAAAATGCGGCACGAATGCGGCACGCTGATGTACAATTATAAGTTTTACATATCGGACAAATCCAACCAAAATGGAACCCATAGTATCAAATTAAGATACTATGAAAATCGTAATTCCAGAATTCAAATCGATACTGGAATCGAAATTCAATCCAAACATTGGAATAAAGAAAAATCTTTCCTTAAAAAATCAAAGGAAGTGGGTTCAGAATATGTTCAGCTCACTCAAATGGATAGTTTGGCCAATCAAATTATTTCTTCTTATCGAAACCAGGGCAAACCGCTTTCCAAAAAATTATTTAAAAAGCAATTTGAAGATGGGGAACCCTCCATAAACACAAAACCTGTTGAAGATTTTTTTACTGAATTTGAGCATTATCTAGAAAGCAAAAAGGGAAAGGTAGTCAAAGACGTTATCAAGGATTACAATTCCCTTAAAAAGCATTTGGAAGGTTTTCAAGAATTTTCAGGAATTATTGTAGATTTTAATGCGTTCGATTACCATTTCTACCAAGAATGGACGGATTATTTGGCCTACCATGCACCTTTAAAAAATGGAGGAGTCGGTATGAAGAACAATACCATTGGTAAATTGGTCAAGAACCTGAAGGCTTTTCTAAACGATCGTATGCGCAGAAATAGAATCAAACCTATCGATTTAACGGCCTTCAAGGTAGTACAAGAAGAAGTTGACCATATTTATTTAACTGCTGATGAGATACAGGCCATTGCGGCCGTTGATTGTAAAGATGATGAAGAGCTGGAAAGGGTAAAGGATTTCTTTGTAATTGGTTGTTTGACGGGGCTTCGGTTTTCCGATATCTCAAGGATTCGGCCTGAGTATTTGGACAATGAGGGGTTTTTAAATATTCGGCAAAAGAAAACTTCAGGCCGTATTGTAATTCCATTACGCAAACAGGTGAAGGAAGTTTTAGCAAAATATGGTGGCCAAGCCCCGGATATTGATTCCTTTACCTTTAATAAACGTATTAAGGAACTTGGGGATGGGGCAGGACTTCATCAAAAAGTGGAAATTGAACATAAACGGGGTACCATTAAAGAGGCACAACTTTTGGAAAAGTATAAACTGATCAGTTCTCACACATGTAGACGCTCTTTTTGTACCAATGCCTATCTGTATGGTATTGATGTGCAGTTGATTATGAAAATTTCAGGGCATAAATCGGAGAAGGCATTCCGGCGTTATCTCAAAATATCAAATTACGAGGCCGCACAGAAATTGAAGGAGGCTTGGGGGTTATAAACGCGTTAGTTTTTTAAATTATTGTTTCTGGTAATTACAGCAGCCCCTTTAAACCTTGAAAAAATGGGAACCTTTTAGAGGTGAGATCCTATTGAAGCTCGATTACTCCCAAAAACTGAAGAGGAGGCACTTCAATGAGTTCAAAATTTAAGTCATTAAAGGTTCCGTTAAGCGGTAAGTAATAAGATAAATCACATGGGATTTGGGTTAGCTCAGCGAAAAAACTAATCTGGATGGAATTGGTTTCAGATATATGTATAGTGTATTGAAAGCTGGATTCATTCGGAATCAATAGCTGGATGGTATTGTCCAACTTTCTGATATCTGCCTCCGGGACGGCAAATTCCCTAGGAGGATTGAAACTGAAACCTGCATTTGGAAAATCTCCTTCAACCTTTATGCTTTCTGGGTCGAAAGTGCCATTTTCAAATAGATTGGCACCCTCCGCATCTACCAATTCTAGGTAAAGGGAGGGAAAGGCAGGGTCAAAAAGTTCACAGTCAATCCCATTGTTATTTTCTGAACAACTAGTCCAAAACAGCACTGCCAAAAGCAAAAGGTAGATTTTTTTCATATTGTAAAAACTTGCGCACGATACCGTCCAATGCTTTTAAAGAGATGGTAATCCTCCAAAAAGGTTGTTTTAAATACCATTAAAAAAGCATTATCAAATAGAAAGCCCAAGATAATAAGTCCCCAGTTTCAAATATCCAAGCTTCAATAATTGAAGGGTTCAAAGATAAAATTTAGAAAAGAAATAAGTACCAAAAAAGGTTCGTTTTGCAAAACCAATATCAAAAGCGATAACGCGACACGCCAGACGTCCTTAATGTTGAAAAATCCAAAAACAAATTGTCAAACAAGATATGTCTGGATAAACGGCCGTTTTAATCCGCCTATTTCTCCAGAGCCTTATTTTCCATACTGTCCCAATCCATATTTAGCGACCAATGCACCATTTGGTTTCTTGCAGTTTTCTGGAAAGTCGGAAAAATAGATACAATCTGGCAGACCATCCTTGAATTTAACTGTCACAGCACCAGTCTGTTTTCCTAGTAATCCACTAAAATTATAATTGGCTGTCAAGGAAACAGTTTGGGTCTTATCGGAAGACTTAAACTCACGAACATTACTTATGCTATTGGGAACGTACCTATTCATAGCCCACGTTTTGGACTGGTTGCCCAATATGTCGTTGAGCAGCTTGGAAACGTTTTGCTCACCTGCAGGACCACCTAAAATCTTGATTTTCTCATAGACGCTCATCCCTTTTAAACGTGCAGGTGGTTTTTGATTGGCATAGGCCAACAAATTCGTAGCAAACTGCTCTACACTTTTTGAGTCGCAACCGTTCAATCTGAAGAAATTGGCCATATCGGTCTGTAGCGCTTTGGCCTTATGAATCTGATCTACCGAATTGCCCATCGCATTGGGATTGGTATACATATCAATTACGGTGCGCAGGGCGTTCTGGTCTTGTTTTGCGACCAAACGCATTTTTGCAGCGTACAGTTTTGGGTCAGCATAGATGCCTGTACCAACAGTCCGCCAAGCGATGCAATATCGGTCAACTTCCACACCCCAGCCATTTGTGGTGACATTTTCGCGCGAGCATTCTTGCGTCATAATCTCTACTTTATCTTCAGGAAGCTGCTCTGGACAGAGACTACCGAAGGTGTTTAAGTACCCGCTAAGAATCATCAAGAAATGACTGCTGTTGACATCCAGTTCAATATTCTCAAAATGACCACGGTAGATGTAATCGAAGAAAGCGGCATTGTTCAACCCCAAAGTCTTAAACTGCATCGTTCCCTCATCCTTTCCGTTGGTGTTCAAATACGTGATACGATCTTGGCTTTTGGTCAATTTTTCCTGTTGTTTTGCTAGTCTCTGTTTTTCGACCAATTCCTTTTTTCTAGAAACAAGTAGCCCATTTAATTTCTGGTACTGGATAGATTGTATAGGTAAATAGCCTAAATATTCATTTTCCAAACGTTGAAAATTATTACTATCCGCCTGAGCTATTCTATCTTCAATGGTTTTTAATTGGGTTTCAATGAGCCGTTCTTTTCTAGAAAGAAGTTTTTCTTCGCCTTTTTTTACTTCATTATTACCTGAAAATGCATTGTAATCATTTTTAAAATCAAGGATTTTCTGATTGATTTGGGAAATATCCGAATTCTGGTCGACCGAGCTCAGGTCCGAATCGACAGCATTTTTTAATAGTATCGAAGCCTTCATTTTCAGTCGGGATTGGAATTCAACCTGCTTACCTTGAGAAGCTTCAGGTAACAATTGCTGCCCTTGCTGTTTTAGTAGCGTTAATTTGGTCAAAGACTTTTTTTCATTATTTAATTTGTCGATAGAAGATATAACTTCATCAAGTTGAGTATCCACCTTTATGGCAATAGCTGCATCGATTTTTTCATTGGCTTGTTTTAGCTCACTATCTAAAAGTATAGCATACTCACTGGTCAAACTTTTTTTCAACTTCAAAAGTTCAGTTTTGGAAATCCCTTTTTCTGATGCTGTATCTAGTTCGTTTTTAAGTTGGTCGCGTTTAGTATCGACTGTTGCAATTTGTTTGATAAAATTTGGATTGCCGTACCCTAGATAGTTATTGTAAATAATGTTCTGGAACACCCAATTGAAGTGTGGGTCGTTTCTGTAATTTCCTTTGGCAAAACAAGCTTGAATTTTTCTGAAATCCTTGACCAATGCTTTTTGGGAAAGTTGTTCGTAAGCTTTTCCACTATAGGGTTCAAAATAAGCTTTCGAGAAATAGTTGGTTGCTAGTTTTTGCATCTTTCCGCGATTCATAGATCTCAAAGATGTGGTCTCGGGATATTCTTGTTTAATCAAATTCATCCATTCTACCAAGTCATTACAATTTTGAGCAACCACTGTAATGGCACTCAAGGTGAAAACTATAAAACATAGAACTCTTTTGGTCAGCATTGGTTAAATAGTGGGTTTAATTGATTACCATAAAGATATAATCATTTTATGAAGTTTACTTCCTAATCATTAGCATAACTGATATTGTTAAATACACCATCAGTGATTTGTAGCACTTCGCCAGTATCTGAATTTTCCACGTTATACTCGAACTCACCGGATATGGTTTGGGTATCTTTATTGATTGCGGTAATTCTCAAAAATCCAGTACTACCATCCGTATCAAAATCAAAATTTTCGCCTTCAGTTCCATTGGATGAATATCCTCCTGCGAATTGCAGCGCCAATGGGTTAGTTATCGGATTGTTAATCTGAACGCCTTCCGTGACAAGGTCAAAACTTGATCCTGCCATGGAAAGAGCAATGGCTTCACCTTGGGTGATGTCCGCACTTAGGTCAATACCGGCAATGGTAAACGTAAAAAAAACTTCACTTTGAACAAGTTGGGCCGAAATGGTAGACACGCCTCTGTCAACAGGTATCGCCTCAAAATCGTTTCCATTAATCTTTGCCGTGATAAACGAATCGCTCAATACTTGGCCATCATCATCCATAAAATTTGAATCATCCTCACTACTGCAGGCTATCAGTAGAATCGAGAAAAGGATAGGAATAATTCGCTTCATAAGAATTTGTTTTTTTAAAACTTAAAGATGCAAATACCACTTTGAAAAAGCTACAGAAAATGTATTATCGTAGGTCTTAATTAGCTTATCGTCAGGTTTTAATTGTATTACCGTTTTTAATGAGTATTTTGTTAAGCCAAACCAAACTTTAATGAGAATACATATTACCCTTTTCTTATTATGGCTTTGTCATTTAGGTCATTCACAAAATAAAGAAGCGGATTCCATCCAAGAGCTCATTATAAAATATGAGACAAACGATACCACGCTGGTCAACCTCAGGCAGAGCTATGTGGCCAAGAAAATGTTGATGACCCCAGCTGATACCACCTGGCTTGCTTACAATAAAAAAACACTCTCGTTGGCCGAAGAATTGAATTATACAAAAGGCGTACTATTGGCCAACAATAATATCGGAGTTATATATCATTATTTTCGTTCAGACCCTTTAACAGCTCTGGATTACTATCAAACGGCATACAGTATATCCGAAAAAAATCCTTCATTGAAACGCTATCAATTCTCAATGTTGACTAATATGGGTTTAATACATTACGAGCAGGAAGATTATGATAAAGCCATGCCTATCTTTAGAAAGTTACTACAGTATCCGCAACGAAAGAGCAATATGCTCTCCAATATTGGTAATATTTATGGGCTTCAACAGCAAACGGACTCTGCGGTATATTATTTCAAGGCGTCAATTAAGGAAGCAGAACGTACTAATGATATGCTGCAAATTGCCAATGTTAAAAGCAATCTTGGATTGGTACAATCACAAGCGGGACAAGTATCCGAAGGATTGGCCAATACAGCTTTCAGCCTAAAAATGATTGATTCTTTGGGTCTCGAAATGATTAGGGTGCCAGCTTACGTCAATGCTGCAGAAGTCTATATGCACAGCAATGATTTGGACAAAGCTGAACACTATGCCACTGAAAGTCTTAACGCAATCAAATCTCTCAACAATCTATACACAGAAACCAAGTCGCTTCAAACCTTGGCGACCATCCAGGAAAAAAAAGGCGACTATCAAAAGGCTTTGGAAAATTACAAGGCTGCGAATATCCTGAATGACAGCTTGGTGAATGCCGACCGAAAAGTAGAAATATCACGTAAGGAAATTCAGTACGAAGCTGATAAAAAAGAAGCACTTGCTTTAGCAGAGGCAAAACGCCAGCGCACCATCAAAAATATATTACTAGCAAGTAGTAGCGGTATTGTGTTGGCATCTCTACTCGCATTTGTATTCTATAGACGAAAACAAAAGGCGGACACGGCCATAAAGGAAGCTGAGTTCAATGCCACCGTGGCCGAAGTTGAACTAAAGGCACTTCGTGCTCAGATGAATCCACATTTTATCTTTAACAGCCTTAATTCCATCGGCGATTATATCTTGAACAATGATACACAATCCGCGAGTGACTATCTCAGTAAATTTGCCCGGCTGATGCGATTGACCCTGGAAAATTCTGATAAAAAGCTCATCACTTTGGAAGAGGATATTCAATTGCTTAACGCCTACCTGGCCATCGAGCAGAAACGGTTTGATAAGACCTTTGATTTCGAAATCCAAGTTGCCGACGATTTGGACACTGATGAAGTTCTGCTGCCCCCAATGTTGCTTCAGCCCTTTGTAGAAAACAGTATCATTCACGGACTCTCGAAATCGGAAAATGGTGGTAAGATTCAAATTAACTTCCAATCTGTACAGCAAAAATTGATTTGTACCGTAGAAGATAATGGTGTAGGTCGGGCTAAGAGCAAAAATAAGAATGGACATCTGAAGAAAAGTTCAATGGGCGTGACCATCACCCAGAATAGAATTGAGGTTCTAAATAAAACCAAGGATGCCAATGGGTCTGTCAAAATAATTGATAAGGAAATTGGCACCAAGGTAATCGTATCACTACCCTTAGCATTGACCTAATTGAGATTTAGTTTATGGATTATTGGGTTTTGTTATCTTGAAGTCCTTAATTTGACCTACTTCAAGAAAAGTTGCCATGATAAACACGCTAATTGTAGATGATGAATCCCATTGCATCAACCGCTTGTTACATTTAATAGATAGGAAACCTGGAATCTTCAATATTGTTGCAACCTGTAAAAGTGTGGATGATGCGCTCAAGGTCGCAGATAACAACTCATTAGATTTAGTCTTTTTGGATATTGAAATCAAGGATAAAACTGGTTTTGACTTTCTACGTCAAGTAGAGCATACCAACTTTAAAACAATTTTCACCACCGCTTTTGACAACTATGCGATTAAGGCTTTTAAGTTCAGTGCTTTTGATTATTTGATGAAACCCATCGATTTTGATGAATTCAATGAAACTATCGTACGCCTTAAAGAAGAGATACAATTTAAAGGACACTATGGCCACGTGCAACAATTATTTGAAAATATAGAACACGAACAGCCAAAGCTTTTAACCATCCCTTCCGTTGAAGGTTTTGAAACCGTTTTGGTAGCGGATATTGTACACTTAGAAGCGAATGGTAATTATACCTACATCCATACCAAGGATAAAAGGCAAATAGCTAGTAGACCCATAAAATTTTATGAAAATCTTTTAGATGGAAAACAGTTCTTCAAGTGCCATAAATCCCATCTTATCAATATGGAAATGATTAAGACATTTTATAAGGGAAAGCAAGCTTACGTTATAATGACCAATGGTAACCAGGTTCCGTTAGCGGTTAGGCGAAAGGATCGGTTTTTGAGACGGTTCAATTAAATCAACTCTCATCATGTCTAGCTACTTTAATTCCTTCAGCTTAGCAGATTTCGACTCAAAATAATTCTAATACTCTGGTTCGTTTGGTCTACGCGTGTCTGGCTGTAGGGGCATTTTGACGTACGAATGACCTTCATACTATAGTGCTCAAAATCTTCGGTAATCAATCCATAAAATTAGTAGAGTGGGCTTAAATACAAAGGCCACATAGCTGGTTTTGGTAAATAACTCTAATTTCTGGTTTCCCGAATCTTAAATCTCAAGTGGTGCCAAATAACGGCTGTGGATGTTACAGAACTCCGATAATTATCAATTTTAGCTTTTACATGTCGGACAAAAATCCAACCAAAATGGAACCCATAGTATCAAATTAAGATACTATGAAAATCGTCATGCCAGAATTCAAATCGATACCGGAATCGAAATTCCTTTGAAGTATTGGAACAAGGAAAAATCTTTCCTTAAAAAATCAAAGGAAGTGGGTTCTGAATATGTTCAGCTCACTCAAATGGATAGTTTGGCCAATCAGATTATTTCTTCTTATCGAAACCAAGGCAAACCGCTTTCCAAAAAATTATTTAAAAGGCAATTTGAAGATGGGGAACCCTCCATAAACACAAAACCTGTTGAAGATTTTTTTACTGAATTTGAGCATTATCTAGAAAGCAAAAAGGGAAAGGTAGTCAAAGACGTTATCAAGGATTACAATTCCCTTAAAAAGCATTTGGAAGGTTTTCAAGAATTTTCAGGAATTATTGTAGATTTTAATGCGTTCGATTACCATTTCTACCAAGAATGGACGGATTATTTGGCCTACCATGCACCTTTAAAAAATGGAGGAGTCGGTATGAAGAACAATACCATTGGTAAATTGGTCAAGAACCTGAAGGCTTTTCTAAACGATCGTATGCGCAGAAATAGAATCAAACCTATCGATTTAACGGCCTTCAAGGTAGTACAAGAAGAAGTTGACCATATTTATTTAACTGCTGATGAGATACAGGCCATTGCGGCCGTTGATTGTAAAGATGATGAAGAGCTGGAAAGGGTAAAGGATTTCTTTGTAATTGGTTGTTTGACGGGGCTTCGGTTTTCCGATATCTCAAGGATTCGGCCTGAGTATTTGGACAATGAGGGGTTTTTAAATATTCGGCAAAAGAAAACTTCAGGCCGTATTGTAATTCCATTACGCAAACAGGTGAAGGAAGTTTTAGCAAAATATGGTGGCCAAGCCCCGGATATTGATTCCTTTACCTTTAATAAACGTATCAAGGAACTTGGTGATAAGGCGGGGCTGCATCAAAAAGTGGAAATTGAACATAAACGGGGTACCATTAAAGAGGCACAACTTTTGGGAAAGTATAAACTGATTAGTTCCCATACTTGTAGGCGTTCATTTTGTACCAATGCCTATCTGTATGGTATTGATGTGCAGTTGATTATGAAAATTTCAGGGCATAAATCGGAGAAGGCATTCCGGCGTTACCTCAAAATATCAAATTACGAGGCCGCACAGAAATTGAAGGAGGCTTGGGGTTTGGATTGAAATTGTATTTCTATAATTACCAAGTATTAGCCCTCTAAGAAATATATATCCGACCTAGAAGGTTTCAACGATTTAATTTTTATAGGCTTTTAGAGAGGGGATATTTATTTTAGACTTCCTAAAGAAATTTTCGGAAATTTTTTCTGTGAATCACTTCAACGGAAGCATTATAACTTTCCATAAAGGATTCAGGAAATTTGGCTTTGGCTTTTGGACTCCATTTAAACTCGAAACCAGTAATTTTTCCAGATTCTTCTTCAACATAGTCGATTTCTTGTTGCTGCTTTGTTCGCCAGAAATAGGAATTGGCCAAAGAGCCCTCGTAGGCCCGTTTTTTGAGACGTTCTGTTATTAAGAAGTTCTCCCAAAGCCCTCCAATATCACTTCGGCTGTCCAGTGCATTGAAATTCCCGATAATGGCGTTTCTAACTCCAGTGTCATAGAAATATATTTTTTGGTTCGTCTTTATTTCATTCCTTAAGTTTCTGCTAAAACTTGTCAGCCTAAAAATTACATATCCCTTTTCCAGTAAATCGATGTAATTGGCAACGGTATTTTTATCAACTCCCACCAATTGTGCCAACTCATTATAGCTAACCTCATTTCCTAATTGTAGCGCTAGGGCACGTAGAATTTTTTCCAAAACGTGAGGCTTTCGTATCCCGCTGAATGACAAAATATCTTTATACAGATAACTGTTTGTCAATTGTTTTAAAACTTCGATTTCGTCTCCAGGATTGTTGATGACATCAGGATACATACCGTAAAGAATTCTCAATTCGAGCTGTTGTTCTGACTTTACGTAGCCGATATCCCCCTCCAGTTCTTTCCAGGAAATAGGATATAATTTATATTCCCATTTTCTTCCTGTTAAAGGTTCGCTGGTTTGGTTGTTTAATTCAAAGGCTGAGGAACCGCTTACAAATAGTTGTACTTTTTTGAATTGATCAGTAATTATTTTTAAGGTCAAACCAATATTTTCTATGCGTTGCGCTTCATCGATAAATAAGGTGGTATGGTCACCTATGATACTTTTTAATTCCTCTGTATTGGGGTTGGTCAACAAATTTCTTACCGTGGAATCGTCGCCATCCAAAAACAAATGTGACCTATTTTTTAATATAGAATTGATTAAGGTCGTTTTTCCAACTTGTCTAGGCCCAATGACAATGATTGCCTTCCCCTTATCTAACTTGTTTGTTATTTTATCTTCTAAGATTCGTTTTAGCATGGTTATTTAGTGAACGTATTCACCAAAAGTAATTCTTTTTGGTGAATACGTTCACCAAAAGTTATTTAAATTGTATAGAGTTATTACACTAATTGCCCACTATGCAATGATTTTATTCGGGCTTTTCTAACTCCAATATTAAAATCTCATAGCAATATTCGTTTGATAAAATGTATGATAACTGCTTTAAATGAATAATGATACATATGTTCATATGACTATAGCATCATATGATGATAGCAATATTGCATTCTATATTCCGATGGATTGTTTTTGTAATGATTTTACTTTTTTGTGGTTAGGGGAAAAAGACCTAATGTAGACTACCCTTGGTCTTTCGACCCTCCACCTGAGTCATTCCTTTCCCTAGCCACATCCTTTCTGCGAAAGTTCACAAAAACTGCTGGTTTTTGTGAACACCCTTGAAAAAGAGGATAAAGGTGAAAAGCGAAAGGGCTTTTCACCCTTATCTGCCATTCCGTTTCATATCCCATAACATTCAGTTCAAATATGCTGTACAGCATTTTGTGTACAGCACTCAGGTAAAATGCTGTGCAATGCTGCTAGGTTTGTAAAACAAAGTACAAGAGCAACTTGTTGCAAAAAGGGATAAGCGATTCTTTTATAGTCCAGTCTTTTTAAGGTCTTATACTAAAAAGTTGAATTTTTTAAGGGTTACCATACACAAAATGATGTATGCCAAACAAATAAAATCTTGTCCAATGCCATTAGGTTTGTTCAATAAAGTAAATCATTAAACCACTGTATCATGAAACGAATATTTATCATGGACGATGACGGACTCAAGGAATATGTTCCATTAGAATCACTTCAAAAGCAAAAGGATTCCGTTATCGAGAAACCGGCTGAAGAAGTTTCAACCGAAGAAGAATTGTTGACCATCGCAGATTTGGTCAAAAAATTCAAAGTAACCCGGCCCACAATTTATGCATGGATGAATAAAGGGTTGTTGAAAAAAATTGCACTCGGGGGTAGGGTATTGTTTCATCCGGATGATATCAATGAACTTATTAAGCGAATGAGAACTACTTCTTCGTAAAATGAGTAGAAAGAAACTGAAATCTGAATCAACCCTATTTTTAATCGGAGTTCGTGAAGCAAGCCATGTTTTTGCAAGCAAAAACTGCTCACTATGTTCGCATGGCTTGTTGGGAATACTCCCCAAACCCCTAGGATATGGCAGGACCAAAAAAGAAAATACAAGACTTGAAAGCTATTCGGGTCAACGTTAGGATGACCGTATCGGAATATCTAAGGGTATCTGAAAATGCAAGTACCTTGGGCGTTTCAATTCCTGACTTTATGCGTTTGAAAACGACTGGTAGGGTATTGCCCAGAAAAAGAATATCCCTGGAGGACAGAAAACTTTTTATCGAGATGGGTAGAATCGGAAACAACATTAATCAATTGACCAAAAAAGTACACTTGGGAATGAACAACTCTCCGCAACTCAATTCCCTGTTATTGGAACTCAAAAGCAATCTCGATGTCTTAAAATCAAATATTGTAAACAATGATAGCCAAGCAGATTAAAGGAAAAGATTTTTATGGAGTGTTGGCCTATAACGAAAAAAAGGTCGGCCAAGGAATGGGTTATGTACTGGATACCAATATTACCTATGGAAAATCCGTTGATATGACCCAAGAATTCAATATAGTTAGACAGCTGCGACCAAGATTGGGAAAGGCGGTATATCATGTTTCGCTGAGCCTGCCCTATGAGGATACATTGTGCGATAAGCAATTCACTTCTTTAGGAATGGATTACCTAAAGAGCATGGGGTTCGATGACAATCAATATATCATGTATCGACACCAAGACCAAGAACATGAGCATATCCATATCATTGCCAATAGGGTAAAATTTTCCGGAGAACTTGTCAGCGACAGCAAGGATTATGAACGAAGTGAGCAATTGGTGCGGAAACTGGAATTAGTGTACAATCTATCGCAGCTTGAGGATAATAAGTTGACAAGAAATGCAACCATTACCCAGAAAGAGATACAAAAGGTATTTCGAACTGGGGAACCTCCCATGAAGTTGATGCTTCAGTACCATCTTGAAAATTCTATCTCTAATTCCAAGAATACAACAGAATTGATAAGGGAATTGGACGCAAAGAATATAAGTCCCAAGTTCAACGTAAGTAAAAGTACAGGCAGGGTAACCGGAATATCCTTTAGATACAAAGAAATCATTTATAAAGGAAGCAGTCTTGGGCGACACTATTCCTGGAACAACATAATAAAACGTATCGATTATGAACAAGACAGAGACCGTGCGGTTATTCTCGAAACTAATAGCACAGAACGAAGAATTGATATATCTTTTGAAGAAAATTCAAACTCAGCAACAGCACATATCGGAAAAAAACAACCTATTCCAGGACGGCATATCAAAGCTGCTGAGCAACCAAAATCTTATCTGGAAAAAGCTCCATCAGACGGATTGAAACCCTTTCAAATTGAGGATAATCCTTGGAATGCATTCAAATTAGAACTTGATAACGACAGTCGATTTAAAAGGAAAAATCGTAATGGAAAAGGGTGGAAACGGTAGTCGTAATTATTGCCACTATACTTCCAAGTTTACTAAGACCCCGATTAAAATCTTATTTACAGCAAAAAAAATTGAAAAAAATATAATCCTATCACTCAATTTGCTCGGATTCAAATAAGAGAATATTATCTCAAACAAGTCTTACTTCGATTTATTTGTGGACTATAGCAGGGGAAACCTGCTGCAGTAATGAATAAGATAAAGAAACTACTACTATACATTAATCATTCATTAGCCCATGAAACGCTCTAATTAACAGAGATATGGTCTAATATTAGACTAAATTCATTGGAAAGCTTTCGATTTTCTATTAATATGCTATTACAATTATAATTAAATCAATACATTCGTATATCGCGATTCGCGAATCACAAACCATCCATATGAAAAAACATAGTGGTATGCGGCCGCATGATGTGGTTATATTGCTTAAAATTGTTGCTAAGGGCGATGCATCTTGGTTCAATAAAGATTTGGCCAATGAATTATATATCAGTCAGAGCGAAATCAGTGAATCATTAAACCGAAGTAAAATTGCCGGTCTTATTTCTGGAGACAAAAAGCAAGTTTTTAAGTTAGCCCTGCTTGATTTTTTACGATACGGTTTACGTTATGTTTATCCCGAGCAACCGTCATCCTTAGTTCGTGGGGTGCCTACTTCCCATAGTGCTCCACCGCTAAATGAAGTGATTCAAAGCGAACAAAACTTTGTTTGGCCTTATGCCCTTGGTACAAATCGTGGGTTCTCCGTAGAACCCTTACATCCCAATGTACCCAAAGCTTGTTTGGAAGACCCTAAACTTTATGAATTGTTGGCCATGACAGATGCTTTGCGATTAGGAAAGGCAAGGGAACGAAATTTAGCTATTGAAGAACTTGAAAAGCGTCTACAATGAGGAACACGCTAATAAATAAAGAAATTATTAAAAGAGTCGCCTTGGCTTTGGGGGATTTGAACAATGTTGTCATTTATGTAGGTGGTGCTACAGTTAGTTTGTACATTAATGACCCAGCTGCCGATGATGTTCGGCCCACCAAAGATATTGATATTAGTTTACAGATTCTTTCCATTCCACAATTGGAAGAAATCAGGGAGCAATTGAATGAAAAAGGGTTTTCTCAATCCGCTGATCTCGACGTAATTTGTCGTTTTAAGTTGGATGACATTCTAGTAGATGTAATGAGTACCAAGGCTGTTGGTTGGGCTCCTGCCAATCCATGGTTCGCAAAAGGTTTCGATAAAAGGGAGAAAGTGAAGATCGACGATATTTCAATACAAATCATGCCGCTCCCTTATTTTCTAGCCAGTAAATTCTCAGCCTTTAAGGATAGAGGTGGTAATGATCCCCGTCAGAGCAAAGATTTGGAGGATATCACTTATATTTTAAACAATCGCACTGATTGGCATAAAGTTATCAAGGATTCCGGGAAAGAGGTGATAGACTTTTTGAAAATGCATTTTCAAGAAATTTCTAAAAGTGCTGGAATTCAAGAAACCATGCGCGGATTTTTGTTTTACGAAGAGCAATCGGAGCGATTTAAGATGATAACCAAAAAGATTGATTACTTATTATAAATCGATTTTAATTAAAAGAAATGCGGTGGTAAATTTCGTAGCGCGCAATTATTTAAAGCTTTAAATGACCACAGAATAGCGAATAGAAGAAAACCCCATCAAGCACGCCAAAAGATTGTTTTTACCACCTAACTTTTTACTAAAAACGTCGCGGAAAAGACTTTGACAATAACTGCCTTACCGAAGAACATAAATTAGAATGATTACGATTGACGATCAATTGTTAGTAACAGACGAAATGAATGCAGTCGTAATTGATTACACTCAAAAAATAGTCTTGAAAAAATTATTGATGAAATTCGCTTTTAAGTCAGGGGACCAAGCTGAAGTTGTCACCGATTTAATTCAAAGTGTTAATTATTATGGGATGGATACAAACCCTCCCGAAATTGAACTTGAACTTTCAGCGTATGTATGGAGTTTCTTTACGGCTCTCAATAAAGAAGAACTTACCGCTTTATACTTTTGGGTACTTAACAAAAACTACCTCTGCTATTTGGATGAATTTGAATGTAATGACGACCCGTTCAACGAAAGTGAATTCGATAGAAAATTTGGTAGGGAATTGGCCTTTAAAATTTATGAGCCAAATGATAGCGGTTTAATACAAGACACCATTCACGTGCTAGAGAATTTCTTAATCAACTTTGCTACAGAATTGGATTTATCTCTAGTCGATGAATATACTTCAGAACAGATTTTGGAAGAAATAGATTATTACTGCCTGTAATGGAATAATCATTTCATTCTTAAACCTTTTCAGTTAAAGCTGGCCATAAACCTGCCTACTACACAGGTAAATTTAAAAGAATTAGTAAGCATCGATATTAATTGTGCCCCGGCTTTATTGCTCTGACCAATTACTATCACTTAGCGGATTTAATTTTTTAATGACTTCTCTTGCCCAGGATATGTAGTCCTTGGTATTCGAATTCATCTCGTTTTTTTGTACAGCTTGTTCTTCCATTGCGCTTATATAGTGCTCAGCTACTTTTGCTTTATTCCAATTTTCTGCATCAATAAATAATTGGTTCACTTTTGCCTGCTCTGATTCTTTGGCTTTTTTTAGGGCCTCTAGTTTTTGTTCCTGTAGCAATCTCTTATTCTCTTCAATGGCCTGTTCTGTCCTTAGGTCATGCCAATATTTGCAGTCCTTTTCTATCCAGGCTATTATTTCGGGTAGACATTCTTCAAGTTTTCGTTTTGTATTATCAATCCATTTTTTTTGATTGAATGAAGGGCCAGCCTGAAATTCAAGTTTATCAGACTTTTCCCAAGATTCTCTGCTCCATCCGCTTTCATCTTTATTTCTTATTCTATATACCTTCTGCCTTAGGTTTATTTCTGTTTTTTGACCAAACATCTCAACGTGTGCACTATTACAATAAAATACAATTTTACATCCCATGGCTTCCACGATTTTTATTAAAGTGTCCATAAACCGTAATGCTCTGTCTCTATGTTTCAAGTCTGTATGAATGGGTAATAAGTCGTTTTCATTTGCGACTTCCCAGTATCTAAGTCTTTTCTCGCTATTGTCTATTTTTTCCAGGAGTTTCTTTGAAGTCATGATTAATGGATGATACGTTGAGATTCTTGCCGGCACTTTAAAATTTAAATCTCTCCGCTGTTCAAGTTCAAAAGCCCTTCTATGGTAATCGGTTTTAAATTTTTTATGTTGTTGCCTAGGATCAAGGTTTATTTTAGGATTCTTGTTTTCAATTTTTGGTAGGGTAATTTTTTCTATTTCCTTATTGAACCTGACTTTAGACCAATAGCCTCTAGTAGGCAACGGTATGTTGTTTTCTAAGCAAATGTCTTTAAGATATTGGGTTTCGATGTTGAACTTTGTAGCTAGTTTACTTAAAGGTTCATTCCAAACAAGGTCAAATAATTCTTGTCGGGTGTATATTTTTTTAAGCATGATTAAAATGTTTTAGTAAAAATGCGAGATGATTAGTAATTATTGCTAACTTACTCGGAAAATTACTATAAGTGTATTTAGCTGACTACATAAAAGAAAAACTTTCTTTAGAAGAGTACTCATTTTCTACAGAGGAGCTTCAAGCGGTTACACATAAAGAAAAAGAAGCTTTAACAACTGATTTGTCTTACTTGACAAAAAAGGGAGACATTATGCCTCTGAGGAGAGGATTTTATTTAATCATTCCTCCTCGGTACTCTAAACAAGGCAAATTACCTGTACAGCTATATATTGAGAATCTGTTTAAAAATCTCAATCGCCCTTATTATTTGGGTCTATATTCCGCAGCTAAGTTTCATGGTGCAAGTCATCAACAGGTTCAACGTGATTATATTATTACTACCAAACCAACCTTACTTGATATAAATAGAGGGGCTACAGATTTACGTTTTTTTACAACGGCAAATTGGCCCGAAAAAAATATACGTATAAAAAAAGCAGATGCAGGAACGTACAAAATTTCCGACCCGGTTTTAACGGCAGTAGACCTGATTCATTACCAAAACAAATTGGGAGGATTAAATAGAATGCTGTCGGTAATCGAGGAGTTAATAGAGGAAATGACTGATATTTATTTGAAAGACCTACTTAGTTGGTATCCCCATAAAAGTACGTTGCAAAGATTCGGATATTTATTGGAAGATCTTCACCCTGATAATCCATTAATTGATTTGCTATTTGAATACTTCGAGTCAACGAAATTTTATCCTGTTTTGTTAAGTCCAGAATCAAGACAAAAGCCAGGAGCAGTAGATAACAGATGGAAAGTAGACGTTAACCTTATTTTAGAGAGCGATATATGATACCGAGACCCCACCTAGCAGCTTGGCAAGAGCATGCTCCTTGGAAATCATTTTCACAGGTAGAACAAGATTTGGTAATTAGCAGAACTCTGGTAGAACTATTTTCGGATGATTTCTTAAGGGAGCATTTGGCATTTAGAGGTGGTACGGCCTTGCATAAATTATATCTGCATCCTGCACCAAGGTATTCCGAAGATATAGATTTGGTTCAAATTAAACCCGGTCCAATTAAACCGATAATGGAACGTATTAACGAAGTCATCACCTTTTTTGAGGAACCTCGTAATACCAAAGTTAGTGGCCATGGTGCAAAAGCTTTGTATCGCTTTACCTCTGAATATGAAGATATTCGGTTGCGACTTAAATTAGAGATTAACTGTAAAGAGCATTTTAATGTATTGCCATGGGTTGAATTTCCTTTTGAAGTAAAAAGTGATTGGTTTACTGGTAAGGCTAGTATTAGGACCTATAGTATAAATGAACTTTTAGGCACTAAGTTGAGAGCGTTATATCAACGTAGTAAGGGAAGGGATTTATTTGATTTAGACTATTCCAGACTGCATTTAGGTTTAGACCACGAAGCTATCATCCAATGCTTTAAGGACTATATGGCGTTCTCTGTGGGTAAACCACCAAGCCAAAAAGAATTTCTGCTGAATATGGAAGAAAAGGAAAAAGACCTGAATTTTACAGGAGATATGGAGGCTTTATTGCGACCAGAGATAAAATATGACCAAAAAGCCGCTTTTGGGTGGCTGACAAATGAACTCATAACTAAAATGATGTAAATGAGAGTAATAATTACCCTATCTCTTTCAAAAATTGTTTTGCCGTTAGATAAAAAATAGAAAACCAAAAATGACAAGCATAAACCAAAGAGCCGAATTACAAGCCAAAATCTGGAAAATAGCCAACGATGTGCGTGGCTCTGTAGATGGATGGGATTTTAAACAGTTTGTATTAGGCACACTGTTCTACCGATTCATTAGCGAGAATTTCACCATTTACATTGAAGGTGGTGACGATAGTGTAAACTATCCAAACTTGACGGATGATGTGATTACACCGGAAATAAAAGATGACGCGGTAAAGACAAAGGGCTACTTTATCTATCCGAGCCAACTTTTTGTCAATGTTGCCAAAACTGCAAATACAAATTCAAATCTCAATACGGACTTAAAAGCGATTTTTGATGCTATTGAAAGTTCTGCAAATGGCTATCCATCAGAGCAAGATATAAAAGGATTGTTTACTGATTTTGATACAACTAGTTCACGACTTGGTAATACCGTTGAAAACAAAAACAGCCGATTAGCATCTGTTATTAAAGGTGTTGAAGAGCTGAATTTTGGAAAATTTGAAGAGAGCGAAATAGAACTTTTTGGTGATGCTTATGAATTTCTAATTGGTAATTATGCCGCCAATGCAGGAAAATCGGGCGGTGAATTCTTCACTCCTGTTCACGTTTCCAAACTCATTGCTCAATTGGCAATGCATGGGCAAACAACCGTGAACAAAATTTATGACCCAGCAGCAGGTTCAGGATCTTTACTTCTACAAGCCAAAAAACATTTTGATGATCACATCATTGAAGAAGGTTTCTTCGGGCAAGAAGTAAACCATACTACCTACAATCTTGCTCGTATGAATATGTTTTTGCACAACATCAATTACGACAAGTTTCACATTGTATTAGGTGACACCCTGAGGAACCCACAGCTAGCGGATGAAAAGCCATTTGATGCCATAGTATCCAATCCTCCTTATTCTGTAAAATGGATTGGTGATGCTGACCCTACCATGATTAATGATGACCGTTTTGCTCCTGCTGGTGTTCTTGCTCCAAAGTCAAAAGCCGATTTTGCTTTTGTGCTGCATGCACTGAGTTACTTATCTAGCAAAGGGCGGGCTGCCATTGTTTGTTTCCCTGGTATTTTCTATCGCGGTGGTGCAGAACAAAAGATTCGAAAATACTTGGTTGATAACAACTATGTAGAAAGTGTTATCTCCTTAGCTCCTAACCTTTTTTATGGAACATCAATAGCCGTCAACCTTCTGGTACTTTCCAAGCATAAAACCGAAAATAAAACACAGTTCATAGATGCAAGCGATGAAGATTTCTTTAAAAAAGTAACCAATAACAATGTGATGACCGATATGCACATTGAAAAGGTGATGAAAATGTTCGATAGTAAAGAAGAAATAGCTCATGTGGCAACCTCTATAGACAATAGCAAAATTGCTGAAAACGATTACAATCTATCGGTGAGTTCTTATGTGGAAGCGAAGGATAATCGGGAGAAGATTGATATCGTTGAGCTTAACAAAGAGCTCGCAAAAACGGCGGAGAAAATAAAAATGCTTCGTGCCGATATAGATAGAATAGTAAAGGAGATTGAAGCATGAGTGATTTTAGCAATTTGTTAGAGGGTGTGAAATTGGAGTGGAAGATGCTAGGGGAGGTTGTAAATATTAAGAATGGGAAAGATTGGAAGAAATTAAGTCCAGGAGAGATTCCTGTTTATGGTTCAGGTGGGATTATGAACTTTGTAAATACTTACGCATATAACAAACCAACAGTATTAATACCACGGAAGGGTTCAATTACAAATATATTTTATGTTGAAACTCCTTTTTGGAATGTGGATACAATTTATTACACTGAAATTGACACTAATCAAATTATTCCTAAGTTTTTTTATTATTTCATGAAAACTTTGGATTTAATAAAATTAGATACAGGGTCCGGAAGACCGAGTTTAACTCAGGCAATTTTGAATCTTATCCAAATTCCCATCCCACCTCTCGAAATCCAAAAAGAAATCGTTCGTATTCTTGATTCTTTTACAGAGCTTACAGCAGAGCTTACAGCAGAGCTTACAGCAGAGCTTACAGCACGTAAGCAGCAGTATAGTTATTATCGTGAGCAATTGTTCTGTTTTGAAAATGGAGAAGCAGATATGAAATCGCTAAATGAAATTGGGGAATTTCAAAGAGGCAAACGTTTTGTAAGAGCCGATTTAATCTCTGAAGGAATACCCACTATTCATTATGGTGAAATGTATACGCACTATGGTACTTGGGCAGCAGAAACTAAATCTTTCGTTAGCGAAGAACTAGTTAAGAACAAAAATCTAAGAATAGCAGAAAAAGGAGATGTAGTAATTGTTGCAGCAGGTGAAACAATTGAAGATCTTGGAAAAGGAACGGCTTGGTTAGGTGATGAAGGTGTTGTTATTCACGATGCTTGTTTTTCATATAGAAGTCCTTTACACCCCAAATATGTAGCTTATTTTACCCGCACAAGACAGTATCATGACCAAATAAGAAAACACATTTCTTCGGGTAAAATTTCTGCGATTAATTCAAAAGGCTTAAGTAAGGTCGTTATTCCAGTTCCTTCAAAAAAGGAACAAGAACGCATTGTTTCAATCCTTGACAAATTTGATGTGCTCACCAGCTCTATAAGTGAAGGGCTCCCAAAGGAGATAGAGCTTAGACAAAAGCAGTATGAATATTATCGAGGTATGTTATTAACCTTCCCCAAAGAAAATATAGAAGTGTAACATGGGACAATCTTTACCAGAAATAGCGCAAACTCTAAGAGACGCAGATAAAAAAATGCAACTGATTTATGCATTTAATGGTTCTGGAAAAACACGGTTATCTCGTGAGTTTAAAGATTTAATTGCACCAAAAGACCCTGATGCCGAAGGTGAATCTGGCATCAAAGTACTTTACTACAATGCATTCACCGAAGATTTATTCTATTGGGACAACGATTTGGAATATGATAACGATAGAAAGCTAATGATTCAACCAAATAGTTATACCAAATGGATTCTTCTCGAACAAGGCCAAGAACCTAACATCACAAGCCATTTTCAACGCTATACCAACGATAAGCTAACACCTCGTTTTAATGAACAGTATACCATCAAGGATAAGGAAAATAAGGATATAGTTGTTCCTGAATATTCTGAGGTGCATTTCTCATTTGAAACGGGTGACGAATCTGGTTCAAGAGATGTGAAAATTTCAAAGGGAGAAGAGAGTTGCTTTGTATGGAGCGTTTTCTACAGTTTATTAGAGCAAACAATTAATGTTTTGAATGTAGCTGAAGTAGCTGAACGTGAAACGAATCAATTTAATGATTTGCAGTATGTTTTCATTGACGACCCTGTCAGCTCATTAGATGATACACATTTAATTGAATTAGCCGTTGACATTGCTAAGTTGATTAAATCCAGCACATCTGAATTGAAGTTCATTATCACTACACACAACCCACTATTTTACAATGTAATCTTCAATGAATTTAATAGAGTAAGTAGAACTAGAAAATGGCGTTTAGAAAAATTAATTGATAGCACTTTTGACCTTATTGATCAACCAAAAGATTCGCCATTTTCTTATCACTTATTTCTTTTAGCAGAACTTGAAAAAGCAATTGAATCGGGCGAAATTCAGAAATACCATTTTAACTTTCTCCGAAACATATTCGAGAAGGCCTCTACTTTTCTTGGCTTCAATAAATGGGAGGAGCTCCTACCAAGTGATGCCCGTGAATCATATTACAATCGCATCATCAATTTGTCGAGCCATTCAAAACACCACGGAGAAGAGGTTTCAATACTGGAAGCTAATGACAAAAGAGTTTTGGGTTTCTTGGTTAAAGAAATAATCATAAAGCTATACCGCTTTAAACCAACAATTATGGAAGTTGAAAATCAAGAGAATGTCACAGTATAAAACCATAGCGGAATCAAATAACTTCATCGTATTAAACAAATACACGAAGTATTCAGAAGTAAATGAAGCTCCCGTGAGCTATCAAACGGAATCTGCACTTGAGCGAGAGTTTATCCAAGATTTGATTAGTCAGGGATATGACAATCCTATGAACCTAAACACCCTTGAAGCCATGTTGGCCAATGTTAAAGAGCAATTACAGGCGCTTAATGACATGGAGTTTAAAGATGGAGAGTGGGCACGTTTTGTTGAGGAATATTTAGATAAACCCGGAGACAACATTTTAGACAAGACTAGAAAAATACACGATAATTTTATTTACGACTTTGTATTTGATGATGGACATATCCAAAACATCTATTTACTGGACAAAAAGAACATCGTTCGCAACAAAGTTCAGGTAATCTCACAATTCGAACAGAAAGGGGCACATTCCAATCGATATGATGTTACCATTTTAGTAAATGGCTTACCACTTGTTCAAGTAGAATTAAAAAAGCGTGGAGTTGCCATTCGTGAAGCTTTTAATCAAGTGCATCGCTACAGTAAAGAGAGCTTCAATAGTGAAAACTCATTGTTTAAGTACTTACAGGTATTTGTTATATCTAACGGTACTGATAGTCGTTATTTTGCCAACACGGTAAAACGGGATAAGAACAGCTTTGACTTTACCATGAATTGGGCTAAAGCTGATAATTCCTTGATAAAGGATTTAAAGGATTTTACCCTTACATTCTTCGAAAAGCGCACCTTATTAAATGTATTGGTCAATTATTCCGTATTTGATGTAAGTGATACGCTCCTTGTCATGAGACCGTATCAAATAGCAGCTACAGAAAGAATCTTATGGAAAATAGAAAGTTCGTATCAAGCCAAGAAATGGTCAACAAATGAAAGTGGTGGTTTCATTTGGCATACTACTGGTTCGGGTAAAACCCTTACCAGTTTTAAAGCAGCAAGACTTGCTACCCAACTTGATTTTGTTGACAAAGTATTCTTTGTGGTTGATCGCAAGGATTTGGACTTTCAAACCATGAAAGAGTATCAGCGATTCTCCCCTGATAGTGTGAACGGTTCAGATAGTACAGCAGGTTTAAAACGGAATATTGAAAAAGAGGATAACAAGATTATAGTCACTACCATTCAGAAACTGAATAATCTGATGAAGAGTGAAGGTGATCTTTCTATTTATCAAAAACAAGTTTTATTCATCTTTGATGAAGCACACCGATCACAATTTGGAGAGGCTCAAAAAAATCTTAAAAAGAAGTTTAAGAAGTACTATCAATTTGGTTTTACAGGCACGCCTATTTTTCCTGAAAATGCTTTAGGTTCAGAAACCACAGCAAGCGTCTTTGGTCGTGAATTACACTCGTACGTAATTACAGATGCAATAAGAGATGAGAAAGTTCTCAAATTCAAAGTGGACTATAATGACGTCCGCCCTCAATTCAAAGGAATTGAAACTGAGGTTGATGAGACAAAACTAAGTGCAGCAGAAAACAAAAAAGCCTTACTCCACCCTGTTCGCATCAAAGAAATATCACAATACATCTTACAGAATTTCAGGCAAAAAACACATAGAACGAGAGGAGGCAATACAGGTTTCAATGCCATGTTTACCGTTAGTAGTGTTGATGCGGCCAAATGCTACTATGACCAACTGAACAATCTCCAAAAAGACAGTGAAAAGCCTTTGAGGATAGCTACTATCTTTTCATATGCAGCCAACGAAGAACAAAGTGCCATTGGTGAAATTGTTGACGAAACCTTTGAGCCGTCTGCAATGGATCAAAGTGCAAAAGAATTCTTGACCAAAGCCATCAATGATTACAACACCATGTTCAAAACGAGTTATGGCGTTGAAAGCAAAGAATTCCAAAATTATTACCGTGACCTTGCCAAACGAGTAAAGAATAAAGAAATTGATTTGCTGATAGTAGTTGGCATGTTCTTAACTGGTTTTGATGCACCAACACTGAATACCCTGTTTGTTGACAAGAACCTGCGTTATCATGGTTTGATACAAGCCTTCTCACGTACCAATCGAATCTATGACGCTACGAAAACATTTGGTAACATAATTACCTTCCGTGATTTAGAAAAAGCTACTGTTGATGCCATTACGCTGTTCGGTGACAGCAATACCAAAAACGTAGTATTAGAAAAAAGCTACAAGGAATATTTAGAAGGCTTCACAGATATTGCAACAGGAGAAGCACGAAGAGGATATATTGAAGTAGTAAACGAGCTAAATGAAAAATTTCCGAACCCTGACGAGATAGCTACCGAAAAAGACAAAAAGGACTTTACAAAGCTATTTGGCGAATACTTACGAGTTGAAAACATACTCCAGAACTATGATGAGTTCACTAACCTAAAGGCTCTACAATCAATCGATTTAAACGACCAAAAATCTGTTGAAGAATTCAAAGAAACGCACTTTGTAACAGATGAAGACATAGCAGCAATGCAAAAGATTGAATTGCCTGCTGACCGTACAATTCAAGATTATCGTTCAACTTATAATGATATTCGTGATTGGTTAAGAAGAGAGAGAAGCGGAAACGAAGCAGAGGAATCAAATATTGATTGGGATGATGTGGTATTCGAAATAGACCTATTAAAATCACAAGAAATAAATTTAGACTATATTCTTGAATTGATATTTGATAGTAATAAGAAAACTAAAGACAAATCAGAATTAGTAGAAGAAATAAGACGTGTAATTCGTGCCAGTATCGGCAATAGAGCAAAGGAAAGTTTAGTAGTAGATTTCATCAAAGAAACAGATTTAGATGATATAAAAGAAAAGGCCAATATTATAGACGCTTTTTTTGGTTATGCTCAAGAAAAACAAAAAGTAGAAGCATCGGTTTTAATTGAAAATGAAAACCTTAACCAAGATGCAGCTAAGCGTTATATATTATCATCATTAAAACGTGAATATGCTAGTGAAAACGGTACAGAATTAAATTCAATTCTACCTAAAATGAGTCCTTTAAACCCTCAATACTTAACTAAAAAACAAAGCGTTTTTCAGAAGATTTCGTCTTTTGTAGAGAAGTTTAAAGGTGTGGGTGGTCAAATATGAGTTGATTATAGAAAGACAAGAATTGTAGCGAATTTTATTACGAGTATTTCTTCACCTTAATTTCACTTTCGATATTAACTAAAATTGTTTTAAGAAGGTTTGGTAACCAAATAGAATTGCAATATTCCTACAATAATCACAATAATTAAGCTAAATAACGCTATCCAATTTTTTGCTAATACCTGACTACCTCTTTTCATTAAAAGTAAAACAAGAACCATTGTTGAAAGCGAAGCACCAAGAACAGCATAAAAATAGATTGCTTTATCAAAAGAATCAATAAACTGAAAACCGGGAATAGATGCTATAACAAAAGTAACGATGGCAGTAAATATTCCTATAATTTCAAGTGACCTAAAATCATTGTTTTTTAGTTCCTCTTTTAAATCTGTTATTTCTTGCAATTCAGCACCAATTGCCTTTATCGAATTGGTTAGTAGGTTTAGCTTATCAAATTGAAGCTCTAATTCTGTAAATTCCTTTTGATTGGTATACTGGGGGATTGGCAAAACGAATGTTGAGGCATAATATATACCTTTAAATTCAGGATAAGTGACAGGAACAATTGAATCTTTAAAAGGAAGCTGAAAAATTAAACTATGATGATTATATGCCCATTGCATTCTTTCCTTACAACGTTTAATAACAGGCTCCAGTTTTTTTAATTGTTTTGATTCTTGGGTAAGGTTTTTAAATATTTCACGCTCGTCAATAGCAATTTGAATTTTTCTTAACTCGTGATCTATAAATTTCTTATCCGCAAAAAAATTATCAATACTAAACTTCTTCTGTAGTTGTTCTATTTCAACCTTTAAAATACTTAATTTTTTTTCATTTAATTCTGGTATTGAAATCTCCAGAGAATATAGATTATTAAGCACATAAATAATTGCCTTTCTATAAATTTGCTTATCAACCTTTTCATTAATGCCTTTCTCTTTTTGTAAAAGAACGTCAGCTATACCTCTTAGTTCTATAGGATTTTTTTGTACATCCTTATAAAATTTTACTAAAGTGTGTATTTCCTTTAAATTAAGTTTTGATAAATCTTTTGCTTTTAATTGTTGGGAATGTTTCGTTATTTTTTGCTTCCACTGATTGAATAATTCATAGTGGCTATCCGCATATTTAGCCCATTCAGTTAAAATTTCGTTTTGACTATGAAACTCTTCGTCATCAAAATGTTCTTTAACTTCTCCATCAGAAATATATCCTTTACTTCTAATAGAATCATCTAGCATTGAATAAACAAATTGCCTTACAATCCATTTGTGCTTAAGGAAATTCACTTTTTCAATTACTGATGTTTTTATTTTACTCGGGGTTGAAGATTTTTTTAGCAAAGTTAAAATTCTGGAAAGCCTTTGAATAATAGAATCTTCATCATTAAAGTAATGGTCGATTACCTGAACCTCTAAGTAGAGAAGAAAGAGCTTAACTTTATTTCCCAACTCTGATTCTAGATTATTTTTACTTCTAAAATCAATTGCTGAGCTATAACTAATTTCGTGAAAAGGATATGTAGTTAAAAGGGAAAGGTGTGCAGCAAAATTTTTATAATATGAAATCAACCTCCTTAAAAAATCTACAAGTTTACGTTTTATCTGACTTTCAAGGAATTCTTGAATGTGTTCATCCTCTCCTATTTCATCAAATTTTTCGTTAATGAACTTTTCAAGATTGTCTAGCGATTTCTTCGTTTTTTTACTACCAGCTTTCACATATTCACCAGACAATAGTGAATCACAAAATAAATCAAATGAAGTATCTATTGCTTTATCGATTAAATCTGGGTAGTCCTCATTAAGCTGCTTAGCGGACATACCAACTAGCCAATTTTCAGGAAACTCAGATTCTAATTTGCGTTGTATTTTTTTTAAGCTTTTCAAGCACTATTTGATTTGCTAAAGCATGAAGATTTTTTCTTCTTCCTTTATTTCAGAAACAGGAATATGGATGCTATTTAAGCCTTGTTTTTTTGCTAGATTATAATAGTATTGCCAAGAGTACCATGAGTGGCTTAAATCAACTAGTTCAAATGAACTAGCCAAAATGATATTGGGGTTAGAAGTTTTTAAGGATTCGATAGCCTTATCAATATCTATTTTCAATTTTGGAGATGGCAATTCTATATTTGAGTTTGGGGTAATAGTACTATTTCGATTATTTACAGTAATATTTGTGAAATTGTTATTTCTGATTGAACTGTAGATATCACTTTCTACATGGCCATAAGGCATAGCATAGTATTTGTCGAATACAGTATCAAGTAAAGTATCCTCTGAATTCGCTTTTGTATTAACTGCAGATGCGAAAAAAAGAAGTTTAAGTACTTTCAAAGTACTTAAATCATTAGTTTCGGTCCCTGCTTTTTCAGAATGCCAATCAACTAATAATTTTATAAAATATTCGAAGTAAGGAATTTTTTCGTCTTGATTCATAGTTGTGTCACAAAGATATATTAAGTATATGATATATGATAATGCTTTTTATGAATTTTGTAAAAAACATTGAATCAAATAGTTAAGTTTGTAATGCATAAGGATTATTTGTAATTTTTTGGAAAAATCAATTGCCAAAAAAATAAAGTTCTATCTCATAATTCAATTTCAATAAAACAATCTCTTGAAAAATCTAAATGTTCATTTATATCAACATACCCCAATTGATTGCACAACATAGTTGTACCTCCTAACTCCATACCGCAGCCAATGTTTCTATGTACGTGGCCATAAATCCAGTAATCAATGTTTGATGTTGTTATGTAATCGGTTTTATCAACAACAAAGGCATCGTTGAGTAAACTGCCTTTGAATTCTGGGGAATTACACAATGGCGTTGGCAAATGATGGGTAACCACGATCGTTTTACCGACATGATTTTCGAGGTTTTGATTGAAAAAATCAAAAGCCTCCTCATGAAGCTGATTGAAATCATCGACGCTCAGCCGTCTATCCCCCATTCGGATATGATAGAAGTCATTTACCCCACTAGATACCGAGTTTCTATTTTCAGCATGTATATGACTCCAAAAGGTAGAAAATAGCAGCCTGAGATCATTTATTTTTACAGATTGATTATTTAGAAAGAACACGTTACGCTGTAATTCCCATTTAAAAGGTTTTTTATGCGACAACAGGTCATATCCGCCATAGTATTCATGGTTGCCGGCTATTACATAGGTTTGTTGGTAATAGTCAGATGCCCACTTAAAAAAATCAAGATTTTCAAAATCATTCCCCAGATAGTGAGTATCTCCGGCAACAATAAGAATCTCTCCTGAAGGTATTAAAGGGTTATTCGATAGCCATCTTTTGTTTTTGGCAAATTCTAAGTGCAGATCGGAGCAGTATTGTATTCTCACTTTATTTCAATTTAGAAAAAGAAAAGTAAGAAGATAAATTGATTTTATTTCATTTTACAATTAATGCTATTATCAATTGTAGGGTAGTGTAAAATGCTGCAAAGAAGTAAAAAAGGGGTAAAAATGCAGCACGAACGCAGCACGCTGATTAACAATTATTTAACTTTAACATTTTTATAACACTGAAAGTCAGATAATTAAAATAAAAAAAGCCTCTAAAAATAGAGGCTTTTGCGGTCTGGACGGGACTCGAACCCGCGACCCCCTGCGTGACAGGCAGGTATTCTAACCAACTGAACTACCAGACCAATGATTTTATCTTTACGACTCCTGCGACAGCAGAATTCAAATCCTGTTCAAATTGCCTCTCTCAAAGCGAGGGCAAATATACACTCACTTTTTCTTTTGAACAAACAAAATTTTCAAATCAATAGAATTTTTGTCGTTCGGTCATAAACGTATTCAGAACTTTAGAAAAGTCTGAGCGAACATCTACTCCGACATACTTGATTTTATATTGCGAACATTTCAGTTTTAAATCGTTTAAATAATGTTTCACTTTTTTTGAATAGGCTTGTTTAACGTTCTCTGAATAAACATCTATATGCTTCCCGGTTTCAACGTCAACAAAGCGTTTTGGGGAATTGTCGAAATCAAAATCTAGCTCGTGTTCACTATCTAAAAGATGGAACAAGACCACTTCATGTTTGTTATATTTTAAATGTCGGAGTGCTTCAAACAATCGTTCTTCCTCTACTTCGGTTTGGAACATATCTGAAAACAGAAAAATTAAGCTTCTTCGATGCAGTTTTTCAGCGATTTGATGTAAGTAATGGTAAGTTTTACTTTCTTTTGTGGGATTTGTGTCTGCTGTGACTGAGTTTAACTTATCCAATAACATTTGAAAATGGCGCTCACTACTTTTCTCATTTACGTAAAAATTATAGTTATCCGAATAAATACTTAGTCCAACAGCATCGCGTTGCTTTTTTAGAATATTCATCAAAGCAGCAATTGCCATAACTCCAAAACCTATCTTGTTCAAGTTGCCAAGAGATAAGTTTTTGACTTGAGGATAATACATGGATGCAGAATTATCCAATATCATATGGCACCGCAAGTTGGTTTCCTCTTCGTAACGCTTTGTATACAACTTATCTGTTCTGGCGAAAAGTTTCCAATCTATGTGTTTGGTACTCTCACCAGTATTGTAGATTTTATGTTCGGCAAATTCTGCAGAAAAACCATGAAATGGACTTTTATGGATACCACTGATAAAACCTTCTACAACTTGTTTAGCTAACAGCTCTAAGTTGTTAAAAAGTTTTGCTTTGTGAAGTTCTGATTTAATGTCCATTAATAATCCCAAGATAAAATAAAAAGGTCTGACAATTGCCAGACCTTTTCTAAAATGTAACGATTACTAGTGATTACAATAAAGCATCAATAGCGTCAGTATATACTTTTTTAGGTGATACCCCTACTTGACGACTTACAATTTCACCGTCTTTAAACACCAATACGGTTGGAATATTACGAACTCCATATTTAGCAGCAAATTGCTGATTGGCATCCACATCCACTTTGCCAACTACGGCTTTACCGTCATATTCGGTACTAACTTCATCAATGATTGGGCCTACCATGCGGCATGGACCACACCAAGCTGCCCAAAAATCTACTACTACTGGTTTATCGCTTTTTAAAACAACTTCATCAAAAGTTGCGTCTGTTATTTCTAGTGCCATGTTTTCTTTATTTACTGTTATGCAAAGTTAGTCAAATATACCCCTGTTTCCTTACGGGTTAAGCATTCGTTTTGATTATTGATATATCAGTAAAATTTATACTAATTTAACTTGTAATGGACTTCTTGCTCTTCAAGATTATGTAATAATTCGCTGGTAATATGGACTTTTTGTTTTCTGCTGGACAAGTTTAGTTTTATTTCTTCTTCCATTTCATAGACTACAAAATTTAATGAATGACTTCCTTTATGGGAACGAAGCATATCTTTTAATGCCATAATTCGTTTTTCTTGTAATGCTGAAACATTGAGTTTTATGGTCAACTTCTTGGCATAAGCATCCATTACATCTTGCAGTTGCTTAAAATCATTGTACTGTAATCTTGGGTCTCCCTTTTTGCCAGTTTCCCTATTTGTCCAGCCTTCACGAATAAAAACCTTTATGTAAGCAAAGGAATTAATCATTAGAAAATGCCTGAACTTTAAATATTCTTCTCCAAAGATTCTGAACTCATGGGTGTCCGTATAATCTTCCAAAGTAAAAGCTGCCCAACCTTTTCCATTTTTAGAAACCCGATGTTGCACATCAGTAATCACTCCTGCAAAAGAAAGTTCACGATTTACATAACCATTTAAATCATCTTTAAAAACAGAAACACTGGTATTACAGAAAGCCTTTATTTCTTTTTTAAAATCATCTAAAGGATGGCCGGACAAATAGATTCCGACAACTTCCTTTTCACGTCTTAACTTTTCCATAGTGCCCCAATCTTCACACGGTGGAACAACAGGTTCTGGTATTTGTACTTCACTTGCATCTCCAAATAGGCTTACTTGAGAAGAATTCTCGTTTTCTTGAAACTTAGCACCATATTTAATTACTTTTTCTAAGAAAGAAACTCCTTCACCTTCATCGTGAAAGTATTGTGCTCTTAGGGTATCTCCAAAAGAATCGAAACCACCGGCGACAGCAAGATTTTCAAATGCCTTTTTATTGGCAGCACGCAAGTCTATACGTTTGGCCATATCAAAAACTGATTTGAAAGGTCCATTTTCCTTTCGTTCTGCTACAATGGATTGTACCGCGGAACGGCCAACCCCTTTTATGGCACCCATACCAAAACGTACAGCGTAATCTTTGTTTACAGCAAATTTGTAGAAAGATTCGTTCACATCTGGGCCCAATACATCTAATCCCATCCGTTTACACTCTTCCATAAAGAAGGTCACTTGCTTGATGTCGTTCATGTTATTGGATAACACGGCAGCCATATATTCAGCAGGATAGTGGGCTTTTAAATATGCAGTTTGATAAGCGATGTAGGCATAGCAGGTAGAGTGACTTTTGTTAAATGCATAGGAGGCAAACGCTTCCCAATCTTTCCAGATTTTCTCCAAAACTTCCCTTGGATGCCCATTCTTTTCACCGCCATCTAAAAACTGTGGTTTTAATTTTTGAAGTAGAGCGAATATTTTTTTCCCCATGGCTTTTCTGAGCACATCTGCATCACCTTTGGAGAACCCAGCAATTTTTTGTGATAACCGCATCACTTGCTCTTGGTAGACAGTAATTCCATAGGTATCCTTTAGATACTCTTCCATTTCTGGAAGATCATAGGTGATTTCTTCATCCCCATGCTTACGAGCGATAAAGCTTGGAATATATTCCATTGGTCCGGGACGATAGAGCGCATTCATGGCAATCAGGTCATCAAAAACCGAAGGCTTAAGATTTTTCATATGCTTTTGCATCCCAAGGGATTCATATTGAAATATACCAACTGTATCCCCACGCTGAAATAACTCATAGGTTTTTTCATCGTCTAGTGGGAATTCATCTGGGATTAACTCTTCTCCTGTTCTTGCCTTAACAATTTTAACGGTGTCCTTGATTAGCGTTAAGGTTTTTAAACCTAGGAAATCCATCTTCAATAGTCCAGCATTTTCAACAACGGAGTTGTCAAATTGCGTCACATATAAATCAGAGTCTTTAGCGGTGGCTACTGGAACAAAATTTGTAATGTCATCCGGGGTGATAATCACACCACAGGCATGTATTCCAGTGTTTCTTAGTGAGCCTTCTAAAACACGAGCCATGTTTACGGTCCTTCCTTCTAAATCATCTCCTTCAGAAATATTGAGCAACTGATGTACTTTGTCCAAATCATCTGAGCGGAACATCTTTTTAAGTGCCGACTCATCCTTTCCAAAGATTTTACCCAACTTAGACATAGTGGGAATTAATTTGGCGATACGGTCAGCATCATTCAATGGCAAATCCAATACACGTGCAGTGTCTCTAATAGAAGATTTTGCTGCCATGGTACCGTAGGTAATAATTTGTGCTACTTGGTTTGCACCATATTTATTAATAACATAATCCATCACGCGACCACGTCCTTCATCATCAAAATCGATATCAATATCAGGCATAGAAACCCTGTCAGGATTTAGAAATCGCTCAAAAAGTAAATCGTATTTAAGAGGGTCAATATTGGTAATTTTTAAACAATAGGCAACTACAGAACCCGCGGCTGAACCACGACCTGGACCAACAGAAACATCCATGTTCCTTGCTTCGCGGATAAAGTCCTCAACAATTAGAAAATAACCAGGATACCCCGAATTTTCAATGGTTTTCAGCTCAAAATCAATGCGCTCTCGAATCTCATCGGTGATGTCACCATAACGTTCTTCGGCACCTTTGTAGGTAATATGCTTCAAATAAGTATTCTCACCTCGTTTTCCACCATCGGTTTCATCTTTGGAAACCTTAAATTTTTCTGGAATATCGAATTTAGGTAGCAATACATCTCTGGCTAAATCATATGGTTCTACCTTGGAAACAATTTCCTGCAGATTAAAAATCGCTTCAGGAATATCTTGGAACAAAGCCTTCATTTCTTCAGAAGACTTAAAGTAATATTCTTGATTGGGCAAGCCATATCGATATCCGCGACCACGACCTATTGGTGTAGTCTGCTTTTCACCATCTTTTACACACAATAGAATATCGTGCGCTTCGGCGTCTTCTTTGTTGCCGTAATAGGTATTGTTGCTGGCAACAAGTTTTACCTGATGTTTTTTGGCAAATTCTAGGAGTACTTTGTTGACTCGATTTTCATCTTCTTGATTATGGCGCATGATTTCTAGATAGAAATCGTCACCAAATTCTTGCTTCCACCATAAAAGAGCTTCTTCGGCCTGTTTTTCACCAACGTTCAAGATTTTTCCTGGAACTTCTCCATAAAGATTCCCAGAAAGCACTATAACATCTTCTTTGTATTGTTGAATTACTTTTTTATCAATTCTTGGAACGTAATAGAATCCATCTGTATAAGCAATAGAAGACATTTTTGCCAGATTATGATAGCCATTTTTGTTTTTGGCCAAAAGCACAATTTGGTAACCGTAGTCTTTTACATTTTTATTAGTATGATCATCGCAAACAAAAAATTCGCAGCCAATAATTGGCGTTATTTCTTGCTCATTTGGTTGTTCACCATTCTCTATTAAATCACCATTTTTTTCTTTAACGGATTTATTATGTGCTTTTATTTCTTTTACAAAATGAAATGCCCCCATCATGTTCGCATGGTCGGTCAAAGCAACTGCCGGCATTTTTGCATCTGCAGTTTGTTTTACCAATTCTTTCATGGACATGGTGGACTGCAATACCGAAAACTGCGAGTGATTGTGTAGATGCACAAAATCTACATTGGCAAGGTCTTTTATATTCTCATCTAGCTCTTGTTCAGAAATTTCACCCGTGTCCTTTTCCCAAAGTGCATCTGCAATTTTTTTGGAGGCTTTTTTTAGATTGATGTGCTTTAAGCCAATCAGTTCAATCTCTTGCGGGTTTGCCTCAGAAAAATTCTCAAAATAATCTGGCTGAACGTCAAGCTGTTCTTTGGTATATTGTTTTCTTCGAATAAGCTCTAAAAAACAACGCGTGGTAGCTTCAACATCTGCAGTGGCATTGTGCGCTTCTGCAAATGGTTCTTTAAAGAGGTATTCATGAAGTTCAGTAAGCGTGGGAAGTTTAAATTTTCCACCTCGCCCTCCAGGTATTTTACATAGATCAGCAGTATGTTCTGTACACGTGTCTAAAACTGGTAGCTCTTGCAAAGGATTGGCAACACCTTCCCTATGGAATTCCGCTCCCATAATGTTAACATCAAAGCCCACATTTTGACCTACTACAAATTTTGCTTTGGAAAGTGCTTCGTTAAATCGTTCTAAAACTTCATTTAAGGGTATTCCTTCTTGTTCAGCAAGTGCTGAAGAAATGCCGTGAATTTGCTCAGCTTCAAAAGGAATATTAAAACCTTTAGGTTGTACCAAATAATCTTGACTCTCCACTAGATTACCCATAGTATCATGTAATTGCCATGCAATCTGGACACAACGAGGCCAGTTATCCGTATCTGTTATTGGTGCATCCCAACGTTTGGGAAGGCCTGTGGTTTCAGTGTCAAAGATTAAGTACATATATCAAATTCTGTCAGTTCGAGCTCACCCGAAAACTAATTAAAAAGTAGTGAATAAAAATACCTAAAAAGCCTATTTTGAAAAAACAGAGTTGTGCTAAGTTATTAACCAAAAAAGCGGAGCCATGGCTCCGCTTTCTACATCAATCAAAAACGATATTTTATGATACTGCGTTTTCGTATAGATTTGCAGTATCTAAAGTTTCACGTATTGCGTTTCGCTGTGTCATCAACAAGCTTTCTGTTGTTGGTGGCAACACAAAATCCTTATCGTGCAAGATGTCGTTATAAGTTTCGATAGCTTCTTTTTCCCCACGATTAACTTCTTCTAGCATTGCTTCCTCATTGTTATTAGAGAAGAACAATTTGAAATCTATCCATTTTCTATGTATAGTTCCTTTGGTACTTCCGCCTTTATCAGGTGATTGCCCAAATAATTTGATTTCTTTTTTCAATTGGTGTCCAAAGTCATAGCGTTGTGCAGCCCTATTTTCAAAGAACTCCTTAATTACTGGGTTATTTACTTTTTCAGCTGCTTGCTTAAAGCCTTTCTCAGCATCATAAGTTTTTTCTAATAATTCGTTTAATTTGTTTGACATTTCTACTGTAAACTTCATTTATTCATCTTCATTTTAAATTCAAATGTTATTGTCTCTCAATAACTTATACTACTTAATATACAGTAATATCTCGGAAAGTCAAGTATACAAAGGGGTTTAGCATGGTTTTAACGGAATAAGGGCTTAATGTTAAAGCTATTTAACTTTCTCGCCTTGTAATAGTTGTAGTTTTTAAAATAAGCCTTATTTTTGCACCCGCTTTTGTTACGAATGATTTCGTTTCTTGCGAAAGAGAGATTCCCACGTTCGTGGGAATGTATTAATAATCAGGGTCGGGCACCCTACAAATTAATGTGATATGCCAGTAAAAATTAGATTGCAACGCCACGGTAAAAAAGGAAAACCATTCTATTGGATCGTTGCCGCAGATTCCCGCGCAAAAAGAGACGGTAAATTTTTAGAAAAGTTAGGTATATATAATCCTAACACCAATCCAGCTACAATTGATTTAAATGTTGATGGGTCTGTACAATGGTTAAGCAATGGAGCACAACCAACAGACACGGCTAGGGCAATTTTGTCATACAAAGGTGTAATGATGAAACACCACTTGTTAGGTGGTGTGCGCAAAGGAGCCTTGACCGAAGAGCAAGCGGAGAAAAAATTCAATACTTGGTTAGCCGAAAAAGAAAAAGCTATTGCTGCTAAAGTTGATGGTTTGGATAAAGCACAAGCTGATGCAAAAGCAAAAGCACTAGAGGCTGAAAAAGAATTTAGTGATAAAAGAGCTGCTGCTGCATTGCCAGAAGTGGAAGAAGCTGCGGAAGATGTGATTGAAGAAAGCGCACCAGTGGTAGAAGAAGTTGCAGCTGAAGCTACAGAAGTAGTTGAAGAAGCAAAAGAAAAGGTAGAAGGGGTTACTGAGAAAGTGGAAGAGACAGCTTCCAAAACTGCCGACGCAGTTGCTGAAAAAGTAGAAGAAGTTAAAGAAGCAGTAACTGAAACTTCTGACGAAGTTGCTGAGGAAGTAAAGGAGGCTACAAAATCAGAAGCTAGCGAAGAAGAAACTTCAAAAGAGTAATTGTTGTAGACGATGCAAAAGGAAGATTGTTTCTACCTAGGCAAAGTCGTTTCAAAATATAGTTTTAAAGGCGAGGTATTAGTGAAAATTGATACTGATGAGCCTGAGACTTACGAAAACATGGAATCAGTTTTTGTTTCATTGGGAAACAATCTGGTTCCATTTTTTATTGATAGATGCCGTCTTCACAAATCAACTTTGCTTCGAATTGATTTTGAAGAAGTGAAAGACGAAGCTGCTGCGGACAGAATTTTAGGAGCAGAGCTTTACCTTCCATTAGCCATGCTTCCACCCCTTAGGGGCAACAAATTCTACTTTCATGAAGTAATAGGTTTTACACTGCAAGATAAAGTATACGGAAATATCGGTATTATAGCATCCATTAACGACTCTGCTTCGCAGGTTCTTTTTGAAGCTAAAAAGGGAGACAAAGAATTACTGATTCCAGTTACTGATGATATTATCACCAAAGTGGATAGAGATTCTAAAACAATCCATGTTAACTGTCCTGAAGGGTTGGTGGATTTATACTTAAGCTGATAAATGTCCAAACCCTTTGAATTCAAAGAATTTACAGTTAATCAGGACCGATGTGCCATGAAAATAGGTACAGACGGGGTCTTACTAGGCGCGTGGACAGCTTTAGAAAATAACCCAAACTCCATTTTAGATATTGGTACTGGAACGGGAATAATAGCTTTACAAATGGCACAGCGTTCCAATGCTGAAACAATAGATGCCATTGAATTGGAGGAGGGCGCTTATGAGCAATGCGTGCAGAATTTTGAGGAATCCCAATGGGCAGACCGCCTTTTTTGCTATCATGCCAGCTTAAAAGAATTTGCAGAGGAAATGGACGAAACCTATGATTTAATAGTTTCAAATCCACCCTTCTATATGGAAGATGTTTCTAGCGGTGATAAATCGCGAGATAAAGCAAGACAGAATTTGTCCCTTCCCTTTGGAGAACTTATAGAAGGGATTAAAAAGTTACTTTCCAGCGAAGGTGAATTTGCAGTCATAATTCCTTTTAAAGAGGAGGAAAATTTTCTTAAACAGGCAATGGCGTTCGGTTTGTATGCTAACCGAATTACATATGTAAAAGGAAATCCAGATTCAGAAATTAAAAGAAGCTTATTGCAGTTTTCATTTAAAGAAACTACTATCCAAAAGGAGGAACTGGTTATCGAAATAGATAGGCATCAATATACAAAAGCGTATAAAGAATTAACAGCTCCCTTCTATTTGAAAATGTAACAATCGCGATACGTAATGTTACATATCCTTATTACCTTTGAATATCGCAGTAATCATTCTCACGAAGGTGAGAATCTATTATTTTATTAAATGATTAAAGAGATTCCCGCTTTTGCGAGAATCACAAAAAATAAATTCTATTTATGAAGCCTGATCTATTTGAAGCTCCTGACTATTATAATCTGGATGATTTACTTTCTGAAGAACACAAATTGGTTCGTGATGCCGCTCGGCAATGGGTGAAACGTGATATTTCGCCAATCATTGAAGAGTATGCTCAAAAAGCAGAATTTCCAAAGCAGATTATAGGTGGTTTGGCCGAAATTGGTGCTTTTGGTCCCTATATTCCTGAGGAATATGGCGGTGCTGGTTTAGACCAAATTAGTTATGGTCTCATTATGCAAGAAATAGAACGTGGGGATAGTGGAGTAAGATCTACCGCTTCAGTACAATCTTCGTTGGTCATGTACCCCATTTTTGCCTACGGAACGGAAGAACAACGAAAAAAATACCTGCCCAAATTGGCCACAGGAGAATGGATGGGTTGTTTTGGTCTAACTGAACCTAATCATGGGTCAAACCCAGGTGGGATGGAAACTAAATACAAAGATATGGGTGACCATTATTTGTTAAATGGGGCCAAACTTTGGATTTCAAATTCACCTTTTGCAGATGTGGCTGTTGTTTGGGCTAAAAATGAAGAAGGAAGAATACAAGGGCTTATTGTAGAACGCGGTATGGAAGGTTTTTCTACTCCTGAAACCCATAATAAATGGTCTTTACGTGCTTCAGCTACTGGAGAACTAATTTTTGACAATGTAAAAGTTCCAAAAGAAAATTTGTTGCCAAATAAATCAGGTTTGAGTGCACCTTTAGGTTGTTTGGACTCTGCACGCTATGGAATTGCATGGGGAGCAATTGGTGCTGCCATGGATTGTTATGATACTGCACTTAGGTATGCTAAAGAGCGTATTCAGTTTGGAAAACCAATAGCTGCATTTCAGTTACAGCAAAAAAAGTTGGCTGAGATGATTACAGAAATTACAAAAGCACAATTGCTGGCTTTTCGCTTGGGACAAATAAAGAATGAGGGTCGTGCTACCACAGCTCAAATTTCTATGGCTAAACGGAATAATGTAGATATGGCCATTAAGATTGCTCGCGAAGCCAGACAAATGCTTGGTGGTATGGGTATTACTGGTGAGTATAGCATTATGCGCCATATGATGAATTTGGAGAGTGTGATTACTTACGAAGGCACTCACGATATTCACTTGCTAATTACAGGAGCTGACATTACGGGGCATCCTGCTTTTAAGTAAACTATTTAACTTTTTCTATTCGTACAACAATGGATTTGCTAATAGGGGTTTTGCTTCTATCTGCAAAATGATTGTAAGGCACTAACACATTTGTCTCGGGAAAATAGGCACCTAAATTCCCTTGGGGAATATTATAAGGGATAATTAGGAAATTACGAGCCACTCTGAGTATGTTGTCATAATTACTGGTGATATTCACCACATCCAACTTTTTTAAATGGAGCTTATTCATATCCTCTTTATTTATAAATAATACTCTTCGTTCATTGTAGACTCCTCTATATCTGTCATCTAATCCATAAATAGTGGTATTAAATTGGTCATGGGAACGAATGGTCATCAACATGAATTCATCTTCTTTTAAATTATGCTGAGGTAGATTATTTATGGTCAATTGTGCCTTGCCGTTGGGTAATTTGCTAAAGTCCAATTCTCGAACATTATTTGGCAAATAATATCCAACTCCTTTGGAACGTTCCTCTGTTCTATCAAAACCCTTAATTACCTTATCAATATATTCCCGAATTAAAGCATAGTCGTCACCTAAGGTTTTCCAATCCATAGGATGTTTGCCTTTAAAATAAGTATGTGCAAGTGTGGCAATGATTTCCGGTTCACTCATTAGATTATCCGAAGCTGGCTTTAAAATGCCTTTAGATTGGGTGACCCTGCCCATACTATTCTCAACAGTAAATTTACGTTGCACGTCATTTTTCATATCCTTTTCCGATCGGCCAATTGTTGGGAGAATCAAGGCTGTTTTTCCCGTAACTAAATGTGTTCTGTTGAGTTTTGTACTTATCTGTACGGTAAGGGCACAATTCTGAAGTGCTTTTGCAGTATACTCCGTATCAGATGCAGCCATTAAAAAGTTTCCACCTAAACACATAAAAACTTTGACTTTTCCTTCGTGCATTGCTTTCATGGCACCAACGGTATCTACGCCTTCTTCGCTTGGGGGTGTAAAACTAAGGTGTTCCTTTATTCGTTTGTTTAAATTTTTATCTACAAAATGCTGAATTCCTACGGAACGGTCTCCTTGTACATTGCTGTGTCCACGCACGGGACAAGTGCCTGCATTAGGTTTCCCTATTGCACCTTTTAAAAGCAGTAGATTAATATATTCTCGAATGTTCTCTACACCGTTTTTATGTTGCGTAAGACCCATTGCCCAACAAACGATTATTTTAGATTTCTTGGCTAATAGGTCAACTGTTTCATTAATTTTTTCTTCAAAAACACCACATAGAGTTAAAAGCTCATCTTCATCATATTTTTTTAAATCGAGTAGAAGTGTATCATATCCATCTACGTATTTATTGATAAATTCATGGTCAAAGACTTCGTTAGATTCGGTATCTAGCTTTGCCAATCGTTTCAAGATTAATTTTACTAAGGCGATATCTTGATTAATATTTACCTGAAGATGAATGTCTGCGATATCTTCACCTCCACCAACTAGTCCCTTAATGTGCTGTGGGTTTCTAAAGTTGACTAAACCAGTTTCCTCCAGTGGATTTATACTGATGACCTTTCCACCATTTTTTTTGCATTTTTCCAAAGCGGAAAGCATTCTGGGATGATTAGTGCCCGGATTTTGCCCAGCAACTATTACGACTTCAGCTTCATATAAATCTTCTAATTTTATGGAGCCTTTTCCAATTCCCAAGGTCTCTCCAAGTGCTACTCCACTGCTTTCATGACACATGTTGGAGCAATCTGGCATATTGTTGGTTCCCAAGGCGCGCGCGAACATTCCATACAAAAAAGCAGCTTCATTGCTAGAACGGCCAGAAGTATAAAAAATAGCTTCGTCAGGAGCATCTAGTTTCCTTAATTCAGTAGCGATAAGTTTAAATGCTTCTTGCCAAGAAATGGGTTGGTAATGGATACTGCCAGGTTTAAGAACCAATGGCTCTATAAGCCTACCAAACTTATTTAGTTCAAAGTCTGTAAGTAGTGAAAGTTCTTCAACAGAATGTTTTCGAAAGAAGGTTGCATTTGCTTTTGTAGAGGTTGCTTCATCGGCTAAAGCTTTAGCGCCATTTTCACAATACTCTGCAACTTTTGAGGGTTTTTCTGGATCTGGCCAAGCACAACTGGGGCAGTCAAAGCCATCTTTTTGGTTCATTTCCAACAAAGCTTTCATGGAACGGACAATGCCCATTTCTTTAAAACCATGTCGTAAAGCTTCTTTAACTCCTAACAATCCAGCAGCGTGCGCTACAGGTTTATCCAATCTGATATTTAACAGTTCTTCTGACCCACGGACGGATACATTTCTTTTGAAGTCTTGGGACATGTTTAAGCTTTTAAGTTAGCGTTTTTGGGTTAGGATAATTATCAGACTGATCTTCAATGGTGTTGTCTAAACATGTAAAATCTTTTTCCAACAGCAGGTAGAGTTTGTCGCCAGAAGAAAGCTCTTGGACATTCTCAAAACCAATAATAGTACTGGTGTACCAACCTTCAATTTTGGCTCTTGGAATGTGTAAAGTTATTTTTCCCTCGGAGAATGTTGCATTCATTTTTTCGTGATAGGTAGTGATTTGAATGGCATATTTAAAAGCGTTGGATTCAAATAGCACTTTTTCTTCAATAAATCCAATTTCTGTAAGGGTTTTAACCTCAGATTGTGTGAGTCGAAAACGAATGGAGTTACCTTTGATACGAATCTTCATTTAAAATCTTTTGAGGATATTAAAGCTACGTTTTTAATTGTATTTATTGTCTATAGATATTAAAAAGTAAAATGAAGTTTAATAGCACTATAACATCTTAAACAATTCAAGTATTTTTAATACATGTTTGCCTTAGTCGATTGTAATAATTTTTATGCTTCTTGTGAGCGGGCCTTTCAACCGCAGTACAACAATGTGCCTGTCGCTATCCTTTCGAACAATGATGGGTGTTTTATATCTAGGAGTGACGAGGCAAAAAAACTGGGACTCCCTATGGCAGCACCTGCCTTCAAATATTGGCAATTTTGTAAAGAGCATAAGATTAAAATCTTTTCTTCAAATTATCCTTTATATGGGGATATGAGTACTAGGGTAATGAATATCTTGGGAGAGTTTACCCCAGATATGGAAGTTTACAGTATAGACGAAGCTTTTTTAAAGTTTGAAGGTTTTGAGAACTGTGATTTTGATTCCTATGGAAGAAAAATTCAGTATAAAGTCCAAAAATGTACAGGAATTCCAATTAGCATAGGTATTGCACCAACTAAAGCTTTGGCTAAAGTTGCCAATAAAATTTCTAAAAAATTAAGAGACAAAACCAGTGGGGTTTTTGTAATAGACTCAGAGCAAGGAAGGGTCAAAGCCTTAAAATGGACAAAAATTGAAAGTGTCTGGGGTATAGGTCATGGAAATTTAAAGAGACTACAGACCAAAAATGTAAAAACAGCTTTTGATTTTACCCAACTTTCAGATGAATGGGTAAAAAAGCAGTTAGCAATAACGGGCTTAAAACTTAAAAAAGATTTAGAGGGAATCCCTACGCTTGATTTGGATGACGACACTCGTGATAAAAAAGCCATCGCTACCACGCGTAGCTTTGAACGCACATTTTCAGATATTGAAAATATTAGAGAACGTATTTCAACTTTTGCCAGTAGCTGTGCTGAAAAGCTAAGAACTCAAAATAGCAGCTGCAACATTATAGTGGTCTTTTTAAGAAGCGATAGGCATAAAAAAGACAGTCCGCAAGATAGAAGTAGTGCTTTGGTAACGCTTCCTTTTCCAACAGATTCCTCACTTACGATTTCAAATCATGCGGTAAAAGCCATAAACTCTATTTATAAACCAGGCATAAAATATAAAAGGGCAGGAGTGGTGGTGAGTGGATTGGTTCCCACAAACGCACATCAATTAGATATGTTTGAAAGCGAGAACCCCAAGCATAGTTCCCTTATGAAAACGCTGGATGAGGTCAATGCCAAGTTAGGGGATTATAAAATTAAAATTGGCAATCAAGATTTAGAACGTACTTGGAAGATGCGTCAAGAGCATTTATCGCCCAAATACACAACCAATATCAATGATATTATAAGAGTGAGATGAAACCTAAAAAGAAAATAGATAGTAATAAGCTGCGATTTTTTGGTTTAGACCGTGCTGGGTCGTCTTCAATTACAATTTCTAACAATAGTATTTCAGCTGGGTTTCCTTCACCAGCAGATGATTTTAAAGAAACGCGCATAAGCCTTGATAAAACATTGGTTAAGAATGAAGAAGCTACTTTTTATGCTCGAGTTAGCGGAAAGTCTATGATTAATGCAGGACTAGATGATGGAGATTTATTGGTCATAGATAGAAGTCTTGAGCCAGAAAATGGTAAAATAGTAGTTTGTTTTATTGATGGGGATTTTACGGTAAAACGATTGAAAAAAGAAAAGGATAAACTTTTCCTTATGCCAGAAAATGAATCTTACCAGCCAATTGAAATTACGGAAGCTAATGATTTATTGGTTTGGGGCGTAGTCACTTATGTTATAAAAGCTTTATAGATAGTGCATAAGTATATTCTCTTGGCACAATATCAAAACCTTTACTATCTTTGTCATGTTGTGTTGTGTTTCAATTCAATGTTGAATTGAAACTAGGTATTGCATTTAGATGCAAACCAATGAAAGGCTTTCCTTATGGGAGGCTTTTTTTGTTTGATAAAACTCTGTTTTATCAAATCCCGAACTTGTTTCGGAATCAGGCTTTAGAATTCTAAATGAATTACTTGATGAATTAAGGATGCCGCAAGTTTTGCTGTTTGACTGTCTCGGTCATATTTTGGATTCATTTCTGCTAAATCCATACTAACTACTTTTTTGGAAGTAAAGATTTTTTGTAGACAAGCCAGCACAATATCGGGAGCAAAACCCATTGGCGAAGCAGCACTAACCCCTGGCGCATAAGCCGAAGAAAAGCCATCTAAATCAATAGTTACATAAATACCATCTACACGCTTCATGAATGCATCTAGTTTTTTATGGATAGCCCTTAAATGATTTATAGAAAACTCATCTCTAATAACGTAATCAGCATTATATTTTTTTGCGGTTTCAAATAGCTGCGTATCATTGGCATCTTTCCTAATTCCTAAGCATAGATAATTGAAACCTGAATTTTCTTGAGCTATTTGATAAAAGGGAGTACCCGAAGTATTTCCCTTTTCATTAGAACGCAAATCAAAATGTGCATCAAAGTTTAGGATTCCAATTTTTACATTTTTATTCTTGGACTTCAAATATTTATTAATTCCATTGTAATGGCCGTAAGCAATATCATGCCCTCCTCCTAAAAGAATTGGAAAAGTGTTCTTTTGTAGTAGCGATGAAACTTTTTCAGCGAGTAGTTCTTGTGTTTTTTCCATTTTGTCGCCTATGCAAAACACATCTCCGGCATCAACCAAATGTTCTGAGTTGGATAAATGATTGGGCATTTTAGCCAAAGCCTTTCGTATGACATTTGGACCGTCTTTTGCGCCAACCCTTCCCTGATTTCTTTTTACACCTTCATCACAGGCATACCCCAAAAGCGTAAATGTCTTTCCCTTAGCTTCTGCTATGGATGACAGCGATAGAAGCTGAACCTTTTCATGTAAATAAAGCTCTTGGTCAGATACTCTACCTGTCCAATTTTCTTGTGATGGGTTTTGATACGACATAGCTTAAAAAAGGTTGTCCAGTAAATTTTCATTTACCAGATTGGGTAAGGTTATTTTTAACTGTGGTGTTCTTTCCATTTCACGTTTAATGGCAAATATGGCCTCTTTGTTACGAGCCCAACTTCTACGAGAAATACCATTGTTTACATCATAGAAGAGCATATTTTTTAATCGTTTGCTAGCTTCTTCAGAACCATCTAATAACATTCCAAAACCGCCATTAATGACCTCTCCCCATCCAACGCCGCCACCATTATGGATGGAAACCCATGTTGCCCCCCTGAAACTATCTCCGATGACGTTATGTATGGCCATATCAGCTGTGAATTGGCTCCCGTCATAAATATTGCTGGTTTCTCGAAAAGGAGAATCGGTTCCGCTTACATCATGATGGTCGCGCCCGAGTACAACAGGGGCTGAAATATGGCCGGAAGCAATGGCTTGATTAAAGGCCTCTGCTATTTTGGTACGACCCTCAGCATCTGCATATAAGATCCTGGCCTGCGAACCGACGACCAATTGATTGTCTTCAGCTTCTTCAATCCAAGTAATGTTATCCTGCATTTGTTGCTGAATTTCCGCAGGCGATGAAGATTTGATTGCCCTTATGATTTCAAGGGCAATCAAATCGGTTTTTTTTAGATCTTCGGGCTTTCCAGAAGTACATACCCAGCGAAATGGTCCAAAACCGTAATCAAAGCACATTGGCCCCAAAATATCTTGAACGTATGATGGATAGGCCCATCCCCCAGCCCCTTCCCCAAGGGAAGGGTGGCTAGAAAAACTACCTTTATCATTTTTAAAAATTGCTGCTCCTGCGCGAGATGATTCCAATAAAAATGCATTACCATAATCAAAAAAGTAAGTTCCTTTTTCGCTGTGCCTATTAATAGCATCTACTTGTCTTCGTAAAGAAGCTTGAACCTTTTCTTTATATGCTTCAGGATTTTCAACCATCATGGTATTTGCTTCCTCAAAGGATAGTTCAACAGGATAATAGCCACCAGCCCATGGGTTGTGCAATGAGGTCTGATCAGAACCTAAATGGACATAAATAGCTGACTCATAAAATTGGTCCCAAACGGTAACCACATTGCCGATAAAGGCAATAGAAACAACCTCATTGTCATGAATTGCTTTTCGGGTTCTTTCAACAAGTTCATTTATGTCAGAAATAAGTTCATCTACCCAGCCTTGCTCATATCTTTTTTTGGCAGCTGAAGGATTTACCTCTGCGCATACCGTAATACATCCTGCTATATTCCCTGCTTTAGGTTGTGCGCCACTCATACCTCCAAGACCAGCAGTTAAAAATACTTTTCCGTTAGGAGAATCTCCTTTGTCCAAGACTTTCCGAAAAGCATTCATGACAGTGATGGCAGTACCATGAACAATGCCTTGAGGTCCAATGTACATGTATGAACCTGCAGTCATTTGTCCATATTGGGTAACTCCCAAAGCATTATATTTTTCCCAGTCATCGGGTTTGGAGTAATTGGGAATCATCATCCCATTGGTGACAACAACTCTTGGCGCTTCCTTTGAAGAAGGAAAAAGTCCCATGGGATGACCGGAATACATATGAAGTGTCTGCTCATTGGTCATTTCTGCCAAATATTTCATGGTCAATAAATACTGCGCCCAATTTTGAAAGACTGCTCCATTACCACCATAGGTAATCAATTCTTCGGGGTGTTGAGCCACTGCTGGGTCCAAATTGTTTTGAATCATCAACATGATAGCAGCACCTTCTTTGGTATTCGCAGGATATTCATGTATCGGTCTAGCATAAATTTTATAATCCGGCTTAAACCGAAGCATGTAAATTCTACCATATGTTTTTAATTCGTTCGCAAAGTCTACTGCCAATTCCTGATGCCATGCTTTTGGGAAATAGCGCAAAGCATTTTTGATGGCTAGCTTTTTTTCTTCAATAGAAAGAATCTCTTTTCTTTTTGGAGCTGGGTTTCCACTTTTGGGATATGCTCTTTTTTGGGGTAATTCCGAAGGAATTCCTTGTAAAATCTGACTTTTAAAACTATTGTCTAAGGTTGTCTCCATCTTACTATATTTTAGCTCCATTTTTCCAAACAGCATTAGGTTTTAGCTGCCCTTGATGGTATGTAATTTCTTTATAATTGGCTGTTGGGAAAGTGATGAAATCTGCGATTTTTCCTTTCTCCAAAATTCCTTTGTTTTTTAGTTCTAATGCAGCAGCAGCTCGGTAGGTAATACCTGCTAAAACTTCAGCATTGGATAGTTTTTCAAACGTTCCAAGAATTGCAGCCTGCGTCAATAAATCTCCCATTGGTGCTGAACCAGGGTTGTGGTCACTTGCTATGGCTAAAGCTCCACCAGCATCCAACAATTTTCGGGCAGGGATAAAATTGCATCCCAATCCTATTGTTGCCCCGGGCAAGGCAACAGAAATGGTATTGCTCTTTGCCAATAATACAATCTCTTTTTCTGAGCTTGCTTCTAAATGATCTGCACTTACCGCATTGTAATGTATAGCTGTTTCACTACCTCCTACAGAAAACTGATCGGCATGAACGGTTATGCTAAACCCCATAGCCCTAGCTTTTTGAAAATAGGGAGCAATATCTAAAGAAGAGAAAGCACTTTCCTCAATAAAGGCATCAATTCTATTGGTAAGGTTTTCAGACTTTAAAATGGGGAATAGTTTTGAGCTAATTTCTTCTAGATATGCTGATGCGGAGCCATCCCAATCTTTTGGTTTCATATGTGCCGCTAAACAAGTAGGGATTAAATCCGGTTGAATTTTAGAGTCAGCCTCTTTAATTGCCCTAAGCATTTTTAATTCTTCATCTACAGTAAGTCCGTAACCACTTTTTACTTCAATTGTGGTAATCCCAGATTTTAAATGTTTTTTTGCTCGCTCAATGATTCCAGCAACCAATTCTTTTGAAGTTGCTTTTCGGGTTTTAGTGACCGTGTCCCAGATTCCACCTCCCGCTTTTGCAATTTCTAAGTATGATTTACCTGAATTTCGAAGCGCAAAATCATTGGCTCTTGAGCCCGCAAAACAAATATGTGTATGCGCATCTATCATTCCTGGAATACAAACTGATTCGCCTTCAACATGTGCTATTTCAACACCATTAGATTTTAAATCATCAAATTTTCCAATACCGGTTATTTTTCCTTCAGAAATGAGGATGCCCCCATTCGTTATAACTTCAAGTTGATGGTCTTCCAATGCTCCTTTTAATGGAATATTGGTCATGGGTAAAACTTGCGTAAAAGGTCCGATTAAAACTGACTTTTTCATACTAGAAAATTTCAAATTCTTCTTGATGGGTAGTATCCCAAGTTATATTGTTTTCTTTCATTGTATTTTCAACAAGTTGGGTGACTTGACCCGTTTTGACGATGTCAATAGCTGTTTGGATATCATCTGCAAATACACGGTCCTTATCAGCAAAACTTACCTTAGTCCTTAAAAATTGATGCACTTTGTCTAACAAGATACCAGACTTTAATGGTTTTCTAAATTCAAAGGCTTGTGCAGCAGTTAGAAGCTCTATTGCCAATATCTTCTCTACATTTTCCAAGACTTGAAGGGCTTTTCGTCCACTTATAGATCCCATACTAACATGGTCTTCTTGACCCAATGAAGTAGGAATGCTATCTGCGCTAGCCGGAAAGCATAAACCTTTATTTTCACTTGCCAAAGCAGCTGTAGTATATTGCAAAATCATATAACCAGAGTTGATGCCGGTATCGTTCATCAAAAGCTTGGGAACTCCTGGGCTATTGCCCTCTAAAGCTAAGTAAATCCTCCGGTCCGATATATTACCAAGTTCAGAAGCAGCTAATGTAGCATAGTCCAGTACCATGGCAATAGGTTGTCCATGAAAGTTACCTCCGCTAATCGTCAGTTCACTATCAATGATAACTGGGTTGTCAGTAACGGAATTTAATTCTGTTTCTATCAATTCTTTTAAATGTAACCATGTATTTCTGGAAGCCCCATGGACCTGGGGAATACAGCGCAAAGAATAGGGGTCTTGTACACGTTCACAGTCAATATGGTCTTCTAAAATTTCGGAACCTTTAAGTAAGGTTCGGATTCTACCAGCAACATGTTGGTTCCCTTTAAAAGGTCTAAGCTCATGCAACTCTTTAAAAAAGGGTTTAATGGAACCCTGCAGACCTTCAATCATCATTGCGCCTATGATATCGGCTTGTTTTAAACAAGAATGGAGCTTTTCTACAACTAAAACTCCATGTGCCAAAATGAACTGAGTACCATTTATAAGGGCAAGTCCTTCTTTGGGACCTAATTCTATAGGGCTGAGACTTGTTTTTGCAAAAAGCTTAGAGGTTTCAATTTCTTTTCCTTCAAAATAGACTTTGCCTAAACCAATTAAAGGTAAAAAAAGATGTGATAAAGGAGCTAAATCACCAGATGCACCAACTGAACCTTGGGAAGGCACTACCGGAATAGCATCATGCTCTATATGCCACAAAATACGTTCTAATGTTTTTAGTTGTATGCCTGAAAACCCTTTTGCTAAAGCCTGCATTTTTAATATCAGCATTACTTTCGAAAGTTCTTTGCTAATAGGTTTTCCAACACCTACACTGTGACTTTGTAAAATATTTGTTTGCAGTATTTTAGTTTCCTCTTTAGATATTTTGGTGGTGCAAAGAGGTCCAAAACCAGTATTTATGCCATAGACAGGCTCATTCTTTTCTACAATGTCTGCTACAACTTGGACGCTTTTAGCAACCTTTTTTTTAGTTTCCTCTGTTAAGATTCCCTTTACTTGATTACGTGCAATTTTTAGCGTTGCACTTACAGTCAATAGGTCTTCTCCAAACTGAAATATTTTCAATTGCTCTTTCATTGGTTGCGTAGGTTTTATAGTTCTATAAAAGTAAAAGCTATATTTGATAATTACCAATACTATTTTTTGTATTAATTAATAATCATGAGTTATCAAATTGAGTTAAGACACTTTAGTTATTTTTTGGCTGTAGCAGAGGAATTGCATTATAGGAAAGCGGCAGAAAAATTATTTATTTCACAACCTGGACTTAGTACCCAGATTAAACAGATGGAATCAATTTTAGAGGTGAAGCTGTTTGAAAGAGATAAGAAGAAAGTCAGTTTAACGGCTGCTGGAGCTTTTCTTAAGGGAGAAGTGGAATTTATCATGAACCATTTAAATCAAACGAAAAGACATTTAAAACTTATTGATGAAGGTCTTTTAGGGGAAATCCGTATTGGTTTTTTGGGTTCTGCTATGCAAAAAGTAATACCAAACCTATTATTAAGTTTAAAGGATACTGCTCCAGAAGTCCACACAAGTTTGGAGGAACTTTCAAATAATGCTCAGATTAATGCTTTGTTAAAAGATAAATTGGATATCGGCTTTGTTCGATTGGCAAGAGTACCCAATGGGCTTAAAATCAAGCCAGTTTTTGTAGATACCTTTTCACTTGTTGTTCCGGTTGATTTTCATATTGATGAGTCAAACTTTAAAGGAATGCATCAATTAGCGGAGAGTGATTTTATTTTGTTCTCCCAAGATTACAGTTCGTTATACTATGACACCATTATGAGTATTTGTGAGGATGCAGGTTTTACCCCAAAAGTTTCCCATAAATCCGTTCATGCACTTACTATATTTAAGTTGGTAGAGAACGGACTTGGAATTTCAATAGTGCCAACAGCTTTGCAATATGGATTTAAAATGAATGTAAGATTTATTGAATTGAAAAAAGTAAAACAAAAAGCTATCCTTTCTGCTGCCTGGAAAACAGACAATAGGAATCAAGTATTGCAGTTATGTCTAAATTCTCTTTTTGGGCATTAGAATTAGATGTGTTTAGAGTAATTTTATAGTAATAAAATAATAGTATGATTTTTGACCTAATCAAAAGAAGAAGAAGTGTCTTCCCTGTTCAATATAATGATAGGCCAATTGCCAAAGAAGCCCTGGAAAAGTTGCTTGAAGCAGCTAATTGGGCTCCAAATCACAAGAAAACTGAACCTTGGCGTTTTAAGGTGTTGAATGGTGATTCTAAAGCTAAATTAGGTGAGTTTTTGGCAAACAAATACCAAGAAGTCGAGGCCAGGCCCAAGCAGATAAAGATTAAAAAACTTCAGGAAAACCCAAAGAAAGCAGGAGCTATTATTGCTATCTGCATGCAGCGAGACCCAAATGAAAGCTTACCAGAATGGGAAGAAGTTGCAGCTACGGCAATGGCTGTTCAAAATATGTGGTTAACGGCCACCGATTTGGGAATAGGTTCCTATTGGAGTTCTCCAGGACTCATAAAATATATGAATGAGTTCTTTGATTTAAATGATGGGGAGCGTTGCTTAGGCTTCTTTTATCTAGGGTACTATGATGAGGAACTATTAGAAGGAACACGACAACCTATTGAAAATAAGACAGTTTGGTTGGACTAGCTAAACGTAAATAGCTCTGCCCCATACTCAATAGCCTTCCAAATAAATAGTCCTAAATAGATTACGGTCACTAAAAACTTCATAAAAGTCCCTGTTAAAAAACCCAAAAAAGAACCAAAAGCTGCTTTTAGGGCACTTTTCTGATCTGCTTTATTTGCCAATTCCCCAACCAAAGCTCCTACAAAAGGCCATATGATTATCCCAAACGGACCAAGTACCGGGAAAATTATGGCAACCAATAGTCCAATTATCGTGCCCCACATCCCAGCTTTACTACCGCCAAATTTTTTGGTTCCCATAGCTGGAATAATATAGTCCATTATGGTTATAAGTAGCGCAAAGAATAGTGTGATTCCTAGTAGCCACCAATTGTCCGGTACTGCATTGGTCAAATACAATAACAGTAGTCCAACCCAACTGATGGGTGGACCCGGGAGCACAGGCAAAAAACTACCTAAAATACCTATAAGCATTAAGATAAAACCAATAACTAACAGGACTATATCCATTTTAAAATTTATCTATAGGACAAAAATAAGCAGTAAATGTTACAGATTTTTCAAAACCTGTGACTAAAAAACTCCGTAGGTAAAATGAAAATAATAGTAAACATTAAAAACCTTAAGTCAGCTTTTCTATAAAATGGTCTCACTATTAAAAATACCCCGAGTACAAGAATACCTCATTTTACTCTGTTTGCTAACAGTTTCAATAACAAATGCGCAGGTAATAAAAGGTAAGATAACAGACGAAAACAACAAGCCTCTACAGGATGTTGGTATTTTTAATAAAACTAGTGGTCAACATACCCATAGCAATGGGACTGGTTATTTTGTTTTGGAAAGAACTTCAACTTTAGACACGGTTTACTTTTCCAGATTGGGATACGCAACAGAAATCATTCAGATTACAAAAGAGAACCTAAAAGGGCTTCTTAATTTAAAACTAAAAGAATCCTCGGTCTCTTTAGAACAGGTAATAGTAGTTTCAGAAGTTGATGCATTAAGTCATATTGTAGATGTGGATGTTAAGACAAATCCTGTAAAATCATCTCAAGAAATTTTAAGAAAGGTACCTGGTTTAATTATTGGTCAGCATGCTGGAGGAGGAAAGGCTGAACAAATTTTCCTTCGCGGTTTTGATGTAGATCACGGTACAGATGTTGCTCTTCAAGTTGATGGGTTGCCAGTGAACATGGTATCACATGCGCATGGTCAGGGTTATGCTGATCTTCATTTCGTAATTCCCGAAACCATAGAGAATGTCAATTTCGGTAAAGGTCCTTATTATGCAGATCAAGGCAACTTTAATACAGCGGGCTATGTAGATTTAAGATTGCGCAAAAGTCTGGATGAGAGCATGGCTTCTCTAGAAGTAGGAGATTTTAATACCCAACGATTAGTAGGGATGTTCAATGTGCTAGATCAGAGCAATAACAACGCATACCTAGCTTCTGAACTTTATTTAACTGATGGGCCTGTGGAATCTCCTCAAAACTTCAATAGAATAAATATAATGGGGAGATATCGTTACTATTTGCCAGGTAGCCAGGAATTGCTTTTGACCGCTTCACATTTTCAGAGTAAGTGGGATGCTTCTGGACAGATTCCACAGCGAGCGGTAGACCAAGGACTCATAAGTCGTTTTGGGGCGATTGATGATACTGAAGGTGGTGAAACCGGTAGAACAAATTTTTTGGTCAACCATAGTATAACCTTAAATGAAAATCAAACGGTTAAGTCAAAAGCATATGTTTCTAAGTATGATTTTGAATTATATTCCAACTTTACTTTTTTTCTAGAAGACTCGGAGAATGGAGATCAGATAAGCCAACGGGAACAAAGGACTATTATTGGGGCAGAAAGTGTTTTTGAAAATAAACACATGGACCTTTTTGACACTAATTTTGAGTATTCTGCTGGATTGGGTTTCCGCTATGATAATGTTGATGACAATGAACTTTCAAGTACATTGAACAGGCAAACTACTTTAAATCAGATTTCTTTTGGAAATGTGGATGAGGTAAATATGTACGGATTTTTAGATTCAGAATTACAAGCTGGTAATTTTACGTTTAACCCTTCTATACGATTAGATTACTTTAAGTTTGATTATATAAATAGACTAAGTGCCTTGTATGATAATCAAAGCGAATCAAAATTGGCGATAAGCCCTAAATTCAACACTATTTATTCGCCAAATTTTAACACACAATTCTTTTTAAAAACAGGTATAGGGTTTCATTCCAATGATGCTAGGGTAGTGGTTGCTAACGATGGTAAAGATATTTTGCCTGCTGCTTACGGAGTAGATTTAGGAGCTATTTTTAAACCAATGGATAAGTTTGTTCTTAATACAACACTTTGGGGATTGTGGTTAAATCAGGAATTTGTGTATGTTGGAGATGCAGGCGTTGTGGAGCCAAGTGGGAAAACTAGAAGGTTAGGTGTTGAGCTTGGAGCACGCTACCAAGCAACAGATTGGTTATACCTTTATTCTGATGCCAATTACACATGGGGCAGAAGCATAGAAGAACCAAAAGGGGAAAACTTTATTCCTTTAGCGCCAGACTTTACTGCGGTAGGTGGATTTACAGTAAAAACAAATAACGGATTTTCTGGTGGGTTGAATTACAGGTATATTGATGACAGACCAGCAAACGAAGATAACTCCATAGTGGCCGAAGGCTATTTTGTTACTGATGCAAATATTAGTTACACCCATAAGAACGTGACGTTTGGTCTTACGGTAGAAAACCTTTTTGATGTGGAATGGAACGAAACCCAATTTGCCACCGAAAGTCGCCTATTTAATGAATCGGAATCCGTAGAAGAGATTCATTTTACGCCGGGCACACCTTTCTTTTTACGTGGAAAAATTGCTTTTACTTTTTAGAAAGCTGATTTTTAACTAAAAAATTAGTTTAAACTAAGAATTTAGTTATATTTGTTTCATTATTGAACTAAAACATTAGCTAAATGAAACAACTCACCAAGGCAGAAGAAGAAGTAATGCAACTACTTTGGCAGTTACAAAAGGCCAATGTCGCGGCACTTATCAAAGAACTTCCTGAGCCAAAACCTGCATATAATACAGTTTCTACCATTGTTCGCATTTTAGAGGACAAAGGGTTTGTAGATCATGAAAAAATTGGTAAAGGGCATGTGTATTACCCTTTGGTTAATAAATCAGAATACAGTAATCAGTCCATAAATAAATTGGTAGATGGGTATTTTCAAGGGTCATTTAAGAGTATGGTTTCTTTTTTTATGAAAAAAAATGATATCAGCCTTGCTGAATTGGAGAGTATTATGAATCAAATTAAAAAAGAGGAAAAATGATACAGTATATTATAGAATGTTTGGCTTTTCAACTACTCTTTTTGGTGGTTTATGACGTGTTTTTAAAGCGAGAAACTTTTTTTCAATGGAATCGTGCTTACCTAATAATCACTTTTGTTCTTTCTATGTTGCTGCCATGGATAAAAATAGAAGCTTTAAAAACTACTGTTTCTGAAGATTTTGTAAGTTATCCTGTATTTCTGTGGCAACTAGAAGGTGTAGAATTAAGCACTACGCAACCTAAGACTAATTGGTTGGCTTCTTTGCCAACGGAGTACATCATTTTTGGATTAGGAGTAATAGTTTCGGGCTTATATTTTGTATTTAAACTCAATCAAATTTATTCGCTTAAAAAAAAGGGAACTATTCGTTATTATCAGGACTTTACTAAAGTTGTCATCAAGAAAAGTGAGGTGGCATTTTCGTTCTTTAAAAATATTTTTTTAGGGGAAGAAATTCAGAAAGAAAACGAGAACAATATTATTGCACATGAGTTGGTGCATATTAAACAATGGCATTCACTGGACTTGCTCTTTTTTGAAATTATGCGCATTGCTTTTTGGTTTAACCCTCTGGTTTATGTGTATCAGAAAAAAGTTTCAGAACTACACGAATTTATTGCGGATAGTGCAGTTGCAAAAACAGATAAAAAAGGGCAATATCAAACACTTTTGGCAGAAGCTTTTCAAACGGACAATATCAGCTTTGTCAATCAATTTTTTAAAAAATCATTAATCAAAAAACGAATCGTCATGATAAGTAAAGAGAGGTCAAAAAAAATTTATCAGTTTAAGTATTTATTGTTAGTGCCCCTTGTTTTGGGGATGTTGGTCTATACGTCTTGTGAATTAGATAATAAAGAGACATCTGTTGAAGCTGAAACACCTTTAAAGGTCACTGTTGAACAGGAGAGTGTTCCTTTTGCCATAGTGGATGAAGTTCCCATTTTCCCTGGATGCGAAAATGCGGTGGATAAAAAAGCATGCTTTCAAGAAAAAATAAATGAACATATCCGTAAAAACTTCAACTACCCTATTGATGCACAAGAGTCAGGTATCCAAGGAAGAGTTTTAACTTTATTTATTATTGGTGCAGATGGAAAAATTAAAAATATTAAAATGCGTGGTCCAGATAAATTACTGGAAACAGAAGTAAAGCGGATTGTAGAACGTTTACCACAAATGCAACCAGGAAGACAAGATGGAAAAGCGGTAAATGTTCCTTTTTCTATCCCAGTTACTTTTAAATTAGCAGGCACTTCTTCTATTGTTGATAAAGATGGTCTAATAATAGTGGGCTATAATGGACCAAAAGAGAAAAAAAATGTTGACAGTGTTCCTTTTACATTAGTTGATGAAGTTCCCATTTTCCCTGGATGCGAAAATGCAGCAGATAAAAAAGCATGTTTTCAAGAAAGTATGAAAAATCACATTAAAAAGCATTTTAATTATCCTGATGAGGCACAAGAGCTAGGTGTTCAAGGTCGTGTGAGTTTATTGTTTATGATTTCAAAAGATGGTTCCATAAAGAAAATTAGAAAACGAGGTCCTCATGAATTATTAGAGAATGAAGCGGTTCGCATAATTGAGCGACTACCAAAAATGCAACCAGGGAAACATGAAGGAAAAGAGGTGGATGTGCCTTTTGCTATTCCAATAACATTCAAGCTAAACTAATTTGAAACAACTTTTTATCTTATTGATAGTGGTATCTATTTATAAAGCCGAAGCACAATCTTCGGCTTCTTCGGTCGCAGACAGTCTTTACCTTTTAGGGAATTATGCCGCTGCTATAAATGCGTATTCAGAAATAGGGGATGAGAAATCTAGCCTCCAAATTGCTCGAGCATACAATGCCATTGGAAATAAAGAAAAAGCAATTTTACAATACCAAAGTATTCTTTCAAATAACGATAAGAATACCTTAGCAAAGTTTGAACTGGGAAAACTTTTAGACAAGTCTAAGAAGTACGAGAAAGCAGCAATCTTGTTTAGGGAATTGACCACGTCTAAAAGTGAAAACCCAGAATTTTATTACTACCTGGGTAAAGCATTACAATCAAGTTTAGCTTATGAAGAAGGAAATAGAGCATTAAAAAAAGCTATCCAATTAGATAGTACCCATTTAAGGAGTATTTATTTGTTGGGCAAATATTATGTTGGCGTAGAAGAACCTATGAATGCAATTAAAATCATTGATTTAGGTTTAAAAACCGCTCCGAATGATGTTGCTCTTTTAAATTTAAAGGCATTGACCAGGTTTGATATTGGCGAATATAATATAGCTGCACCCTTATTTGAAAGACTTATAGCACTTGGAGAAAAGAAACCTTTTATCTATAAAAAATTAGGATATTCCCAGGCTAATATTAAAGAATATCAAAAGGCTAAAGTTACTTACAAACATCTGGAAGAATTATCCAACTATGAAGCCGATGCATACCAAGGATTGGGACAAGTGTATCTTTTAGAAAAAAAACTAGATAGTGCTGAAACTTATTTCTTAAAATCCATAGAAGAAAGACGTTATATTTTTGACAATGAATATCAAAGTTTAGGGCGAATTGCGCGTTTAAAAGGGGAGCTCAAGAAATCATTGGATTATTATACCAAAGCATGGGAAGAGGATAAGATGAATCAATTGAATTATTGGCAAATTTGTGTCTTGGCAGATGAGTACTATAAAGACCCTAAAATCAAATTGAGGCATTACGAAAAACTTTTGTCAGACTTTGAAAGGGTATACCCTTTTTTAAAGCAAAGAGCACAAAAACGTATTAAGGAATTGAAAGAGGAAATCCATTTTAACTCCGAATGAATTAACCAAAAAATCGTAATTTCAGCCAAATTCTATGGGTTCGCATGCGAAAGTTTTTGTTCTTTTTTTTTCTGTTATCACTTGTTTCTTGTGAGTATTTTAGGTCGCAAGAAAAGCAGACCGAGCAAATAGTTAATGATGAATTACTGGCCATTGATTGGAACGATGTAGATCAATATCCTCTTTTTGAAAATTGTGATGAGAATGCTACCAAAGAAGCACAGCGCAACTGCTTTCAAGTGACAATGTTGAGCTATTTTGCCACTGCTTTTGATGATTTGGAATTTGAAGTTGAAAAGGATATTAATGATACATTGCACATTGATTTTTTGATAGATGAACATGGTTTTATGACGGTATTGGAAATTCAGGAGAAAGATAATGTGAATAAAGTATTGCCCCAGTTAAAAGAAGAGTTTTCTAAAAGATTAAACGATTTAACTACGGTTGCTCCTGCACTTAAAAGAAGTACGCCAGTAAGTGTAAAATTTAGATTGCCAATCGTACTAAATACCACAAACTGATTTGGCCAAAGAGAAAATTATATTAGGTATAGACCCAGGGACAAGCATTATGGGTTTTGGAATCATTAAAGTGGTGAATAAAAAGATGGAGTTTATACAAATGAATGAGCTGCTTCTTAAAAAGTATGATGACCCGTACACAAAGTTGAAGCTTATTTTTGAGCGGACTATAGAATTGATAGACACCTACCATCCAGATGAAATTGCAATTGAGGCTCCTTTTTTTGGTAAAAATGTACAGTCTATGTTAAAATTGGGCCGTGCGCAAGGAGTTGCCATGGCAGCGGGTTTATCCAGACAAGTCCCAATAACGGAATATCTTCCCAAAAAGATAAAAATGGCGATTACCGGTAATGGAAATGCAAGTAAGGAGCAAGTTGCCAAAATGTTACAAGGAATGCTTGGACTAAAATCATTGCCAAAAAATTTGGATAGTACTGATGGGTTGGCAGCTGCAGTTTGCCATTTTTATAATGAAGGGCGTGTTGAGGTTGGGAAGTCCTACACCGGCTGGGAAGCTTTCGTAAAGCAGAATCCTAAGAAGCTCGGATAATGGGAGGAATTTATATCCACATTCCTTTTTGCAAACAAGCGTGTCATTACTGTGATTTTCATTTTTCTACCCAAATGGGGAAAAAGGAAGCTATGGTAAATGCGCTTTCCAAAGAAATTAGACTTAGGAAAAATGAATTTAAGGATAAAGTAGTAGAAACTATTTATTTGGGAGGGGGAACACCTTCCGTGTTATCAGTTTCGGAAATTGAGAGGCTGATAACTTCGGTTTACGATAATTATAAAGTACTAGATGCTCCAGAAATCACACTGGAAGCTAATCCCGATGACTTAACGGAAGAAAAAATTAATCAATTAGCGGAAAGCCCAATCAATAGACTGAGTATTGGTGTGCAATCTTTTTTTGAGGAAGATTTAAAGTTGATGAATCGTGCGCACAATTCAAGCGAAGCTGAACAATGCATTCAGCAAGCTAAGACACACTTTCATAATATTTCTATAGATTTGATTTACGGAATGCCCAATATGCCCAATACTCGCTGGAAAAAAAATATTGAAAAGGCAATTTCATTTCAGATTCCCCATATTTCTAGTTATGCGTTAACCGTAGAACCCAAAACTGCATTAGCAAATTTTGTGAAAAAAGGTTTGGTACAACCCGTTGATGATGAGGTTGCCCAAGAGCATTTTAATATTCTTAATGATACATTAACAGCTGCTGGTTATAGTTGTTATGAAATTTCAAACTTTGGAAAACCTGGTTATTTTTCAAAGAATAATTCCGCCTATTGGCAGCAAAAAAAGTATATAGGTATTGGGCCTTCGGCACACTCATTTGATGGTATGCGAAGAGGTTGGAACATCAACAACAATCCAAAATACATTAAAACCATTGAAAGTGATGAACTGCCCATGGAAGTCGAAGTTTTGTCAAAAACAGATAAGTACAATGAATATGTGATGACCGGCTTGCGAACAATTTGGGGTGTTTCTTTGTCAAAAGTGGCTACAGAATATGGTAATACATACAAGGAATATCTTTTACGACAGGCAGATAAATATATTGAACAGCATTTATTATACCTAGATGATGATACCCTACTTGCAACTAAAAAGGGTAAGTTTTTAGCTGATGGAATAGCAAGTGACCTCTTTATGTTAAATTTGAGGAAATGATTGCTGCCATAAAATATAAATCAACAAAATATAAGATAGATTTAACCAAACCATTGGATATTTCTATTGCGTTGCGAGGAGATTCTTCAGATGTGAATGCATGGTATTTAGAGCATCCAAAGATTGAACCGCACAAAGAGAATGGTTTTATAGGTAAAGTGTCTGAAGGGTCATCAGTGAATTTTAATAACATTTGGTTCAATCCACATTCCCATATAACACATACAGAATGTGTGGGTCATATTTCGGAAGAGTTTCATTCTATAAATCAGAATTTAAATCAGTTCTTTTTTTTGGCAGAACTGATTACCGTAGTTCCTGAAAAGCAAGGGGAAGATTTTGTGATTTCAAAAAAACAGTTGCAATACGCCTTGAGAAATAAAAAACGGGAAGCTTTAGTTATTAGAACGCTTCCCAATTTAGGGAATAAAAAAAGCATGCAATATTCACACACTAATCCGCCCTATTTGGTAGAAAAAGCTGCAATTTATTTAAGAGAAAAAGGGATTGATCATTTATTAATTGATTTACCATCAGTAGATAGAGAAAAAGATGATGGGGTTTTAGCTTCGCATAATGCCTTTTGGAATACGCAAGGTGCTGTAAGAACTAAAGCAACAATTACTGAATTTATTTTTGTGAAGAACGCAATAGCTGATGGGACATACTTTTTAAACCTACAAGTGGCACCTTTTGAGAATGACGCTAGTCCTAGTAGACCGGTGTTGTATAAAATACTAGATTAATGAAATTACTTATAAAGCTGGAAGAACTGGCAATGTTTATTTTAGGAATATATCTTTTTAGTCTTTTACCCTTTCAATGGTGGTGGTTTTTAGTTTTAATTTTAGCTCCCGATATAGGAATGTTAGGTTATTTTTTTGGAAGTAAGACAGGTGCAATTTCATATAATGTTTTTCACCATAGGGGTTTGGCAGTTGTACTCTATTTTTTTGGGATTTATTTTTCGACACCTTGGTTACAGTTGATAGGAATTGTTTTATTTGCCCACGTAGCTATAGACAGGTTTTTTGGTTATGGGCTTAAATATAACAAAGGTTTTAAATTTACCCATTTGGGAGAAATAGGAAAAAATAATGGATAGTTTAATTGAAGCTTTATTAGGATTAGTCTTAGGCGCTATTTTAATGTATTGGGTCTACGGGCTTTTTACAAAAAAGAAGCGTAGGGAACTTACCGAACATCAATCTACAGTGATACTCGACCGAATTAAAAGCGTTTGTAAACTGGTTTCTGTAGAAGGGGATTTTGCTGAGATATATCGTTATGAGAATATTAAAGATGGGTTTATGAGTATTTTAAGCAGCAAGAAGAAAGCTTTAGTGGTTATAAATGCGAAAGCTCAAATAGGTTATGATCTTAAAAAGATAAAAATGTCTGCTGATAATGAAAAGAAAAGAATAATCTTGACTGAATTCCCAGAACCTGAGATTTTATCAATTGAACCGGACATTCAATTTTATGATGTAAAAAACGGACTTTTTAATTCCTTCTCACCTGATGATTTAACACAGTTAAATCAGAATGCAAAAGAACATATCCGGGAAAAAATTCCAGAAAGTGGTTTAATAGATACTGCAAAGAAAGAAGCTTTACAAGCTGTACTTTTAATTGAAAACATAGTAGAGACCATAGGTTGGAAACTAGATTATACCGCTTTAGAGATTAGTAATAGAGAAAAACAATTTTTAGAAAATTAATAGATGAAAAAAGTAATTTGCACTTTGTTGTTCGCTGGACTTTTAATCACATCCTGCAATCAAAAAAATGATAATATGAAAACCTTTGATTCTGCTTTTGCACACACTGTATATTTTTGGTTTAAAAGCCCAGATAATCAAGAACATCGAAGCACGTTTGAGGCTTCACTTAAAAAATTCTTGGCGAACTCAAAATACGCAAAAACCAATTTTATTGGGACACCACCAAAAGCATCAAGAGATGTTGTTGATGGGTCATTTACCTACTCCTTAATCGTAACATTTGAATCTGTAGAAGCACAACAAAATTACCAAGAAGAAGAAGCGCATTTGATTTTTATTGAAGAATGCAAAGACTTTTGGGATAAGGTTATTGTCTATGATTCTAATGGGGTTTAGAAGATGAACGTTGAAGAATTCAGAACGTATTGTTTAGCTAAAAAAGGTGTGACTGAAGAATTTCCCTTTGATGAGCATACCTTGGTTTTTAAGGTTATGGGTAAAATGTATGCTTTGATGTCATTAGAACGAAGGCCTCCTCAAGCTAACCTTAAGTGCGACCCAGAAAAGGCTGTATCCCTTAGAGAAGAATATGATGGTATAATTATTCCAGGATACCATATGAGCAAAAAACATTGGAATACACTGTATTTGGAACAGTTACCGCCAACTTTTACCAAAGAGCAAATAGATCATTCATACGGCCTCGTTGTCAGTGGCTTGACCAAAAAACTTAAAGAAGAGTTGGGAAATCTTTGATTACTAAATCAAAATTTAGTAGAAGTATTGAATACCTATCTTTGAGCTTTTAAAGAAGCAATGCAAAAACTTTTTGAGTTCTACATTAAGAATCTAGAACGTTATACCAGTGAGGGTCTTAAAATTCAGAAACGATTAAAAATTCTTTCTTATTCTCGCTTAGCTATGTTTGCGGCGACTATCATAGCGGTTTATTTTTTATGGTTTGATGTAAAGTTAGCTACTCTTTCTGCTTTTTTGGGTATGGGAACTTTCCTCTTCTTGGTGAGGTATTATGAAGATGTCAAACAGAAATACCGTTTTACACATGCTCTTACAAAAATAAACTCAACAGAGTTAGATGTATTAAAATATGATTTTGATACTCTCCCAGATGGCGCTGAATTTATAGACGCGAACCACGATTATAGTCAAGATTTAGACCTTTTTGGAAAAGGTTCTTTTTTTCAATACATGAATAGGACCCAATTGGATGATGGAACAAATTATTTATCAGAGCTTATAAATAGTAATAATGTTGAGTCCATAATTGCCAAGCAAGAGACTGTTGATGAGCTAGCAAGAAAGCCTGAATGGCGACAGAATTATACTGCCAAAGCCATGCTGATTAAATCTGAAAGCACTACAAAGGAAATCGTTAATTGGTTAAATAAACATACTCCGTTTGTGCCAAAAGTGATGCGTTATTTACCATGGTTGTTTTTAGGGGTTACCATTGCACTTTGCGCTTTACTGTTTTTAGCTTCTTGGTCATTTTCATTATTTATTTTTTGGATTGTTTTAGGACTTGGGATTACTGCAAGATATTATAGACAGATTAGTCTACTGGCAAGGAGAGCGGATAAAGTAAAAGCGGTATTCAAGCAGTACTCAAAACTGATGGCATACATTGAAGAAACTAATTTTGATGGAGCACAATTAAAATATCAGAAACAGAAGTTACTGGTAGGGGATAAAAATGCTTCAGCAACGGTTAAAGAGTTTGGAAAACTACTTGATGTCATGGATTACAATAACAATGTATTCTATGCTATTTTTGGGAATGGATGTTTTTTAGGGGCTTTAAGAACCGCTTATCAAATTGAAACTTGGATTAAAAAACATAAGGACAATGTTCCCGATTGGTTTGAAGTAATTGCATTTTTTGATGCCTACAATAGCTTGGGTAATTTCTCATTTAACCACCCTTTATATACGTATCCCATTGTCCAAGAAGGGCGAGTCTCACTTGCTTGTAAAAAAGCAGGTCATGCAATGATACCTGCCGATAAAAATATTCGTAACGATTTTCAGATTGGCCAAGAGAATTTCTTTATTATTACGGGCTCCAACATGGCGGGTAAAAGTACCTTTCTCAGAACAGTGGGATTAGCTATTGTTATAGCAAATATGGGTCTGCCAGTATGTGCGGAGGAATGTTTTTATTCTCCCATTAAATTAATGACCAGTATGCGAAGTATCGATTCCTTGACTAAAGGGGATTCCTTTTTTCTTTCGGAATTGAAACGTCTACGGAAAATTGTTACAGCTTTGAAAAGTGAACGCTATTTTGTTTTGTTAGATGAAATCTTAAAAGGAACAAATAGTATGGACAAAGCGTCAGGGTCTAAAAAATTCCTAGCTCGTTTAGTCAAAGAAAGAGCTACCGGATTAATCGCCACACATGATTTAAGCCTTTGTTCCTCTGCTAAAGATTTTAAACAAATACATAATTATTATTTGGATGCATCTATTGAAAATGATGAACTCTATTTTGACTATCTCCTAAAAAGAGGGGTTAGTAAAACAATGAATGCTTCTTTCCTATTAGAAAAGATGGATATAGTTTAATGAACTAGATTGTTATTTCAGGTTGTAAGGCTGAGCGCAGTAAAAGCCTAAAGCCCTTTGATCTGTGTATTGTGAAATGAATTTGCTTGTAAGCGCATCAATTCTTCTGCTTTTTCTTTTTTGTATCTATATAGCTCTTCTTCAGACTTAATGTCCTCATAGATTTCTTGGTTCATGGCAGCATCGGTGGACATTAATAATTTACGTTGAGTTACTTTTTGTGTAACCCAAGTTGCAACGATACTTTCTTGCTCTTCAAGCTTATAATCGTATTCTCCTTTTGGAGCCAAAAGCTTGGCAATGATTGGAGCAGTTTCGATAGCTAAGAATAACAAAAAAATAAAAAATGAAGGTAGCCACGGTAACTTGTTTAAAGCGTTGATACGAGCCATAAGCCCATCAAAACCATCAATAACTGGCTGCGAGGTAGTTACGGCTTTATCATAATCAGTATTCAAAGAAGCAATTTGATTTTCAATTACAGCAATCTTTTCACCATTAGTTTGTTTTAACTGCTGCAGTTCTGCCAAGTAAGCATCATGTTTTTCGCGCTTTTCAGCATAAACTGGACCTTTTCCTAAGAGTTTGGTTCCAGCTGTACCTTCGGCTTCAGCTATATAAGTATTGTAAAGCGCATTTGTTTCAGCCTCTTTTTGAGCAACCTCATTTTTTAGGTTGGCAATATCCTGATTCAGACTTTCAATTGTTGGAGTGTATTGTAAAGCCAGTTGTTCTTTGTTTTCTAAAGTCATGGCATTTTTTTCCTCTAATAAAACCTGGTTGATTTCTTTTTCAAAGATTTTCATCTCCAAAGGCTTAGAAATAACGATGGCTATAATGATGGCAAGGATAACCCTTGGAGCAGCTTGTAGCAATTCACTTTTAAAACTGTCTCTTTTTTTAATAGTAGAAACTATATATCTATCTAAATTAAAGATAAGCAAGCCCCATATGAGGCCGAAGAAAATAGAAGTATATACATTGTCGAAAACAGTATAAAGTGCATAACCACTTGCAATAAAAGCCATTACGGCGGTAAAGAAAACAGTGGCGCCTATACCAGCATATTTATTGCGTTCTCCGTTGGAACAAGTATCTAGAATATTAGTGTCCGCTCCAGAGCAGAAGATGAAGAATTTTTGTAACATGATAGTGCTCGTTTTGGTTTGATAGACTATTAGAACGTGGGTATTTATATTTTGTTACACAAAAAGCCTTCTAAATGAAGGCTTTAACAGTGATTTATGATTTTGATGGAGCCAAAGATTTCAAGTCTTTTTCCAGAAATAGACTTTTGGTTTCCCATTTTTAGCTCCAACAGTTTGTACACGTTCTATATGCTCGTTTTTAGTAAGCCATAATGCTCTTTCTATAGAAATAGGTTCGTCATTATAGAAAAAAGAAGCTTCTTTTTTTATCATTTCTGTTAAATCGATAACTGAGTTTGGATTGCTATTTTTATTGTGATTATTGTAGGAACTTTTGCTTAAATCGGTTAAAACTATCGCATATTCATCTTCGGAATAATCTTCGGTGGCAACCTGTATGGATTTGTTGTTGCGCATTAATTGATGCGCTTTAGCAGAGCTTATTTTTTCTCCATCAAGGTAAAAGGTAGGTTTCCTCTTTTGATTGCTGGCTAACAATCTGCCCTGCTTATCCACTTGTTGTCCTTGTCCATTAAAATATCTGGTAATACCATCTTTTTTAATGTAAAATAGTTCTTTGCCATCCACTTTAATATTACCAGTTTCTAGATTTACTCCAGAAGAAGTTTTTTTAATGCGTATTGGCGCTTTAGAGATTTTTACTTTAGGATTTTTAGAGTCGGTCTTAGATGTTTGGATGTTTAGGTTTTTGTCCTTCTTAAAAAGTTCAATGGCTTTATCTGAAGAAATTACCTTTCCTTCATAATAAAAATCAGCTCCCTTTTTTGCCATCTTAACTATATAATCCAAAGGTTCAATTGGCTTTGGTGGAAGCGGAGGCTGCGGAGGGAAAATGCTAACATTATCCGTATTGAATCCAACTACTACATTACCTTCTTTATATACCTTTGAAATTACCTGCCCTTCAATTATATCCTCTGCATGGGCTTGTTTTGGATTTAGAATTTTGCCTTTACCATTTACTTTTTGCCCCCAACGATTGTAATATGTCTTGTTACCTTTTTTAGAAACATAAAATAGGGTTTGACCATCTACTTCAAGAAATCCAGTTTTTGAATTCTTCTTTTTCTGTAGGGGAGCTTCTGGCGCTTCGGGAGCAGTTGGTGGCTTGGGAAAATCCGGAAAAGACTCAGCGTCTGCTCTTTGCTTGTTGGACATTATGCTGTAAATATATTTTAACTGCTCTACATCTTTCATTGAAATCCGCATATCATCACGGGACATTTCATTGTATTTTTTTGCTAAAGCATTGTATGTTGCCATTTGTTCGCGGGAAGCTCCTTTTTGAATATTCTTTGGCAAACATTCTGGAAAAGGCTGGGCGTTTTCTTTTTGCTCATTGCTCATTTTACGATAAATGAGTTCCAAGACTTTTAAATCGTTTAATGGTATTACCCGTTTTTCAATCGGTATTGCATTGTATCTTTTAGCTAAAACATTGAATTCTATAATTTCTTTTTTACTTGCACCATCTGTATCTACTATATTCACAGGTAGTTGGTTTGTTCCTTCTAATTCCTTTTTTATGTTTTTTTCTATATTAGATTTTGTCCTTTCAATGAGTTTGGTTTCTGTAAACCCGTATAGCATCATTGTTAAAAGAGGTAGAAGTAATAAACTTCGCAATAGAATCGCTTTTTTTGATGTTTGTGTTTTCATGACATTAAATCGTTTTTTGATTGATGAATAATTAATGGCATTTGCCATTCTTGACTGATAATTGGTGTGGCTGTCGGGTGATAAATACGACATTAATGTATTTTGGTAAGTTGGTTTATCTATGTTCTTTTTAAGCACTGCTTGATCGGCTAAAAATTCGTGGTTTAGCTTGATGGCCTTTTTGAAAAAATAGACCAACGGATTGAACCAAAGAACAGCCTGAAGCAATTCTATGAAAACCACATCATAGCTATGCTTCTGTTTTGCATGGGTTTCTTCATGTAATAACACTTCTTTTGGTATTTTGTTGGATTCCAATCTCTTTTTATTCAAAAAAATGTATTTAAAAAAGGTGTGCGGTGGAAAGTTCTCTTGTAGCAATACCTGAATAAAGCTAGCAGACCTTTGTCTAGGATTTTTACGAATACGCCATATAATCTGACCAAGATTTCTAATGAACTTTAATCCGAAGAATGTCAATCCCAAAAAATAAATAGTCCATAACATAGGTTCAAAATGGAAGATATCGTTTTCCAGGGCGGCTGGCACTCCTATATAATCATTGTCGGTTATGGCAGGCGACTGTATTTCAATAGTAGCTTCAGGATTAACTACAACATATTCTGTAAAAACTAGAGCTGGAATCAAAAGCGAAGCTACTATGGACAAAAGCAAATAGAATCTTTTGAAAACGTGCATATTTTCTTTCTCTAGTAGCAGTTTATAAAAGACAAAGAATATAGCCATGCAGGCTGCAGACTTAAAGATGTAAATAAGCATGATTATTTCTTTTTTATTTCGTTATCGATTAAGGCCTTTAACTCTTCTAATTCATCTTTACTCAAATCCGTGGATTGTGTAAAAAACGAGGCGAATTGACTTGGGCTATCATTAAAAAAGTTTTTAATGAGTCCGTTTACATGCTTGGAGAAATAATCTTTCTTTTTAACCAAAGGATAGTATTCCCTAGAGCGTCCAAAGCTTTTGTAAGCCACAAAACCCTTATCTGCCATTCGTTTCAATAGGGTGGCCACAGTTGTGGTAGCGGGCTTTGGTTCCGGATAGGCATCCAATAAGTCTTTCATAAAAGCTTTCTTTTGCTTCCAGACGATGTTCATTAGTTCTTCTTCCGATTTTGACAGTTGCATTCTCTACAAGATTAGAATTAACTCTACAAACATAGAATAAATATTTTAATTCTACAAATGTAGAGAATATTAATATTAAAATTTTATTAGAAGAAATATTTCTAACCACCCCTTAATCAATACTTATAAGGGCTATAGCCTAACTATTGAGCTCAGTAAAATACTTGTAGAAATACGGGATGGTTTCAATGCCTTTTAAATAGTTCCAAACCCCAAAATGTTCATTTGGTGAATGAATGGCATCACTATCTAATCCAAAGCCCATTAAAATAGTTTTGCTACCTAAAACTTGTTCAAATAGGGCAACTATGGGAATACTTCCCCCAGTACGTTCCGGAATTGGGGTTTTTCCAAAAGTAGTCTCGTAAGCCTTAGCTGCAGCTTGGTAGCCAATACTGTCCATGTTGGTTACATAGGGCAAACCACCATGATGTGGAGTCACTTTTACCTTCACACTATCCGGAGCAATTGCTTTGAAATGCTTGGAAAATAATTCTGTAATTTCATCAGGGTCTTGATGAGGTACCAAGCGCATTGAAATTTTTGCATAGGCTTTGCTAGCAATAACTGTTTTGGCACCTTCGCCAGTATATCCTCCCCAAATACCATTCACATCAAGTGTTGGGCGAATGGAGTATCTTTCTGAAGTGGAAAAGCCCTCTTCACCTTGTACATCACCAATATCCAAAGCTTTTTTATAGTCCTCTAAATTGAAAGGCGCTTTTGCCATTTCCGCACGTTCGGCTGCAGATACTTCCTCAACTTTATCATAGAAATTAGCGACAGTTATTTTTCCGTTCTCATCATGTAAAGAGGCAATCATCTTACTCAATACGTTGATAGGATTGGGAACTGCACCACCATAAATACCAGAATGTAAATCACGATTTGGTCCAGTAACCTCAACCTCAACATAACTCAACCCACGAAGTCCCGTTGTAATGGATGGAACATCATTGGCAATCATCCCAGTATCAGAAATCAGAATAATATCATTGGAGAGTTTTTCTTTATTATCCTTTAAAAAATCGGCTAGACTATCACTACCTACCTCTTCTTCACCTTCAATCATAAATTTGATGTTACATGGCAACACTTCATTTTTAATCATGAATTCCGCTGCCTTAACGTGCATATACATTTGCCCTTTGTCATCACAAGCACCCCTAGCAAAGATTGCTCCTTGAGGATGTAACTCTGTAGCTTTTATGACAGGCTCAAATGGTGGAGAATCCCAAAGTTCCATTGGGTCTGGTGGCTGCACATCATAATGCCCATATACCAATACTGTTGGTAAGCTCTTGTCAATAATCTTTTTGCCATAAACAACAGGGTAACCTTTGGTCTCGCATATTTCAGTTGAGTCACAGCCAGCCTCTTGTAGTGATTTTTCAACAAATTTTGCAGTTGCTATGACATTTTTAGAATAAGCTGTATCTGCACTTATTGATGGTAGTTTCAATAGCTCAACTAGCTCCTTAATAAATCGGTCTTTATGTTGAGATATGTAATCTTTGATTTGTTCCATGAATATATTTAAAAGGAAAGTAAAAGTACGAAAAGAAGTTTTTGGAATTTGCTATTTCACAATTCGAAATTTGAATTATATTTGCATCCCAATAATTATTTGGGACTATGCGGGCGTGGTGGAATTGGTAGACACGCTAGACTTAGGAATTAAACAATAAAAGTTCATTAAAATTTTGAAAAAGCGGCTGTGATGGAATTGGTAGACATGCCAGACTTAGGATCTGGTGCCGCGAGGCGTGGGGGTTCGACTCCCTTCAGCCGCACTTTTTCAAAGTTTTCTTTAATAGTAAAAAGGCTCTCAGATTTGAGAGCCTTTTTTATTTGGGTACAACATAGGTACAACATTTTGCTTATTTTCTACTGGAAATTCAATTTGATGCTATTTACTTTCAATTTCATCCAACAACAATTATAATCCTCTGATTTACCCAAAATCTTTAGTTCCTTAAGTTAAAACCGAAGAGCTCTATTTTATGCTTAATGCAATTGGGGTTATCTCTTTGCCCAATATATAGTTGCAGTGCATAAGCATTAATTTCATCAAAATGATTCTGGAAACCTTCAATAAAGTTTTTAAATAGTCCAGAATCTTTAAAAAATTCATTACAAATAACCGTAACGTTTCTCGTTGTGTCTTTAAAGTCAATACTTACACCATTTGCTTTTGCAACACTAACATAGTGTTCAATAATATATTTGGTCCTTACTAATGTATGAGGATGAGACTTTTCCTTTGTATAGAATTCTGTATCTAAATTTTCTGGTTGAAAAGGATAAATTTTACCGTATAAGAAAAGCAACTGAGTAATAACGATACTAGAAATGCCCAAATACATAAGTCGTTTGAAATTATTTGGGGTTTGGTGGGTTATAGGTAATTGTTCCTGAAAAAACTGCTGAAAATAAATACTAACAAATTGGCAACCATTTAAATCGGCATCATATTCAAATACATGTTTTTCATAAGAATATTTATCGTCAGTCGAATGTTCATTCATTGAAAACACCTTACCCTTGTACTGAACTAAATGCGCAAATTCGTGATAGAAAGTGAAAATCGTAGATGCTTGAAACATCAAAAATTCTAGACTATTTGGGGTAACAGTTTGAAGATTTTTAAAGGCTACCCAATCGGTTTTATCAAAAAACTGTCCTTTTCTACCTAGCTTTTTATGTAAGGCCTCCATGTAAGGTTTTGAAAACCTAATCCTATATACTCTTTTACCTTTCCCGGCTACAGCATTAATTCTATAGGTATCCCAGTAATAAAAATAAGCAGGCTCTACACCAAATATCGGACTGTATTCAACAATATTGTCAACGCACCAATCAAAGTAACGCTGATAAAATGATTCAATCCTGTCTCCAGTAAAATCGTAAATTTCTTCCTCTGGTATCCCGAGTGAAATTAAATTTGCTTTATACTTTTGAAAATCAACTTTCTTCATCCAGGATTGGATTATTCTCAAAGATAGGATTAACTCTCAATTTGACTTTCGACTTAAGTGGATGGAACTATTCATAGAACAGCAGTTCTTGTTGTGCTCAGCACATTTCCCTTCATCCCATTTCGTGAAAAGAGCTTCACTATCTATATCTTGAACACAACCCACTCTTTTTTGCTCTTGCTCCAGTAAACCATTCCGGTACGCCTGGAATGGAACTTTCGCTTACCACAAAAAATACCGGGTTAAGTTCGCTTAGACGGAATTCCATTATTCGTTTTGGATACCCTTCTGTTTATTCGAAAACTTCCCATCTTTCATTTTACACTCACTTCCGAGCCGCCACTATTACTTCTTTTTTTGACCGCAAAACTACAACATCAGCGGTGGACAGCGGCATAAAGCCGTTTCGTTGCACTCCACTTTTTATACGCCTTACCGCCCTCTGATATTGCTGAATCGTAAAGCATCAAAAAAAAGGTAACAGCGACGGCGCTACGGGAAGTAAATCTAAAATCCGAACAATGAAATCGTATCAAAAAACATATCGAAGGCTATCCAAAAAATCAAAAAAGGAAAACGCTCTAGATACAATAAGTAAATCAATTTTTTAATCTCTTAAATTTTAATGTTATGAGTTCTATTCAAAATCACGTTCAGTTAATTGGAAATCTTGGGGATGACCCAACAGTAACAAATCTTGAAAACGGAAAGAAAGTTGCCCGATTGTCATTGGCGACCAATGAAAACTATAAGGACAAGGAAGGTGAAAAGCAGACCGAAACCAACTGGCACACTGTGGTCGCTTGGGGCAAGGTTGCCGAAATTATCGAGAAGTATGTTACCAAAGGCAAGAGAATTGCCATTGTGGGCAAACTAAAAACGAGAAGTTACAACGATAAGGAAGGTAACACACGCTACGCAACCGAGGTAATAGCTAATGAAATTCTATTGTTGAACGGTAACTAAGAAATGAAAGAGGGTGTACCCGTCGAAAAGATGCACCCTCTTTTTTCATTATCCAACTATTGAAAAGTAGAACTATGAGGAATAAAGTTAACGAAATAAAGATTAGCTACAAGGGTGGTTTAAAATCTTCTGAGTGGCAAGCGATCTCAAATTCACAGGATGCAGCAGAACTGCTATTCGAGGATTGGGACAAGAACACGATAAGCATCTATGAAACCTTCAAAGTGGTTTTGCTGAACAATAGCAACAAGGTCAAAGGTGTTTATCAGATTTCGCAAGGCGGAATAACAGGAACATTGGTTGATTTACGACTTCTATTTGCGGTCATTCTTAAATCATTATCTGTGGCAATAATATTGACCCATAACCATCCAAGTGGAAAATTGATTCCTAGTGAAGCCGATAAGAATTTAACGAACAAAATCAATAAAGCAGGTAAGCTTTTTGATATTAGACTACTGGACCATTTGATATTTGCACCTGATGGTGATTACTACAGCTTTTCAGATAACGGACTTCTTTAAAACTAAGTGCTATGATATATCTGAATTTCACAAATCTAGATGAGGAAACCCAGCAGGTACTGTTAGGTATGGCAAGAGAACACGTCGAGTCGGAAAGCAAAGTTGCGATTGAAAAATATTGCAAGGAAAATGGTGGAGACTATGAAAGAATCATAGATGAAGAATCCATTAAAAAATTATATACCTATGACTATGTATTCAATATATAATTTGTCTGATATGTTGGAAGAATCTTAACTAAAAAGCCGTAAATTAGACAACTGATTTTCGGCTTTCTTTTTTTGTGGTTATCGCATCTTTTTGACTTTCACTAGATGATCACAACAATCAATTTTTAAGGAACTATGGCAACTGGCGGTCATGCCATGTTGTTCGATTTTTTTGTGCGCCTCAGCGCACGAAAAGGAGAAGCAAGAGGGTAACACGCTATGCGATGTTATGGAAATTAAATAATTGATTTTCAAATATTTAATGAAATATGGATTACGTTTTAAGGAATGATTTACAGCAAATCAGCTTGAATGGCGAAAGAACAGGCAATTTTTTGCAGCAAAAAAATGGAAACATTCTCAAAATATAACTTTTCAGCCATCAATATCAAGAAAGATATTGCCTTAAGGTTTAGAGAATTTGCGAAGCAATTGTCCAAGACCAATACCGATGCCTTGGAATCCATGCTCAACTTTTTCCTGTACAATGGACTTGCACCAGATGATGATTTGGGCATCAAAAACGATGGGACAAAAAGAAGAATAAATTCCTTGATTGCGATTCTTAAAAATATCGAAAAGCACCAGACCAAACCGACTGCCGCTATGCTGAAAACGCTCTTTGAAGAAACCACCAATTTAGAAACGGATGAGCAAACTTTTGAAAGCCCAGAGCTGATTTCGGAAAACGAGGAACTGGAATATTATCGTGCCAACTACATCAAAATACAACAAGATTTCAATGTGCTTAAAAACGAAACCCTTACCCTTCTGAATGGAATTTCCCATGTCAAGGGAAGTTTTGGAAAAAGCTACCTAAAACTGGAAATGGACAAAACTGAATATGAACAATTAAAAGAAAAGTTGACCAATGTACATAACGATAACTCCTCAGAAATTGGGCAATAACTATACCCAAAGCGTCTCCGATTTTGTCTCCTATCTTGAAAAGGAAAATGAAGGCAAGATGGTTTCAGAACAAGAAAAGTTCTTTGACCAATATGGGGAAGAAATATCAAGTGGAGAGGTCATACAGGGAATAGACGGAAATACTGCTAAACTCAAAAAGAAGGAACCCAAATTTTATTCCATCACCATAAATCCAAGCAAGCGTGAACTAAAGCAATTACAAAACCATGGAAAGTATTTAAGGGCTTATACAAGGGAAGTGATGAAAGACTATGCCAAAGCTTTCAACCGTGAAATCAATGGAAGAAAAGTAAACGTCAATGATATCAAGTACTATGCAAAAATCGAATATCAAAGGGTATATAAGGGTCATGATATACAAATCAAAGAAAATCAACCCTATGCCACTAAGATATTGGAGCATAGAAACGTGATTCGTGCAATACAGGAAGGGAGGGTAGAGGGTAATATAAAAAAGTTGGAAAAGGAAATCACTCGATTGGAAAAAGAAGCTCCACATCAACAAAATGGGAAGCGAATCGTGAGAGGGATGCAGAAAGAAGGAGCACAGGCCCATATACATATAATCGTGAGTCGAAAAGATAAGTCGAACCTATTTAGTTTATCCCCAGGAAGTAAATACAAAGAGTCCGAGGTGATTATGAATGGGAAAAAGGTCAAACGAGGTTTTAATCGAGATGAGTTTTTCAAGAACTCAGAAAAAACCTTTGACAAATTGTTCCATTATAAACGCAATTATGTGGAATCATATACAGCGCGGAAGGCGTTTTTGAAGAATCCTAAAATCTATTTTTCAGCACTATCAGGATTGCCGACCAATGAGAAAGCTTTGGCTTATAAATTACTGGCCAAATCCGACATCACAATGATGAAAATACCAACAAACAAACTACAACTGACCTTGAAAGCAATTAAAAAGATAAGACAAGGCCTTGATAAAGCCGTTCAATCAAGTTCCATTGGCATATGAACACTTCCGTAGCCCAAATAGTTCTATACTTCGTTGTTCCATTGATTACAATTGGAATCGTTTTGTACGTCTTTTTTCAAAAAGAGAACATCGTTAAACAGAAGAAGTATCAGGTGACATTTAAACTTAAAAATGGAAAGTTCAGTATTGCAAATGTCAAAAGAGGGGTATCCATAATCGGTTCTGCAGGTAGTGGAAAAACACAGAGTGTCATTTATAATTTCATAGAACACTTCAGTAAATATGAATTCTGTGGCATCATGCACGATTATAAAGATTTTGAGCTAACTGAGATTGCTTATCCTTTGTTTAAGAATTCGAAGATTAAATTTTACACCGTAGCCTTTGACGAGGTATATTTCAGGGTAAATCCCATCGCGCCAAGATACTTGCCCAATGAAGAAAGTGTCAACGAAGTATCAAAAGTGCTCATTGAGAATTTATTGGAACAAAACCTTTCCGATGTTTCAGGGAGTAATAAATTCTTTTCTGATGCTGTTGAAGGATTGTTAAGCGGATTGATTTGGAAATTAAAAACATCACATGAACAGTATTGCACTTTACCCCATTTGATTGCACTTTTTCAATCAATGAATACAAAAAGACTGGTTGCTTTTCTGAGTTCTGATTTTACTTCAAGGGCTATGGCAAGTGCTTTTATAAATGGAATAGAATCTGAGAAACAGACTGCAGGTGTCAAAAGCACTTTGGCAAATGCCTTTAAAAAAATTAGTTCAAAAAAACTTTTCATGGTATTATCTGCTGACGAAGTTCCTCTTGATATTAACAATGCCAAAAACAAAGCGATTATATCAATAGTGAACAATCCACAATATGAATCTGCTTATTCACCAATAATTGCTATGATAACCCATACTGTTATAAAACAAATGAGTGTCAGAAATCGTGATGCTTCCTTTATCTTATTGGAAGAAGCGCCAACTGTAAAATTGCCAAACATGCATCGTATTCCAGCAACATTAAGAAGTTATAATATCAGCACTATTTATGTAATGCAAGACAAGATTCAAAATGATATGATATATGGTGAAAAAGCGAGTAAGGCGATTTTGAGTAATCTGTCCTATCAGTTTTTTGGTAAGGTGAATGACCCGGATACTGCGAAATACTATGAACGATTTTTTGAATTGATTAAACATCCTACCAAAAGTGTGAGCAAAGGAACAGGGCTTTCGTGGGATGCCAGAATTACCAAAGGAGAGAAGGAAGTGCCTAAACGCAGAGCTGATGTTTTTTTTAGATTAAATCAAGGAGAGTTCATTTCATTTGCAGATGGAAAAGATAGAAAGGTCAGATTTAAACTGAACCATATCAGTAAAGAAAGACCAAAACCCCAAATGTTTTATAGTCCAGAAGAACTGTCCATTAATCATCAAAAGATTTATCGGGAGGTCAAAAGGATTTCCTAGAGAATTATGATGTCTGTACGTAAGGAATTTGATAAGATTCCCTAATGATCTGGTAAGGGTGCCTGGATCTATATCTTTTTTTAAAAGGGAGTTTTTTGGTTTCCTTTTTCTTTAAAATGCCCAAACTTATATAATTATATTCCCAACTACACTCAAGCGTTTCATTGAAGGTGTTTCTGTATTTTATGGCGTAGGATTGCATAAATTCCTTTATAAATAGAAATGGTTTGAAGATCAAAAGGACAATTTTGCGTAATGCCATAATCAAATATTTACAGTAAAGTTACTTTTAATTAACGTTAAATTTACATAAAAATTATTTGATGGGATTATCAAAGATATCGCTACCCACATCCGAGGATGTTTAAATTATTTGAAATCAGTTAATTAATTTGGAAAGAAAGCCTTTTTTCAAAGGTGATTAGTTTGAGTATCGTTTAGCTTGTATGCCAAAAATCAAAAATAGAATGACATCCGTTTTGCTGCCTACGCTTTCCCTTATTTTTTTAAAGGCAATATTCATCTGCCTTTCAATGGTATTCTTAGAGATATTTAAATAATCCGCAATTTCAATATTGGTTAACCCCTCTTTCTTGCTTAATAAGAATATCTCTTTGCACTTTGGAGGTAATTCTTGAATTGCTTCTTTAACCAAAACGATTAACTTTTCCATAGTATCATTGTCTTGCTCAACTATTCCATCCAGCTCTTCGATGTATTTTTTTTCTAGGGCAGTAACCATTTGATTTTTCTTGTATTCATTAATACAAGCATTATAAACAGATTTATATAAGTAGCTTTTTAATGATAGGTCAGGTCGAAGGTTATCCCTTTTCTCCCAAACATTTATAAATACATTCTGTACAATATCTTCCGATGTTCCTATATCATTTATGAGGCTGTTTGCATATAAGCACAGTTTGTGATTATAATTTTCCACTAAGTCTACGTAGGCATTCTCATCCCCCCTTTTCAGTTGGAGTATCAGTTTAGAATTTTCAAAGGGGTTATTGATCATATTGGTATTTAGATAATTAGTGGAAATAAATCCAACAAGAATTAGAGGATAAAAATAGGAATATCAATAATATTTGAAAATTTTTTTGATAAAATGCAAAAAAAATACATTCAAAATTGGTGGTATGATAAAATTACATTGTAATAGATATATATGTCCATTCTTGAAATATGGAAAAAGTAGAAAACCTTATCATAAAATACCTCACGGAATCCATAACACACAAGGAGTGGAATGAATTAAATGAATGGATCAATAACTCTCATGAAGGCAAGTTGTTTAGTGAGTACGCAAGAATCAATTATGCAATAGATGATATCATGAGTGAATTTAACACTGAAAGAACGAAAAGAACACTTTTGGAAAAAATCCAGAAAGACAAACGCTTTAAGGCGAAAAAAAATAGGACTAGGTTAATTAAATATGCTGCAGTATTTACTGTTTTATTGGGATTGGGAATTTTATATCAACAACGTCAATCCTCTGAAAATTCGAATAAACCTGTGTCCCAAAGTGTCAATGAGATTACCCTGGAACTGCAAGATGGTAGTTTAAAGGTGTTAGAAAAAAATCAACCATATGAAGTTTTTGATTCGGAAGGAAATGTAGTTGGCGTTTATAAAAACAATCGTCTGGTTTACACAAACTCCCATGCAATAAATAATGAACCCGAAGAGAATTTATTGACTGTGCCATATGGAAAAAGGCTGGAGGTGGAGTTTTCGGATGGTACAGTTGCTTTTCTGAATGCTGGCACATCAATCAAGTATCCTGTAAATTTTGATAATTCAGAAACTAGAAATGTAGTGTTGACCGGGGAAGCATTTTTTGAAGTTGTCAGAGACTCCGTTAAACCTTTTTTGGTTAGCACCTCAAATAATTTTGATGTTAAGGTTTTAGGTACCAAGTTCAATATTTCCAATTATTCTGAGGATAACACTACCGAGGTTGTACTCGTTGAGGGATCCGTGGGATTGTATTCCCATAAAACAGAAACTGATGTTATTCTAGAGCCAGGACTTAAAGGGAGTTTTGATAGGTTAAAAGGGGATATTTCAACGAAACCTGTAATAACCAATGTATACACTTCCTGGATAAATGGAGAACTCATATTTAGAAATATGACTTTCGATAACCTGCTGAAAAAGTTGGAACGACATTACAATGTGACAATCATTAACCATAATTCTGAATTTTCTGATAAAAGGTTAAACGCAAATTTTGGAGATGAGCCAATCGAAGTTGTGTTGAAGTATTTCAAGAACACTTATGGTATAGAGTATACCATAAATCAGAGTACAATCATACTAAACTAACTAAACAAACTAATACTGCCAATGAAATAAACAGAGAGAATCCATGAAGAACATAAGTCGTTTTCTTAATAAGAAAATCGGAAAATGTTGGAGCATTTCCCGATTTAAAGAAAATGATTAGATGAAAAACTAATCACTTTAATTCACTATAAAATTATGAAAAATCTCATAGAACCAATGGGGTTTACTATCCCGTGGTTCAAATTTGACTTGAAAATGAAACTCAGCTTGCTGCTATTATTTACTTCTATTTTTTTATTGCAAGCAAATGAGAGTTATTCCCAACGAACCAAAATGACTCTTGATTTACAAGATGTCCCTGTGGAAGAGCTCATAGATGTAATTGAAAATAAATCTGAATATAGGTTCTTGTATCTCATTGAAGATGTTGACTTACAGCGAAAGGTATCTGTAAGAGCAAAAAACAAAAGGGTAGAATTTATTTTGGATGCTGTTTTTAAAGGAACGAACACGCAATATTCTATTGAAGATCGGCAGATTTCACTGACCAGGGCATCCGTTTCCGAAACAGCAAAGAAGGTTGTTCCTGTTAAAGTGCTGCAAGTCTCCGTTACAGGAACTGTTACCGATGAATCAGGTGCACCCTTGCCAGGTGCAAATATTATCGAGAAAGGCACTTCAAACGGAACCCAAACAGATTTTGATGGTAATTTCTCGATTACCGTGTCCAATGAAAACGCCACTTTGGTAGTATCCTATATTGGTTTTGCAGCCAAAGAGATACCGCTCAACGGACAAACAAGTATATCAGTGTCGCTTTTGGAGGACACTTCGGGCCTTGATGAAGTAGTTGTAATTGGTTATGGTACTCTATCCAGATCTAAAGTTTTAGGTGCGGTATCTTCCGTAAAATCTGAAGACATTAGCCAATTACCTGTAGGTGGGGTTGACCAGTCGATTGCCGGTAGGGTTCCAGGGGTTCAAATCGTATCATCAGGAGCGCCAGGAAGTGCATCTCAAATAAGAGTGAGGGGAGTTGGAACCATAACTGCTGGAAGATCACCTCTGATTGTGGTGGATGGATACCCTTTAACAGAAGGTAGTGATCTTAATGCAATAAATCCTTTGGACATTGAGTCTATACAAGTTTTGAAAGATGCAGCCTCAACTTCAATTTATGGTTCTAGAGGGGCAAATGGGGTCATTTTTGTTACTACAAAAAGTGCTGCTTCTGAAGAACCTACCTTTAATTTTGATACCTATACAGGTTTTCAATCCGTTTTAAATCCGATCAAACTTTTGGATGCCTACCAGTTTGCACAAATGGTTAAGGAAGCTAGGGATTGGGGCTATGTTTCCGCCGACCCTACAAATAGAAGTGAAAATGACGATACAGCTACAAGATTGGCTAATGGTGCAAGTCCTAGAAACCTTATCCCAGCCAATATAGATAGATATTTAGCTGGAACACCTGGACTGACAAACAATGATTGGCTAGATGATGTTTTTAGAGATGGAGCCATACAAAATCATAATCTGTCGGTATCGGGTCGTAGTGGGAAAACCAAGTGGTTTGTTTCCGGGGGTTACTTCAATCAAGAGGGATTGATCATTGGTTCGGATTTTGAACGTTTTACTGCAAGAATCAACTTGGAAACACAGTTGAGTGATGCTGTGAAATTTGGTATAAATATGACTCCAAGTGTTTCAAATCAAAATTCGGTTGTAGAAGGGTGGACAGATGGTCCGATGCAACAGGCAATTCTCTCAGAACCTTTTTTTACACCATATAACGATGAAGGTGAATTAAATATAAGTCAACAAATTCGTTGGCATAACAATGGGGGTACCGATGGAGCTCTAGTAGAGAATCCAGTTGCAATCGCCTTAAGAAGAAAGAATGAATTAAATAAGTTTAGGCTTTTTGGTAATTCTTTTGTGGAGGTTAATATTTTGAATGGTCTAACATTCAAAACGTTATTTGGTGGCGATTTTGATTTTTCCGTAAGAGAAGAATTCCGACCATCTACTATTGGCCGTTATCGAGTTGATGTGACTGCTACCGTACCGTCTGCAAGTGAGAGAACTCGGACCCGAAAAAACTGGATCACAGAAAACACCCTTACATATGACAAAACCTTTGGAAAGCATGATTTAAACTTACTGGCAGGATATTCCTATCAGAAAGAAAGATTTGATAATATACGTGTTGAGGCTCCAGTTCTAGAGAGCGACGATATTCCCAATGTTGCTGGTTCTCCTGAAACCATCTCCGATAAGGATGTGTCGGAATGGGTTTTGATATCGTACTTCAGTAGGCTTCAATATTCTTTTGACTCTAAATATTTGTTGAGTGCATCTATTAGACGAGACGGCTCATCAAGATTCGGGGACAACAACAAATTTGGAATTTTCCCATCAATTTCCGGGGGCTGGGTAGTAAGCAACGAAGGCTTCTTCCCCGAGAAATCGTTCATAAGTAATTTGAAATTGAGATATAGTTGGGGTAAGACTGGAAATAACCAAATAGGTGATTACGGTTCGATTGCAGTACTGAGGCAATTAAATGGTATACTGGATGATGGTCTTGCTGGCGGTCAGATTCCTGACACGGCTCCTAACGCTGATCTATCTTGGGAGACTTCAATTACAAATAACGCAGGTATTGATATTTCTTTCTTTGACAATAAGTTAAGTCTTAGTGCAGATTATTTTACATCCACTACGGAAGATATGCTGCTGAATGTGCCAGTACCACAACAATCCGGATTTGATACATCCTTACAAAATATTGGATCTATGGAAAACACAGGTTTAGAGTTGGCATTATCTGTATCTGATATCAATTTGGGTGGTGTAAAATGGAGCTCAAGTGTCAACTTTTCAAAAGTTGAAAACAAAGTGCTACAACTCGCCCCTGGACAAGACCAAATTATAGCAGGGGGTACCAATATTACCCAAATTGGCAGACCAATAGGGGAGTTTTATGGCTTTGTGGTAGATGGAATCTATAAATCACAAGCTGAAATCGATGCATCTCCTCAAAGTGGAACAGATGTCAAGGTTGGGGATTGGAGAATCATTGATGTGGATGGCAATGGCTTAATTAATGATGAAGATAGAACCGTCATAGGTACAGCGCTACCTGACTTCACTTATGGATTCAACAATAGGTTCGCTTACAAGAACTTTGATCTTAACGTTTTTATAGATGGTGTTGAGGGAGTTGATGTGTTATCAAGAACGGTAAGGAACTTTACAAACGGTCAGGGCTTCTCCAATCAATTGGCCTGGTATTTTGAAAATAGATGGCATCCACAAAACAATCCAAATGGAACATTGGCTCGGCCAGATTATACCCAGTCCAGTGAAAGACTTCGAGCAAATGTATCATCAGCTTTCTTGGAAGATGGTTCTTTTTTGAGGGTACGAAATATCACTTTGGGATATAATATGCCAACAGATATAATTTCTGGTATAGGTTTAAAAAGACTGAGAGTTTATGCTACGGCAACCAATCCTTTTTTGATTACAGATTTCAAAGGATTCAATCCTGAACAGTCTAGGTCAAACCCATTGGACCCTAGTGATACAGAGGGTAGTTATCCACTTAACAGAACACTCGTGCTCGGTTTGAACGTTAGCTTTTAATCAAAAAATATACTAATGAAGACTATAAAATATTTAATACTGATAACAAGCCTGTTTCTTTTTGCAACAGCTTGTGAAAATGATTTGGATATAGCTCCAGAAGACCAAAATACTTCCGCTGGATTTTACAACAATGCTTCAGATATGGAAGCTGCTGTAAATGCTATTTATGGTGGATTGCAACGAACAGGTCTGTATGGTTATAATTACCATTTTTTATTGGAAACACGATCTGATAATACTTTTGAAGAAGAACCATCAAATTCTGGAGGTTTTGGTGATGTTGACTTGTTCAATAGAGTGACAACAAATGGGGTATTTAGCAGGACTTGGGAAGATTCTTATGTTACTATCCAGGCGGCAAATATCGTCTTGAACAGAATAGATGGAATAGATGATATAGACAATGAAGTGAGAAGTTCCAGAAAAGGAGAGGCCAAATTCGTTAGGGCGCTCATTTATTACAATTTGGTAAATCTCTACGGAGATGTTCCACTTGTAATTGAAGAAACTACAAATCCTACAGATTTTTTTGGACAAGGCAGGACTCCGGTTTCTGAAGTATATGATCAAATTATTATTGATTTGACTGAGGCACAAAATGAGCTGCCTGCAAATAATGAAGACGGAAGGGCCACGAAAGATGCTGCCAACGCTTTGTTAGGAAAGGTTTATTTGTCCAACGGTAATCCTCAAGCGGCTGAAGCAGCTTTAAGGTCTGTTAACAACGCCACTTTAGTTCAAAATTACGCTGATATTTTTGGAATTAGTAATGAAAATGGCCCTGAATCCATTTTTGAAATACAATTCAAATCCGGAGTAAATGGAAACTCCGAAGGCAGTGATTTTGCAGCTTTATTTACCTCTCAGGCAAATCCTGGTTCTAGAGGAAACAATGTTATTACTGAAGATTTAGTTAATTCTTTTGAACCTGGAGATTTAAGAAGCAATGAAATTATTCCAGATGCCAGTACACCAACAATCTTTATTTCTACAAAATATGTCGATGATGATCTGCCTGTTCTGGATGACGGTGATAACAATGTAATTGTATTACGATATGCAGATGTTCTTTTAATGTTGGCAGAGGCATTGAATGAGCAAGGTTATGTTCCCGATGGAGAAGCGTTTAATCTCTTAAATCAAATTAGAATAAGGGCAGGATTGAGTGGTTTGGATTCTTCAACAATTACCAGTCAAGAAGAGTTCAGGGTTGCTTTATTGGAAGAGAGACGACATGAACTTTTTATGGAGTGCCATCGTTGGTTTGATTTAAAAAGATTAGGGGATGCAGTTTCTACAATGAATACTCATTTTGCCAATATTCCTGGTTTAAACATAACCATCGATCAAAATGATTTGTTGCTTCCAATACCTCAAGATCAAGTCGATACTGACCCCGATTTCATTACCCAAAACCCTGGCTACTAAAAGGTGACTTTTAATTAAACGTAATGACTAAGAAGCTTAATACATGGTTGGGAGGGATATTTGCTATCCTGCTTTTAATTTCTTGTGATAGTCAAGATTCTGACATTCAGGAGTTAAAAGCTTCATTTACTGTTCAATCAAAAGAAGTGGAAATTGGTACAACTGTTAATTTTTCTGACACTTCCGAAGGAACCGATGAAACCACCGAATATATATGGGATTTCGGAGATGGAGCTAATTCAACATTGAAAGCACCCACCCATGTCTATACTGAAATTGGCGAAGGTAGTTATCTAGTTACTTTGACTTTAAGAAGAAATGGTGAAGTAGTAACTACAAGTCAAGAGCTGTTAGTCTTTTTGTCGAACAATATTGATGGTAGAATTACCCTACTGGAAAGATTGGATGAAAATGAAATTATTGTTTGTGCTCACAGGGCAAAAAATGAATTAGATGCTCCAGAGAATTCTATTGCAGCTATCAATAATATCATATCTAAAGGTATAGAAATGATAGAGGTAGATGTTAGGGTAACCAGTGATGGAGAGTTGGTGCTTATGCATGACAAGACCATTGACCGAACCACAGAAGGGTCTGGTAATGTTTCTGATTTTACTTTGGAAGAATTGAAAGGGTTCAGGCTGTTCAATGACAATGGTGTTCTTACTGAAGAGAGGATACCCACGCTAAGGGAGGTACTATCATTGGTGCGAGGAAGGCTTTACATTGATTTAGATATAGCAAATAAAGTGCTATTTGATAGGATATATCCAGTTATCAATCAATATGGAATGTTAAAACAAGTCATCTTTTATACTTCTGATGATGTCAGTGAGGTTAATAGGATGATAGCAAGTGGACCAGATGCGATCCCAATGCCTCTTGTTGACAGTCAATCCGATTTTGACACGTATTCTAATTTGGATTTAAACGTTGCGCATTACACAAGTGCCTCTTTTACTCAAAGTTTGGTTCAACAAGCAAAAGATAAAGGATGGTCCATATTCATGAATGCTTATGTCAATTCAACTACACCCGAAGAGGACAATTTTAGTCGGATAGATAGGATAATAGCCTTAGAAGGCAATATTGTTCAAACAGATTATCCGGTTTCAGTTAAACAACATATCAATTAAAAATTATTTAGAAATGAAAAAAATACTAATATCAAAAACAATACTTGCAATACTATTGCTAGTTTCTTTTGCGTCTTGTGAGGATGACGAGACTCTTGGCACTCCAGCGCAAACAATAAAACCAGTGGCTGATTTTGAAGTAATTGCTAATAGGCTTAGAGCTGGAGAAAGAATAGAATTTAAAGATAATTCATCTGATCAGGATGGCTTTTTGACTTCATGGACGTGGGATTTCGGAAATGGTGATAGTTCAACTGAACAATCGCCAACTTACTTTTATCCAGAGGGAGGTGATTTCACAGTTAGTTTAACAGTAACTGATAATACTGGAAGCGCCAGTAAAACATCAAGTCAAAGAGTTGTTATCGAAGAGTCTGTTTTTGGAGACCCACCAACAGAGCTTTGGAACTTTACCTTGTCAGGTAGCTTAGATCGCTCATCTCCGGCCGTTAGCGATGATGGAACCGTTTTTATAGGCTTTAATCAAGAGAATAGGGATGACCAAGGGCCAGATTTTATTGCAATTAAAGACGGAGCACAAATTTGGGATCAAGTATTTATAGAAGGCTCTCAAGAAAGATCAGATCAGATTAGATCGTCTCCGTCTATTACCTCTGATGGCTCAGTGTATACAGCAAGTTATTTTAGTAGGACAGTATTCAAATTAAATCCCACCAATGGTAATATAGATGCGGAAATTAATCTTGATACTAGAATACGTAATTCCTGTCCAGTATTTTCATCAGACGAATCTACATTATATGTAGGCGGTCATAGTAGGGGTCCAAGAGGATTTCATTCTACGAATTCATCCTTGACCGTAAGTAATTGGATTTTTCAAGAAGATCAGGATTTTAATGCTACACCTGCTGTCGGCTCAGATGGTACTATTTACATAGCATCCACCAATGATTTTATCTATGCGGTCAATCCCGATGGTTCTGAAAAATGGAATGCGATGTACGGGTCATGGACGGCCACTGCTATCGCTCTTGGTGAGGATGGAACGGTTTACCTTGCAGCAGAAGACGGTTTTGAAGGTGTTTTTATAGCCTTTAACCCAGATAGTGGTACCGAAAAATGGCGGAAAGTATTCACTCCGGGCCCTGATGAAGAGGCAGGTACGACTTTCAAAATAAATCATGGAGGTCCGGCAATCGCTCCAGATGGGACAATTTATATCGGAGGCCATGAACAAAGATTGATAGCTTATGATCCTGATGGAACAGAAAAATGGTCTTTTGAGGCAAACGGTCCTATTGAAACAGTACCGGCTATAGATAATGAAGGCAATATTTATTTCGGAGATACAGCAGGTTTCTTTCATAGCATAAGTCCCGAAGGGGAGAAAATACGTCAATCTGTTCAGCTCGGTGATGAAATTTTGGCATCAGCTGCGATTGGTTCTGATGGTACAATTTATGTAGCTGCCAATGATGGTGATTTTGGAGTGGTATATGCTCTACAGACTGATGCAACGGGTTTAGCTGATGGAGGATGGCCAATGTATGCAAAAGACCCTAAACATACTGCGCGCAGATAAATGAATGTTATTAAGAACATATTAAAACTGACCCAACTTTTTCTATTGTTGGTTGGGTCGGTTATGTTATTATCATGTGTTAATAAGAATGGGGAACGGAAAAACGAGACGGCTATTGACAATGCCATAACAGCCAATAATGCCATCACTGAGATTGCTCAAAGAGCAAAAGAGGGGATATTGATTTGTGCCCATAGATCTTTTCATAGGGATGCACCTGAAAATTCGATAGAGTCAATCAAAAGAGCCATTGGTGAGGGAATAGATATGGTTGAATTGGATGTGCGCACCACGAAGGACAGTGTATTGGTACTCATGCATGATGACAGTATTGATAGAACTACCACAGGAAGTGGCAAGGTGAGCCAATATACATTTAAGGAACTTCAACAATTCAATTTAAAAAGTGGGGATTCAATATCAAATGAAAAGATACCGACATTGAAGGATGCTCTAGACATACTAAAGGAGAGTAGGTGTATTGCCAATTTGGACTTAAAAGCAGTGGATTATGAAAAGTTACATAAAGTGTTGCAATCAAAAAATATGCAGCATAAAGTAATCTCTTTTATTGGTAAAAAGGAAAAAGTCATGGAAATGGTGGAGATTGATTCATTGTATGCCATACTACCACTATCGAAATCTGAGGAAGATGTGCTGTTCTATGCTGAAAACACAACGTCAATATTACAACATTTTACAGAAGAGAGTTTTACAAGGGAATTGATGGAATTGGCAAAGAAGAACAATCAGTTAGTATTCATAAACACACTTTGGGATGAAGATGAAGACTTTAGGGAAGGGAATGTAGCCTCGATGGATAGCATTATTGCTTTTCGTCCAGCTATAATACAAACTGATTACCCAAAAATGCTATTGGGTTATTTACGTCAAAAAAAGCTTCATAGGTAAGTTTAGTTTTATATGCAGTTAGTTTGAGTTAGCTATGTAAAAGCGCAGCATCGCTGCGCTTTTCTTTAACTCTTCCCTATTGTTTTAAGAAATTGTAAATTTTATGTTAGGTTATTTTAAAAAATCCAATCCCATATCTGTTATTGGGAAAGAGGTTGAACAGCAGAAACGGTACAAAAGACTTAAATGGCAGGTATTTATATCTGCAACCATAGGTTATGGTCTTTACTATGTTTGTCGTTTGAGTCTCAACGTAGTTAAAAAACCAATCGTTGATAGCGGTTTTTTAAGTGAATCACAGCTCGGTATTGTAGGATCGGCACTGTTTTTTAGCTATGCTATTGGAAAATTTACCAACGGTTTTTTAGCTGATTACAGTAATATAAGGCGATTCATGTCATTTGGATTATTGGTATCCGCTTTAGCTAATATGGTGATGGGCTTTACCAATGCCTTCCTTTTTTTTGCTATTTGTTGGGGTGTTAATGGTTGGGTTCAGTCCATGGGAGCACCCTCTAGTGTGGTATCGCTTTCCAGATGGTATAAAGATAAAGAGCGAGGTAGCTTTTATGGTTTTTGGAGCACCAGTCACAATATAGGAGAAGCCATTACCTACATATTGACTGCTGTGGTAGCCTCTTATTTTGGCTGGCGATGGGGATTTCGGGTTGCAGCATTCGTTGGAATGCTTGGAGCCTTACTTATTTTTATTTTCTTTCATGACAGCCCTGAAAGCAAGGGACTGCCACCTGTAAATCATAAAGCCAGCTCCAATAAAACGACTACATGGCAAGAACAAAAACTGGCATTACAAAATCCTTTTATCTGGTTACTAGCACTATCCAGTGCCTTCATGTACATTTCTAGGTATGCCGTGAACAGTTGGGGCCCCTATTATTTTGAAACAGCAAAAGGATATAGCCTTACTGAAGCGAACTCACTGGTTGCAATTAGTGCAGTTTGCGGAATATTCGGAACAGCTTCTTCGGGGTTTATTTCTGATAAATTTTTTAGAGGCCATAGAAATATGCCTGCATTTATTTATGGATTGATGAATGTTGCCGGTATTTCACTATTCCTTTTGGGACCAAAAGGAGTCTGGTGGTTGGATGCTCTGAGTATGGTGATTTTTGGTTTGGCCATTGGTGCACTTATCTGCTATCTGGGAGGGTTGATGGCCGTTGACATAGCATCAAAGAAAGCCTCAGGTGCAGCTCTGGGAATGGTAGGCATCATGAGTTATGCTGCAGCTGGGATACAGGATATTGCTAGTGGTTTTCTCATTGAAGGCAACAAAACAGTAGTTGGGGGAGAGACTATTTATGACTTTACTCCAATTACCTTCTTTTGGATTGGTGCAGCAGTGCTATCGGTATTTCTTGCCTTACTGACATGGAAAAAAACATAGATTATTTTTCAAAAAACCGAAGCACTTCCAAAATGAACGAACACTTGCTGGCTCTTAAAGAAAAGCTGTTAAATCACGCAAAAAGTGACGCTATATATGCCTATGCTCCTGGCCGAATCAACTTGATAGGTGAGCACACCGATTATAACGGCGGCTATGTTTTTCCTGCAGCAATAAATCGTGGGATTATGGTAGCTGCTTCCAAGAACGGGACTAATCTGGTAAAGGTAATGTCCCTTGACCTGGATAGATATTTTGAGTTTAACCTGAACAGCATCAGTACGGTCAAGTATGATGGGTGGCAAAATTATGTTGGTGGTGTTGTTTCCCAATTGGTGAAATTAGGATATAGTTTTGGTGGGGTTAATTTGTGCATCATTGGAAACATACCTATTGGTTCTGGTCTTTCTTCCTCAGCTGCTTTGGAGAACAGTATTTTGGTTGCTCTCAACAAGCTTTTTGCGCTTGGGTTATCAAAGCATGAAATGGTATCTATTTCTCAAAAAGCTGAACACGATTATGTGGGGGTCAAATGTGGTATCATGGATCAATATGCTTCTATGTTCGGAAAAGCTAACCAGGCATTTCTGCTCCAATCCTCCACCCTCGAAAGTACATATCTCACTATTGATTTTGAAGAGTATGAGTTGGTATTGATCAATTCCCATGTAAATCATTCATTGGGCGATTCTGAATATAATGCCAGAAGAAAAACCTGTGAGAGCGTTGCTTCAAAACTTGGAGTTAGTTACATCAGTGAACTGAGATCATCCGTATGGCGGGCAAGAAAATCAGAGTTGACCAAAAATGAATATCAAAAGGCAAACTTTGTTATCGAAGAGAATAAAAGGGTTCTTGAGGCCTATAAAGCTTTGCTGGAAAACAATCTAAAGACCTTTGGGAAGCTGATGTATGACAGTCATGTTGGGTTGCAATTTGAATATCAGGTAAGCTGTAGGGAATTGGATTTCTTGGTTGAGTTTGCACGTCGCTCTGGAGTGGTGCTTGGTTCTAGAATGATGGGTGCAGGTTTTGGAGGTTGCACCCTGAACCTTATCAATAAGGAATCCAAGGTATTTAAAGATGCTATCTCAAGAGCCTATTTAAAAAAATTCAATAAAAAATTATCCTTCATCCCTGTAAAACTGGATGAAGGCGCTAGAATACTTGACAATGAATAAGAAAATTATAGTAACAGGCGGGTGTGGATTTATAGGTTCACACACTTCAGTAGAACTTCAAAATAATGGCTATGATGTCGTTTTGATAGATGACTTGTCAAATGCCTATGAAGATATGGTTGATAGAGTTTGTACGATTACAGGTATCCGACCAATTTTTGAAAGGGTCGATTTGAAAGAAGAGGAGGAAACGCTGCTTTGTTTTGAAAAACATAAGGATGCCATTGGAGTAATTCATTTTGCAGCGCACAAGGCCGTTGGTGAATCAAAATCTGACCCCATAAAGTACTATGAAAACAACTTCAAAAGTCTTATTCATGTGTTGAAGGGCATGCAATTAAATGGTATTTCCAATATCATTTTTTCGTCTTCCGCAACTGTTTATGGCCTACCTGAAAAACTGCCTATCCGAGAAGATTTGCCTACCCAACGTCCTTTCTCCCCATATGGCAACACAAAAAAAGTGGGAGAAGAAATATTGGAAGATGTAATAAAATGTGGTTGGCTTAGGGCTATCTCACTGCGTTATTTCAATCCGATTGGAGCACATGAATCAGGAAATATTGGTGAATTGCCACAGGGGACTCCAAATAATCTGATGCCTTATATCACTCAAACTGCGATTGGAAAACTTGAGCAATTACAGGTTTTTGGGAATGATTATCCCACAAAAGATGGAACGCCTATCAGGGATTACATCCATGTGGTAGATCTGGCTTTGGCCCATGTCAAAGCATTGGAATATTTGTTAAACAACCAAGATACGAGAGATTTAGAAATATTCAACTTGGGTACTGGAGAAGGCTCTACCGTAATGGAAGTTATCAAAACCTTTGAACGGGTAAGTGGTCAAGAATTAAACTATAAGGTGGTAGAAAGGCGAGAAGGTGACGTTCCCTCACTTTTTGCGGATGGGGACAAAGCATCTAAAATTCTGGGATGGGAAGCAAAGAGAGATCTTGAAAAAATGATTGAGGATTCTTGGAATTGGGAGCAAAAGATTATGGAGAGCTAATTGAAGATGTCATGAATAAAAGAATAACACTTAGAGAATTGGCAAACAATCTAGATTTATCAATTTCTACGGTCTCTAAATCCTTGTCTGGGAGTTCCGAGATAAGTGAGGATACCAAGAGAAAAGTAATTCAATTGGCCACTGATTTAAATTATAGTCCGAACTATCACGCATCAAGGTTAAAAACGGGTAGTTCCATGGCCATAGGAGTTATTCTTCCATCTATTTTAAACCCTTATTACGCCAAACTGCTGTCGGGAATTGAAAAAGTACTTGCCGAGAGCAACTACAAGATGATAACATTGTTTTCGGAGGATTCAAGAAGGAAAGAAGAAGATTGCCTTTACCGAGTGCTTGATGGTTCTGTTGAAGGAATAATCATTTGCATGGCTCGCGAAACTCAACTTTCAGGAAAAATACAACACCTCCAACAATATGGCGCAAAGCGCATACCAAAAGTTTTCGTTGATCGACTTTACGACCTCATAAAAGCTGATCAGGTGGTATCAAATGATATGGAAAGTGCACATGAGGCTTCCAACAGGTTATTGGAAAAGTATAAGTTGAAGAATTTGATTTTTACTTCGCTGATGGGAGATATCGAAATTGAAAGATTACGATTTCAAGGATATGCTTTATCGATGGTTAGGCATGGTCTCGAAAATAAGATTAATGCATTGATGATTTCCAATCTTTCTGAATTCCAAAGGCATTTGACCAGACTTCTCAAAGAACAAGCTGTCGATGGTATTTTTTGTGCCAACGAATCAACGTTAAAATTGGTTCTTGAGATAATGAGAAATCAAGACACTAATGGTTGGGGAACAATTCCGGTTACAGCTTTTTCAGGAAGTGCAGTTAAAAAATTAAGCAATTACCCCTTGTTACATATCATTGACCAGTGCGCAGAGAAAATCGGAAGACAGGCAGCAGGACTATTGCTAAGAAGGGTAGAGTTTGGATATGATAAAAGATTTAAAATCAAAGAAGTAAAAACCAAGATTATATGAACAATGATATAACGAAAAGTCTGAATAAAACACATATAAGAATCAATATTTTGACGGGTTCACAAGTCTTGGTGTCACCACATCGTACCCAAAGACCATGGCAGGGCAAACAGGAAGATTCTCCTAAAGATGTACAGGTAGAATATGATCCGGAGTGTTATTTATGTCCAGGAAACAAAAGAATTGGAGGTGATCAAAACCCTGATTATTCGGAGACCTACACTTTTACGAATGATTTTTCAGCTTTGATTCCCGAAATGGAAGATGTGACATTAGACTCAGGGCCTTTTAAGGCTCGGTCGGAAAAAGGGATTTGCAGAGTGGTCTGTTTTTCTCCAAATCATTCGTTGACCTTGTCTCAAATGCGTATTGACAAAATAGAAAGTGTCATTGAGACATGGAGGTTGGAATTTCGGGATCTTTCAAAATACAAATTCATTAATAACGTACAAATTTTCGAAAATAAAGGGGCAATGATGGGTTGCAGTAATCCGCATCCGCACGGGCAAATTTGGGCACAACAGTCTATTCCTTTGGAAATTCAAATTAAAGGCCAAAACTTTTCGAAATACTGGAAATTGAATAAACACTCAATACTGGAAAACTATTTAAAGGAAGAGCTGAAATTAAAAAGGCGCGTAATTATTAATAACAAGCACTATGTTGTACTTGTACCTTTTTGGGCAGTATGGCCTTTTGAAACAATGATTGTTCCCAAAAGGGCTATGAAGAATATCACTGAAATAAGTGATAGTGAAAGGAAGGCTTTCGCAGAAGCAATAAGTGGGATTACTAAGATCTACGACAAACTATTTAACTGTTCCTTTCCCTATTCCTCTGGCATTCATCAAGCACCAGTTAATGGTAAGAAAAATATGGGTTGGCACTGGCACATGAGTTTTTACCCACCCTTATTGCGGTCTGCAACAGTCAAGAAGTTTATGGTGGGTTATGAAATGTTTGGCATGCCCCAACGCGATATTACCCCAGAACAGGCTGCAGACACCTTGAATAGTTTAAAAGAATAAGATTTAGCAACTGACCAACATATTCATAGTAGCAAATCAAACTAACTAGAGTATGTTTTATGTGAATATTATCAATGAATTCAACGAGAAAATAGAAGAATTAGAAGGGAAGACGACCACTCAGCTAATAAAAGCTGACGAGGGTATAAGAATTTCTTCATGGGCATTGGACGAGTTCAAAGCACATGTGATGAACAATGGATTTGCAACCGTTAAAGATGAAATAATTTTTTTCAAAAGCATTAAATGCCAGCCCATGAAATATCTTATACACTACACTGAGATTCGTTCTTGTGAATTGCGCTTGCCAAAATCAGATGTAAATAGGCAACTGAGCTATCTCACTAAACAGACGAAGAAGGTCAATCAGTTCTTTGGTAGGCATACGGAGTTTTTATTATACATGGAACAGGGATATTCACATTTTGATGAGCATTACTTTACCAGGGAAAATCTGAATAATAACGCTATTGTAAAAAGTTACCCTTATTACAAAGATTCGATATTCAACACTTCGCATGATGAGATTTGGGCTCGGATTAAAGGTCTTGCGATGTACGCCAACTACTTAAAGAAAAAGAAGAACATGCTCACTCACAAATCACAGCAAGTAGGTTTTGACAAACTTAAATGGACGGGCAGTTACGCCTCTTTTGTTGAAATGGTTTATGGTCTCAAGATTATGGGCTATATAAACCAAGGCAATGTGGATATTAAAACAATTATTGAGGTTTTGGGAGAAATACTCAATGTTCCCAGAGGAAACCATTCGCGAACTTATAATGAATTGAAAGCCCGTAAAAATTCAAGAGTTAAATTTTTTGAAGAGGCTGCGGAAAAACTCCGTAAGAAAATGGACGATGAGGATGGTTTAAACTGATTAGTGTATGATGAAAATGTTTATTGATTATACACAAGAATCAGTTGTTTTGGTTATGCTATATTGTTCTTTAATCAATGGCGGTTACAGCGTATTTGGTCAAGAAAATTTTGAAGCATTGATTCAACCTAAAATCGCTATTAATCTAAATTCTGACAAACTCTTTTCTCAAAACTTCTCTTTCTCTCTTCGTTCCTTTGTGTATAAAAATGATTGGAGATATAGAGGTCAACACGTACAAGCCTCCCATTTTTCAACTTTGGCAGTAAGCCCCTATTCCAAACTTAGTGTTGGCATAATGTATCGGAATCTCAATCTTTTCGATGGAAATATTGTAAATGAGATACGAACCACCCAGCAGTACAATTACGCCAAAAGAATCAACAGCGTGAGATTTGGACATCGCATACGTTTCGAGGAGCGCATCCGGCGTCAACGTTTTGCATTCAGAGCGCGATATAGGTTTGCGGCTGATTTTCCCTTACAGGGGCAAAATCTCGACACAGGAGAATTTTATGGTCTATCAAATGTAGAAGCAGTCTCATCTTTTCAGAGAAACAGAACAGGTCAATATGAATCTAGATTGACCCTTGGTGTTGGAAAAGTTTTAAAAGAGAACATCAAAACCCAGATAATGCTTCACTATCGCTTACTCGATGTATTTTCTTCAAGGGAAAATCAATTGTTTTTCCTTTTGGAAACACATATTAAAATTTAAGTGTCAAAAACAGAACTCGGTCAAGACTCTGTTTTGTTATTCTCTCAACTTCTTGTTTCCTTTAGTTGATTTAAATTGGATTCAATCACGTGCAAATACGCCTTATATCCCAACGGATTAACAAGGCGAAAATTTTACCGAACTCTGCTTAGACTCTGTAAGAACAGGAAAAAATCAATTCAAATTTGCCAATGAAAGTCAAATCAGTACAAAGCTGTCTAATACATCTATTTTGATTGAAGGCAGCTTTGTTTTAAAATCATTTCTACAAATATGGCAGCAACAATTATCACCACCGAAGACCTTCGGGAGTTTAAGTTGGAATTACTCGATGACATCAAGCAACTTTTACAAAATCAATCTGGCCATTCTTCGAAAAAATGGCTAAAGTCCCCAGAAGTAAGGGAGCTATTAGGTATATCACCAGGTACGTTACAGAATTTGAGGGTAAACGGTACTTTGCCATACACTAAAATTGGCGGTGTTCTGTACTATGATTACCAAGAGATTATGCAGGTTCTGGAACAAAACAGGATTCACAACAAATTCTAGATTTTGGTTTGCAAGACATCAATTACATCAAGCATCTTAATGGTGTGTTTGAGCAATTTTCTAAAGACGGTCGATTAAACCCGACCCATGTCAGTTTGTATGTGGCCTTGTTTCAAATCTGGAATAACAATTTCTTCAAGGATGAATTTTACATCAATCGGGAAGAAGTCATGAATTTCTCAAAGATTGGCTCTAAATCTACCTACCACCGATGTATCAAAGAATTGAGTCATTGGAAATATTTGCTATATACACCATCACATAATCCGTTTAAAGGTAGTCGAATCAAGATGTTCAATTTTGGGACAAGTACCGAACAAGCTCTGTACCCAAGCCGTACCGAAATCGGGACAAATAATGGACAAGCATTGGTACCTATAAACAAACATATACAAACAATAGAAAACCTTAAAAACTCAAACAAACGGCAAGTTTCAGAAAATTCAAATTCTGAAAAAAATGAAAACCATCTGGCAAGTATCCCATATCAGGACAACCTAAAGACCAGTTCAGATAAAAACTATGATGATCCCTTATGAGCAACCCAAAGCCACATATCATTGTTGAAGGAGCTGTAGAGTATTCGCTGGGTACAATGAGGGGCAATCAAATTCTTTATGATTTTGATAAAATGTTGATTTATCTAGATGCCAAAGGAAAACTGCTCTTTGGAAAAAATTTTAAAATCTATAGGGAAGACAGGGACATTCTTTACAAACTTTGCCTTTACTCAATTCAGGACAGAAAAGCCTGCAAAGAATTTGGGATTGATATTGATAAAGGCATTTTGCTTTCTGGACCTGTAGGTTGTGGTAAGACTTCTTTGATAAAGTTGTTAAAACATCTAGTGCCACATCGAAAGCCCTACGAGGTTGTACCCACTAGAAACATCGTCTTTGGATTTAATCATATCGGTTACAAAACCATTGAAGATTATGGTAACACCCAATTTTTCTGCTTTGATGATTTGGGTGTTGAACCCATTGGCAGGCATTACGGTCAAGACTGTAATGTGATTGGGGAAATCTTGCTTTCTCGTTATGACCTATTCACAGAGAGAAAAATTAAGACCCACGCCACCACCAATCTCAATGCAGCAGAATTGGAAGAACGCTATGGCAGCCGTGTCCGTAGCCGCATGCGACAGCTATTTAATTTGGTGGCTTTTGATAAGGGCAGTAGGGATAAGAGGAAATAGGTAATTTTAATTATTTTGCGTTTTCAACGTATTGAAATTTGAGTAAAAAGAAAAAGAGGATACCGATTCCGCAAAAAACTAAAGTCAGAGCAGAACTTCAAAAAGAGATAGATTCAGTTTGTCCCTTTTGTACCAATGATGATGTTGGTCATTTTCAAATTCACCATATAGACGTAGATCCTTCAAATAACGAATTCCATAATCTATTATTAGTATGCCCGACCTGTCATTCTAAAATATCGAAGGAGGAAATTCCCAAACAAGAGGTTATAGATAAAAAACTATACTTGAAAAATAAAGAGTGCTTAGTTCAATTTATATCAGTTTCCGTAGATGAAAAGAATTGTGGATGGAATCCAATTAAAAATTCAAAAAATGCCTTTGAAGCCTTAAGATTTCAATCTTTATTTCCAATATTTATTTTTAGTTTAATAAATAACTCTACTAAAACTTTATTGCTAACCAGTATTAGAGTTAGAAGAAAAAACCTTCCTATCGGTTTATCTGGACCAAACCTTCCTTTACCTAATATTTTGAGGCCTTCCATAACATATAAAATAAAATTGCCTTTGGATGAAGGAACAGAGGAGACAGTTCTACAAGATGAAATAGAAATTCCACAGACTCGTGCTTTCAAATTTAAGATAGAGCTCTATTCAGATTCAATGGAATCCTTTAAACCGCAATGCAAATACGCTCTTTTCTTTGAGTTTGGCTTCAATCACGATTTTTATGCCAAAATTCCAATGATTCTTTTAAACAGTTCGGAATACTATGAAAAACTGAGACTCTATGGAATGGCATAAATTATAGGATAACGTATTCGATTAATTTCATAAATTCTTATATTTAAGTTTATTAAACCGGACATAGATTTTACCAAAGCTGATGGGTTTTCATCGGCTTTTTTTGTTTTAAAATAGTTCTGAAATGTCAAAGGAGTTTTTAAAAAGATTACGAGAGGATCCAGAGTATTTTGAGTTTTGGCAAGACTTAAGAGAGTATTCTAAAGACCTTGATATACCAGACAATTCAGAGTTTGTCGAAACTCTGCCAGCACTCTTCAAGAAGATAGAAAATGATGGAGCCGGATACTATATCTATGAAGGACTGAATAAGTACGCACAGAAAAAACCCAGTGAAGGAGTCAAGCTATTCAAGCTAATTGAAAAGAAGAGCACCAAAGAAACTTTAACATTCAGTGCCTCAATTCTCAGCGGTCTCTCAAAGTCAAAAACAAGTTTTGATTACAAGAAGAAAATATTAGAATTTCTCGGCAGTAAAGATGCGAACAAAATTTCCGCAGGAGTAGATGCCGCTTACAGAAGTATTATTGCTGACAAAGAGGAGGAAAAGAAGTTTTTAAATGAGGTTCACAATAAATTACAAAAGGTCTTGGATGATGAGCCAAAGGATTGTTTAGGAATAATTACCAGGTTCTACAACAAGAATTTGAATAACATTAGCGGTGCAAAAGAAGTTGTTCTAAGGCTTTTGGAACTTAAAAATGTCGTAGTCCAAAGTGAAGTGGCAAGGTCTCTAAATGAAGAATTTAAACCCGATGAGGACATAGAGTTTTTTAGAAAATGTTTAAGTCATTTGACTTACGTTGATGTTAAATACAAAGGAGTATATAATACAATACGCTTTCGATTAAAAGATATAACCAAATCTAATCCACAACTAATCCTAGACTTTTTAAATGAATGGGTTCTCAACAACAAAAGGAAACTAAAGGGTATAACCGTTTTAGAGGGAATTACCCAGGAACTTTATTTTGAACATCCCGAGGCTATAAAAAATATGTTTCTTGATTGGTTGAACTCTGAAAATCATTTATTCAAGTTTGCTTTGCCATTTGTGATAAGTAACCTAAGCTCCAATATAGATGCTGTAGGCCTACCGAAAGAATCACTAAAAAAGCTATCCGAAAAAGATTCACTCTATGTCGTTTATATGATAGTTGGACATATTTTAGACAGAAAATATGCTTCCGAAATGCTTTACTCAATTCTCGAAGTCAACCATAAAAGTGAAAGAATAAGAAACCATATTGCTTCACTGTTTGCCAAGTATCTAATTATAAATTATTACTCCGTTACTGAGATTCTAAAGAAAAAAAGAGATTCGGCAAACAAAACGATTAAATCGGTTATAGACCAAATAATTGAATCTTCTGAAAACTATTACAAACAATTTTCTGAATTGCAGATGATAAATGAATTTGAGGCCTCAGACAAACGGATGCAATACTTTTTAAAGCAACAGAATATTCAGATACAAAAATTGATGGATGATTCAGAAAAAAAGAGAGACTCATTTTTAAGTATGCTAACCAATATAAATCTAAGAGCGGGCAAGTCTTTCTTTTCGAAATATAGAGGTGAGTATACCCAAGAATCAGAAATGCAGAATTTCAGGAGCAGTTTTGAAGTCGCCCGGGTACAATCCATTGATGAAATCGGGCAAGAAAAACTAAGGTTAATGTGGCAAAATAGAACAAGAGATGAATTTTCTGACTAGCGAATATTTAGCCTTATTAAAGGAAGATGGTGAACTGGACACCTTGCTCTTAGATATTCTGAACAGTAAGGGTATAATCCCAATTACAAAACCTCAAAAGGGTCGACAGTACGGTGTAGATATTGCTGCAGTTGGCAAAGACAAAGATGATGTTGAAAAGCTATTCCTCATTACTGTTAAGCAGGGAAATATTTCAAGGTCAGTTTGGGACTCTGGAAAAAATAGTGTTAGGCAATCCTTAAATGAGATAAGGGAGGCCTATATAAATATTTCTCTTACTGCCCGTCAAAAAAAACTGCCAAAAATAATCATTATAGCCACTAATGGTATCCTTGAACAAACTATCCAAACTAGTTGGGCGCAATACACGGAAAAATATAAAGAAACGGGTTTAGATTTTGATTTTTGGGGAATAGACGACATCTCAAAAATGGTTTCTGAAAACTTACTTTCTGAAAGGCTTTTTAATTCAGAGATGCGTTCGCTTCTCAAAAAGACATTGGCTTTTCTTGAATTAAAAGATTATGATTTAAACCATTTCAATAAACTAGTTGATTTAATTTTTGACAAACCAATAAAAACGAAAAAGCCGCTGTTAAAAAGGTTAAAACTTCTTCAAATTTGTCTGGATATTGTTTTTAAATGGGCGGAAGACAATGGATATATTAAATCGGCTATTAAAGCAGCTGACAAGGCCATTTTGAAGTCCTATGAATGGCTTAACCATCAGAATCATTTTAAAAAAAGATATGTTTATTTAGAGTTCTATAATATTCATTTACTAAGACGTAAAATTGGAATAGCATATTACAACAAAGTAAACGACCACTACTTTGTTGAGCATAGCTTACAAAGATATTCCCGTAATCAAATCGAATATGGTTTGACGGTCTGGGAAGAAATAGGGTTGCTCGCGAATATTGGCTTGACGGAAATTAGACATTATCAATATCATTTTGACCCTAAAAACCCTAAAAGTGCGGCTATTTATGAAGAGTCAGCTTTGACAATATCTGACGCGCTTGTTTCCCTGATAAATACAAATCCAACCTCTCATTATCCTCTTTATGATGACCATCTGATAGATATTGAACCAGCGATGCGGTTTCTGTATTTGACAGGAAAAAAAGATGAATGTTCTAAATGGTTAAGGACGCTGATTATCGGCATCCATGATGCCAAAGTACTCAAAGGTTTTTTTCCATTATTCAAAACTCACTACGAGAACTTGGTCGATTTTTATTTAGGGAATAAAAAGCAGGATGAAAAATCTTCAATGTTACTTACGCTGCTTGCAGATTGGTCTGCTATTTTAAATAGTGATAAGGCATATCAAGACCTTAAGAATATTACAAAACTTTTTGAAGATAAATTGAATCTCCAAATTTGGTTTCCAAAATCGGAAACTGAAAATTTTTATTTGGATAATGGTTATAGTCGGAAATCCGGAAAGGTCAAACACTCAATTACTCTATATGAGTCGTTGAATGACTATCGGAAAGAAGTAATCGAGGAAATTGAACTATTTTCATCAGAAAAAGACTTTATTTCAATCAAAATAGGATATGACTATATCTTCACAATAACCAGTTTTTATCATAGAGAATTACCCTTTCCTTTCTTCTGGAGAAGATTTTTGCAGGTAGGTGAAAATATGTACCCAGAATCTTCTGAAAGAAGTGCCAAAAATCTCGATTGAAATTTAGATTGTTGTCAACATCAAAACCATTTACAATCTAGCATCTATCTAGCATCTATGTAATTCATAACCCCCATCAAAACAGCCAACGCCATGGCTCTGATATTTTTAGATTTCAAAAAATAATCAGCTTCATCAGTATTAGTCATAAATCCCATTTCTAAAAGTACAGCAGGACAATATGAAATGGTCTCCCTTAGCATCTGAAAATTGGCAAACTTTACACCCCGTTTTTCAAAACCTAGCTTTTGGGTGCTTTCATTCAGAATAGAAGTACTAAGAGTTATAGACTTTTTATTTTTTGAATGATGTACATAAACTTCCATACCTCTAGAAATGTTATGAGAAGCATTACAGTGTAACGACACCAATACATCCGCTTTTACACGTTTAACCAATTGACTTCTGTCTGATAGAGAAATGAGCGTATCATTATATCGAGTCAAATAGACATCCAATTCGTTATCAAAAAAAGATTTGTTCAGCTTCAAAATAGCTTTGGCAACCTTTAGAACAACATCCTTTTCATAAGTACCATTTACACCGACGGCACCCGAATCAATTCCACCATGACCAGGGTCTATGACCACGACTTTTTTCTGACCAAAAACCAAACATATTTTCAGCAGTAAAATCATAAAACTGACGTTTTTGAGTACGGAGCGATTCAAAAATTTTGAGGTTATCAACATAGGAGCTTCAATTTTTCATACAAATTGATGTCAATTCATAGCATTGAAAATCAATCGGATATAAATAATATTTTATTCACAAAACACTGATAATCAGTATTTTGATATTCAATATAGTGTATTTTTCAAACAACGAAATCCAACAAATTTTAAAACAATTTCGACATGAAAAAATCACTATTCCTGACCGCTTTTTTATTGCTTATTTCCAATACCATTTTTGCCCAGATTGGGGGCATTGAAGATTCCGTTAACGATGTTTCCGATACCATAAGAGCCATCTTTCCCATTATTCTGGGGGTCATCTTCCTAATAGGTTTCTTATTCAATGCAGGACACTTTTTTGGTGAGAATGCAGACCTCAAAAAAGGAATTACCCGTGTATTGGTCTTTGTACTTATCGCGGGTGCAGTAGTGGGCATATTTACTTATCTCATAGGCATCGTAGTATAGCATGAAACGCTACGAAATCTATAAGGATATTCGAAAGCGAGCAGTGATAATGGGTTTGCCTATTTCATTGTTCGCTTTGATGATGACATCCGTCATCGGCTCGTTGCTGTTTGTCATCTTTTCCTTCAGCTTTTTGGTCATCATATCGGTATTCATTTTTAACGGAGGTCTCTATGTGGTATTGACCCAACTGACCAAACACCCAACCCTATTGCATTTTAAAAAAGTATTCCCAACCACCATCAGTAACAAACGAGAAAGTCAACTCCAATATGAAGGCCCATAATGGGCTTTTAAAAGATAAACTATATGAATAGAATAAACCTATCCGCATATCATCCTATCCTGAGCATAGAAAAGCATATCGTTTTTGCCAGTAATGGCAATGTAGTATTGTGTTATAAAGTAGACTTGCCAGAAATCTATTCTCTGGCCTCAACCGATTTTGAGGACATACACGGCTCTTGGTTTCAGGCATTCAAATCCCTGCCAACAAGTACAGTCATCCATAAGCAGGATATCTACAAAAAAAGCCCATACGAGGCAGATAATCTCCCAAACAAAAGCTTTTTAGAAAAGGCAACCTACCGATATTTTAAAGGAAGGGAATGCCTAATCCATCAATCCTATTTGTACTTCACGCTGCCTTTGGATAAAGCATTGAACGCTTCCAAGTTTACCAACCCTTTCCGAAAGATTGAAAAGGGTATTCATAAACAGCTGGACCATAATGTCCAAGAGTTTATTGCTTCGGTAAACGATGCGGTTTCTTTTATCAATAACAGCCGTAAGGTGTCCCTAAGACAATTAAATGAGAACGAAATTTTAGAGCTTACGAGTGCCTACTTCAATGGGTTTAATGAGGGTTTTGATACGGATATTCAATTGAAAAAATCAGCAATTGAAATTGGGGAGAACCATTTTGACGTTTTGGCTGTAAATAGCGAACTCTGTTTCGGTGATGTGGTACAAAGCAGTAAAACCAATGACAGGTTTACTTCGGACGATTTTGTATTCCATCAGGGTTTTATTGATGGATTGGGATTGAATCTGAATGAAAACCATATCATCAACCAAATCATTTACCTCGATGATAAACACAAATGGAGAAAATTACTGGATAAAAAAATTGAAGAACTCAGTAAGAGTTCCAAATTCGGAACACAGAACAAAGTCATTCAGAAGAAAATTGAGGCCATTGTTGCTAAAATTAATGAAGACGATAGTTCTAGAATTATACGTGGGCATCTCAACATTGCTTTCTGGTGTCCGGAAGCCGGACAGCTAAAAAATATTGCTTCCAAGATTAAGACCGAATTCAAGGAGCTGGACATTGTGCCATACTATCCAAAAGGCGAAGAACGAAAGCACTACTTTCTCAATTCCTATTGTTGTTTTAGTTCCAATTTCTCCAATGAAGATTTATACGTAACTGATTTAAAACATGCACTTTGTTTATATATCAATAACAGCAATTATAAATCAGATGGGCAGGGTATCATTTTCAATGAAAGGCAATTTAATATTCCAGTTTTAAAGGATGTATGGGACGAGCAAAAGAACCGTATCAAAGCCAGAAACTTTGCCATTTTCGCTCCAACAGGAGAAGGTAAATCCTTTTTGGCCAATAATATACTTCGACAGTATTTCGAGCAGCAAGTCCGATTGGTCATTATCGATTTGGGAGGTTCTTATTCCAAATTTGCCAAACTCTATCCCAATGACCATATCATCTTACGATATGAGCAGGGAAAAAATTTGGGCATCAATCCCTTTTACATCTCCAATGAAGCAGATTTGACCCCTGAACGACTGGAAGACCTTGCCATTTTCCTATTGGAACTATTGGCAGAAGGCAAACAGGTTTCAAAAGCCAAAGAAGTAGCTATTAAAAAGGTATTACTGCATTACTACAAGCATATCCGAATAAATCATTCGCTGGCTTCTTTGTATCAGTTTATAGATGATAAAAAGGATTCGCTCATTGAAGAACTCAAAATACATGAAGAGCATTTTAGTGTATACAACTTCCTGCATATCCTTTCTGAATATGTAGATGAGGGGTTGTATAGCTTCCTATTCAATGTGAGTGAAGACCAGACCTATAAGATTGAGGATAAGCGAATGATTGTCTTTGAACTGGATGAAGTGAAGGACAATAAGGAAATCCTTTCCGTAATGCTGAAGCTCATCAAGTCTGCCATCCAGCGTACTATCTGGCGTAATCGTTCCGAAAGAGGGATTATCCTATTTGATGAGTTTGCCAAACAACTGAAGTTTGACAATGTTTTAGAAAGCGTGGAATTCTACTATCAGGCTATCCGAAAACAGAATGGAGCTATTGGTATTATTCTACAATCCATCAATCAATTGCCTAACAATTCCACATCGGCAAGTATTCTGGAGAATACTCAGGTCATTTACAGCCTTCGGAACGAAAAAGGATACGAAGAACTTCAAAAGCGATTGAACCTGTCAAGCCACGATTTGAACCAATTAAAATCCATTCGCAACAACCTTACAGGAGATAGAAAGTACACGGAGATGTTCATCAAGATTGGAAAAGAGAGCAACATCTTTCGTCTCGAAGTGCCCAAAGAAGTGTATGCTACTTACCTCACAGATGGAAAAGAAAGTGAGGCCATAATGAAACTATACGAACAGCATCAATCGATGGAAAAAGCCATCAACATATTTATTAATTCCTAAAACGAAAATCATGAAGAACAAAATCAAAATTCTAGTATTATCACTAACTATAGCCATTTTATCATCTGGCCACATTGTGGCCCAAGGGATGCCAGTGTATGACAATACCAATTTTATCAGCTTTACCAAATCTCTGATAGAATCGGCAAAACAGACCTCACAATTACTAAAAACGGTACAGTTTCTAAAGACCCAAAAAGAGAACATAGAAAAGGTCAATAATGTCATCAGGCAGCTAAAGGCGGTTCGGGAAATGGCAAGAAACAACCAACGCTTGTTCAACATTGTACAGGACGATTTACGAGAGATTCTAAATTCACCCTATATCAAACCTGATGAAGTGAACCGTGTTTCAGAATCCTTCAATTCCATTATTGAAAACTCTCTATATGGATTGGAATATATCGACCAGATATTATCCAGTAATACCCTTAAAATGACAGATGCAGAACGTGCTGAAGTCCTGAAGGACATGGAACTAAAATCCAAAGAAATGGTGGCTGAGATTGAAGCCAAGACCAAACGCTATCGTGAGATTATTGCCTTTCGTGAAATGCAGGATAAAATCAATAACAGGGAAACCAATTACTAATGGCAGGTATCTTTTTGGGCATAGGATTGGAATATGTTGATGCGGTTTTCACCACCATCAAAAACAGTGACTTTTCGCAGTATACCATTACTGGAATGAAGACACTGGCCATTCTGTTCTTTCTTATCAATATCCTTAAAAAGTACAACGAAGGCGTTGCCAACAACGAAGGTTACACCTGGGGGCTGACCCCTGCGGAACTGGCAAAGAATTTTGCAGTGGTTATCCTGGTCATTTTCTCAACACAGGTATTGGCTGTTTTTGATACCATTCTGGTGGCCATAGAGGCCCAATACCGAGACACGGCTCCTGCGCTCCTCCCGTTACAGATGCAAGACATCGATTTGGAACAGGATGTGGGCGCATTGGAAGCCGCCAAAAAGGCAATGGCAATGTTATATGAAGCTCTGGTAACACCGCTTTATGGTTTAAAGATGTTGGCTTTTATCATCGGGGTATTTCTATGGCTATTGGATTTGTTTATCTACCCTTTATTTCTTGCAGAACGCTTCTTCCTTTTAGGTATCATGCAAGCCTTTTTCCCTTTGGTGATTAGTCTTGCTGTATTTGAAAAGTTCCGTTCATTGGCTTACAACTTCTTTAAGCTCTATGCAGGAGTTTATATGTTGGTGCCTGCTTTTTTTCTGGTCAATGTATTTGTAAACAACCTATATACAGAAATCAATTCTAACTTTTGGAACACCCTTTTTGGAACGGATTGGGGGAGTACATTTTTTGCGCCATTGCTTCAATTTGGCTCCATCGGATTTATTGTTTTTCTCAAATTCAAACTCTATCGCAGGGCAACATCATTTGTCTTAAAACTTTTTTCTTCCTAATGTTATGAAAACACCCTATCAAAATATTTACAACGTACTCCGCCTGAACCGATTCATTGTTTTGGTAGTCGTTATTGGAGCAGTTTTGACCTGTACCATCTCAGTAATTATGGTCATAAAACTTCACAAAGAATCCGTAAATAATGCCTTTGTGGTCAATTCGGACGGAAGTGTTATTCCTCTTAAAATGGTACAGCAATATGAAAATTTAGAAGTAGAAGTGCTATCACATTTAGAACAATTCCACACCTATTTCTACCACATCGATGCAAGCAATTATGAAAAGAACCTAGAGAAAGCTTTATGGTTAGGAAATAGTTCTGTGGATGCATTGTACAGACAGAAAAAAGCTGATGGCGTTTACAACCGATTATTGCAATACTCCTTAGTGCAAAAGGTATTGAAAATTGAATCGAAAATCGATATCCAACAAGAACCCTATCAATTTGAAACTACTGTCATTTTTGAAATCAATCGCGGGTCGATAATCGACATTTATGAATTGACCACATCTGGGAATATTATCCATGTGGATAGAAACTTTCCCAACAATACCCACGGATTATTGATAACCAACTTTTTTGAAAACAAACTTAAAAAGCTAGAAGACTATGAAAATAGAGAAGAATAAAATCGTGTTTGCAGCTATCATTTTATGTGTAGTACTGTTTATTGGCTCCTATGCTGTGATAACATTGGGAGATGAAGAAGAACCAACGATTGAAAACAATCAGATTCCAGTTCCAGAATTGGGTGATGAACAAAAGGAATACGATTCCAAATTGGAAGCTCTGGACGACCTAAAAGAAGTAAGACAAACCAATGCTCCCAGCATTTATGATGAACGTCTGTTAGATTCTACTGGAGTCTATGACCCCGATTTATTGGATAAAGAAAAGATGCGGATTGTTGATAGCATCTATAATGAAGGTCGTATCAGTTATTCCGATAGAAGTTTTAGAAAGCCTAAAGTCAAAATTGAATCAAAGACACTTAAGAAAGATTCTATTTCTAAGATAGATATAGAAGAAGAGCGTATTGTCCCTAAAGAATTAGGATTGGAACATCAACTGTTTTTTGCTTCAAATCCGTTGGAAAATCAAAATCTCATTACTCAAAATACAGATGCTTTCATATATGTGAGAGTAGATGGTACACAAACGGTTCGAAACAATTATCGTTTGCAAATGCGTTTGTCCAAAGATGCTCTTATCAATGGTAGTACCGTCTTAAGAAATACACCTATTTATGGTTTCGTAAGTTTTAAACCCAATCGCACCATAATAGAGATTGAAAACATTAATCACAAACCTGTTAAACTGAATGCTTTTGACCTTCAGGACGGAAGTGAGGGCATCTATATTGAAAATAGCTTTAGAGCTGAAGCTAGACAGGAAGTAGTAGGAGATATTGTAGATGATATCAACATCGTTGGAGTACCACAAGTAAGCGGAGTTAAAAGGATATTCCAAAGAAACAATCGTACGATAAAAGTCACCTTAACCGATAATTACCAACTCATTTTGAAACCTATACTATGAAAGCTATAATCATCATAATCCCAATTACACTATTTACAAACCTTGTGGTTGCCCAACAAACACTGGATACTATTTACGCCAACGATAAAAAGAATGTTGCTCTGTTTTTTCCAGAACCCATTCGCCAAGGAATTACAGGAACATCCAATTTTGTATTCACCTACAATAGAGAGAAGGAACAATATTTTGGTTTGCTGCAAGCTACTCCTGGAACTGAGAGTAACTTACTAACCGTAACCAAAAATGGCCAGGTCTATTCCTATATTTTGAAGTATAAAGAACAGTTGCCGAAACTGAACTACTTCATTTCATTAAAAGAAAGTATTGGCTATGAGAGACCTCTGGTTTTAAAGCAAAAGCCAATTTCTCAGCCTCATAGCAGGATAGACTATTTTAAAAAGTTCAGTAACCATTTATTGAAATCAAATTCAGGCCATATCGCAACCAAGAGAAAAAAAGGAATCAAATTACAATTGCAAAAGATGGTTTATAATGCCTCTGAAGTTTACCTGGTATTAGAAATCAAAAACAAGTCTGAAATCGATTTTGAGGTGGATTATTTAAACATCTTTAGGATGAACGGTAACAAAAAGCGTAAAGCCTCTTATCAAAAACTATTAATTCAAGTTGATTACGAGCACGAAATGCCTAAGAGTATCAAAGTGGGGGAATCACATCGGCTTGTATATGTGCTGCCCAAGTTTGTGTTGGGGGATGATGAAAGGTTTATGATTGAATTGCAAGAGATAAAGGGAAGTAGAAAAGTAAATTTACTGGCTAAAAGTTAACTACACTGTCCAAAGCGGAATCTGCTTCTTTATGAATAAAATTAGCTTGATAATTTATAGTTGTCTTTAGGTCGCTATGTCTGTAAAGCTTTTGTAACATTAATGGATGAATTCTATCACCGGCAATATTACCGAACGAATGACGTGCAATATGCATAGTTACTTTTTTGCGTATTCCAGCTTTTTTTGTAATTGATTTTAAGTTGTCATTAAACTTTTTGGTAGCAGTTTTCACCTTATTAAAAACATCCTTTGGGTTTTTGAGGTCAGCTTTTTTCATCTCTGGGAAAATGAAATCATCATCCAGTATTTTATCTGCGATGTAATTTTCCAAAAGCTTAAGAACCTTATCTGGAATTTTTAGGGAAAGAAGCTTAGCATTTTTACCCATACGATAATGAAGGCGGCCATCATATATTTGAGACCATCGAGTAAATAAAACATCTGAAACGCGCATTCCTGCAAAATAGAAACTGTAAAGCCAAATATTTAGGGTGTGTCTTTCAAGGGATGTTAAGTTCTGTAATGATTCTAGGGCTTGAATTTCGTTTTCGTTTAGTCCAATTTTTATAGTCTCCGGAAACTTGATTTTAAATTTTCCAGCTCCAAATGGGTAAAGTTCATTACTAACTACTTTGTCTTTAATTGCCCGGTTATACAATAATCGAATTAATACCATAACATTCATCGTTGATGTCTCAGAAAGGGAATAGTTACCACGAAGTGAGGTTTTTAATTTTTTAAGAAATCTTTCGTCAATTTCTTGAAATGAAAGAGATCTTGACTTAGAAAACTTTTGAACAAAACCAATCCATGCAGAATCGACAGAATATCTATTCATCTTTCCTTCAGCTTTTAAGGTTTCAAGATGCTCTTCTGCATAATCAAAAAGAGTGAGGCTTGAATTTGGTTTATAAATTTCACTCTTTATTTGTCTTGCGGAAGCATCTTTGTTTTCTGTTTGAAGTGAGATTAACCCTTTTTTGGCTTCGGAAAGTTTTGAAGCAATTAAGTTGTTCAGGTCCTGTGAGTTGGGGTTGGTTTTTCTGACCTCACGGTTTTTGGAATCCCAATCCTCTAGTTCAACATATTGGCCAATCTGCTTAAATGAGGATCGTCTATTTTTTGTAATCCTAATGGCAAGAGGGTAAAGGCCTTGGGAATTTGGCTTCTTACGTAGAACTATTTTTGCGCTTGCTGACATAAACCTGATTTTTGAGAAAGTCAAATCAGGTACAACATTTTAGCGAAAATGTACTCTAAAGGTACATAATCTCTAATATTTTTGGGTACAACATAGGTACAACAAATGTTGATTTTAACTGATATTAGATGACTTTAAATAAAATGATAAAACACATAATTCATTGAAAATGAGTTAATTTGTATTTTATTGAGGCAATATACGCTAGACTTAGGATCTAGTGCCGCGAGGTGTGAGAGTTCGAGTCTCTCCGCCCGCACTTTTTCAACTGTAAATTTACAGTCATAAAACCTCTCAGAAATGAGAGGTTTTTTTGTTTGGGTACAACATAGGTACAACATTTCTACTTTTTTTGAATCAATATCAAGATTTGATTCCTTTGACCTCTTCTGATATCAATCTAAATTTAATTTCCTCTCTCATCATAGTATTTGAATACTGTTTTTATAATAATGGAATATGCCTTTAAAGGACTTTCTATGAATTAAAATTTTAATTCTGTAACCTTTTTGAGTTAATCTGTATCCTATAGGTAGTAACAACCTAAATTTTACAGAAATGACATTTAAACTACGAACAGTATTAGCAACATTAACTTTAGTTATAACTTATAACCTTGATGCACAAAGCAATACAGAAACAGAATTTTTCAAAACACTCAAAATGGCAGATAGCTTACTATTTGATGTTGGCTTTAATGAATGTAATCTTCAGCAAGTTGCACAATTAGTAGGTGATGATATTGAATTCTATCACGACAAAGATGGGATTACAAAATCAAAAACAAAGTTTCTTGCCTCCATAAAGGATAATTTATGCAGTTCTGGAAAAAACATGCTAAAGCGCGTTTTGGATGAAAGTAGCTTAGAAGTTTTTCCTTTGTATAAAGACGGTAAGTTATATGGAGCCATACAAAATGGAGTTCATAATTTTGCACAAACAAAAGCTTCTTTTTCTCATGTATGGCTAATTAAAAAAGGTCAATGGAAACTCTCAAGAGTATTAAGCTATAATCATCATCAGGAACAGGATACTTCAAAAGATAATCGAATTACCCTATCTACTAACGAATTAAAACAATACATTGGTGATTATGAGTTTTCACCAGAATTTGTGTTAACCGTAAGTCTTAAAGATGGAGACCTTTATGGTGGTGCGGAAGGTCAGGATGTAAAAATCCATTGCTACGATAAACACAAATTCATAGATGATGAACAGACCAGCGACTTAACCTTCTTGATGGATGATAATGGTACCGTTTCAGGATTGTATATGAAGGGCTCTGGTATGGAAATGACCGCAAAAAAAAGATAGAATAACCTTAATAATAACTTCTATGATTGAATCTATAGTATTCTGCATAATAACTGTTTCAATAATTGCCGCTATATTCTTTGCGTGGCTCTTTTACCAAAAAGCAAGAGACAAAGAACGAATGTATCTTATTGAAAAAGGAGAAAAGTTTGCCGATGTTTTTAAAGCGCAAAAAGAGCACGGTATAAAATTTATTTTTCCTTGGCTGCAGCTCGCCATTGTGACAAGTAGTTTGAGTATTGCTTTTGTGATTATAGCTTTTCTTATTCAATATTTAGATAATGACGAAGAACTTTTCAAAGGATTTTTGATAACGGCAATCATAGGGTTTTTCTTGAGTATTTCACTATTTATTTTGAACGCGATATTCAAAAAGAAGCGTTAGTACGCTTATGGATGATGTCTATATAGATAGAGTGCTCTCTGGAGACGTAGAAGCGTTTTCGTATTTCATTAAAACGTATAAAAATATGGCGTTCAATATATCATGTTCTATTGTCAAAGACGAACAATATGCAGAGGAGATTGCCCAAGATGCCTTTATGAAAGCGTTCAACGGACTCAAAAAGTTCAATAGAACGGCTTCTTTTAAATCTTGGTTTTACAGGATAGTGGTGAATGAATCTTTTTTGCGACTGCGGACTTTGAAAAAAGAATCTTCGGTGGTTTCTATTGAGGACCAAAGCGACGCCATTCTGGAAGAGCAAATGGAAGATGTGCCAGAAATCAACACCAAAAAAATAAATGAGGTATTGGCACTTTTAAATCCAAAAGAGTCTCTTGCAATAGAACTTTTCTATTTACAAGAACTAAGTATTAACGATATGGAAACGATAACAGGTTGGTCAAAAGCCAATACGAAAGTCATTTTACATAGAGCAAGAAAAAACATACGTCACATCTGGAAAAAACAATAAGGTATGCAAAGCGAAAAAAATGAATTTAAAGATGATTTTATAGAAGCAATTGCCAATAATGCTGAACGTAAGGAACTATCCAAGGATTTTGAAAAAAATCTAATGGATACCATCCGATTGCGAAATGAATTTAAAAAAGAAATAGCATCTAAACTTAGAACTTCACTATACTGTTTCATGATTGCAATGGCATTGGTATTTGTATATTTAATAATAATGGCAATCAGTAAATTTTCGGCAGGTGATATTGTTGGTATCTTACCAATAATAACTCTTTTTATGGCTATTGGAATCGCAGTAGTCGTCAGTTCAAATTACAACCGAGTATTACATAAAACGATGGTTTGAAATGAAAATACTAACGAAAGGACAATATTATGGAATAAAAGATTTAGAAAAATCATTCGATGGGATTCTATTGTCACAATACAACTATAATACAGGTAGACCTACCGATTGGCACTATCACGAAAACCCATATTTCTGGTATATCTTAAATGGAAATATGAAGGACTGTAATAAGAAAACGAAAACCCTGTGCCCAGCAGGTAGTTTGATGTTTACCAATTGGCAGGAGACACATTACGGGTCTAAGCACTCTGGTGATGCAGCTGGTTTTCATCTTGAATTTGAGCGAAGTTGGCTTCAGAGAAATAATGTGAACCTATCAATACTGGAAGGCAGCGAATTAATACAACAACCCAAAGTACACTTTTTTTTTGCTAAACTTTACTACGAGTTTTTACAAAATGACAATTACAGCAAAATATCCATTGAACTTTTGTTATTACAAATTTGTGATGAGCTTAGTGACACTAAAAAAGATATTGAAAATCAGAATATTCCTCAATGGGTCGGGCATTTGAAAGAACTAATACATTACGACAAATCTGACCTAAATTTGAAATGTCTTTCAAAAGAGCTTGGTGTACATCCTGTTCATATCTCTAGAGCAGCACCCAAATATCTTTCGGCAAACCTTGGCGAATACATAAGACAACAAAAGTTAAAAAAGGCCATTCCTCTTTTGCTGGGTAAAAATGATTCGTTGACGGCTATAGCTTACAAAACAGGCTTTTCAGACCAGAGCCATTTTAACCGTGTATTCAATTCTGTTTTTAATATAAATCCAAAAACATATCGCAAAATATTAAACGGAAACTTATGATGTTAATCTGATACAATTTTTTAGTAAACCTTGTGACTATTTTTGAAAGTTCACCAAAACTAGATGTATGCTTAGATACCCAAACTTACTATTCTTTCTTTTGATAATATCCTTTGTCAGTTGTGCCCAGCAAATAAATGATAAAGAGCTGATAGGCGAATGGAAAGGAGAACTCACAGATTCTAATGATATATTATTAGATATGATGATAACATTGAAAGGAGAAGATGCAATTTTCAAACTTTCAAAAGATAAAAATACGCTAACCCACAAGTTTAAGCTTGGCAATACTTTTAAAGTTAATCTAGATGACAATGTTACTTTTAAGGGTGAGCTTAATAGAGATAAGTCTCAAATAGAAGGATTTATGGTAATAAACAGAAATCTTTATCCCGTCAAACTTGTTAAAAAAGGAAACGAATATTTTGGGAAATCAAACTTATCCATATTACATCATTTAAAATCAAATAATTTAAGATTAAACATAAAAGAAGTAAACGAAAATGGGTATACCATATATCCAATGTTTGGAACATTTTGGGTTAGTGATTTTAAACAAGAAAAAAATAACCTGTCGTTTAAAGATTACAAAACAGGTCTCAAATTTGAGGGGCAATTAAAATCCTCTGAGATGATATTTGATGTTAGTTTAGCTGGTAGTTTTATTGCAAGGACAGTATTTAAAAAAAGTGGGCAAGATAAAGTGTCAACTTTAGTTTCGTCAAATGAAAAGGTCAAAATGAATGACGGTTGGGAATCATCAAAGAATCCATTGGTGCTTTCACAAATGGAAACAGACATTAAAATTGACAGTTTAGTAGGTGTTGAGGGAGTTCTTGTGGCGCGAAAAGGCAAAATCGTATATGAGAATTACTTCTCAGGTTTCGAGGCAAACATTCCACATACTATGATGTCTGCTTCCAAAAGTATCTCTTCAGCGATTATTGGTGTAGCCATTGACGATAAGATTTTTAGTAATGTGGATGAGAAACTCTACAATTTTATACCACAAGAATATCAGTACACCAAAGACTCTTTAAAATCTGAAATCACTATCAGGGATTTGTTAACAATGAGTTCAGGATTAGATGTAAACAATAAAGCTTTTGAAGATAATTATCAAGAATCAAATAATTGGTTGAAAACAGTTTTAGAGGCCCCAATGGTTAAACAGCCTGGTACTTATGCTGATTATGGGTCTGCTAATCCATTTTTACTCGGTGTAGTTTTGCATGAACGGTTAGACATACCGTTAGAAGTTTATATGGAAGAGAAGTTTTTTTCACCTTTAGGAATTACAAATTATATCATGAATGTAGATGATACGGGAGTGATACCTTATTTTGGAGGTGGATTGAATCTAACCCCTAGAGATATGCTGAAGTTTGGACAACTGTACCTTAACGGAGGTGTATGGAATGGGCAACAAATTATTTCGGCACGTTGGGTGGAAGAATCGTTTAAAAAACATGTGCAATTACAGGATAGAAATAAAATTGAATATGGTTATTTATGGTGGCACGACACCACCGTTGTAGATGGAAAACCTATTCAATCTGTTGAAGCAAGAGGCGCTGGAGGTCAACGCATTTGTATAGTGCCAGAATTGGAAACCGTAGTGGTGATAACCGCAGGAAATTTTAGAAACGGAAAATCTCTACAATCTGGAAAAATATTTAAAGAGTATATACTTCCTGCTCTTATGAATTAATAAAGGAGAAAGGAAAATGAGTATCTATGAATTATAAAAATTTCGGACAGTTCGGCTTGTTGTTATTTCTATTCCTAACGGTTGGTTCGTTTGGACAGACAAATCCAAACGAAAAACTCAAATACCTCAAACAAGAATCACCAAAACTAAAGCCAGAAGTATTTGCCCCAGGGGTTATTTCAAAAAGTGGAGCGTATGAATTTGGCTCGGTATTTAATAAAGCTGGCACAGAATTTTTTTATGGTGTAAATGTGAATGGTAAGGAAGAAATTCGGTATTCAAAACTTATGGGAAAGAAATGGAGTGAGCCTAAGACAATACTGTCTCATAAAAATTATGGGTACAATGACCCTTTTCTTTCAATAGATGAAAACAAACTGTACTTTATATCGCAAAGAACATTGTATGGATTGGATAAAAAAGAAGATTATGACATTTGGTATGTTGAAAGAGAAAGTGAAGGATGGTCTGAACCTATAAATGCTGGACCAAATATTAATTCAGAAAACAATGAATATTACATCTCATTTACAAATGAAGGTAAAATGTATTTTTCTTCGAATAGAAGAAATGATGATTTCGATATCTATTCTTCTGAATTTAAAGGTGGTAAATTCCAACAGCCAAAGCTATTGAGTGGAAGAATTAATACCTCTAACTATGAAGCGGATGTTTTTGTAGACCCTAATGAATCCTATATTATTTTTTGTGCTACAAGGCCAGATGGTCTAGGTAGAGGAGATTTATATATCAGTTTTAAAAATAGTGATGGTGCATGGACAAAATCGAAGAATATGGGAGGCCTTATTAATTCTAAGAAGCACGAATTATGTCCATTCGTGACGAAGGATGGCAAGTACTTTTTCTTTACTAGTAATCAAGATATTTACTGGGTCGATGCTACGATTCTTAAGAACTACCGGGATTAAAATAATAAGGAGAAATAGAATAATGTTTCAATTAAAATAAGACTACCGATGATAAAATCAATTTTAAAATACGTTCTGGTGCCGGTATTCGCAATCTCAGTATCTAGTTGCGAACAACCTGAAAAGCCAGTACAAAAATCTATTTCCGATAGTCAAGATGCAACCTATGTAATGAAGAGCTGGTTTCTGTCAACAGGAGATTGGGATACCGACCCACAAATCTATGTTAGGGAATTTGGCACAGGCAATGATACCATTATATTACTTCACGGCGGTTGGGGTGCTGAGCATAGCGGTATGATAGATATGGTAAAGGGACTTGAAAAAGAATATAAGTTTTTTGCTTACGAACAGCGTGGGTCTTTGCGTTCGCCCTTTCCAGATTCCTTGATTACCTATGACCACCATATAGAGGATGTTGAGCTTCTAAGGAAAGAATTGGGGCTTCAAAAATTAACGCTCTTAGGCCACTCAATGGGTTCCGTATTGGCAAGTGCTTACGCAAAAAAATATCCAGAGCATGTAGAAAAATTGGTATTGGTAAGTCCCGCTTTTCTAAAAAACCCAGTTCCCGATAAGGAAATAGAACTACTACAAAACTCACAAAAGGCCTATGAAAGTTTCGCTACAAATAAGAGATTGGATAACGAGTTGAAACATCAAAATTTATTGCGGGAACAACCAAAATTATCTTCAAAAGAAGCAACCATACGTAACCGAATCAACTTTGCTCATATGATGTTGTACGATATTGATAAATGGAATAAACTCAATAATGGTAGAGCGCTTTATAAGGGCAACATATATGGATTGACTGAGAGCACCTACCCTGAAGAAGGTTGGAATTTTATTGAAGATTTTAAAGAGCAATCCTATCCTGTTTCGGTTATTATCGGAGACCACGACCGCTTTGATATGGGCAATCATATCTTCAAAAAATGGACTGCTGAAATTCCCAGAGCAAACTTCGTAAGTATAAAAAATGCAGGTCATCTACTATGGATTGACCAACCTGAAATCCTTACGACAACTCTTAGAAAACACCTTTAATTTTAAAATCGTAAACTGCCCGTCATGAAATAGGATAATTTCTATTTAACCTGTTCAATACTTTAGGCATAGTTCTTATACCTTGTTTTCACCAATGAGTAAATCAATATTGATAACTATTCAGCACATTCCCCTTCATTTCGCGGCTTCCTGCTGAAAAACCCCATTGAAGAGTCTTTTACTACTAGATTAAAAATCTAGTTTACAAAATTGAGAATCGTCTTTAGAAATATCTTTAAACATGGGATGTGATAAACAAAAGATGTACGTATCTCCTGTAGAATTTTGTTTACGGGTACAACATAGGTACAACAAACACCCCTATTTTATATATAATCCTGACTTTTAAACTTGTTCTAAAATTATATAAATTATTGATAATCAGTATATTTAAAATCAATCGTCCGTAATTGCTAGACTTAGGGTCTAGTGCCGCGAGGTGTGAGAGTTCGAGTCTCTCCGCCCGCACAAAAGGAAAAGCTTCTTGGAAACAAGAAGCTTTTTTGTTTGGGGATGATTGTAGGTACAACAATTCCTTACTATAATAGAATAAGCTGAAAATTCTTATGAAGCTATTAATTGAATACACCCCTTCTTGCTAATGTCCCATTTTTCTTTGTATTGAACAATTCTTTTATACTTTCATTATTTTGACCTTTCCATTTATCTCTTCCTACTTTTTTTAAAGGGTCAAATTGATATTTGTGATGGTAAAAAGCACTGTCACTTTCATTTAACTCTAGATATAATAGTACGTAACGCGGTTTTCTAAAAGGAGGTTTCCCGTAATGGTCAAATGCGATGAAATTAATAGTATCAGATGGGAGTTCATTAAACACATTTTTACGGACTTTATATTTTGCCCTAAATGCATGGTCCATAACTAGATTAACATATGTAACACTATCTCCCGTAATGGAGTCAAAAACTGTTTCCTCAGTGCTTTGAAGATGGAATTCCTGAATTGAAATTTTTTCTCCTATGAAAGCGTACAGATTTATGGAATCATTCTTTATTTTAAAATCTGCTTGATTTACAATAAGTGTGGTCTTACACCCTAAAAGTGTGTATAAAAGCCCTAAAGTCAGAAGGCTCAATATCCAAATACTTGGAGAAAGTAAATTTGCTTTCCTTTCACGTATCATCTAAATTGACTTTGTTTGTATCAATATAATGATTTCCCTGATGGATATTTTTATTAATCCATCCCGGTTATTGAAATTACTTAGCATGTTCCTCTACATTTTAGGAAAAAGAACTTAATTACAAGCCTCTTATATAGTTTAACTTAGCTATGTTTAGGTTTTTAAAAGTTGGTAGTTTATAATCCTCTGAAAGATAGACTGCCTGAAATCCAGATATAAGTTTTAATCCCATTGGCTGCTGAAGATATTGTGCTCCAGTAATAATATAGTGTTTCCTATTACTACAGTTAGAGTCGTTACAGATGAATTCATAATAAATATGGCTGTCCGATACCCAGGTCAATTGATTATTTGAATTTAGGAATGCATAATGCGGATTTTTTGAGGAAATTTGTCCGTTAGAATCAAAATGATATACAAATCCCAGAACAATTATACTGTTCTTCTTTTTAACTATATAATTCCATCCAAAGCCGTCTCCTGTAAAACAGGACTGAAAGCCGATTAATGTAAATCCATGATTTAATTCTTTACTGGATTTTCTAACAGGGAGCCAAAGGTGATGTACTTTCATGGCTTTCCATTTCCCATGCCATTTCCCAGAAAAGGTATTTAATACTTTAGAGGCTCTTGATGCGTTCGTTTTATCTGTGTTGGGTTTGTTGATAGGATGTTCCAAACCGGAATTCATCCACAATTGTTTTTCAACCAAGCTGTTTACTAATGACTCTTTTAAGAATTCAGTAGATAGGTAAAAATCAAGTGATTTTTCCGCTCCTTTCCAAAACAATTCTTTGAAGCTTTCTTTGCAAATCCCGTATGCTTTCATTTGTTCTGAAAAACCAGATAAATTCCGATAATCTGATAATAAAATATCATTGAAATTTTCGGGCTTTTTCAAGACATCTGTGGCTTTTTTCAAATTGATTGTCAGACTAAGCAAGAACGTTAGTAGTGTCACTATGAAGTCTAGATATGTCTTCATCTTTTAAGATTTAAATCTTTAATCTCTTGGAAGGCATTCGTATTCTCTTGAATGGAATCAGTATTTTTTTCGCTTTTACCCTGATGTTGAGCTTCCCACTCTTTTATGCTTTTATCACGGGGACTCAGCGCCCAACTTGAGAAACAGCCTGTTAAGAATAACGAGGTAAGCCCCATTAAACCGAATACTGTCAGAAAACGAACTAATTTTTTTATCTGTTCTTGAATATTATTGCTTGCTTTTTTCATGGCTTTATTTGATTTATTAAAATGAACAATCAGTACTATTAGAAAAGTTGATTCTGAGTCAAATACATAGTGTTGTCTTGGATTAAGAAGAACTTTTGTTAAAAATTAAAAGGAGGTTAAACCGTATTCGCCTTAATCGTATTGGTTTATGAATTCTGATAAGGAAAACGGCAATTGCGATAAAAGACCAAGACCATATATTTCCACCTCAAGAAGTTGTAGTGTGTCATGCGTTTCATGTTCCATACTAATATTAGTTTTCATGGCTATTGCAACTGATGGTTTTTGTTACGGGTTGGCAACTTCCAAACAATACCAATAATGACTATAAATGCTATCGTATTTACCGTTGCGAAAAATATTTCATCCATGTGGCCAGGTAGGGTATATAAGATACCAAGGCTGGAAACAGTAATAGCGAAAATGTTCGCCCATTTATTGGTTTTGGTTTTTAAAATTCTGGATAGAACTATCATTGCTATTGGTATTTCTACTAGGAATGCATAAAAAAGCATTTCACCTTCCGGTAATTTCAAGGCTATCATTTCTTCGATATACCCTTCTGTTGGGAATTCATGGAGATCTCTGAGAATCATATTAAAAAGGACAAGCACCCAGAGGGATGAAATTAATGCTCGTGGTTTTACATTGTTTCGTAACATACTGTTTAAGTTTTAAAGAATTTATACTTAAACAAATGTCCAAGGTTTAGCGTGGGGGCACAATTCTGTTATGCAAAACAAGTGTATGTGTCTGCATAATAACGGTTTGCGCCTGTGAAATGTTTAGGGTTGGTGTAGAAAACTAATAGTTTTCACTATTTATTTTTCGGAAAAAGTCGGCTTTGTAGGTTTCAGAGATTGGAATGAGTTGATTGGCTATTTTTATGCGACGTCGTTCAACTGAATCAATTTTGCTAAGGGAAACCATATACGATTTATGAACCCTACACACCAAATGAGAAGGTATGATTTGTTCCAGTTCCTTGAAATTTTGTAAGGTCATAATCCTTTTATCCACGGTATGGATTCGTCGGTAATCGCGCATTCCCTCGATATAGACGATATCGAGAAGGTTGATCTTTTCAAGCCGATTTTCTGTTTTTACAAAAATAAATTCAGGAGCTGTTTTAAGGGTGATTTGGCCTAAATTATCTTGGGCCTTATTGACTGCTTGTAAAAATCGATTAAAATTAAAAGGCTTTACCAAATAGTCCGTTACATTGAGTTCATAGCCTTTAAGTGCGTATTCTTGATACGCCGTAGTGATGATGACTTGACTGTCTATTTTTGAACTTTCCAATAGTTCTATCCCTGTAAGCTCGTCCATATTAATATCCAAAAAAAGCAGATCCACTTTATTGGTTTTCAAAAAGGCAAGGCCACTTAACGCATTATCAAATGTGGCACAGATGTCGAGAAAAGGAGTTTTCTGTGCAAAGCCCTTTGTTCTTTCGAGCGCCAGAGGTTCGTCTTCGATGATGATGCAGGTGTACTTTTTCATTTTTTGTTGGTTCTCATCCCAAATTAAATTTTTTTGGTCTATTGACGTATCGTCAGGCTAACGTTATAGAGCTCTTGTCCCTTTACAACTTTTAAAACATGCTGTTCAGGATATATAAGTTTCAATCGTTTTTCGATAAGTTCGTTGCCCAAGCCATTGATTCCTTGTTTTAATTTTCTGTTCGGATTGAATTTGTTCACACACTCCAATATCACGGATTCATTCTTTACTTGAATATGGATGATAATAGCATTATCCAACTTCTTGTTGGTAGTATGTTTAAAGGCATTTTCAATAAAAGGAAGAAAGACCATTGGGGCAATGGTTTGAGCTTTTGGCAAACCTGTTATTTTGAAATTGATGTAGTTGGAATTGGCCGTTCGTATCTTTTGTAAGGCGATATACTTTTCAATGTATTCGATTTCTTTGGAAAGCAATATTTTATCCGCTTTGGTTTCGAACAACATAAACCGCATAATATCGGACAGTTTGTTTAAGTAAATGGAAGCCTCGGTCGCGTCCTTTAAAATAAGGATGTCAATGTTATTCAAAGTGTTGAACAGAAAATGTGGGTCTAGTTGTGATTTTACCAGAGCCATTTCCATTTCGTGATTTTTTTGTTTGAGTTCCTCTTTCAATTTTAATTCTTTATACCAAGTGATAAACCCTTTAGTAACTAGAGCCACAACGCCAGTTGCAAAACAGACAAAAGAACTGAAAATGAACCCAACGGTCATAGATTGCTCACGTTCCGTCAAGCTCTCTATTCCTAAGAAAATATAAATTAGAAGATTTCCTATCAAAGCTGCGCCAACAGCAAGCGAAAGTGCATAAATAGCAGATGACACAAACTTCTTTTCACGAATTTTTGGAAAGACCAGAAAATAGTACAAATAGTAGGAAATAACAGATGGAATTACTGTAAAGTATAGGACTCTCTCCGTTGTTTCATCTACGATAGCATTATTATCCTCTCCACTTAATGAAAGGACAACTAAGACAATGGTCAAGACCAAGTAGCATAACCAAAACCCAATATGTAATCCGATAATAATTGATTTTTTCACAATTTTAAAATACTGAATAATTCTAAGCAAAAATCAATGTATTCTTCACCTATAAAAAATACATTCTGCGAATTGGGAATATTTGTCTGCGAAATTTGGCTTGTAATAATCTCATTCTACCAATGTATGGAATAGTATACAGAGCTTCTGTTGATAAAATGTGACATGAAAAATATAGAGATGGGTATTGCCTAGTGATATTATAAATTAAAAAAGCCTCTCCAATATTTGGAGAGGCTTTTCACTAAACACGTAATTAACTTAAATTTTTTTGTGGTTAATTAAGTCATCATATCAAGCCAACCAAGGCCAGTAAAGTTCCGATTGCTGTAATGGCCAAAACGCCATTAAGCCCAATAATTAAAACAGATAGATATGAATCTACCCCATTTTTAAATGATAAATTTTCCATAATAAAACCTACTTAAATTATGATTTACATTCAAGTTAGTCTTAATAATAGGCTAAATAAAGTTTAATGTTGTAAAATCTTACAAATTAGTGGTAAAAGTCTTAAAAAATGTGGTTAAGTAAGTTTTATATGTTGAGAAACTTACTAAAGAGGTACTTATAGTATTCCTAATAACTCTAATACAATACATACGGGTATTGCCACCAATATAGCGACCAAAGCGAAAATCATAAGGCGCAAAAAGCCGTCTAAAAGACTAGTTCCAGTTGATGCTTTTTCTGACATAATCATATAGTTTGCTTCAATGTACATAATTAATTCTCAAAAAGACAGTAGATAAGTATGCTTATTCGATAAAAAGTAGGGTTTTATACTTGTTTTACAACTATTTGATATTGATTGTATTACTTTTTTCTACTGCTCATTTTCTTTGCCAATTCTTCTAAGGAAACTCCTTTGGTCTCTGGCATCAAAAAAATAACAAACAGGAGCTGCAATACCATCATGGCTGAGAAGAAAATAAAGATTGGCCATGGATTATCCTTAAAAATTCCAATTTCACTATCTAAAAAAGTTGGGGTTAATAGCGTAATAAGTGCTGCAAATACCCAGTGTGTTCCGGTACCCCAGGATTGTCCGTAAGCTCTCACCTTGTTGGGGAATATTTCAGAAATAAATACCCAAATGACCGCACCTTGTCCAACAGCATGTGACGCTATAAAAACTAAAATAAAAATTAGAAGAAGTACAGAACTTGCTCCACTGTAAAAACACCATCCCACCATGGCTAAGCTCAAAATGTAACCAATAGAGCCAATATATAGTAGCTGTTTTCTACCCAAACGATCAATTAACGCAATGCCAACAAACGTAAAAACTAGATTGATCACTCCAATTGAAATAGAGCTAAAAAGTGATTCACCAGAAGCGAGCCCGGCTCTCTCTAAAATTTCTGGGGCATAGTATAGAATAAAGTTTATTCCAGACAGTTGATTGAAAAATGCCAATAAAAAAGCTAATAGCAAGGGCTTCTTATATTTTCCCGAAAAAAGCTTTTCTTTTTCTTGTGATATAGATTCATTGATTGAATCCTTTAATTCAGAAAGTCTATTTACAGCTTTATCTTTTTCTATACCTAATTTGTTAAGGGCATTTAATATGGATGATTCATCACTCCCCTTTAGCAGTAGCCACCTTGGGCTATTGGGAATTTTAAAAACCATAATAGTGTAAATCAATGCCGGAAGTCCTTCTATACCTAGCATCCATCGCCATGCAGTATCCGAAGAAAAAATCAGCCCGATTATATAATTGGAGATAAAGGCGATTAATATTCCAAATACGATATTGAATTGATACATGGCGGTAAGTCTACCTCTATTATTTGCGGTGGAAATTTCAGAAATATAAATGGGTGCGGCAACAGATGATGCTCCTACGCCGACACCTCCTATAAACCTAAAGAAAGAAAAACTATAGGGTTCAGTTGCGAATGCGGAACCTAATGCAGATAAAAAATAAAGCACACCAATCCAGAATAAAGTCTTTTTTCTTCCGAGTTTGTCACATGGTATACCTCCAAATAAAGAACCCAAAACAGTTCCCCATAGTGCCATGGACATGATAAATATTCCGTGAAAAGTAAATAGCGTATCCCCTAAAAACCAATTGGTTCCCCAAAGTTCTTTTATAGGTTGGTTTGCTCCACTAATTACTACGGTGTCAAAACCAAATAGAAAACCTGCCAGTGCAGCGGTCAAGGAAATTCTTAGAATACGTTTGTCCATGGTTGGTTAATTTGCTTAAAACTAGCAAAATTTAAAGAACCTTATGAATGTAGCTGATGATTTTGGAAGTAGTCCCTTTATTTGAACTTATATATTGAGAATTTGTCTTTCCGGTTGACAATGGTAAGGTGTCATTTTCCAATAAGTTATTTAAGGTGGTAGAAAATTCTTCTTTAGTTTTTATGGAGAGTACCCCTCCTTTTTTAACCAATTCCTCAGCTTCTTTAAAACCATGATAGTTAGGTCCAATTAAAATGGGAATACCAAATACAGCAGGCTCCAAGGTGTTGTGTAATCCAGTTTTGAAACCACCTCCAACATAAGCAATATCTGCATAGCTATAAATTTTAGTAAGTAAACCGATGGTGTCAACTAACAAGACTTCATAGTTGTTTAGGGGTTTGTTTTTCAGTTGAGAGTAACAAACAACTTTTTTTGTAATACTGTTTTTTAACTTTTTAATATGTTCCCCTTTAATATTATGTGGGGCAATTACGTATTTTATTTCTTTATCGGAGGTATTTATAAAATCAACTATAACTTCCTCGTCCTCGGCCCAACTACTACCAACCACAAAACAAAAATTGTCTTGTTTAAAATTGTCCATGAAATCCAACCTATTGTCTCTTTCTAAAATTTCGAGTACTCGGTCAAAACGGGTATCACCACTAACAGAGACATTATTTAAACCTATGGAATTCAGTAATTTTCGAGAATTTTCATCTTGTACAAAGAAATGCTTGAATACTGATAAGCTCCTTCGCATAAACTGTCCGTACCATTTAAAATAGACCTGTTTTTTTGAAAATAAAGCGGAGACCAATAGTGCTGGAATTTTTCTTCTGCATAATTCTTTTAGATAATTTGGCCATATTTCATATTTGACAAACAACGCCATTTTTGGGTTAGTAATTTCCAAGAACCTTTCGGCATTTGTAACTGTATCCAATGGTAAATAGGTAATGATATCTGCCACATCAGAATTCTTTTTCACTTCATAACCAGAAGGGGAAAAAAAAGTGAGTAATATTTTGTAATCGGGATAAAGGGCTTTTAGTTGCTGTAGAATGGGCAGTCCCTGCTCATATTCACCTAAAGAAGCAACGTGCATCCAGATTATTTTGTCGGTAGAAGTAATTGAGTTTTCTAAAATGGGGAACACACTTTTACGACCATCAACAAAAAGCTTGATTTTTGGTTTAAAGTGAGCGATTTGTTTTAGGACAAACCACGCAACATGTACTAAAAAGGAATAAAGTGCGTGCACAAAATTAGTTTGTGCTAAAATACATTTCTTAGACGAATGAAGATTTGCAGTAGCTTAATTTCTTAATTTTGTTCAATTAATCAATATAGATGAAAAAAATTCAAATGGTTGACCTTGGAGGTCAATACCAAGGAATAAAAGAACAGGTAAATTCATCAATTTCCAACATTTTAGAATCTTCAGCATTTATCAATGGCCCAGAAGTTCATGCTTTCCAAAAAGAATTGGAAGATTACCTTAAGGTTAAACATGTAATCCCATGTGCAAATGGCACAGATGCTTTACAAATTTGCATGATGGGTTTAGGACTGCAACCAGGCGATGAAGTAATTACGGCTGACTTTACTTTTGCTGCCACTGTAGAAGTAATTGCACTCTTACAACTTACTCCTGTTTTAGTAGATGTAGAGCCAGATACCTTTAATATTGATATAGCCGCTATAGAAAATGCAATTACACCAAAAACAAAGGCAATAGTTCCTGTACATCTTTTTGGTCAATGTGCGAATATGGACGCTATTATGGATTTAGCTGACAAGCATAATTTATATATTATTGAAGATAATGCTCAAGGTATTGGTGCCAAACATACCTTTAAGGATGGGACTAAAAAAATGTCTGGTACTATAGGTCATGTGGCATCAACTTCGTTTTTCCCTTCAAAGAATTTAGGTTGTTATGGTGATGGCGGAGCAATTTTCACCAATGACGACGATTTAGCACACACAATACGTGGTATGGTAAATCATGGAATGTACACAAGATATCATCATGATGTGGTTGGAGTGAATTCTAGGTTAGATTCTATTCAAGCTGCTGTGCTAAGAGCTAAACTGCCAAATTTAGATGAGTATAATAGGAAACGACGAGAGGCAGCAAGGAAGTACTCTTCAGCATTAAAAAACCATGAACATATTTTGACTCCTAAAACAGTGAATGGATGCGATGGTATTTGTGACACATGTGATTGTCACGTGTTTCATCAATATACTCTGAGGATATTAAATGGAAAAAGAGACGAATTGGTGCAGCATTTAAACGATAATGGAGTTCCATGTGGGGTATATTACCCAATTCCTTTACACAAACAAAAAGCTTATATTGATGAGCGATACAATGAAGCAGATTTTCCAGTAACCAATCAATTGGTCAAAGAGGTAATATCATTGCCAATGCATACCGAGTTGGATGATGAACAGATAGACTATATTACCACAATGATTATCGAGTTTCTAAATGATTAATAAGGATTTAGAACTAGTTTTAAGTCTTAAACAATAGTTGAAATGAAAATTCTTGTTACTGGTGGATTAGGTTTTATAGGTTCACATACCGTTGTGGAACTTCAAAATGAAGGCTTCGATGTTGTCATTATTGATAACCTTTCCAATGCTTCCGAAAAAGTTTTGGATGGGATTGTGGCCATCACAGGTAAAAAACCGCTGTTTGAAAACTTTGATCTAAGGGATAAACCAAAAGTTGAAGATTTTTTCTCAAGACATCATGATATTGAAGGGGTAATTCATTTTGCAGCATCAAAAGCGGTAGGTGAAAGTGTAGAAAAACCATTATTGTATTATGAGAATAACCTTGGTGTATTGACTTACATTTTACAAGAATTATCAAAAAAAGGAAAGGCAAGTTTTATATTTAGCTCCTCTTGTACAGTTTATGGCCAAGCGGATAAAATGCCTATAACAGAGGATGCACCAGTAAAACCTGCTGAATCACCATACGGAAATACAAAACAAGTTGGAGAAGAAATTATAAGGGATACGTGTAAAGTTACGCCACATATGTCTGCAATAGCCTTGCGCTATTTTAACCCATTTGGGGCACATCCAAGTGTGGAAATTGGAGAGTTGCCAACTGGAGTACCTCAAAATTTAGTGCCCTTTATTACCCAAACGGGTGTTGGTCTGCGAGAACAATTATCTGTATTCGGAGATGATTACCCTACAACGGATGGAACCTGTATCCGTGATTATATTCATGTAGTGGATTTGGCAAAAGCACATGTTGCTGCCTTACAAAGATTGATTAATGATAAAAATGTAGAGAATTTTGAGGTTTTTAACCTTGGTACTGGCAAAGGTAGTTCCGTTCTGGAAGTTATTGAAAGTTTTGAGAGGGTGTCCGGTAAAAAACTCAACTATAAAATTGTAAATAGACGAGCGGGAGACGTAATAGAAGCTTATGCAGACACTACAAAGGCAAATGAGGTTTTAGGTTGGAAAGCCAAATCTACATTGGATGAAGCCATGAAATCGGCTTGGGACTGGGAACAAAAAATACGCAGTTAAACCATACGAGTTATGGAGTCGAGCCCAACCAAAGCGTTGGGCTTTTTTATTTAGTATTTTTAAGAAAATAAAACCAACCAGAAATGAAAAAAATAATAGTACTACTTTCTCTAGTTACGTGTTCCATCGTTTTTTCCCAAAAAGCCTATTTGCAATGTGGCTCTGTAGTTGATGTTGCTTCAGGCAAAATACTTTTACAAAAGACCATTGTTGTTTCAGGAAATACAATTCAGGCTATTGAAAATGGATTTGTATCTGGCACAGCAAATGATGAGATTATCGATTTAAAAGATAAAACAGTATTACCTGGCTTTATAGACATGCATGTGCATATGGAGTCGGAGTTTAATCCACAGGTTTACATCAAAAGATTCACCAATAATGATGCAGATGTGGCATTTGAGTCGGCAGTCAATGCTAAAAAGACTTTACTAGCTGGGTTTACCACAGTTCGTGATTTAGGAGGTTCTGGCGTAAATATTTCACTAAGAAATGCAATTAACAAAGGTCTTGTTGAAGGTCCTCGTATTTTCACCTCAGGGAAAGCTTTGGCAACTACTGGAGGTCATGCTGACCCAACAAACGGAATGAAAACAGATTTAATGGGCGACCCTGGACCAAAAGATGGTGTGGTAAATTCTCCAGCTGATGGTAAAAAAGCAGTGCGTCAACGCTACAAAAATGGCGCAGACATTATAAAGATTACTGCAACGGGTGGCGTTCTTAGCGTAGCAAAAAGTGGCCATAATCCACAATTTACTTTAGAAGAAATACAAGCTATTACGAGTACTGCAAAGAATTATGGGATGTCCGTTGCTGCACATGCCCATGGAGATGAAGGTATGAAATTGGCAATTATAGGTGGAGTTAGCACTATTGAGCATGGTTCTTTTATGAGTGAGGAGACCATGGAATTAATGAAAAAAAACAACTGCTTTTTAATTCCCACCATAAGCGCTGGAAAACAAGTAGCTGAAAAAGCAAAGCAGCCTGGATTTTTTCCTCCAGTAGTTGCTAGAAAAGCTTTAGAAATTGGGCCTATTCACCAAGAAACCATGGCAAAAGCATACAAAAATGGCGTTCCAATGGGTTTTGGTACTGACGCCGGAGTATTTCCACACGGAAAAAATGCAATAGAGTTTGGCTATCTGTTAGAAGCAGGAATTCCTTTAAAAGAGTCACTCAAAGCTGCTACTATTATCAATGCAAAGCTTTTGGGAATGGATAATTTAGGGCAACTAAAAGAAGGTTTTTTAGCAGATATAATTGCAGTAAATGAAGATCCTTTTAAAAACGTGAACACCCTTGAAAATGTGGTTTTTGTAATGAAAGAGGGTAAGGTCTACAAAAAGTAAAATACTTTTGGGTGCGGGTGATAGTTACTAAGTTGTCACACTGAGCCTGTCAAAGCATTTGAAGAGTTGACAGTTAAAGTCTATGGATAAGAAATTTAGCTTCAGGAACAGTTTAGAAATTCTTAGGGAAGCCCAAAACCATGGGCTATTTGATAAATTGCACGCGCAGCTTCAAAAAGATTTTGAATTGGCTAACGTGGACTTGCTGCCATTAAAAAGTGTTTCTTTTGAATCATTGGAAACCCAGCTCCAAGAAAAGGTTTACGTTTTATTACTGGAGAAGTTTCCAGACTATCTCAATCTTTTGTATGTCATTGATATACCTGAAAAAGAATTTAGAGAAATAAAATCTTCAGATGTAGTTGAAATTTCTAAAGAAGTCAGTTTCCTAATATTAAAACGACTGTTTCAAAAAGTGTGGTTGAAAGCCAAATATGTTTAATTGGTTTTAAATCCTTAGTTATCATTGAACTTTAAAGGATACTTATAAAACTAGGTCTTCATTTTATTGTATTTTTGATAAAATTTTGCTTAAGAATTTTCGACAGTTTACTGTATGGATAAATATTCCTTTTTAAACGCAGCACATACCGCTTTCTTTGCGGAGTTATACGATAAATACACCAAAAGTCCCGATAGCGTTGAGCCTAGCTGGCGTGCATTTTTTCAAGGTTTTGATTTCGGTTTGGAAAGCTCATTGGACGAACTGGATATTTCTTCGATAGGCAATGGAGAAGTTGCCATGATTAATGGGCAACAGGTTGAGGTGCCACAGTCATTACAAAAAGAATTTAATGTTATCCGTTTGATAGATGGCTATCGTTCACGTGGACATCTCTTTACGGAGACTAATCCTGTACGGGAAAGAAGAAAATATGCACCTAACCTTGATGTGACCAACTTTGGTCTTACTGAAGAGGATATGGATACTGTATTTGATGCAGGAAATATCATTGGTATTGGGGCGAGCAGTCTTAAAAAGATTATTAAGCATTTAGAAAGTATTTATTGTGATGCTATTGGGGTAGAGTATATGTATATACGCACACCAGAGCGTATTCAATGGATTCAAGATTGGCTAAATGTCAATGATAATCATCCTAACTATTCCGTTGATGAAAAGAAGAACATTCTTAGAAAATTAAATGAAGCAGTTTCTTTTGAGAGCTTTCTTCACACCAAATATGTAGGTCAAAAACGATTTTCATTAGAGGGAGGTGAATCCTTGATTCCCGCCTTAGACATGATTATTGAGAAAGCTGCCGATGCTGGAGTAAAGCAGGTGGTAATGGGGATGGCCCACCGAGGTCGTCTAAGTGTACTTACCAATATCTTTGGAAAATCCCCAAAAGACATTTTTAGCGAATTTGATGGTAAGGACTATGAGGAAACTATTTTTGATGGTGATGTAAAATATCATTTGGGATGGACATCCATGCGAGAAACAGATTCTGGCAAGATGATGAATATGAATATTGCTCCCAATCCCTCTCACTTAGAAACTGTAAATGGTATTGTAGAAGGTATTGCCAGGGCAAAACAGGATAGTTCACATCAAGAAAACAGTTCAGAAGTATTGCCAATCCTTGTGCATGGAGATGCTGCTTTTGCAGGACAAGGCGTTGCTTATGAGATTATTCAAATGGCACGTTTAGACGGTTATCAAACTGGTGGGACAATACATATTGTTGTGAACAACCAAATAGGTTTTACAACTAACTATTTAGATGCGCGTTCATCTACGTATTGCACAGATGTTGGTAAGGTGACCTTGTCGCCAGTACTTCATGTGAACGCTGATGATGCAGAGGCTGTTGTACATGCAGCTACTTTTGCTTTAGAATATAGAATGCGTTTTAAGCGTGATGTTTTCTTGGATTTGCTCGGTTACCGAAAGTATGGTCATAATGAAGGTGATGAGCCCAAGTTTACACAGCCATTGTTATATAAATCCATATCAAAACATCAGAACCCACGGGATATTTATGCTCAAAAGTTAATAGCTGAAGGCATCATTGATGAATCTTACGTTAAGAGTTTAGAGGAGGAATATAAGAAGAGTCTTGAAGAAGATTTGATGGACTCTCGAAAAATAGAAAAAACACGTATCACGCCATTTATGCAAGATGAATGGGAAGGTTTTAAGCAAAAAACCGAAGATGCTATGTTAAAACCTATAGACACCTCTTACGACCTTAAAAAGTTGACAGATATAGCAACAAGCATAACCCAATTACCAGAGGGTAAAAAGTTTTTGCGCAAATTAGAGCGCTTGGTGTCAGGTCGCCATAAGATGTATTTTGATAACAATGAGCTGGATTGGGCCATGGGAGAATTATTGGCCTATGGTTCATTATTGGAAGAAGGTTATGATGTTAGAATGACAGGCCAAGATGTTGAGCGAGGGACTTTCTCCCACAGACATGCCGTCATTAAAACAGAGATGCACGAAGAGGAAGTAACATTGTTGAATAACCTTGGTAAGCAGCAAAATGGAAAATTCCATATTTACAATTCCCTCTTGTCGGAATATGCAGTAATGGCATTTGATTATGGCTACGCTATGGCAAGTCCACAGACTTTGACTATTTGGGAAGCACAGTTCGGGGATTTTAGTAATGGGGCTCAAATTGTAATTGATCAATATTTGTCTTCAGCGGAAGACAAATGGAAACTTCAAAATGGACTAGTGCTTTTATTGCCACATGGTTATGAGGGTCAAGGAGCGGAGCATTCATCCGCCCGAATGGAACGTTACCTCCAGCTATGCGCTAAGGATAATATGTATGTCGCTGACGTTACCACGCCGGCAAATATGTTCCATTTGTTAAGACGCCAAATGAAGGCCAAGTTTAGAAAACCATTAGTGGTCTTTACCCCTAAAAGTCTGTTGAGACACCCAAAAGTGGTCTCGACCAAGGAAGAGTTGGCAAATGGAAGTTTCCAAGAATTGATAGATGATGAAAAAGCTACCGCAGCAAAGACAAAATCTTTAGTTTTCTGTACGGGCAAGTTTTATTATGATTTGTTGGCAAAGAAAGAAGAATTGAAAAGAGATGATTTAGCTTTAGTGAGATTGGAGCAACTTTTCCCTATTCCTTCTGAAGATATGCGCAAGATTATTAAAAAATACAATAAGGCAGAAGAGATTGTTTGGGCTCAAGAAGAACCCAGAAATATGGGTGCTTGGGGTCATTTATTAATGCATCTTGAGGAAGCAAAAAGTTTTAGGGTTGCTTCAAGAAGATTTTATGGGGCACCAGCGGCGGGTAGTGCTGTCCGCTCAAAGCGAAGACACGAACAAGTTATCGATTATGTCTTTGACAAGTCAAAAGACAATTTCAAAATAAAAAAATAAACAAACTCGAAATAAAGGAAAATAAGATGATTTTAGAAATGAAAGTTCCCTCACCGGGAGAGTCTATAACCGAAGTAGAGATTGCAGAGTGGTTGGTGCAAGATGGGGATTATGTTGAAAAAGATCAGGCTATTGCTGAGGTAGACTCAGATAAAGCAACACTAGAACTTCCTGCTGAAGAAAGCGGAACTATTACCCTTAAAGCAGAGGAGGGTGATGCTGTTGCTGTAGGTGAAGTAGTTTGTTTAATAGATACCAGTGCCGAAAAACCTGCTGGGAACGATTCAAAACCTGAGGCAAAGAAAGAAGAGAAAAAAGAGGAGCCTAAAAAGGAAGTAGCCAAACCAGTTGAAGCTAAAAAAGAAACCTATGCATCTGGAACTCCCTCTCCAGCAGCTAAAAAAATATTGGACGAAAAAGGGATTTCTCCTTCATCAGTAAAAGGCAGTGGAAGAGATGGAAGAATTACCAAAGACGATGCAGTAAATGCAGTTCCTTCAATGGGTACTCCCACAGGTGGAAGTAGGGGAGAGTCACGTTCTAAATTATCCATGCTACGCAGAAAAGTTGCAGAGCGTCTGGTAGCTGCTAAAAATGAGACTGCAATGTTGACCACTTTTAATGAGGTGGATATGTCCCCTATTTTTGCACTCCGTAAAGAGTACAAAGAAACCTTTAAAGAAAAACATGGAGTAAGTTTAGGCTTTATGTCATTCTTTACCAAAGCAGTTGTTCGCGCATTAGAATTATACCCGGCTGTGAATTCTATGATAGATGGTAAAGAGATGCTTACTTATGATTTTTGTGATATTAGTATTGCAGTTTCAGGCCCAAAAGGACTAATGGTACCCGTGATAAGAAATGCTGAAAATTTAACTTTTAGAGGGGTGGAGTCTGAAGTAAAGCGTTTGGCCATTCGAGCTCGTGAAGGTGAGATTACAGTTGATGAGATGACAGGAGGCACATTTACGATTACAAATGGAGGCGTTTTTGGATCTATGTTGTCTACACCAATCATTAACCCACCGCAAAGCGCAATTTTAGGTATGCACAATATCGTAGAACGACCAATAGTTAGGGACGATGCAATTGCAATTGCGCCAATAATGTATGTGGCACTTTCTTATGACCATAGAATTATAGATGGGAAAGAGTCTGTAGGCTTTTTGGTTGCAGTTAAAGAAGCACTGGAAAACCCTATTGAACTTTTAATGGACGGTGATGTTGAAAAGGCACTTGAACTATAAATTATTTGATTTTCAAGTAGAGGCACTTTTTATCATAATCAATAATCGCTTTGCCTTTTTTTAGGATATCTGCACCTATGATACCATCAACAGGTAATGCCTTGTGGGCAGTTAGTGCCTCATTCACATGAACTAGGTCAAAAAGTACTATTTTCTGTCTTCTTTTTTTCCAGTCCCCGAGCTGAACCTTGTTTTTGTTGGAAATTAAGGTTTCCATTTCTGTAGCTCCAGCTCCTGCGGCTTTTACTTCAGATGCTTCAGAAATTAAATTAAAAAATTCAATCTTATCCATGCCAATACAGGTGTTGGAAGCACCCGTATCTAAGATAAATCTTCCTGAAATACCATTAATCTTTGCTGAGACTTCAAAATGATTGGTTTCAGTAAGTGCCAGAGGTATTTTAGTATATTTTTTTGTCTCTAAAAATTTTTTGAGTGATTTCATTTTTCAACTAAATTTTCACAAGGGATGTCATCCTGAGCTTGTCGAAGGATAGTAATAATATTGTTAAAGATAAACTTATTTTTGCCAGATGATTATAACAGATACACATACACATTTATATAGTGAAGCTTTTGATGACGACAGGGATGAAATGATTTCTAGAGCCATTGATGCTGGCGTGCGTCGATTTTTTATACCAGCAATAGACTCCACCTATACACAATCTATGTATGAATTGGAAAAATCGTATCCCGATAATGTATTCTTAATGATGGGTTTGCATCCGACCCACGTAAAGGAAAGCTACTTGGAAGAATTGGACCATGTAGAAAAGCAATTGGAAAAACGAAAGTTTTATGCCATCGGTGAGATAGGGATAGACTTATATTGGGATAAAACCTTTTTAAAACAACAGCAAGAAGCTTTTGTTTTTCAAATACGGTTGGCAAAAAAACTAAAACTTCCAATAGTTATTCATTGTAGAGAAGCTTTTGATGAAATTTTTGAAATTTTAGAACAAGAAAAAGACAATGATTTATATGGAATTTTTCATTGTTTCACTGGTACAATTGAACAGGCTCATAAAGCGATTTCTTATCGGATGAAATTAGGAATTGGAGGTGTTGCTACTTTTAAGAATGGCAAGATTGACCAGTTTTTAAATAAAATTGATTTAAAGCATGTTGTTCTGGAGACAGATTCGCCTTACTTAGCTCCAGTTCCTTATCGTGGCAAGCGCAATGAAAGTTCATACATTACTAAAGTATTGGAAAAAATGGCTTTAATTTACAATGTAAGTGAAGCTGAAATTGCCAAAATCACTACTGCTAATTCTAAAGAAGTATTTGATATCTGATAAATGAGCGCACAAAAAAAGGCAAAAATATTATTGATTTATACCGGAGGCACTATTGGTATGGTCAAGGACTATAAATCCGGTTCACTTAAGGCTTTTAATTTTGATAAGTTGTTGAAACATATCCCGGAGTTGAACCAATTGGACTGCACAATAGACAGTGTTTCTTTCGAAAATCCGATTGATTCTTCTAACATGAATACTTCCTATTGGGTTGAAATAGCTTCCATTATTGAAGAGAATTACGATACTCATGATGGCTTTGTAGTATTGCATGGTAGTGATACCATGAGTTACTCAGCGTCAGCATTAAGTTTTATGCTAGAAAATTTAGCAAAGCCAGTTATTTTTACCGGTTCCCAATTACCAATAGGTGACTTAAGGACTGATGCAAAGGAAAATCTGATCACTTCAATTCAAATAGCCTCCTTACAGTCTAGGAATAAACCTGTAATTAGAGAGGTTGGACTTTATTTTGAATATAAATTATATAGAGGAAATCGCACGACTAAAGTTAATGCTGAACATTTTGAGGCATTCAGTTCTCCAAACTACCCTGAACTGGCAGAATCTGGAGTTCATTTAAAAATAAACAGACCCTTTTTGTTGGGTTTAAAAAGCTCTAGAAAAAAATTTCAGGTACATAAGGTAATGAGTTCAAATGTGGGGTCTCTAAAATTATTCCCTGGAATAAGTCCGAATGTGGTAGAATCTGTCCTAAAAACTAAAGACATGAAGGTCTTGGTTTTAGAGACTTATGGGGCAGGAAATGCACCAACTGACGAATGGTTTATTGCTATATTGAAAAAAGCAATCGCACAAGGTTTACATATTATAAACATTACACAATGTTCAGGTGGGAGTGTAATGATGGGTCACTACGAAACCAGTGAAATACTAAAAAGGATACAACTTGTTAATGGTAAGGACATTACCTTCGAGGCTGCAATAACTAAGGCTATGTATCTTATAGGTAGTGGGGTTTCTGAACAACTGTTCAAGACTATTTTTGAAACTTCGCTAAGAGGGGAAATGCAGTAAAATTAACTCCTCAAATTTCTTTAACTAATTATTTTTTTGTTTATTGGGCGACCTAACTATGAAAATAGAGAGGTGGCCGAGTGGTCGAAGGCGCACGCCTGGAAAGTGTGTATACACCAAAAGTGTATCGAGGGTTCGAATCCCTTCCTCTCTGCTGAGCAATAAATTTTTTAATAAGTAAATTTTTATATCTTTAACATTATTAACTAACTAAATTTAAGTTTGAACACGATGAAAAAAATATCCTCTTCTCTGGCTATTGCCGGAATGTTTATTTTAGGTACTACAACAGCAATGGCACAAGACGAAGCTGCTGAAGCTAGTAAAGGTTTTACACAAGTATTGAAAGAACAGTTCATACAAGGTGGACCAGCATTCATGGGTATCGTATTATTATGTTTGATTTTGGGCTTGGCGGTTGCTATTGAGCGTATCATTTACCTTAACATGGCAAGCACCAATTCTTCTAAATTGAAACAACAAGTTGAAGACGCTCTAGCGTCAGGTGGCGTTGAAGCTGCAAAAGAAGTTTGTAGAAATACAAAAGGTCCAGTTGCCTCTATTTACTATCAAGGGCTTGACAGAGTTGGCGAAGGTTTGGAATCTGCTGAGAAAGCCGTAGTGGCTTATGGTGGTGTTCAAATGGGACAATTGGAGAAAAATGTTTCATGGTTATCTCTGTTTATCGCTATTGCGCCAATGCTTGGTTTCATGGGTACGGTAATAGGTATGATTCAGGCATTCCAGAAGATTGCGGCTGTTGGTAACTTGAGTGCTTCGCTAATTGCTGGTGATATTCAGGTAGCATTATTAACAACTGTATTTGGTTTGATAACAGCGATTATCCTTCAAATATTCTATAACTACATTATTGCTAAAATCGATAGTATTGTAAATGATATGGAAGACTCCTCAATCTCTTTGATTGATATGTTGGCTGCCCATAAAAAGTAATTGATAACATTTAAAACTATCGAATCATGCAAAAGATATTAAAGATTGTATTAATAGTTATCGGTATCGTAGGGGCCATTATGAGTTTTTTCATGATGCCTTCTAAAGATGATCCAGAAGCTATTAATAGTATAGGAATTAACATTATGTTCCTTTTAACTTGGGTGCTATTAATTGCTGCCACGGTATTGGCAGTGTTTTTTGGCCTTAAGAAAATGATGACAACGCCAGGTGGGCTTAAGAAAGCACTTTTTGCTATTGGAGCCTTAGCCGTATTGTTCATCATAGGTTATGCACTTTCAAGTGGAGAAGAAGCAGACGCAGTGGTACAAGTATTTGATGGAAAAGAAATACAACCAACTGCTGGTACGGTCAAGACTATTGGAATGTTACTAAATGTATTCTTTGGAATGACAGTGGTGGCAGTCTTATTGATGATATGGCCTGGGGTAAAGAGATTAATAGGAAAATAAAAATAGATTATGCCTAGAAGAAAAGGAGCACCAGAAGTAAATGCAGGTTCTATGGCTGATATTGCATTCTTGTTACTTATCTTTTTCTTGGTTACAACAACTATAGAAACTGATGCAGGACTTGATAGAATGCTTCCTCCAATGGAACCGCCAGAGGACAATGTAATAATCAAACAGAAAAACATTTTTACTGTTAACATCAATAAAAGTGGCCAACTTCTTGTTGAAGAAGAGATAATGGACATTAAAAACCTTCGAGAAGCAGCAAAGGGATTTTTGGATAATGGAGGAGCATCTTCAGGAAGCCTAGAATATTGTAGCTATTGTCAAGGTAAGCGTGATGCGGAATCCTCTGATAATCCGGACAAGGCTATTATTTCTTTAAAAAATGATAGGGAAACAAAGTACAGTACTTACATTACAGTTCAAAATGAGCTTGTAGGGGCGTACAATGACTTACGTAATCGTGAGGCACAGCGCTTGTATGGACGAGACTTTACTGCTATGGAAACAGAATATCTGAACCCAGAAACTCCAAGTAGTGTAAGGGATGAGCTAAAGGATAAAGTAAAAAGAATCCAAGAGTTATTCCCACAAAAACTATCGGAAGCAGAAACTTCTAGAAATCAATAAAAATAATATAGATGTCAAAGTTTGCAAAAAAGAAGGATGGAGATTTGCCAGCGGTTTCAACCGCATCACTTCCTGATATTGTTTTTATGTTGTTGTTCTTCTTTATGACGGTAACCGTTATGAAGGATAGCTCAATAATGGTTGAGAACACTTTGCCAAATGCTAGTGAAATTAAAAAGTTGGAAAAGAAAGACCGAGTGATATATATTTTCGCAGGTAAACCAACAAGAGAATATGCAAGTGTTTATGGCACCGAAACAAGAATTCAGTTGAATGATAAGTTTGCCAGTGTTGATGAGGTTGGATCATATATTTTAGCGGAAAGGGCTAAAAAGCCACAAGAGCTGCAAAATGTACTGACTACAGCTTTAAAAGTTGACAAAGAAGCAAATATGGGCTTAATATCAGACATTAAACAAGAGCTTAGAAAAGTAAATGCATTAAAAGTAAACTACACCACCTTTGAAGGTGACGCTTTTAATAATTTACAGTAAGCTAGAAATAAATAGAACTAAAATTTAGTTTAAAACGCTCCAGATATTAAATCTGGAGCGTTTTTTGTTTTACTTTGTGTCTATGTTAAAACGACTGGTTTTTACAATTTTAGTGTCTTCCATGGGTTACTTGTATGCTCAGGATAGTATTCAGAGCCCGGATATAGTTGACTCTAGATACCTAGAAGACCAATTTTACACTGGGGCGGCTTATAATGTTTTGCTAAACAAGCCCAATGATGTCATTCAAAGAAATCTATCTTATAATTTTCAACTAGGTTTTATAAAGGATATTCCTCTTAACTCTAGAAGGAACATTGGCTTTGGTTTAGGAGTAGGGTATGGTACCAATTCCTACTACAGTAATATCATAGCTGAAGATAATGGGACAAGTATAAATTACAGGCTCCCTGTTCCAACAGATAGTTTAAGAAGAACTAAATTCGAAACTCATGCAATAGCGTTTCCACTTGAAATTAGATGGCGTACTTCTAATCCAGTGGATTATAAGTTCTGGAGGGTATATGGAGGAATTAAAGCAGAATATTTGTTCTCAAGAAGGTCTAAACTTGTTTCAGATAATAGTGATTTAAGTACAAGTTTTAAAAATGATGATATTTCCCAGTGGCAATTGGGGTTAACACTCAACTTTGGATACAATACTTGGAATATACATCTGTACTATAGTTTAAATCCTCTATTGGATAACGCGGCTTCTATCAATGGTGAGGCAATTGAGATAAGGCCATTAAGAATAGGTGTAATCTTTTATATACTATAACCAAAACTTAAATAGGAGTAGCTGCGAGCAAGCACCTACCATAAATCCAATAAGAAGTTCGGGAACTGTATGGGCTTTCAAATAAAGTCTAGAAGTACTTATTAAGCCACTCAGTAGGGTTACTAAACCAATTGCAATGGTAATATTAATTTCAAAATGGATGCTCAGTCCAATCAAAAAAAGTAATAAACTTCCCATACCAAATAAATGAATACTTGCTTTAAAATTTAAAAAAAGCAGCAACACTATTGCAATTGAAGCAGTAAGCAGTCCTACAAAGAAAAAATAGAGTTCACTAATATAATTTTGCGGTATAACCTTATATAATATCATTAGGTAAAGACCAATACTTATAAATAAAGGATATTTTCTTTCCTTGATGGAAGGTGCAAAAACAGAGGTTATAAGCTTTAGATTCCTTAGAATTAAAAAGAAGATAATGGGAATTATTACCGTTAGTATAAAAATAGGCAAGATGTTGCCACTTTGTTGCTCTAAAGAACTGTATGGAGCAAGAGCGAAGTAGGCTAAGGTACCCGCTATTGGAATAAAAAGTGGATGAAATATATAAGAGACTGCCCGTAAAAAAAGTCTCATTAAATTTGTTTTCTAAGTCGAGCTACAGGAATTCCTAACTGTTCTCGGTATTTGGCTACCGTTCTTCTAGCAATTGGATACCCTTTTTCTTTTAGCATTTTTGCAAGCTTATCATCCGTTAATGGCTTTTTCTTTTCTTCCTCACTAATGACGTTTTCAAGTATCTTTTTTATTTCCCTGGTTGAAACATCCTCACCTTGTTCATTCTTCATCGATTCAGAAAAGAATTCTTTAATCAGTTTAGTTCCGTATGGAGTATCTACATACTTACTATTTGCAACTCTGGATACAGTGGAAACATCCATGTTGATTTGGTCCGCAATATCCTTCAGAATCATGGGTCTGAGCTTACGCTCATCTCCAGTCATAAAATATTCCCTTTGATACTCCATAATAGTGTTCATGGTAATGAACAAAGTTTGTTGTCGTTGTTTTATGGCATCGATAAACCATTTAGCGGCATCAAGTTTTTGTTTGATAAAGAGAACGGTGTCTTTTTGGGATTTTGATTTTTCCTTTGAATCTTTATAACCTTGTAACATGTTACTATAGTCTTTTGAAACATGTAACTCGGGAGCGTTACGACCGTTTAGAGTCAGTTCTAATTCTCCATCAATAATTTTAATTGAAAAATCTGGAACCACATGTTCTATCATCCGATTATTCCCAGAATAAGAGCCTCCTGGTTTTGGATTTAGCTTTTCAATTTCCCCAATAGCATCTTTTAACTGATTTTCCGTAATATTATATTTTGCAATAAGCTTACTGTAATGTTTTTTAGTGAATTGCTCAAATGACCTTTCCATGATGGATATGGCCAATTCTACGGAAGGAGTTGGTTCTTTTCTTTTTAATTGAATAATCAGGCACTCATCCAAAGTTCTTGCTGCTACGCCTGGGGGATCTAGCTCTTGAACTATTTTTAAGACTTTTTCAATCGTTTCCTCTTCAGTATAGATGTTTTGTGTAAAAGCAAGATCATCCATAATATCAGTCAAGGGTCTTCTTATATAACCACTTTCGTCAACACTACCGACTAAAAACTCTGCAATTGCCCACTCATCATCAGATAGGTAAACAGTATTTAATTGATTTATTAGATATTGATTAAAAGAGGTGCCTGCAGCATATGGAATGCTTTTTTCATCATCATCAGCACTATAGTTGCTGGTTTTGGTGCGATAGTCTGGGATTTCATCATCACTCAAATAATCATCTATATTGATGTCCTCGGCTGCTATAGATTCGCTATCCGTTGTGTCATCGAAAGAATCTTCATAATTGTCCTCAACATTTTCATTTTCAGCTTTTCCACTTTCCAAAGCGGGATTTTCCTCTAATTCTTGTTTTAAACGTTGTTCAAAAGCCTGTGTGGGCAATTGAATCAACTTCATCAATTGAATTTGTTGAGGTGATAATTTTTGTGAAAGCTTAAACTGTAAATGTTGTTTGAGCATATAACTATTCCTTACCTATAAAGTTAAAGAAATCAATTTAAAAAGCTGCGTTCTGTGGTGTTCTAGGGAACGGAATTACATCTCTAATGTTGCCCATTCCAGTTGAAAATTGAACCAGTCTCTCAAACCCTAGCCCAAATCCACTGTGAACAGCCGTTCCATATTTTCTAAGATCAAGATACCACCACAATTCTTCTTCCTCAATACCCAAATCAGCCATTTTTTGCTGTAATACTTCCAAACGTTCCTCACGTTGAGAACCACCAACAATTTCACCAATGCCTGGAAATAAAACATCCATGGCACGCACGGTTTTCCCATCTTCGTTAAGGCGCATATAAAATGCTTTGATATTGGCAGGATAATCAAATAAAATCACGGGACATTTAAAATGCTTTTCTACTAAGAACCGCTCGTGCTCACTTTGCAAATCAGCTCCCCATTCGCCAATAATGTAATCGAATTTCTTCTTTTTATTGGGCTTGGAATTTCTTAAAATTTCAATAGCCTCTGTATATGTAACTCGCTTAAAGTTATTGTCAACAACAAATTTCAACTTTTCTATCAAAGCCATTTCACTACGCTCTGCTTGCGGCTTAGATTTTTCTTCATCTAATAAACGTTTTTCCAAGAACTTTAAATCCTCTTCACAATTTTCTAAGACATAGTTGACAACCCATTTAATAAAATCTTCGGCCAAATCCATATTCATGTCCAAATCATAAAAAGCCATTTCTGGTTCAATCATCCAAAATTCAGCTAGATGACGAGATGTATTTGAATTTTCTGCTCTAAATGTTGGACCAAAAGTATATACCTTGCCAAGCCCCATGGCATAGGCTTCAGCTTCAAGTTGTCCGGATACTGTCAGATTGGTTTCCTTGCCAAAAAAATCTTCTTTGTAATTTACTTCCCCTTCATCATTTAAAGGAGGATTTTTAGCATCTAAGGTAGTTATGCGAAACATTTCTCCTGCTCCTTCCGCATCTGAACCGGTAACAATGGGTGCGTGAAAATAGTAAAACCCATTTTGCTGAAAATAGGTGTGAACTGCATAAGATAATGCTGAACGAACACGCATAACTGCTGAAAATGTATTGGTTCTTACCCTCAAGTGTGCCTTTTCTCGTAAAAATTCTAATGAATGTTTTTTAGGTTGAATTGGGTAACTGTCAGCATCTGCACTTCCATGTATGGATAATTCCTTAACCTGTATTTCTACTTGTTGTCCTTTTCCTTGACTTTCAACCAATGAACCAATGACTTTAATTGCTGCACCAGTTGAAATGCTTTTTATAAGCTCTTCGTCAAAGTTTTCAAAATCGATTACACATTGGATGTTGTTGATAGTTGAACCATCATTTAAGGCAATAAATCGGTTGCTCCTATAGGTTTTAACCCAACCATTGATTTCCACTTGTTGCGAAGAAGGTTGCGTGGCAAGTAATTCTTTAACAGAAAAGAGTTTCATTCTCAAGCATATAAATTAAGATTCAAAGATAGGTTTTTGACTAAAGAAAGCGAAGTTTGTAATTGCTATTTACCTTCTGAATTTTCATCTTCTTTTGGCAAAATATTTATTTGAGGTTTTTTCAATACTTTCTTGTTGGCAATACTTTTTTCAAGTGAAAGCAAAAGTGAAGGAAGCAATATTAGATTTGCTAACATAGCAAACAGCAAAGTAGCTGATACTAAGCCTCCCAAAGCTTTAGTACCGCCAAAACTGGAAACAATAAATACCGAAAAACCAAAGAAGAGAACTATGGAGGTATAGAACATACTCACACCGGTTTCTCGTAAAGCATTATACACCGACTTCTTTATTTGCCAACGATTGGCAATTAGCTCTTGACGGTATTTGGCCAAAAAGTGAATGGTATCATCCACAGAAATACCAAAAGCAATGCTAAACACCAAAATTGTTGAAGGTTTTATGGGAACTCCAAGATACCCCATAAGTCCTGCGGTGATAACCAAAGGAAGCAAGTTGGGTACCAAAGAAATCAATATCATTCTAAAAGAACGAAACAGGTAGGCCATAAACAAAGAGATAAGACCAATTGCCAATGCCAAAGACAGTAGAAGGTTTTTGACGAGGTACTTTGTGCCTTTTAAGAACAATAATGCTTTTCCCGTTATAAAAACATTATAGCGCTCCGATGGAAATATCTTGGCAATGGATTTAATCAAATCTTCCTCAATTTCTTCCATGCGTTCAGTTTTTACATCACGCATAAAAGTGGTCATTCGAGCCGTTTGCCCAGCACTATCAACAAAACTCTCTAATAGATTGCCATTATCAGCAGATTTTCTAGCAACATCCATGATAAAGGTGTTCTCTTGGGAAGTGGGCAATTGATAGTATTTTGGAATCCCATTATAAAACGCCTGTTTGGAATATTTCACCAAATTAACAACGGAAACTGACTTGGAGAGCTCTGGAGTTTCTGTAATCTCATTACCCAGTTGGTCCATGCGACGCAGCGTTGCAGGTTTTAAAATTCCATTTTTCTGTTTGGTATCCACAACAACTTCCACAGGCATGATACCATCGAATTCCTCTTCAAAAAAACGGACATCATTAACGAATTTGGTGTTTTTTGGTAAATCTTCAATTCTACTTCCAGTAATCTCAATCTGATAAATACCGATAATGCTTAACACTAAAACAATCACCGAAGTTATGTATACCGCAATACGGTTATTTCTAACGATACGCTCCATCCAATTGACGAACATATCAATCCATTTTTTGTTTAAGTGTTTTAAATGCTTGGTTTTAGGCAAGGGCATAAAACTATAAAGAATAGGAATAATCAATAAGGATAGCATAAAAATGCATAGGATATTTATGGATGCTACAATACCAAATTCTTTGAGCAAATCGCTATCTAAAATGATGAATGTTGCAAAACCAGAAGCAGTGGTAACATTGGTCATTAAGGTAGCATTCCCTATCTTGGAAATCACACGTTGCAATGAAAGTGCTTGATTTCCATGTTTTTTTACCTCTTGTTGGTATTTATTGATTAAGAAAATACAATTGGGAATCCCAATTACAATGATTAGAGGAGGAATCAATGCCGTGAGAATGGTAATCTCATATTTAAACAAACCTAGAATACCAAAGGCCCACATAACACCTATGATTACCACGAACATAGATATGAACGTAGCTCTAAAACTCCTAAAGAAAAAGAAAAATATAATTGAAGTAACCAATAATGCGCCAAGGATAAAGATTCCTATTTCATCGATAATAATTTTTGAATTCCATGTGCGTATATAGGGCATGCCCGAAACCCGAACATCCAAACCAGTCTCCTTCTCAAAGTCTTCAACAAGCCCTTCCAGGTCATTTAAAATAAACTCATTTCTAACAGGTTCATTGAGAATGTCCTTGTCCATATAGACGACCATTCTCACTGAGCCACTTTCTTTGTTAAAGAGTAAATTCTCATAAAAGGGCAAATCATTAAATAAATGCTCTTTTATGGTATTTACTTCTTCTGCCGTTTTAACTTCCGAAGTGATTAAAGGTTTAAGGAAAAATTCTTGTTTCTCATTGTCTTTGACCAACTCCTTTAGATTGTCGGTAGAGATGACAAAATCGGTTTCTGGGACAGCTTCAAACTGCTTACTAAATTTGTTCCAGCGATTAAAATTATCAGGTTGAAAGAGTAAAGTATCACGAACGGCAAGGACAATGGCATTATCCTCTTGGCCAAAAAGCTTCACAAAAGCCTCGTATTGTACGGTTTCAGGATGGTCATCTGGAAGAATATTTGCCTCTGTATTGGAAAAACGCATGTTTTTCCATTGCATTGCCAAAAAAATTGTAGCGCCAGTAATTACCAGTAAAATTAATATTCTATTGCGAAGGATTAAACGTGCTAAACCAGACCAAAATCCTTGAAAAAACTCTTTTAGCATTCCATTTTTATTGGTCGCAAAGGTAGAAAATCATTAGTTCTGTACCTAAGGAAAGACTGCAGTATTATCTTTGAGAAAAGACTATACTTTCATTATTTCTGCCTCTTTCGCATCAAGGACATCATCTACTTTTTTGCTATACTTATCGGTGAGTTCTTGTACATCCACTTCAGCATTGGCCAATAAATCTTCGGAAATGTCCAATTTTTTTAATTCTTTGTTCGCTTCTTGGCGCGCACTACGAATACTTACTTTGGCATCCTCAGCTTCAGCTTTAGCCTGCTTTACTAAATCACGCCTTCTTTCTTCGGTCAATGGTGGGACATTTATGATAATCATTTCACCATTGTTCATTGGATTAAAGCCAAGGTTGGAATTAATGATTGCAGTCTCTATATCTTGAAGTATGCTTTTCTCCCAAGGTTGTACAGAAATGGTTCTGCCATCAGGAGTGTTAATATTAGAAACTTGAGATAATGGAGTAGGAGAGCCATAATATTCTACCATTACCGTAGATAGCATAACAGGGTTAGCCTTACCAGCTCTTATTTTTATAAAAGCTTTCTCTAGATGGGACATTGCCCCGTCCATACTTTCAGTTGTAGAATCAAGTATAAAAGTTACCTCTTCGTTCATAATCTTATTATTTTAAGTTTACCAACCAATTTTTATGCCAGTACTATACATTTACAAGTGTTCCAATATTTTCCCCAGAAACAATTTTCATTAAATTACCTCTAGTGTTCATATCAAATACAATTATTGGCAGCTCATTTTCTTGGCTTAACGTAAAGGCCGTAGTATCCATTACCTTAAGTCCTTTATTTAGTGCTTCTTTAAAGGAAAGATTGTCAAACTTAGTTGCGTTTTTATCTTTCTCTGGGTCAGACGTATAAATACCATCTACTCTGGTTCCCTTTAAAATTACATCAGCTTTAATCTCTATAGCTCTAAGAACAGCAGCAGAATCCGTTGTAAAATAGGGGTTTCCGGTACCTCCTCCAAAAATAACAACACGTCCTTTTTCTAAATGGCGCATTGCCCTTCTTCGAATAAAAGGTTCCGCAACCTCATTAATTTTTATGGCGCTCTGCACTCTAGTTTCTACCCCTTGAATTTCTAATGTACTTTGTAAGGCCAAACTGTTTATGACTGTTGCCAACATACCCATATGATCTCCTTGTACACGGTCCATACCTTGGCTTGCTCCCGCTAGTCCTCTAAAAATATTTCCCCCACCAATTACGATAGCAAGCTCCACGCCTTTTTCCATTACCGCCTTAATATCTTCTGCATATTCAGCAATTCTTTTTGGGTCAATGCCATATTGTTGGTCACCCATTAAAGCTTCACCGCTTAATTTTAAAAGAATTCTTTTGTATTGCATCTACCGCTTTTTTGAAATCCGAACAAAAATAATCAAAATAATTTATGACTGATCGGTTGTAATTACGGTGAATTCTTGATAATTGTAATTAAAAAATTATAATTTCTGTAACCTTTTCTAAAAAGAGCAGTTTATCCTTTTGAAAACCATTAAAAACTAATGCAAACACTAACCGACAATGCATTAATGCTGAAAGTAAAATCTGGAGACATCCAGAAACTAGGTTTGCTCTATGAACGTCACAAAAAAAGGTTGTTTGGCTTTTTTTACAATATGAATTCAGATGCTGCTTTAAGTGAAGATTTGGTGCAAAATGTATTTATGAGAATGCTTAAGTACAAACATACATTTACTGGTGAAGGTTCATTTGCGGCTTGGATGTTTAGTATGGCTAGAAATATTAGTTACGATTATTTTAAAAAGAATAAAAAGCAAAACAGTGACTATCAAATTTCCACTGTTGAATATAAATTGGATGATGGTACAAATACAGAAGAAGCTGTAATGCGAAAAGAGGAATTGAAAACCTTAAAAAAGGCAATGCACAAAATGGACCCGGATAAACGTGAGGTTTTGGTGTTGAGTAAATTCAAAGAGTTGAAATTTAGTGAAATAGGTAAAATTATAGGTTGTAGTGAAGGTGCTGCAAAAGTTAAAGCACACCGCGCATTAAAAGAATTGAGAACCATATATCTACAAATAGAATCAGCTTAGTTATGGAAAAAGAAGAATTTGAGATTAAGGTAATAGATTATATCAGGGGAGATATTAACGAAGAAGATAAAGCGACATTTGAGCAATACTTGAAAAGGAATCCTAAACAACAATTAGAACTAGGGGAACTTGCTAAACTATGGTCTCATACAAATGAAATGGCTGTCCCTGAGCCATCCCAACAAATGGATGTTCAATTTTTTGAAAAATTAAATGCTGAAGTAGCTAAAAAAGAAGTAAGTGAGAATAGGAGCCCCGAAGGGTTTTTAAGTAAACTTAAATTTTTATGGAGCCCTCAATTTGCTTACAGCATTATTTTACTGGGGATTGGACTTTCAATAGGATATTTTCTGAATTCTGATGAAATGGATACTCAGCAAGTAACAAGTGTGGCTTCTAATAATGAAACTAAAGAAGTGCGGGAAAGATTGGTATTGACATTGTTAGAACAACCCTCTGCCAATAAGAGATTGCAAGGTGTAAGTGAAGCAAATAAGTTTGATAAAGCAGATAAAATAGTTATCAAGGCTTTATTGCAAACATTAAATAGAGATAGCAATGTAAATGTGAGACTGGCCGCTATTGAATCTTTGACTAATTATGTGGAAAACCCTCAGGTTAGACAAGGTTTGGTACAATCTATTCCCAATCAAGAATCGCCAATCATCCAGGTCACTTTGGCAAATTTAATGGCTGCATTACAGGAGAAAAAATCTATTGCGCCATTTAAAAAACTGTTGCAAAACCAACAATTGGACACAACGGTAAAAAAGAAAATAGAGAGTACAATTCAATCAATTATATAGTTTATTCATCAGCCCATACTGGGCCAAAATCAAATTACGAACGGTCCTAGTTGTAGGGCATAAAATTTAATCAAATGAAAAAAACAATTCTAACAAGTCTACTTACAGCTTTTATTGCTGTACATTTTGTTAACGCACAAGAGGCAACGTTTAAAGAACAAATAAAAAAGGAGATTGCTTTTGAAAGCAATAGTAAAGAAAACACCTTGATTCTAAATAATATTTTCGGGTCTGTTAAAGTAGAAGGCTATGAAGGAAATCAAATTCAACTTGTAGTCGATAAAAAAATTACTGCAGATAATACTTCAGATCTAGAAACGGGTAAAAAAGAATTGATTATAAAAGTTTTGGAAAGAGGAAATAAAATTTTTATTCACCCTAGTGCGCCATATATGGAGTTTGATGAAGAAGGGTTGCGATATAATTGGTGTAATAATTATGAGGAACCAGCTTATAAACATCAAACAGATTTCACTTTAAAAGTCCCAAAGAATATCAAATTAGATATAAGTACCGTAAACGATGGTGAAGTGACGGTTAAGAATATGCGAGGGGATTTCATTAAAGCTAATAATGTAAATGGAGGTATTTCACTGATAAATATAACTGGGCAAACTAAGGTTCACTGTATTAATGGCGAAGTTGAGATAACTTATGCTGATAACCCTACAAATGCGTCTAAATATTATTCTCTAAATGGAGATATAAATGTCACTTATCAAAATGCGTTATCCGCGGATGTTTCTTTTAAGAGTATGAACGGGGAACTGTTCACTGATTTCGAAATTGAAAAGCAGTTCAATAGAACCAATAAATCATCTAAGAACAATAAAGCAAAATTTAAGTATGAGTCAAAACCTGTTGTACAAATAGGCAAGGGAGGTATTGACTATGATTTTGAAACATTAAATGGAAACGTATTCATCAAAAAAATATAACAATCATGAAAAATTTAAAGTTGATAGCAATAGTAGTTGGATTCTTAGCGGTATGTATATCCAGCGCCCAAGAGAAAAAAATAGACTTGTTTACCATTCCCTTAAGTAATCCTAACAGTCCAGGGGTATTGTCAGTGGATCAAATTTCAGGTTCAATAAATGTCGTTGCATACAGCGGAAAAGAAGTTATCGTGAAGGCAACCGTTCATGAAAACGATAAAGACTGTGATGACTGTGGAAAAAAAGGGATGAAGAAAATATCTGGTTCATCTTTAAATATTTCGGCAGAAGAAAATGATAATGTTGTAAGGATACATAATGAATTATGGAACAATAAAACCGATTTTGACATAAAAGTGCCAGTCAACTTTTCACTAAAGTTAGAAACAGTAAACAATGGGGATATTTATGTTGAGGGTGTAAATGGAGAGATGGAAATTAGTAACGTAAATGGGGAGATTACATTAAAAGATATTAGTGGTTCCGCTAGCGCCAATACCACTAATGGTGAATTGAAAGTCAATTTTAATAGTATCGCAAATGGTGCCGATATGGCATTTAGCAGTTTTAATGGTAATGTTGAGGTTACTTTTCCAAGTTCTTTGAAGGCAAACGTTAAGGCAAAATCAGATATGGGAGATGTGTATACAGATTTTGACATGAATATTTCTGAAAATAAGCCAGATGTAGATAGAAGTTCAAATAGAGGAAGTTATAAGGTAAAGGTTGAGCAATGGGTTAAGGGAAAAATAAATGGTGGTGGCCCCGAGATGTTGTTCAAGACTTTTAATGGTGATATAATTATCAAATCAAAATAAGTTAAAGCATTTGACTTTTTTAAAAAGGCTTTAGAGCACTGTGATAGATATATTCGAAAGTAAATAACTCACTATTATAAATAAGAGATGAAACAATTACCACTTCTACTGGCACTATTCTTTATGTCGAATTTTTGTCAAGCCCAGATTAGACCTTCTACTTTAAATGATAGGATTGACGAGTATGTTTTAAAAATTTCCAATCGATATGGTATACCTGGAGCAGCAGTTGCTATAGCAAAAGATGGGAAAACCGTACATGAAGCATATTATGGTAATGCTAATATAGAGCATGATGTGCCTGTGTCAGACAAATCTATTTTCAGGGTATACTCGTTAACTAAAACCATTGTTACAGTTGCAGTTTTTCAATTGATTGAAAAGAACAAGCTTTCATTGGAAGATAAGCTTTCGATGTATTTAGATGATATTCCAAAAACTTGGGGTACCATTCAATTAAAACACTTGTTAACGCATTCTTCAGGATTACCTGATATGGCTCCTATTATGGATTTTGAGAATCTTACTGAAGAGGAGGCAGTGGAAAAAGTGATTGATCAAGAGATTAGTTTTTTGCCAGGGGAAAAGTATGACTATAATCAAACCAATTTTTGGTTGGTTCAGCGGGTAGTTGAAAAAGTCACCAATGAAAATATTGAAGATTATATTCTTAGAAATCAATTTTGGGATGATGTAGATAATACTACCTTTCTCTCTTCTGATTCTAGAGACATTGTCAAGAATAGGGTAACACCATATTTTCCTTTTAGAAACGGAAAATTGATTATTGATAATAGTTATTTGCAAGGAAGCTATATGCTATCAGCAAACGGACTTAACCTTACCCTTAAAGATTATGTTGAATGGAACAAAAAATTTGAAGAGAACAAGTTTTTGTCTGAAAAAACAAAAAATAAAATGTTTGAATTTTTCGATTATGGGAACGATAATAAAGAATTTGTTTTTGGTTGGGACGTGCATAATCTTAACGGCCATTTTTCGTATGGATTCTCAGGTTCACTGGTAACGGCATATCGTATCTTTCCTAAAGACAATATCAGTATTATTTTTTTATCAAATGGATTGGAAAGTTATTACAACATAGAAAATACCATTAACCATTTGGCAAGTCTGGTCAATGATGATATTTATGATGGGAATAATTTTGTCTTTGAGGGGTTATTGGATAAAGCAAGTAATGAAAGTTTTGAGAAATTGTTTAGTTATTATAATACTCTTAAGAATAATAAGAAATACAAACAAGTAGATTTTGAGAACTGCTTAAATAGCATTGGATATATGTTATTTCGATTAGGTAATCAGAATACAGCCCTAAAAGTGTTTGAGTTGAATACAAGGGAGTATCCAAAATCTTGGAATGTGTGGGATAGCCTTGCAGAAGGCAATGAATATCTGGGAAATAAAACCATTGCTATACTTAATTATGAAAAGTCATTGGCATTAAACCCAGATAATAAGCATGCGATTGAAAGGCTTAAGGTGTTAAGAACTAAGTAAAAAAGGTTTCCAAATAAAAAAAGCCCTGATTATAAATCAGGGCTTTTTGAATAAGTAACAGATTTATTTCTTATCCTAAAGCTACCCTAGAGAAACCAGTTACTTCTAAACTAGAATCAACGGATTTTACATATTGGGCAACACTTTGTTTACTATCTTTAATAAAAGCTTGGTTTACCAAAGTATTGTCTTTAAAGAAGCGTTTTATCTTTCCTTTTGCAATATTGTCCAACATTGCCTCTGGCTTACCTTCTTGTCTTAATTGATCTTTTGCAATCTCTATTTCCTTATCAATAACAGATTGGTCTACACCATCTTCATTTAAAGCAACAGGATTCATTGCCGCAGCTTGCATGGCAACATCCTTAGCTGCTTCAGCAGCACCATTTACAGCAGCTGAAAGACCAACTAAAGTTGCAATCTTATTACCTGCGTGGATATATGAGCCCACAAAAGGAGCATTTAATTTTTCGAAACTTCCAATTTCGATTTTTTCACCGATTACCCCAGTTTGTTCAGTTAATTTTTCAGCAACGGTCATGCCATTGAAAGAAGCTTCCATAAAAGCATCTTTGTTGTCAAAACCTAATGCTAGGTCTGCTAAATCATTAGCTAATGTTATAAAAGTTTCATTTTTAGCTACAAAATCTGTTTCGCAGTTTAAAGAAATAATGACACCATTGCTATTGTCAGCGTCTACTTTTGCAATTGCTGCACCTTCAGAAGAATCTCTATCTGCTCTTTTCGCAGCAACTTTTTGGCCCTTCTTACGAAGAATCTCAATTGCTTTATCAAAATCACCTTCAGCTTCAACTAATGCATTTTTACAATCCATCATTCCAGCTCCGGTAGTTTTTCTTAACTTATTTACTTCAGCGGCTGTAATCTTTGCCATTTGTGTACTTTTTTTTAAAATTATATATGTTAAAACACTTTAATCGTGTTTTGTTTTTGTCAATGTTTTACTCTTCAGAGTCTTCAACACCACCTTTGGTGTTGTCTTGCCATTCTTTTAGCTCGTCCCATTTGCCATCTGCTGCCATTTTAGCTTGTTTAGGCCATGAGGTTGGCTCTAAGTGCGCTAATCTTGGACTAGCATCAGTAAGGGTGGCTTTTATAGCTTCTGGTTTTGCTTTGGCTAAATCAGCATAAGTAGCAATTCCAGCAGCAACTAATGCTTCGGCAGCTTTTGGACCTATACCTTCCACTTTAGTCAAATCATCAGCTTTTTTCGCAGCTTTCTTCTTTGGTTTTTCCTTAGTTTCAGCAGCCTTCTCTTTCTTAGGAGTAGCTTCTACTTTTTCTTTAACTGGAGCAGCTTTTTTCTCAACTGCTTTCTCCGCTTTTGGTTCTTTAGCCTTTGTTTCTTCTTTTCCTTCTTTTTCACCTTGCTTGTCAGCTTTTCTTTCTGCAAGACCTTCAGCGACAGCCTCTGTTACAGAACCCATAACAACTTCTATGGATTTACCCGCATCATCATTGGCAGGGATAATAAAGTCAATAGGTCTTGGGTCGGAGTTGGTGTCTACCATTGCAAAAATTGGAATATTCAATTTTTGAGCTTCTTTAACAGCAATATGCTCACGCATGGTATCAACAATAAAAATTGCACCCGGTAAACGTGTCATTTCAGAAATAGAACCTAAGTTCTTCTCTAATTTTGCCCTTAAGCGATCTACCTGTAAACGCTCTTTCTTAGAAAGTGTGTTAAAAGTTCCATCTTTCTTCATTCTATCAATAGAAGCCATTTTTTTAACGGCTTTTCTAATAGTAACAAAGTTGGTCAACATACCACCAGGCCATCTTTCCGTGATGTACGGCATGTTTACATTGGATACTTTTTCAGCAACAATGTCTTTTGCTTGTTTTTTGGTAGCTACAAAAAGGATTTTTCTTCCTGATGCAGCAATTTTCTTTAAAGCCTCGTTGGCTTCTTCTAATTTTGCTGCTGTTTTGTAAAGATTGATAACGTGAATACCGTTACGCTCCATGTAGATGTAAGGAGCCATGTTGGGATTCCACTTTCTTGTAAGGTGTCCAAAATGTACACCTGCTTCTAATAATTGTTTTACTTCGACTTTCGCCATTTTAAAATTTAGTTTACGTTCTTTTGAATTAGCAATGGTAAAGTGGTATCCAAAACTAAGTTGTGGAAGCCTTCACCATTTAGATGCTAAACTAATTTACCCAAGGCTTTTTATAAGCCACCAACAGGGTTGGCTGTATGGGATTTTTTAATTGTCTTCACCAGTTGACGAAGACTTTCAATGAACTTTGTTAGAAAAAATATAATATAGATATCCCTGAAAAGAATGCCCAGTAAATTTTGATTAACGTTTAGAGAACTGGAACTTCTTACGTGCCTTCTTCTGACCGAATTTTTTACGCTCCACCATTCTTGGGTCTCTAGTCAATAGACCTTCTGGTTTTAGGATGCTTCTGTTCTCCGCATCAATTTCGCACATTGCTCTAGATAATGCTAAACGAACTGCTTCTGCTTGACCAGTGATTCCACCTCCATATACATTTACTTTAACATCGTAGTTTCCGTCAGTCTCAGTAAGTGTAAAAGGCTGTTTTACTTTATATTGTAATGTAGCTGTTGAAAAATACTCTTCCAACTTTCTTTTATTAACGGTAATATTTCCTTTTCCTTCGGAAACATATACACGAGCTACAGCTGTTTTTCTTCTTCCTATTTTATGAATAACCTCCATTATTTGTAGTCGTTTAAGTTAATCGCTTTAGGTTTTTGAGCTTCTTGTCCATGCTCAGCTCCAGCATATACTTTTAAATTTCTGAACAAGTCAGCACCCAATTTATTTTTAGGAAGCATTCCTTTTACAGACTTTTCTATAATTCGTTCAGGATGTTTCTCCAATAGCTGAGAAGCACTGGTAGAACGTTGACCACCTGGGTAGCCAGTATATCTAGAGTAGGTTTTGTCCTCCCACTTATTGCCGCTCATTTGAACTTTTTCTGCATTGATGACAACTACACTGTCGCCACAATCTACATGGGGAGTATAATTTGTTTTATATTTTCCCCTTAGTATTTTGGCAACTTTAGAAGCCAACCTACCTAACGTTTGTCCTTCAGCATCAACCAATACCCATTGCTTGTCAACAGTAGCTTTATTGGCAGAAATAGTTTTGTAACTTAATGTATCCACTTCTCTAAAAAGTATTAAATTTTGTAATCGTTCCCAAATAACGGGGTGCAAATGTACAATTATTAGATTGAATTGCAAATGGTTGAGAAAGAATATTTTTTAATTTTTTTGACCCTAAAATTCAATACATAATATAGCAAATTACGATGTATGTTAAAAAAATCTTAAAACTCAATTTTACTGTAACTCTTATGGTTTACGCGAGTCTTTAATGCACATCAATCAAAAAACGAACGTCTTGAGAAATCCAACCTTTCTTTTTGCTTTCTTTCTTCTCACAATTATTTTAAATGCCCAGGAAACTGAACAAACGCAAGATACCACTGAAGTAGTACCTAAAAAAATTTATGTTACTGATCATGTAGGTTCAGAACCATCACCTGCTATAGATGGTTTATTAAATGATGAAGTATGGAACAAAGTGGAATGGACTGGAGACTATATTGAAAATCAACCTGACGAAAACACACCGCCCAGTTACCAGACTAAATTTAAGATTGTCTATGACGATAAGAACCTATATATAGGAGTGCGCTGCTATGATGCCGAACCAGATAAGATAATTAAGAGATTGTCTAGAAGAGATGGTTTTGAAGGGGATTGGGTAGAGTTTAACATTGATAGTTACCATGATAAACGTACCGCATTTTCATTTACCGTTACAGCTGCGGGTGTAAAAGGGGATGAATTTATTTCTAACAATGGTAACAATTGGGATGGTAGTTGGAATCCTATTTGGTATACTAAAACCAACATTGATGATGAAGGATGGACGGCTGAGTTACGTATTCCATTGAGTCAATTAAAGTTTGGAAGTTCAGAAAACCAGGTTTGGGGCTTGCAGTCTACAAGAAGATTTTTTAGAGCTGAAGAAAGATCTTTATGGCAACGAAAGCCAATTGATCAACCAGGATGGGTAAGCGAGTTTGGCGAATTACATGGGCTTAAGAATATAGAACCGCAGAAACAACTAGAAATTCAACCATACACCGTTGCAAGTGGTGAAACTTATGAGGCTGAAGAAGGGAATCCATTTAGGGATGGTAATGAAACAAATTTAGCAGTTGGTTTAGATGCCAAAATTGGTATTACCAATGATTTGACCTTAGACCTTACCGTAAATCCAGATTTTGGTCAAGTTGAAGCAGACCCCTCTGCAATTGCGTTAGATGGGTTTCAGATTTTCTTCCGGGAACAACGTCCATTTTTTGTGGAAAACAAGAATATTTTTGATTTTAATGTTTCAAGATCTGAAGCTGGTAACACTTTTGGGTCCGATAATGTTTTTTACTCAAGAAGAATTGGTAGAAGTCCGCAAGGTTTCCCTGATACTAATGATGGAGAGTTTGTTGATATTCCGGATAATACTCAGATTATTGGTGCTGCTAAGTTCAGTGGAAAGACAAAAGATGGTTGGGCTATTGGAGTTTTGGAAAGTGTGACGGCAAAAAAATATGCAACAATAGACAATAATGGAGAAAGAAGAAGAGAGGTGGTTGAGCCATTGACCAATTATTTTGTTGGCCGAGCTCAAAAAGACTTTAATGACCGTAACTCATATATAGGAGGTGTATTTACTGCAACAAATAGGGATGATCTTACCGAAGGTTTAAATTTTCTTCATAAATCAGCATATACAGGTGGATTAGATTTTAAACATCAGTGGAACAATAGGGACTGGTATTTTGGAGGTAATGTAATTCTAAGTCATGTTCAGGGTAGTGAAGAGGCCATACAAAATACGCAACAATCCATAACTAGATTATTTCAAAGAGTTGACGCAGAACATGTTGAAGTTGATGAGGATAAAACATCACTAACAGGCTCTGGAGGAAATGTTCAAATTGGAAAAATAGGTAATGGGCACTGGCGTTTTGAGAGTGGGGGAACTTGGCGCTCTCCAGAATTGGAACTAAACGATATAGGCTTTCAACGGCAAGCGGATGATATTCGTCATTATACATGGATAGGATACCAGACTTTAAAACCGGACAGTACTTTTAGAAGGGTCGGGATTAATTATAACCATTGGAGTGCATGGGATTTTGCTGGTAATCATAACGAACTTCGATTTAATACTAATTCATGGCAAAATTGGGCAAACAATTGGTTTTCTAATGTTGGGTTTAATTATGCCCCTGTTAGATATTCAAATTTTGCTTTACGCGGTGGACCAAGATTGCGTTTAACTCCAGAAGTTACTTTTTGGAATGGTATTGGAACCGATGGTCGTAAAAAATTGAGATTTAATCTTTTTCACAATGGACGTAAAGCATTGGATAATTCAATTCGTAGATATTATGTTGAATTTGGATTTAGATACCAACCTATTGATGCACTAAGAATTTCAGTGTTTCCAGAATATAGTATAAATAATGATAAGCTTCAATACATTAATAATATTGATACGGATGATGGTGTTCGCTATTTGAACGGACAAATCGAACAACGGACTTTAAGCATGTCAGTCCGATTGAATTTTAACATCAATCCTAACCTAACAGTACAATATTGGGGACAACCTTTTATTTCAAGAGGACGCTATTCAAACTTCAAACATGTTACCAATGCCACGGCAAAGAACTTTGAAGACCGTTTTTTACAGTATGATACCAATCAAATTTCATTTGCAGATGATTCTTATAGTGTAGATGAAAATTTGGATGGCGTAACAGACTTTAGTTTTGGAAACCCTGACTTTTCTTTTGTACAGTTTCGTTCAAATTTGGTGGTTCGTTGGGAGTATATTCCAGGTTCTGAAATCTTTTTGGTATGGTCGCAAGACGTATCACAATCAGGTAACCCAGGTGAAGGACTCCTTACTAGTTTGAACGATAATATTTTTGGACAAAAACCGCAAAATATCTTTCTTTTAAAGGCTACATACAGATTCATATTGTAATTAGCAATTTAGCTACAGCACACTATTGTTTGCTTTTTTTCGTTTCTTAACCGTAAGAATTAAAAAAATTAAACATGAAAAAAGGTATAACAGCAATTATAGCACTTTTGTTTTTAGCTAGTTGTTCAACAGATAATGAAAATGATGGTATGCTTGAGGCTTCGGCATTGGTAGGGACTTGGAACATGACTGATGTTCGTTTTGAAGAAGACCCAAATGATACCTCATTAAATTTGGCTGATGAAATTGTCGACCAGTTGGTTGAAGAAAGCTGTTTTTTGGTAAGCTTTACATTTAATGCAGATGGTACTGCTACTGCAGACAATAAGGTTAATTATATTGAAGTAAATGCTGGTCCTACTGGTTTAGATGTTCCATGTCCTAATCAGAGTGATGTTGAAACTACGACTTGGTCTTTAGTTGGGAATCAATTAACTTTTATCAATGAGGACCTTGAAGAAGAAACCATTACCGTTCAACTAGAAGGTAATACACTTATTTTGGCCGGTGATGATATAAATGCTGAAAATTATACGGGAACTGAAGTAGTCTTTACAAGACAATAACCTGTAGTTAAACAAAATAGTTTTTAAGCTCGTTGGTTTTTCAACGAGCTTTATTTTTTCAGTGCTTTAATTAGAGCTTCATTTGCTTCTTGAGTACCGATAGTAATTCTAACTTTTCCAGGAGCACCAAATTGAGAAACTGGTCTTACCATAATTCCTTGCTCCATAAGCATATCGGTAAATTCAAACTCTGGTAATGGAGGGTCAATGATAAAGAAATTACCCTGCGAAGGCCAGTATCTTATTCCGAGCGAAGCGAAGGCATTAGCCAAATATTTTCTGCCTTCCAATACAGTTTTAACAGTTTCAGCAATAAAATCAGTGTCATTTAATGCGCCTATTGCAGCTTCGATGGAAGTTATTGGGAGCAAAAAAGGTTTATGAATTTGGCGAATATAATTTGCAACAATGGCAGTAGTGTAGCAATACCCAATTCGTTGACCAGCAAGACCATAGGTTTTGGAAAAGCTATTTATGGCAATTACATTATGGCCATCTTTCACATATGGAAGCCCTGAAATATAGTCTTCGGCATCTGCAAAATGCCGATATACCTCATCAAAAACAATAACAATATTCTTAGGGATTCGATTAAAGAAATCGTCTAAGATTGATTTTGGGATATAAGTTCCAGTAGGGTTATTAGGACTGGTTAAAAAAATGATTTTAGTTTTTTCGGTAATTGCATTTAAAATCCCTTCAATATCTAAATCATAACTTGGATATAACAAGGGGATATCAACCTGTTTTGCGCCATACCATCTGGAAAAAACGGCATAAGGTAAAAAGCATGGATTGGAATAAATTACTTCATCACCTTCATTGATAAAAGCCCTTAGCAGCATGTCAATGATTTCAGAACCGCTATTTCCGCAAATAAATTGATTCACATCTAATTGACCATCAAAATCTTTTACTAATGCTTCACGCAAGCGAATATCGGTTTGGTCGGGATACACATCAATGTGTGTTGCAGCTTTTAATAAAGCTTCTGTTGCTTTTGGGGATTGCCCTAAAGGATTTTCATTAGAGGAGAGTTTGTAGATTTTTTTACCACTAGATACAGGAGGGTTTTTACCTCCTTGGTAAACTTCTTTTGGCTTTAAATACGATTTAAATATCGATTCAATAGTTTTACTCATCAATCAAGTTTTTCTGCGTGGATAAGGATAGCTAAAGCTTTTTTGGTATCACCTGCTTCTAAAACCTCTTTTGCCAATAGGTGCAATTCTTTACGGTTATTTGTGGATTGAACCGCTTGTATTTTGGTAACATCCTTAATTTCTATCTGACTAGGGAGTTCTTCTACATTGCCTAAACGCCCTAAATTATTTCCAGTTAAAACAGGACTATTGCGAATACTTTTTGGAAGAGCATCCACTCCGATACCTTTTGTTCTAATAGGCTTTGGAATCTCAAACAAGGAATCTCTACTAGAACGTGTATACCAACTTCCCCCCATACGGCCGACTAAATCCAATTTTTGGGTATCTAACTGACCATCTGTGAGGTAAGCTTCATTAATATGGATAAGTTCCACTTTAGCGAGAATTAAATTACCCGCTCCTGGAGTATCAGCTAGTTCAATTACTTCTGTCACAGAACATTCAAAAGCAACTGGGGCTTCGCCTACTCTTGGTGGTTTTACTTTTTCACTAGGTACTTGGGTAAGTCCTGCTTTTGTAAATTCATTTACCCCTTTATCATATGCCGTACTGGACAAAGACATTTGCTCAACAATAGGGTAGTTCACAATATTAATGACAACCTCGGCAACTTCTTTTACATTTTGATGAGAATGTTTTAATGAATTATCACGACCACTTCTGGCAGGTGAAAAAATCATTATTGGAGGATTAGAGCTAAATACATTGAAGAAGCTAAAGGGACTCAAATTCACGTTCCCAGCGGCATCAATGGTACTTGCAAAACAAATGGGGCGGGGAGCTACAGCTGATAACAAATAAGCATGGAGTTCTGGTTGGGCTATTGAGTTAGGGTCAATGGTTTTTGTCATAATAGTAGAAAGTCGCTATGTCACTTCGAACGAATGTGAGAAATCTCAAACTTCAATTACTCAGATTTCTCAATCTCTTCGCTCATTTCGAAATGACTATTTAATTTTATTTAGCTGGTAAAATCTTAGCTGAAACTTCACCAAAACCAACTCTTTTTCCATCTTTTTCAGCAAATCCTCTCATGGTGACGGTATCACCGTCATTAATGAACTTGCGCTCACTACCATCTTTCATTTGTAACGGTTTTGTACCCATCCAAGCTAATTCCAGCATGGAACCATAAGAGTTTTCATCTTTTCCAGAAATTGTGCCAGAACCATAAAGATCTCCAATATTAATATTACATCCATTTACGGTATGATGCGCTAATTGCTGAGCCATATTCCAATACATATACTTAAAGTTGGAATGGCAAACAGTTTGTTCTTCACTCCCCTCTGGAGTGATGGCTACTTCTAAATTAATATCATAGTTTTTATCACCTTCGTACTCTAAATATGGAAGTACTTCAGGTTCTTGCTTAGGACCAGAAACTGTAAAAGGTGCTAATGCATCTAAAGTAACTATCCATGGAGAAATATGGGAGGCAAAGTTTTTTGCCAAGAAAGGACCTAAAGGAACGTATTCCCATTTTTGTATATCGCGGGCAGACCAGTCATTAAGTAAAACTAGGCCAAAAATATAATCATCAGCTTCAGTAGTAGAAATGGAATCCCCAAGATTTGTATTCTTCCCGGTAATAAAGCCCATTTCCAATTCAAAATCCACACGTTGCGATGGTCCAAAAATTGGTTGCTTTGAGTCATTGGGAATAGTTTGTCCTTTTGGTCTGTGAACAGCTTCACCGCTAACCACTATGGAACTAGCTCGGCCATGATACCCTACTGGGATATGTTTCCAGTTTGGTAAAAGCGCATTTTCTGGGTCACGGAACATTTTACCTACATTGGTGGCGTGTTCTATACTTGAGTAGAAATCTGTATAATCACCTACATAGACCGGCATATGCATTTGTGCATCTAATTGCTTGACAAAAAGTTCCGGCTTTCCTGCTAGTATAGAGTTGTCATCTTGTAACCAGATTTGAATATCTCTTCTAACCTTTTTAGTGATTAGTTTCCCAAGAGAAATAAAATCATTGAGTGTTTCCTTTTCAAATACAGCGGTATTAAACTCAAAAACGTCAAGTTCTGCTACAGCAGTTAAATCTAGAATATGTTCTCCAATAGCTATTCCAGCTCTAGGGCTTCGGTCTTTTGTTGAAAAAATCCCAAAAGGGATATTATGGATTGAAAAGTCTGAGTTTTCGGGTATATTTATAATCATATTTTATTTAGATGTGAGTATTAAGGTTTTAGATATAAGAGTGTGCTATATTCTCACTTCTCAAATCTATCATCTCTAGTCTATTTTTTTATTCTATCCAAGATTTGTAATACTTGCCATCATCAATTTTCATGGCATTTTCTGTTAATTGCAATGGTTTAAAAGTATCGATCATAACAGCTAGCTCTTCCGTTTCTTTTTTACCAATGCTTGCTTCGTAAGTTCCTGGGTGTGGTCCATGTGGGATACCTGCCGGGTGTAACGAAATATAACCGGGACCAATACCGGTTCTGCTCATAAAGTCTCCATCAACATAATATAGCATTTCATCAGAATCTATATTGCTATGGTTATATGGAGCAGGGATTGACTTTGGATGGTAATCGTACAACCGTGGGCAAAACGAACAAATCACGAAAGCACTGGTCTCAAAAGTTTGATGTACTGGGGGCGGTTGATGTACACGGCCCGTAATAGGTTCAAAATTGTGAATGGAGAACCCATAAGGATAATTATAGCCATCCCAGCCTACAACATCAAAAGGATGCGTTGCATAGACCAAGCTATGTAGCATTCCTTGCTTTTTAATTTTCATTACAAACTCACCCTTTTCATCATGCGCTTGTAAATTTTCGGGCAGTTTATAATCCCGTTCACAAAAAGGGGAATGCTCTAATAGTTGTCCAAACCAATTACGGTATCTCTTAGGCGTATAGATTGGATGAAAAGACTCAGCATATAAAATACGATTATCTTCAGTGTCAAATTCAATTTGATAAATCATTCCACGAGGAATAATCAGATAATCTCCATACTCAAAAGGAATATCACCTAAAAAGGTTTTTAAGGTTCCAGTTCCTTTGTGAATAAACAGCATCTCATCGGCATCTGAATTCTTATAGAAATAGGAGGTCAGGGATTTCTTTGGAGCCGCCAATCCAATGTGGACATCGTTATTAACCAGCATGGGTTCACGAGATTCTAGAAAATCGTCTTTTGGTTTAACATCAAAACCAATTAGTTTTCTAGATTTAACATGTTTTGCCTCTGCAATTTTTGGACTTACATCAATTGCCTTACCAACTTCTTTTACTTGAGTTGGACGATGGACGTGATATAGCAAGGACGACATACCGTCAAAGCCAATGGTTCCAAAAAGTTGTTCATAATACAAACCACCATCGGGTTTAGTGAATTGTGTATGTCGCTTCTGCGGAAACTGTCCGAGTTTATGATATATAGGCATCTTTTTAGTTTAAATGTTTATAGTTTATGCGTTTACAGCTTTTTAATTGAGACCGTACTTTGTGGGTTTAAAAAACAGTCACAACAAATAAACCTATAAACTCCAAACTTATAAACTTGATTAATGCAAAGTTCCTCTTAACTGCTGCTCGAGCTCAATGGCTTCAAATAGTGCTTTAAAGTTACCTTTTCCAAACGATTGTGCGCCTTTTCTTTGAATAATTTCGAAGAACATTGTTGGTCTTGGTTCTATGGGACGGGTAAAAATTTGTAACAAGTACCCTTCATCATCACGGTCTACCAAAATTCCTAGTTCTTTCAGCGGAGCTATATCTTCATCAATTTTACCTACACGGTCTGTAACAGCATCGTAGTATGTATCAGGAATGGTCAAGAACTCAATACCGCGACTTCTTAAATCACGAACTGTTTTTATGATATCATCTGTGGCAACCGCAATATGCTGAACACCTTCACCCTCATAGAAATCCAAATACTCTTCTACCTGTGATTTTTTAGCACCTTCAGCTGGTTCGTTGATAGGGAATTTTATTCTTCCATTACCATTGCTCATTACCTTACTCATTAAAGCGGTATACTCCGTAGAAATATCATTATCATCAAAAGAAAGAATATTAACAAACCCCATCACTTTTTCGTAGAACTCTACCCAATGGTTCATACGGTCCCAGCCAACATTACCTACCATATGGTCAACATATTTAAGTCCTGTTGGAGCTGGATTGTAATCGGGAGTTTCCCAAGCAGTATAGCCAGGTAAAAAAGTTCCATTGTAATCCTTACGTTCCACAAAAATATGGACTGTTTCCCCATAGGTATAAATACCAGCGCGTACTACTTTTCCATCTTCATCTTCTTCGGTAATAGGTTCCATATAAGATTTAGCACCATTCTTTATTGCGGTATTATAAGCGTAGGTAGCATCATCTACCCAAAGGGCAACTACTTTTACACCATCTCCATGTGTATCTATATGTTTTCCAATTTCAGTACCACTTTTTAGTGGAGAAGTTAATACCAAACGTATTTTATCCTGAACAACCACGTAGCTTTCACGGTCTTTGAGTCCGGTTTGTAATCCTGCGTAGGCATAAGATTGAAAGCCAAAAGCTGTTTTATAAAAATGCGCAGCTTGCTTAGAGTTACCTACATAAAGCTCAATATAATCAGTGCCATTTATGGGCATGAAGTCTTTTGCGTCCTCGTGTATTTTGGGTATAGATGTAGTTTCCATGCGATATATTTTAGTGATGATTTAAAATTATTGTTGTTAATGCAACAAAAATAAGTATTTTTGGAATATGAAAACGTTTTCGATACAATTTTTAACTAAATGTCACACTGAGCTTGTCGGAGTGTGACATTTAGTTAAAATGCTTCGACGAGCTCAGCATGACAACCTATGCTACATCAAATAGATGAAATTTCAGGAATTGGATTGCACTTAGACTTAGTTTTAAGAAAAGTGCAGGATGCCTATTTGCGAAAGTTCCAAGAACTGGAGTTGGACTTAACCATAGAACAATGGGTTATTCTGTATCGTATTTTTCAATTAGGGGAAGAGGCTTCCCAGTCTGATATTGTAAAATCCAATTTTAGGAATAGGGCGACAACCTCTAGAGTAATAGGGAAGTTAGAAAATAAAAGCTGGATTACTAAAACACGTTTTGAGGGAGATTTAAAACGATTTAAGTTAGAACTTACAGCTAAAGGGATGGAAATCATTGCTATGATTGAACCAGACGCTAACCAACTGCGAAAACGAGCAATAGAAGGTTTGGATGTTTTAGAATTTGAAACTTTTCTTAAGGTTTTGGACCAAATAGGAGATAATTACTCTGAATAATCATTCATCAAGATAATCTAGAATAAATATTTAATATTATCTTAATATGTTCTAAATATACCTTAATAAGGTTAATATAGAACATATATTTGTGAAATTTGATGTATTCTTTCTTAGGTTGTCTTCGCACCTTTGTATTGTATAATTAAATACAGATAATATGAAGAAGACAACATTCTACCCAACAATATGGCAAGCAATGGCTCACCCTTATTCGGTGTTGAATACTGTGGATGGTGATGGGAAACCAGTAAAAGAATTGATATTGCATGCTGAAATTGTAAAGGAACTAAAGATTTCAGAAATGCAGTTAAATATTGAAAAGCTAACAATCTTTAATGATAAAGAACAAGAAGAGTTGATTCACATACCAAGGAAAAAAACAATTCTTCCGGCCAAAGGTATGGCTGAAGGCTATTTTCTTAAATCTAAAGGTTTTTTCAAACTAAAGCCAGGTAATTACAAGACACTACGTTTTTATTTGAATGCGAAGCAAAATATGTTTACTTATTGTGACGGTGTAGAAGAAACTTTGGATGGTTTTAAATATTTAGATTTTAAGATTGAAAACCAGTTACAGCTCTCAGGAGGAGAATCGCCAGAAGTAAAACTTTGGTTCGATTTTGCACCGTATAAGTTTAGTAGGCATTTTAAATTCATAACTAACCTGTTCAATTTTAAAAATAGAAATCAACAGAAGCCTGCTTTTGGTTGAAATACCATAAAAATTGGAAAAAGCTGTGGTTATAAGGAATGTATACCAATAGAAATTTGCAGGTAATTAACAACTATTAAGTTAAATGTATATGAAAAAGTTAAAGCATTATTCAAGCGTTTGGCAAGCAGCTCCATTTTCCATGGAAATGTTTGCACATTTTGAGCAAGAAGCACGATTGAGAAATAAAGAGGCTCAAATAGAGCGTAAAACAGTAAAAAAAGAAAGGAAACCAAAATTTAAACTGGCTTAAAGCTGGTAGGTAAAAACGACTAAAGAATAGTTAAAAAGGCATCATAATAGATGCCTTTTTTGGTGATAAATTCTCCTCTTACTAACTATTCGTTGGCATATAAAAAAGAGGCCTTTCTAGCAAAAAAATGCTGAAAGGCCTCAATAACTAACTCAAATAATGAGTTTTTTAATTTTGGTCTGCAGGCGTTAAATTAGGATTGGCATCGATCTCCGCCTGTGGGATTTTGAATATCCAGTCGTTGTTGACCGATGGCCTGTCCTGTTGGAAGGCCTCTTGGTAGAGTATTTCCGAAGCACCGGAACCACCATCAGCAGC